>JBBIIK010000001.1:0-287894 GCA_037446555.1 Acidobacteriota bacterium
GCGAGTCAGGCCGGAACCACCGCCGGCAGATCGTGCACGGTCTCTTCCCAGCGTCAGCCACGGTGATCCATCAGATCACCGCGCCGGTCAGCAGAGTTCAGTTCAGTGGGTACTCAGATGAAGCAATGGTGGGTCACATCTGGGGAGCAAAGGTGGCTCAGTTCTCGCGAGCGCCGAAGCCTGGATGACCTTGGCCTGAAGGACAGAGTCTCGATAGGGGATCTGTCGCGACAATGAGCACGCGGTTTTCACATGCGGGATCTTCATGTATAGAGAAGCCGGATTTGTCTTCTTGGTGAGCGGAATTCGGAGGCCGAGATGACCATGACCGGCGTTGAGTGCCTGAGCCAGCATCTTGAGAATTATAAAGTGACGGTTTAAAATTCTCATATGCGATTCATCCCGCGCGCGATCCAGCCGACGGTGCGGGAGGCTGCGCGCAGTTTCCCCGCTGTAGTTGTCACCGGACCACGGCGCGCCGGAAAGACCACACTACTGCGACGGCTCTTTCCGCGCGCTTCTTATGTGCTGCTGGAGGATCCTGACGTGCAGGCCCGCGCGCGCGCCGATCCGCGCGGTCTGTTGGAAGCGCTCCGGTTGCCCGCGCTGTTCGATGAGATTCAGAACGTACCCGAATTGTTCGCGTACATCCGGACACGCATCGACGAGAATCCTTCCGGCATGGGGAAGTGGCTTTTCACCGGCTCTCAAGAGGCGCCCCTGATGCAGGGCGTCACCGAGTCCATGGCTGGTCGGGCGGCCATCCTTCAGTTGCTGCCGCTCAGCCTGGCGGAGACCAGCCGCGTCAACCTCCTGGTCGGCGGCTATCCGGAGGCGCTGGCCAGGCCCAAAGGGCGGGACTTGTGGTTCAGTTCGTATATCCAGACTTATCTGGAGCGTGACGTTCGGGCGATCGTGAATATCCGGGATCTGGCAACTTTTCGTCGCTTCCTGGCTCTGCTGGCCAGCCGGCACGGACAGATCCTGAACCGGACCGACTTGGCCGCGCCGCTTGGTGTTTCGGTCCCCACAGTGAGCGAGTGGCTGCATGTCCTGGAGATCACGGGCCAGATCATTTTAGTGCCGCCCTACTTCGAAAATTACGGCAAGCGCCTCATCAAGTCGCCAAAGGTTTACATCATGGACCCCGGGCTGGCGTGCCACCTTCTAGGGATTACCACGCAGGCTGAACTGAACCGATCGCCGTTCCTCGGGGCTCTGTTCGAAGGTTTCGTTGCCTCAGAGATTCTCAAACACCAGATCAATCAGGGCCGGCGCAAGGAGTTCTATTACTTCCGCGATCAGCAGGGGCTCGAGGTCGACTTCCTGTTTCCGGCAGACAAAGGCGGTGTGTGGATGATCGAGTGCAAAGCATCCAAGACGGTTCAGCCGGCCATGGCGGGGCCACTTCAGTCCTTGCGCCGCTCGATGGGAAACCACGCACCGATCCGAGCGGCTGTTATTCATCAGAAGTCCACGACCGCCCCCCCGACCCGAGCGCTGGCGCCAGGGGTTGAGGCTCTCGACCTGCGGGCATTCGTCAGTGCGCTGGGCGGCAAAATGGTCCGGCAGCGAAAGACTCGAAAGGCGCCGGTCGCATGACGCGATTGGCCCCGGGCTCCGCGGCCGTATATATGGGGCAACCAATTTTTCTTTTCGTGATTCACGAACGGACTCCACAACAGCATCGGCGTAGGACCGCGCGCGCGAAGCACGTGAAGTACCAGAACGCGATGACGGCCTGCTGACGGTCAGATCATCACGAGCATCTTTTCAGGTCCGGGCCAGGTCCAAACCGCGTTTAGGTCCAAATTCAGGTCCAAATCGCGGACCCGTAACTCTTTTGTTTTCAGTACACGATGCTCGTAAGTTGTTGATATTTTTTGCTTGGGGTGCAAGAGGTCCCGGGTTCAAATCCCGGCGGCCCGACCAGAAAACCCGCGACAATTCAAGACATTCCCGCACCCCGAAGGCGCGAAACCCACAACAGCGCAGGTCTGGCCCGGCACCGGAGAAATTCCTCTTCCCCTTCGTGTGGAGGATCAGTGTGTTTGCTCGACTCCCGGCTGAGGGTGGCGCTGCAGGCTTGGCACAGTGAAGCACGCCGTTCTACCATGCGTTGAAGCGCGGTGCCCTGTGGCGGGGGATGGATTGTCTTCCTGACGGTGAGGTTCTCCGCTTGGCCGCACGCGGAGTTGTCGCGCGCGCTGTGGCGGAAATCTTCGGGTGGAGATTGACGCTCAGGGTTGCACCGCGGTTCGTGGCGCCCGCAAAGCAGGGCAGGCGAGGCGGGGACCGAGGATCCGGGAGGCAGCGCGCCGTTGTACCGTGGGAGTGATGTTCACGGGGATCGTGGAAGAGGTCGGCCGCGTGCAGGCGTTAGAGGTGCGGGCGCAGGGTTCGCGGTTGCGCTTCGAGGCGGCGCGTGTGGTGGAAGACCTGCGCGAGGGCGACAGCGTGGCCGTCAGCGGCGTGTGCCTGACGGCGGCGCAGATCGAGGCCGGCGGCTTCTGGGCGGACGTGAGCCGGGAGACGCTGGAGCGCTCGACGCTGGGCGAGGCGCGGGGCGGGACTCGCGTGAATCTGGAACGGGCGCTGCGGGCCGGGGGCAGGCTGGGCGGCCACATCGTGCAGGGCCACGTGGACGGGACGGGGGTTGTGCGAGTGATGGAAGAGCGCGGGGGCGGCGACTGGTGGCTTGAAGTGGAGGCGCCCGCGGAACTGGCCCGGTACCTTGTGTTCAAAGGGTCGGTTGCGGTGGACGGAATCAGCCTGACGGTGGCGCGCGTGGACGGGCCGGTGTTCGCGGTGGCTGTGATTCCGCACACGTGGGCTCATACGACGCTGAAAGATGCGCGTCCCGGGGTGCGCGTGAATCTCGAGACCGACATCCTGGCCAAGTATGTGGAGCGGCTGCTGGAGCAGATGGAGGCGCGGCCGGAGCGGCTCACGGTGGAGAGGTTGCGCGAACTGGGCTACTGAGGAGGCACCGGCTCACTCGTAGCGCAGGGCCTCGACGGGATCGAGGTTGGCCGCCTTCATGGCGGGCCAAGTCCCGAAGAAAATGCCGACGCTGACCGACACGATAACGCCCATGGCGATGGCCCAACCGGGGACAGGCGCGGCCAGCGCCGGTACGAGCTTGCCCACGGCCAGCGTCAACAGAGCGGCAATCAGGATGCCGGCCAGGCCGCCGATGCCGGAGAGGGTAACCGCCTCGGTGAGGAACTGCACGACGATATCGAACTTCCGCGCGCCGATGGCCTTGCGGACGCCGATCTCCTTGGTGCGCTCGGTGACCGAGACGAGCATGATGTTCATGACTCCGATGCCGCCCACCATGAGGCCGAGGCTGGCAAGGGCGATGGAGACGATCACCACCATGCTGAGGATGCTGTCCAGGCGCTTGATGATCTGATCGGTGGTGGACAGGCCGAAGTCGTCCGGCAAGCCCGGCGGGGTTTTTCGCAGGCGCCGGAGGAGCTGGCGGATCTCCTCGTAGGCCTCTTCTCGCATGCCGGGACGCGCCTTGGAGACGAGGATCAAACGCTCCTCGGTGGGGAAGCGCAGCCGCGCCGTTTCGTATGGGATGACAATCTGCATGTCCTGCCGGTTTTGTCCGAAGAAGTCGCCCTTGGCTTCCGCGAAGACGCCGAGGACGGTGTATTCGGCCCCGGCGACGTTGATCACGCGGCCGAGGGCGTTGCCGTCGGGGAAGAGAGACTGTTTGATCTGCGGCCCGATGACGCAGACGCGCGCGGCGCGGGCTTCCTCCTGCGGCGTGTAGACGCGGCCTTCGGCCAGTTCGCGGGGCTGGATGTCGAGGGCGTTGGCGCTGAAGCCGACCAACATCAGATTGTCGGTCTCGAAGCCGGGGACCTTGGCGGTGATCAGCCCGCTGGTCTCCGAGGAGATGAACAGTTCAAGCGCCACGTCCTCGACGGCGCGGACGTTCTCCTTGATGTAGGCGGCGTATTCGCGCAGGATAGGCTTGCGCTTGAGCTCCTTCGGGGAACCGGGGGCGTTGGGATCACGGTCGAAGCGGTTGAGGAAGATGTTGTCCGGGCCGAACTCGGCGAAAAAAGTGACGATGCCCTGGCGCAGGCCGGCCGTGATCGAGCCGATGGTGACGACGGTGCAGATGCCAATGACGATGCCAAGGATGGTGAGGGCGCTGCGGAAGCGGTGGCTCCAGACGGCGTCCACCGCCATCTGGATGTTCTCCCGGAATTCGACATGGACCCGGATGGGCTTCATTCCGCGCGCAACGCCTCCACCGGGTCCATGCGGGCCGCCTTGCGGGCCGGATACAGGCCGGACAGGACGCCGACCACCGTGGATACGACGAGCGCCAGCAAGATGTAAGGCAGCGTGACCCGAAGTTCGACGCCGGCGATGAGGCTGCCGATGCGGGCGAGCAGCGCGGCGCCGGCAAGGCCTATGACGCCTCCCGTGGCGGCGAGGAAGACCGCTTCAAGGAGGAACTGCAGCAGCAGGTCGCTCTGGCGGGCGCCGATGGACTTGCGGATGCCGATTTCGCGGGTGCGCTCGGTGACCGAGACCAGCATGATGTTCATGATGACAACGCCGCCGACGACCAGCGAGATGGCGGTGACGGGAACGACGGCGGCGGTGATGATGCCGAGGATGCGCTCGATGAATTCGCGGATCGAGTCCGGCGTCAGGGTGTCGAAGTTGTCAGGCTTGCCCGGGCGGGTCTTGTACCGGTTGCGAAGGGCGGTGCGCGTGAGGTCGAGCGCCTCCTCCAGCGTCAGGCCGGACTCGGGGCGGGCGCGGGCGAACAGGATCATGTTGCGCTCGGGGCCGTAGAGCTTGCCGAAGACAGTGGCCGGGATGAAGGCGACATTGTCCTGCGATTGCCCGCCGAAGCTGCCGATCTTTTCCTGGACGCCGATGACCTGGAAGTCGATGCCGGAGATGCGGAGGGTCTGGCCGAGGGGCGTGACGTCGGGGAAGAAGAACTGGCGGACGTCCTCGCCGATGATGGCGACGGGCACTTTGCCCTGCTCTTCTTGCGGCGTGAAGAAGCGGCCCTCGCTGAGGCTGAAGTCGCGGATTTCGGCCATTTCGCTGGAGACCCCGATGATTTGGGTGGCTTCGAGAATGCGGTTGTCGCGCTTGAGGTCCTCGACACGGAAGCGGTACGGGCTGTATAGGATCTGATCTCCGGTGCTGGCCCGGAGGTATCGGTAGTCTTCGTCGCGGATGGGCTTGTTGTAGCGGAGCTTTTCGATCCGTTCGCGGCGGGAGAGCCGGCCGCGCTGGAGGAGCTGGCCGACCTGGAAGCTCTCGCTGCCGAGCACCTTGGAGGTGGTCTGTTCGGCGTAGTTGCCCAGACCGTCGATGGCCGCGCCGACCAGCACGACGCTGCCGACCCCGATGATGACGCCGAGCAGGGTTAGAAAGCTGCGGAGCTTGTGGGCCCGCAGGCTGGCGAAGGCCAGCGAGGCTGCCGTCTGGACCGTGTAGATGTGGCGCATCACACTCCAATATCCAGAGTGATTGGATTCGACTTGCGGTGCAAGGATGCAAAAGGGCGGCGTACACTGGGAATCGCGAGGCGCGGGGATCCCGCCGCGCGCGCCGGGTGCGGCGAAGGTTCAACGTGAGATGACGGGCAGAAATGCAGGGGCGAAGGCCGCGGCAGAGGCGCCGGAACGGCTGGTGACGTGGGAGTCCGGCGATGGGGAGTGCCGGATCGTGTGTCCGGCGGCGCTGCTGGAATCGATCCGCCGGGAGTGCGCGATGGCGGCGAAGGGCCCTGTTCCTTTGGGTTCCGGCGGCGCGCTGCTTGGGGAGTATTCGGGCGGCACCCATCGCGTGCGAAGCTGGCACCCGATCCCGTGCCGGCATCAGCGCGGGCCCTCATTTCTGTTGACGAAGGACGAGGTGGCCGGGTTGAGAGACTTCCTGTCGGAGCTGCCCGAGCTGACCGGCAGAAGCGAGGATCAGATTCTCGGCTGGTTCGTCGCGCATCCTCACGCGGGCGCGGTGTTGCGCGATGACGAGATCAGCCTGCACCAGCGATTCTTCCGTTCCAACGATCTCTTTCTGTTGATGGAGATGCTCGCCGACGGAACGGCCGAGGTAACAGTGCACCGGGGGGCGCAGTCGCTGGCGCCGCGCTGGCGCATCGTGCCCTCACCGGCAGCGCGTTCCTCGTCCGCCGGCTCTGGCGGCGCACGTCCTTCGCCGGAGGGAAAGACTGCAAGCGCGGGATCCGGAAAGCCACGCCAGAAGCCGCGCGGGGAGGCCCGCATGGCAGGGCCACTGGTGCCGGCGCTTGTGGTGCTGGTTCTCGCGCTGGCGGGATCTGCCTGGCTGCATTTCCGGCGGGAGCCGCCATCGCTTCCCGTGATGCCAGCGCAGCCGATGTCTACTCTGTCGTTGAGGGTGGACAGACAGGGGCAGGCATATACCATCCGGTGGAACCCTCTGGAGCCTTCGCTCGCCACGGCGGCAAGGGCCCGTCTTCGAATCACTGACCGCGGAGCTGTAACCGTGCAGGAGTTGGTCTCTTCGCAGATTCGATCCGGTCGGTTTGTCCACTATTCCGCATCCCCCGGGCTGGAGGTGGAGTTGGCTGTGGAATTGAGCGGCGGCCGCACGGCCAGCGAGAGGGTGATCTACGGCCCGTGAGCGGCTGCCTGCGGGTTCTCGGCAAAAAGTTCTGCACCAGCGCTGCTGCGGCAGCCATCTGTGCTTGCGTAACGGGCGGAAGTTGAGCCCGCAAGCAAAACGCAAGACACAGAGGGGAACCCATGAAAAAGATCCTGTCCGTGATCGCTCTCGCGATCCTCACCATTACGGCCGCGCCGGCGGCTGACATTGTGGACACGGCCGTCAGCGCCGGCAGCTTCAAGACGCTGGTCAAGGCGGTTCAGGCTGCCGGTCTGGTGGACACGCTGAAGGGGCCCGGGCCGTTCACCGTGTTTGCCCCGACCGACGAGGCGTTTGCGAAGCTGCCCGCCGGCACGATCGAGTCCCTGCTGGCCAATCCGGAGCAGCTCAAGCAGGTCCTCACCTACCACGTGGTGGCCGGCAAGGTGATGGCTGCTGACGTTGTGAACCTGAAGGAGGCGAAGACTGTGCAGGGCAGCGCTGCCAAGATCAAGGTCAACGGCGGCACGGTGATGATCGACAACGCGAAGGTGGTGAAGACGGACATCACCTGCGACAACGGCGTGATTCACGTGATTGACACGGTGATCCTGCCGAAGGCGAAGAAGTACTGAAGCGGGCGGCGAAGAAGCCGCGCCTGCAAGGAGCCGCCGGGGAGCCGGCGGCTCTTTTTTGCATTCGGGGAACAGGGCAGGGAGGCGCATCGTATGATTGAAGAGGACATCGCTTCGAGGTTGCCAAACATGAGAATGGTGCAAACTGCAGCGTTGCTGTGCGTGATGGCGGCGGCATGCCTGGCGTCGGGTGCCGCCGGGAGGTGGAAGATGGTGGCGAACGCGCCCGACGGGAATGCGTACCACGTGACGCTGGTGCTGAAAGATGAGGGCGGGAAGCTGAGCGGGGTGCTGGAGAGCGACCGGGGGCAGATGCCGCTGGCGAACGTGGCCTTTGTGAACGGGGAGCTGCGGTTCGACCTGATGCTGGACATGGGGGCGATCCCGTTCCGGCTGAAGGTGGAGGGGGACAAGCTGAGCGGGACGCTGACGGCGCCGGACGGGAGCACGGGCCCGGTGACGGGGCAGCGGGAGGCGGCGGCCACGGGTTCCATTGCGGGCAAGTGGGAGATTTCAGCGACTGATCCGGACGGGACGGGGCGGCGCGCCACGTTCGACCTGAAGCAGGACGGGGAGCGGATCACCGGAACCTTGATGACAGAAAACGGGGACGCGCTGCCCATCGCGGGGGGCAAGGTGAACGGCGGCGCGTTTGAATTCAAGGTGAGCATTGGCGAGGGCGACATCGTCATCTCCGGCAAACTGGCGGGAGACACGGTGGCGGGCGAGTACAAGATCCCGACGGGCGAGGCAGGGAAGTTCACGGGGAGGCGCGCGGGGGCGGCCTCGCTGGCCGGGAAGTGGACTGTGGTGGCGCGCGATAGCGAAGGCAATCAGATCCGGTCGACGCTGGAGCTGAAGGTGGAGGGGGACCGGCTGAGCGGGACGCTGACGACGGAGAGCGGCGACACGGCGCCGCTAGTGGACGGGAAGGTGATGGGTGATGCCTTCAGCTTCAAGATCTACGTCGGCGACGGCAACATTGAAGTGAAGGGGCGGCTGGAGAACGGGAAGGTGACCGGCGAATACGTGACGCCCAACGGGAGCAAGGGGACGTACACGGGCACGCGGGGGTAAGCGGGTCGCAGTTTGCAACGGAGAGCCGCGGCGATGCCGCGGCTTTTCTGTTTTGGGCGAGAAGCAGGACGGGATTCGGCCATCAGGGGAATCCCCTAGTCCCTGGCGAGTCCTGGGTCACCTTGAGTAATTCTTTCCCGCTTTTTGCATGGGGAAGTGAAAAAAGGGCGGCCTTTTCGTATGATTGGAGTGAAAGGGGATGCAAGCATGAAGTTCCGATTGTTCCTTTCACTGGCTCACTGTGGTGCGTTTTGCGTGCTTTCGGCGGCGTCGCCTCAGCAGGGCGAGGCTGCCCGGGGGATCGAGAAGAAAGATATCCGGTACCTGGTGGTCTATGAGGAAGGCGCGGTGCCGGCGGAGCGGATCCGGGCGGTGGAACGGGGCCTTCGCGATCTGGACGCCGCGCTTGGCAATGGCGGCGGGGGAGTTTTGCCGGAGCTCGCGCAGAGGCTGGCGCAGAAGGAGCGGTCCCCGGTTCTGATCGGGGTGACGGTGCCGCCGGGGGCGGGGGCGAAGCCGATCTCGTGTCCACCTGAGGGCTGCGGCTGTCAGCAGAACGGCGGGATTTCGCAGTCGTGCAATTGCAGCCTGTGGAGGGAGTATTGCTACTGCATTCTCTGCTACGATGGCCCGGTGCTGACGCCCTTTCCCGAGAACGATCCTGTGTTGGACACCATCATCATCAAGGGCAACAGGCGGGAGATGGCGCCGCCGAGGCGGCAGAGCCCGAAGTATGCGGTGGTGGTAGTGACGACACCGGAGGCTTCCGCGGCGCGGCGGAAGCACTTGGCGGATTTCGGCCTGAAGACGCTGCGGGCCGAGCCGTTCCCTGCGGGTCTGGTGATCAAGGTCAAGAGCAGCCCGCCATATCACGAAATGGAGCCGCTCCGGCAGACCCGGTGAGGGACAAGCCCCGCTGCGCGCGGCGTGCGCGCAGCGGGGCTGTGTGTCAGCGGGCCTCCCGGATCGAGTCCACGCGAAGAATTCCAGTTTTTTCGAAATAGACGCCGCGGATTTGGACCTTTCTGGCGGCGTATTTCTCCGGCGTTTTCTGGTCGCTGAGGACCATCATTTTTCCCGTTCCGTCGAGGAGGGCGTATTTCCATTTGCCGCTCCTGACGCACTCGCGGACGCATTTCTCGTCGGGCTGGATGCCCATGTGGGCGTGATCGGCGCCGCACATGGTGTCGGTGATGACGCCGGTGTACTCCCGGACCGGGCCCTGCGCGAGGGCGAGTGCGGGGAGGGCGAGCCAAAGCAGTTTTTTCATTTCGGGTTCTCCTTTTGCGGGGAAGTTTCTGACAGCAGATTCAGGCCGCGGCGGGCCTCGAGGCGGAGCCAGAGCTGTTCGTAGCGCTCCGGGCTGAGGCTTTGGCGCAGCTGGAACTCGAAGGTCTCGCCGCCGCATTCTTGGGCGAGCGAGAGGTGGAACTGGCCGGAGGAGGACAGCAGGGCGATGTCGGAGTCGCGCCATGTGCGCGACTCGCCGGGGCGGGGGGAGGCGAAGACGACGCGGTCGGTGTAGACGCGGAGGACGCCGTCGACGCCGCCGGTGCGGCGGAGGCGTTTGGCGGGGAGTTCCCATTCGAGGGTCTCGCCGGGGATGGCCATGCGGGCAGTGAAGCGCGCGTCGGCGACGGTGCGGAGGAGTTCCCAGGCGGTGCGGAGGTCGGGCGCGCCGTCGAGGCGGAACTCGAAGGCGACGTCACGGCCGAGTTGCAAGCGGCTGTCGCGGTAGGTGCGCACGAGGACGCGGCGGTCGTCGCCCACTTCAAGGAGTTGGATGTCCTGCCAGGGCCAATTCCAGACGTGGGGCTTCTTTTTGGCGCCGATCTGGCGGAAGGCGACGCCGGCGGAGTCGAAGGCGAGGATGCCGGCGCAGCCGCCGCGCCAATGGTTGTGGCGGGCGGGGAAGTCGAGGGCGCGCGCCGGGAGGGCGGCGAAAGCCAGAACAATTATGCAGAGACCTGTTTTTTCACTTCGGAGTGCCATTTCCACACCTCATAGATGGCCGGATAGACGATCAGCTCGAGCAGGAACGAGGTTGCCACGCCGCCGACCATGGGGGCGGCGATGCGCTTCATGACGTCCGCGCCCGTGCCAGTGGCCCACATCAGGGGCATGAGTCCGGCGAACATGGTGGCCACGGTCATGAACTTGGGGCGGATCCGTTTCACCGCCCCGTGGACGACGGCTTCGCGGAGATCCGCCTCGGAGCGGAGGCGCCCGGCGCGCTTTGCTTCCTCGTAGGCGAGATCGAGGTAGAGCAGCATGAAGACGCCGGTTTCGGCATCGACGCCGAGCAGGGCGATGAGGCCGACCCACACGCCGATGCTCATGTTGTAGCCAAGCCAGTGAAGGAGCCAGACGGCGCCGACGGCGGAGAAGGGGACGGCGAGCAGCACAATGGCGGTTTTCATCGCGGAGCGGGTGTTGAGGTAAAGCAGCAGGATGATGACGCCCAGAGTGGCGGGCAGCACGACCTTGAGCTTTTCCCTGACGCGCTCCATGGCTTCGTACTGGCCGCTCCACTGGAGCCAATAGCCGGGCGGGGTTTTGAGTTTTTCGGCGAGGACGGTCTTGGCGCGCTCGACCCAGGAGCCGACGTCGGAGCCCTCGATATCGATAAAGACGTAGCCGGCGAGCATGCCGTTCTCGTTGCGGATCATGCCGGGGCCGGATGTGGCGCGGACTTCGGCGAGTTCCCGCACGGGGAGGAAGGTGCGGCCGTCGAAGACGGGCAGCAGGGCTTCTCGGAGGGCGCCGAGATCCTCGCGCCACTGGCGGAAGTAGCGGACGTTGACGGGGTAGCGCTCGAGTCCCTCGACGGTGACGGTGACGTTGTCGCCGCCGATAGCGTTCATGACGAGCATCTGCGCGTCGTCGATGGTGAGCCCGTAACGGGCGAGCGCGTCGCGTTTCCAGAGGAAGTCGACGTAGTAGCCGCCAGTGACGCGCTCGGCGAAGACGCTGCGCGTGCCGGGGACGGTTTTCAGCAGATCCTCGATGCGGCGGCCGGTGCGTTCGATTTCGGCGAGGTCGCGCCCGTAGATCTTGATGCCGGCAGGGGTGCGGATGCCGGTGGTGAGCATGTCGATGCGCGCCTTGATGGGCATCGTCCAGGCGTTGGAGACGCCGGGCAGGGAGAGTTTGGCGTGCATCTCCTCGACGAGGCGGTCGCGGGTCATGCCGGGGCGCCATTGGGACGGGGGCTTGAGCAGGATGACGGTTTCGAACATGGAGAGGGGCGCAGGATCGGTAGGCGTTTCGGCGCGCCCCGCCTTGCCGAAGACGAGATCGACTTCGGGGATCTCCTTGAGCAAGCGGTCCTGCGTGCGCAACAGGCGCCCGGCTTCTGTGATGCTGAGGCCTGGCATGGTGACGGGCATATAGAAGAGCGAGCCTTCGTCGAGCGGGGGCATGAACTCGCTGCCGAGGCCGAGGAAGACGGGCACGGTGATGGCGACGAGGGCGAGGGCGCCGGCGATAATCGAGTAGCGCCAGCGCAGCGCGGCGCGGCAGACGGGTTCGTAGACGGCGATGAGCAGGCGGCTGACCGGGTGGCGCTCCTCGGAGTGGATCTTTCCGATAAGGACGGCGGTGGCGGCGCGGGCGAGCCAGCGGGGGCGGAAGCGGAACTCGCGGATCTGGGTGAAGAGGATGCGCACGGCGGGGTCGAGCGTGATGGCGAGCAGGGCGGCGGCGATCATGGAGAGGTTCTTGGTCCAGGCGAGAGGCTTGAAGAGGCGGCCTTCCTGCGCTTCGAGCGCCAGCACGGGGACAAAGGAGACGGCGATGACGAGCAGGGCGTAGAAGCTGGGGCCGCCGACCTCTTTGACCGCCTCGATGACGACGTCGCGCGCCTCGCCGGGGCGGCCTTCGCGCTCCCATTGCTCGAGCTTCTTGTGGGTCTGTTCGACGACGACGATGGCAGCGTCCACCATGGCGCCGATGGCGATGGCGATGCCGCCGAGCGACATGATGTTGGCCGTGATGCCCATGGCGCGCATCGGCAAGAACGTGATGAGAACGGCGATGGGGATGGTGAGGATGGGGATCACGGCGCTGGGCAGGTGCCAGAGGAAGATCAGGATGACGAGCGAAACGACGGCGAGTTCCTCCGTGAGGGCGCGTTTGAGGGTGTCGATCGAACGCAGGATGAGGTCGCTGCGATCGTAGGTGGTGAGGATCTCGACGCCCGGGGGCAGCGCAGGCTTGAGCTCTTCGAGGCGCTGCTTGACGCGCTCGATGACGCGGAGGGCGTTCTCGCCGTCCCGCATGATAACGATGCCGGCGGCGACCTCGCCCTCGCCGTTGAGGTCGGCCACTCCGCGGCGCAGGTCGGGGCCGAGGGTGACGTGGCCGACATCGGCGACGCGGATGGGGACGCCGTTGTCACTCAGCTTCAGCACCACCTGCTCGAGGTCCTCTTTCGAGCGCGCATAGCCGCGGCCGCGGATCATGTATTCGGCGCCGGCGATTTCGATGAGGCGGCCGCCGGTGTCGTTGTTGGAGGCGCGCACGGCGGCGACGACGCGTTCGAGCGGGATGCCGTAGGCGCGCAGGCGCTGGGGATCGACCTGCACCTGGTACTGGCGGACGAAGCCGCCGAGGGAAGCCACCTCGGCGACGCCGGGCACGCTCTTGAGCCCGTAGCGGAGGGTCCAGTCCTGGAGGCTGCGAAGGTCGGCCAGAGAGTGTTTTCCGGTGCGGTCCACGAGCGCGTACTGGAAGACCCAGCCGAGGCCGGTGGCGTCGGGTCCGATTTCGGTCTGCACGCCCTGCGGCAGGCGCGGGATGACGGCGGAGAGGTATTCGAGGACGCGGGAGCGAGCCCAGTAGATATCGGTGCCGTCCTCGAAGATGACATAGACGTAGCTGTAGCCGAAGTCGGAGAAGCCGCGCACGTCGCGCACGCGGGGCGCGCCGAGCATGGCGGTGACGATCGGGTAGGTGACCTGGTCTTCGAGGATGTCGGGCGAGCGGTCCCAGCGGCTGTAGATGATGACCTGGGTGTCGCTCAAATCCGGGATGGCGTCGAGCGGGACGGAGTGCATGGCCTGCCAGCCGGCGAGCGCAAGGGCGGCGGCGAGCAGCGCCACGAGCAGGCGGTTGCGGGCGGAGAACTCAATGATTGTGTTGATCATCGCTGCCGCTCCTCATGCGGCTCTCGCTGTCGATGAGAAACGCGCCGGTGGCGACGACGCGTTCTCCGGCGCGGAGGCCCTCGGCGATTTCGGCCCAGCCTGCGGCGCGCATGCCGGCGACGACGCGGCGCGGGACGAACTGACCGGATCCGGTTTCGACGTAAACGACCTGTTCAGTCCCGCGGTCGATGAGGGCGTCTTCGGGTACGGCGACGGGGACGGTGCGGGCGCGCCCGAATTCGACCTGGACGAAGAGATCGGGGCGGAGGGCGAGGTCTTCGTTGTCGAGTTCGAGGCGGAGGTCGAGGGTGCGCGCCGAGGCGTCGGCGCGGGGCTGGATCTGGGTGACGACGGCGGTGCGGCGGAGGCGCGGGGCGAAGCTGGCGGTGATGACGGCGTGGGCGCCTTCGCGGACGGCGGCAAGGTCGGGCTCTGGCACGGAGGCGAGCACCCAGACGCGGCGCAGATCGGCGAGCGTGTAGAGATCCATGCCCGGCTTGACCATCTGGCCGGCGTAGGCCTTGCGTTCGAGGATGAAGCCCGCGGCGGGGGCGCGGACGGGCACGGTGCGGACCGGTTCGCCGGTGCGTTCGATGCGATCGACGAGGGCAGGTTCCATGGCGAAGTGGTGTTCTAGGCGCTGGCGGGCGGCGCGGAGCATATCTTCGGCGGCTTGCGGGGCGCCGGCGACAGTGGCTTGCGCCAATTGCGCGCGCGCCTTGCGGGCCAGCAGGTACTCCTGCTGGGTGGCGTAGAGTTCGGGGCTGTAGAGCGTCAGGAGCAGGTCGCCGGGGCGGACGAGGCGGCCGACGAAATCGGCGTGGACTTCGTCGATCCAACCTTCGAGGCGCGTTTCGACGCGGAAGATGCGGCGTTCGTCGGCGGCGACGCGCCCGGTGACGATGAGGGGCTCGCCGAGGGTGCGCGGGGCGGCGGCGACGGTGGAGACGCCCATCAGCCGGAGCTTCTCGGGCGCCACCATCACGGCGGCGGAAGGCGGCTTTTCGTAAACGGGGCGCAGTTCGTTGCCGGTCTCGGGGTTGAAGCCGGGGCGGTCGCTGCGGTAGCCCGGGGCGGCGGGGTCCTCGTAATACAAAATCTTGCCGGAATGTTCGTGCTCTGATGCCGCGGGTTGCTGGGGCTCCTCGTCCGGGACGAGCTTCATGCCGCAGATGGGGCAGTCGCCGGGGCGGTCCGAGCGCACCTGCGGGTGCATGGGACAGTGGTAGCCCTTCTTCTGCGCGGGCTCCTCATGACGGTGGAGGAGTTCGGCGAGGCGTGGATCGCGAGCCAGCCAGCCGCCGGCGAAGGCGGCGGCGAGGACAGGGATGATCCAGACGGCTTTGCGCATGGGGAGTCATTCCTCCTCGATCAGTTCGGCGCCGGTGAATTCTTCCAGCCGCACGAGGGCGAGGTGGAAGCCGCGCAGCGCCGTGTGGTAGTTCTCTTCGGCTTCGAGCATGGCGCGGGCCTGTTCGAGCACTTCGGAGAAGCTGCCGCGTCCGGCCTCATAGCCGGCGAGGGCGGCCTCCAGAGCGAGGGCCGTCTGGGGCACGAGTGTGGTGGAGTAGATCCGCACGAGCCGCCAGTTGGCGCTGCTCGAGAGCCATTCATCCTTGATGCGGAACAGCAGGTCGTTGCCAGTGGACTGGTAGCTGCGGCGCGCGGCCTCGGCCGAGTGGACCTGTTCGGCGAGCGCCGCACGCTGGCGGCTGCGGGTGAAGAAGGGGAGCGGGAGTTCGATGCGCGCCTCGAACATCGGCGGCATGCCGCCCATGTTGAAATAGCCCCCTGCCACGGTGATGTCCGGGGATCCTTCCTTGCCGGCCAGTTGCATGGCCAGCTCGGTGCGGCGCACCTCGTGGCGCCGGGCGGCGATGACGGGCGACCAGAGGCGGGCGCGTTCGTAGAGCTGTTCGAGGGAGAGGAGCGTCTCGCGCGGCGGCGGGGATTGCGGCCGCGGCACCTCCGTTTCGAGGGGGCGGGCGAGCAGGGCGTTGATCTCCGCTTCGGCGCGGCGCCGTTCCTGTTCGAGGACGGCCTGCCGGGCCTCGAGAAGCGTGAGGCGGGCTTGCGCTTCGACCAGCTCTTTCTGCGAGCCTTGCCCGGCCTGATAGCGCGCAGAAGCGAATTGATAGAGGCGGTCGAGCAGGGCGCGGTTGCGGGCGAGCACGTCGAGCATGGCCCACGCGTGGTCGAGGGAATACCAAGCCGACTTGAGGCGTGCCACGACGGATGTCTGCACGGCGAGGTATTCCTGGCCGGCGGCGCCGGCTTCCTCGAGCGCGATCTGCCTCCGCAAGCCGCGCTTGCCGGGCGCGGGGAGTGTTTGCGATGCCATCAGCCCGGCGCGCGCCATGGGTTCGCGCCCGAGCCCCTGGCCGGGCAGCGGCCCGCCGATGCTGGCATAGCCGAGGGAGAGCATCGGGTCGGGGAGGCTGGCCGCCTGCGCGGGCCGCTGCCGAGCGGCTTCCAGCCTCTTTTGTGCGGCAAGGATCTCCGGATTGCGGCGAAGCGCCTCCTCGATGAGTTCCGGAAGCGCGGACGCGCCCTCGCCGGCGAGCAGAAATGCAAGCAGAAATGTTTGAAACATAGGATCCACCTCTTGTCAGGCTCATGCAAAGCCGCAACGGCTGCCTTCGCGGCCGGGAATGAACGCGGGGGCAGGAACGCGCCTGCTCGCGCGCGGAGGGCGCGGGGAAACGCACCTTCAGCGCAGGCGGGCGCACGGGGGCGCCGGGAGGCGGATCAGATTCTTAGAGGAGGAAGCGCCGCGGGCGGGGGCAATGGAGGCGGGCGATCCTCGGGCACGGAGAAAGCCGCTAGCGGCTCTGCTGGCCGCGCGGCGTCCAATGGGAGCGCGGGCAGCCCGTCTGATTGCCAGCCGGGATCGATGGTTTCCTTCGCCTTCTCGATGGCGTCGAAGCCCGCCGGTTGCCAGGAACAGGGTTTGTGCTCCTGCGCAGGCTTGGGCTTGGGGCAGCAGTCGTGCCCGCAGTGCGCCTCGGGCTCTTCCTTCGGAGCACAGTTCCGGCATGGCGCGCCGAGGATGGCGACGGCGAGCCCGAGGGTCGAAAATAGACGAGCCCAGCTTTGAATCACGACCTATTGACAGGATAACAGCTCTGTCAACACGGGGTGGCGGTGTGCAATGCGGTTACTCGGAATTGTTTCATCGAACTGCCACAATCATGAAACAGAATTTTAACGCTCGGCTGCTAGCGTGAGTGGCATGAGCATCAGAATTGGGTTGAGTCTTGTGGCGGCAGTCGCCCTGCTTGCTGCGGCGGCGAGAGCGCAGGTGGATCGGAGCCGTCTGAATGGCCAGGTGATGGACGAATCGGGGGCGTCGATTCCCGGAGCGAAAGTGTTGCTTCTAAATCCGGCCACCGGATTCGAGCGGGAAACTTCGACGACAAGCGAAGGCTATTTCGATTTCCCGGCGGTTACCACCGGGACTTATGAGGTGAGCGTCGAGAAGGACGGCTTCGCGCCGGCGAAGTCCAGCGGCGTGGTCCTGGCCGTGGGGCAGCAGCGGACAGTGAACTTCCGGCTGAAAGTCGGCACTCTGGCGACGCAGGTGGAGATCCTGGCGCACGCGACGCCGCTGGAACAGACGTCAGCGGACCTGGGCTCGGTAGTGGCGGAGCGGCAGATCAAGGACATACCGATCAACGGACGCAACTGGAGCTTTCTGATGGCGCTGGCGCCGGGCGCAGTGAACACAGGCGACGGCACGCAAAATTCGATCCGCTTCTTCGGGCGCTACCGCGACGAGAACTACTGGACCTTCGACGGCGTCGACGCCACGGGCATCAAGGACCCGCGGCAGGAGGGCGGCTTGCGGCTGGTGATTTCGCTGGATGCGATCAGCGAGTTCAAGGTGAATTCGTCGAGCTACACGGCGGAGACGGGCACGGGCGCCGGGGCGCAGATCAACCTGGTGTCGAGATCCGGGACGAACGATTTCCATGGAGGGCTGTTCTGGTTTGTGCGCAACGACCGCTTCGACGCGCGGCGCCCGTTCGACCCGAGCGACAACCCGGATTTCCGGCTGAACCAGTTTGGCGGCAACCTCGGCGGTCCGATTGTGCGAAACCGCACTTTCTTCTTCGTGAATTACGAGGGGCTGCAACAAAGGCTGGGTCAGGCGGCGGTGAGCGGGCTGGTGCCGAGCGCTCTGCTGCGGCAGCGGGTGGCACAGACCTCGCCGGCGTTGGCGAGCGTCGTGAACGCCTACCCTGTGGGGCAGGCGGCAACCAGCGATCCGCTGGTGGACCGCTTCTCTGGCGTGTTCCGCAACCGCTGGGAAGAGAACGCGGGCACGGTTCGAGTGGATCACCGCCTGAATTCGAATCACCTGTTGTTTTTCCGCTTTAACACGACAGACGGCAGTTTCAATGACCGCCGCTCGGGGCTGCTGGAGTACCGGGAGAGCTTCGTGCGCCCCACCAACGCAACAGCGCAGTGGCAGGCAGTGCTCTCGCCGCGCGTGGTCAACGATGCCAAGTTCGGCTTCAACCGCAGCGCGCTCACCCGTCCGCAGACGGGCGTGCTGCCCGCGGCGTTCACGATTCCTGGGCTGACCACGACACTGGCTTCGACGGCGATTTACGAGAAGCCGAATTCGTGGACCTTCAGCGACAACGTCAGCTGGCAGCTCGGACGGCACACGCTGAAATTCGGCGGCGAGGCGCGGCGCATCCAGCTCAATGCGGGCGATGACGGTTCGGTGTCGGTGCGCTACGCGAGTCTCGACGCCTTCATCAACAACCGTGTGGACCGCTTCGAGGTGGCGGGAGTGCTGCCGATGTTCGGCGGGCGGCGGACGCTGTGGCAGGGCTATGTACAGGACGAATGGCGCGCGCTGAGGAACCTGACGCTGAGCCTGGGGGCGCGGTACGAGTACTACACGGTGATGACGGAGGTGAACGAGCGCGGGCGAGTCTTCGACGACATCCGCTGCGCCGGCTGGTGCCCGGAAGGGTCGCCGTGGTACTTCCCGGACAAGAACAACCTGGCGCCGCGCTTCGGCTTCGCGTGGGGACTGACGCAGAAGACCGTGGTGCGCGGCGGCTACGGGATCTACTATGGCCCGGGACAGCAGGATGACGTGACGGCGGCGGTGGACAGCGAGCCGGAGCGGTTTCAGCTGACGGCGGCGCAGCGTCCGGGGCTGGCCTACCCGATCACACCGTTCCTTGGCGAAGCGCGGTCGAGCGGCTCCACGCCCCGCGCGTTGCAGCGCGACCGCCGGGACTTCTATTCGCAGCAGTGGAGCCTCTCGGTGCAGCGCGAGTTGCCCGCGTCGTTTGTCTTCCAGACCGCCTATGTGGGCAACCGGGGCTCGAAGCTGTTCGGGCGCGACCGCGTGAACACGTTCCTTCCCGGCACAAGAGTGCGGCCGCTGCCGGCGTTTTCCGACATCGACCGCAAGGTGAACTACAACAACAACACCTTCCACGGCTGGCAGAACTCGCTGCAGCGCAATTTCACGCGCGGCTGGCTGTTCCAGCTCCAGTACATGTATTCGAAGGCGATTGACGACAATGCCGGCTCGGGCGACGGGGCGGAGATCATGATCGCGAGCTGCCGGCGCTGCGAGCGCGCGGTGTCGAACTTCGATATCCGCCACACAACCACCATCAACTCCGTTTACGAGCTGCCGTTCGGACCCGGGCGCGCGTTCGGCCCGAAGTCGGGCTTCGCCGGGCGCCTGCTGGAGGGCTGGGACCTTTCGGGAGTGTTCACGGCGCGCACCGGCAGGCCTGTCAATGCGGTTCTGGACCGCGCCTCGGCGGACGTGCCCGATGGCAACGCGCGCAACCAGAGGCCGGATCTCGCCGGCGCCCCGCTGTACCCCGATGTCCAGACTCCCGGCCTCTGGGTGAACCGCGCCGCCTTCGCCGCGCCGGCGCGCGGCACCTGGGGCAACGCCCCGCGCAACATCCTGCGCGCACCGGGGCTTTGGCAGGCGGATGTGGCGTTGAACAAGCGCACGCGGCTCGGGGAGCAGTTCTCGCTCGATTTTCGCGCCGAGGCGTTCAACGTCTTCAACCGGTCGCAGTTCGATGCGCCGATCAGCAACTGGTCGCGGTCCGACTTCGGACAGATCCGCTCGACCGCCAACGACGGGGCCACGGGCTTCGGCACCAGCCGCATGTTGCAGTTCATGCTGCGCGTGAACTTCTGACGGCCGCTCCCTGTCTCCCCTGTGGCTCCCGCCGCAGCCACGCTGCGGGAGCCTTTCTGTGTTCATAATGGATGCCGTATGTTTCAAACACCGCCTTTCCTTCTTATTGCAGCCGCCGGGGCGATGGCCGCTGCGGCGCTGGCGCCCGCCGTCGTGCGCCTGCAGCCCGCCGTCCAGACCGAGAGCGCGGGCGACGACGCTGATGATCCGGCCATCTGGGTCGATCCGAAGGACGCCTCGCGCAGCCTGGTGATTGGAACGAACAAGGCTGCGGCGCCGCGCGGCGCCCTCGTCGTATACGGGCTCGACGGCAAGGTCCGCCAGAAGATCGAAGGACTGGACCGCCCGAACAACGTGGACGTCGAATACGGCTTGCGGCTGGGCGGACGGCGCGCGGATATCGCGGTGGTGACGGAGCGCTACCAGAGGCGCCTCAGGGTATTCCGGATCGACGAAAAAACAGGAACGCTCGAAGATGTCTCTTCCGGCGGCGGCATTCCGGTGCTGGAAAACCGTGAAGGACGCGGCCGCGAGCCCATGGGCATCGGTCTGTTCCGGCGGCCGCGGGACGGCGCCGTGTTCGCGATCATTGCGCCGAAAGAGGGGCCTCTGGACGGGTACCTGGAGCAGTACTTGCTGGAGGACGACGGCACGGGGAAGGTGAAGGGGAGGAAAGTGCGCGAGTTCGGCGCGTTTTCGGGCGCGGGGGAGATTGAAGCTGTGGCGGTGGACGACGAGCTGGGCTACTTGTATTACGCGGACGAAGACACGGGCATCCGGAAGTATCATGCCGATCCGGACCATCCGCTGGCGGGGAGGGAACTGGCGCTGTTCGGGCGGGCTGGCTATCAGGGCAACCGCGAAGGGCTGGCGGTGTATGAAACGGGCAAGGGGAAGGGGTTCCTCATCAGCACGGATCAGGTGAAGGGAGGCAGCCGGTATCTGCTGTACCGGCGCGAGGGAAGGGCGGCGGACGCACACGACCATTCGGAGGTGGTGGCGGTGATCGAGGGCAGGGCGGATTCAACCGACGGCATCGAGGCCGTGGCGCGCCCGCTCGGCAAGGCATTCCCGCGGGGAATGCTTGCTGCGATGAACAGCGCGGGCAAGAATTTCTTCTTCTACAACTGGGCCGGCATCGAAGGCGCGCTGGGACGGCGCTGATCAGTCGTATTCGATGGCGGGTTCGCGCGGGGAGAGCCCTGCGGGATCATTGACGCGCGAGCCGGGCGGGGGCGCCACGTCGCCTTGGAGGAGCGGGTCTTTGGTGTCACGCATCCACTGTTCGAGGAGGCGGCGCCAGCGGTCCGCCTCCCTGGGGTGCGCGGCGAGCACGTTGCGGGACTCGGAGGGATCGAAGACGAGGTCGTAGAGCGCTTCCTGTTCGAGTTGTTGCTCGCGCCAGCCGAGATCGAGCCAGAGGGATTTGGAGGGGCTGTCGTCGCAGTTTGGGAGCACAGGGGTGCGCCTGCTGCCGAAGCGGCGCACATAGGACCAGCGTTTGGAACGGATCGCGCGCTGCGGCTCGTAGGCGGCGTGGTAAGTGACCTCGCCGGTCAGCCGTTCGCGGATTTCCGCTTTCTCGCCGCGGATGAGCGGCAGGATGGAGCGCCCGTGAAGCCATCCCGGCATCGGGATGCCGGCGGCTTCGCAGAGGGTGGGGAAGAGGTCCATCTGGGAGACGAGCGCGTCGGAGACCCTGCCGCCGGAGAAGCCGCCCGGGCCGCGCATCATGAGCATGACGCCCATGCCGTGGGCGTTGAGGTTGCATTTCATTCGCGGGAAGGCGATGCCGTGGTCGGTGGTGACGATGACCAGAGTGTTCGACTTGAGCCCCGCTCGCGCCAGAGCTTCGAGCACGGCGCCCATGGACTCGTCCAGGATGCGCGCCGATGCCAAAAAAGCGGCCATGTCCCGCCGCGTTTCCGGCGTGTCGGGCAGGGGCGCGGGCGGGGCGACGAAGCGCGGGTCTTCGCGCGGTCCCGGGGCAGGGAACTCGCGATGGGTCTCGACGAAGCCGCAGGAGAGAAAGAAGGGCTCTTTCGGGCAAGACAGGAGGAAGTCGGCGGCGGCGCGAGCGACGGCGGGGCCGCGGCCGGACTCGGGTTTCAGGATGCGCTCGTAGCCGAGCTCCGGCACGCGCCCGGCTTGCGTCTCGTGCTGGACGCCGGACAGGGCGGTGAGATAGCCGCGGCTGCGGAGATAGCTGGCGAGATGGCGCGCGGGGTCGTTGAGAGAGAAGCCGCGGTGGGCGAGGCCGAGCATGCCGCAGGAGTGGGGCGCCAAGCCGGAGAGGAGGGCGGCGTGGGCGGGGGAGCATGTGGGCGCGGCGACGAACGCCTGGCGGAAGACGACGGCTTCCGAGGCGAACTTCTGGAGATTGGGCGTGGGCACGGCGTGGCCGTATGGCTGGATCGACCGGCCGGTGTCGTGCGAGTGGAGATAGAGGATGTTCAGATGGCTGCGGGAGGACGGCGTCTGCACGGCAGGGACGGCGAGGACGTGGCGACGCGTGATCGGGGAATGCATGGCGGAACCTCCGGGGAGGCCTATGCTGTCTCAAAAATCGGGGCCCGTGCAATCGACGGGGCGGACAGTTTGTGTTTGAAACAGAAGCCGGGCGATTTGTCACGGCGGGGCGGGGTCGTCAGCGGAGCTGATACTTCTTCATTTTGTAGCGGAGCGTGTCGCGGGTGATGTGCAGGAGCTTGGCGGCCTGCGTCTGGTTGCCGCCGGTCTTCTCCAGGGCGGCGGCGATGAGGCGCTGCTCGTTGTCTTTGAGCGAGAGTCCCGCGTCGGGGAAGGGCGTCAGGGAGGCGGTGGCGGCGGGCGCAGCGGTGGCGGTGGAGGGATCGAGGCGGCTGATGCTGCGGGGGAGGCTGGGCGGGGTGATGAAGTCGGAGTCCTCGAGGATCATGGCGCGCTCGATGGCGTTGCGCAGCTCGCGGACGTTGCCCGGCCAGTCGTGGGCCAGCAGCATCCGCATGGCTTCCGGCGAGATGCCATCCATCTGGCGCTTGAACTTGCGGTTGTAATGCTGGACGAAGAAGCTGGCCAGGGCGGCGATGTCCTCTGGCCTCTCGCGCAGAGGCGGGATGGCGATGTGGATGACGTTCAGGCGGAAGTAGAGGTCCTGGCGGAAGGCTCCTTCCTTGACGGCCTCGCGGAGGTTCTTGTTGGTGGCGGCGATGACGCGGAGGTCGAGGTTGATGTCGCGCAATCCGCCCAGCCGGCGGAAGCTTTGCTCCTCAAGCACGCGCAGGAGCTTGGCCTGGAGCATGAGCGGGATTTCGCCGATCTCGTCGAGGAAGAGGGTGCCCTTGTCGGCGAGTTCGAAGATGCCGCGCTTCTGCGCCCGGGCGTCGGTGAAGGCGCCCTTTTCGTAACCGAACAGCTCGCTTTCGAGAAGCGTCTCCGGGATGGCGGCGCAGTTGATGGCGATGAAGGGCTCCGAGGCGCGCAGGCTCTGGTAGTGCAGGGTCTTGGCGATGAGGTCCTTGCCGACGCCGTTCTCGCCCTCCAGCAGGATGGTGGAGGCCTCGCTGATGGCCACGCGGCGGACGAAGTTGAGCACCTCGCGCATGGCGGGGCTTTCGGCGATGATCTCGCGCTTCTGCGACTCGATCTCGGCGCCGACGTCCTTGATGGTAGCCAGGAAGCCCTCCAGCGAGCCGTCGGTGGAGCGGAACGGAGTGGTCTTCAGCACCACCAGGCGCTCGAAGCCGTTGGAGGTGTGAAGCCGGACAGCGCCGTTGGAGCCGTTCAACTGCACCAGCCCCGGGTGCAGGCCGCAGCCGGGCTCGCACTCCTGGCAATGGAACATCTGCCGGCAGTCGCGGCCGACGAGATCCTCGGCGGCCATCCCGAGCAGTTGCTCGGCGGCGGCGTTGACGCCGCGGATCACGTGTTCGCGGTCGTAAAGGACCAGGGCTTCGGAGACGGAGTCGAAGATCTGCACCAGAAGGTCGGGAGTCTGCCATGCAGTGTTGAGCTTCGCCATGTCGCCCTGTGTCACCTTCATTTTAGACCTTTGGGGAGAGTTTGGGCGGAGGAGCCGATCCCTGAATGGGGCAATTGCCCCAGAGGAGGGTGGTGGGTGGTGCCGGGCGACGCTGCGGAGTAGCTGGTATGCCGAAAACTCTGTGCAAATACAGGAAATTACGAGACTGTTGTCCGCTGATTCAGGTTGGACTCTCGATTGCAAGAATGTGCAGTGAGTGCGTGGCTGCTGAGTCGCCGGAGCGTTGAGTCGGGCCGGCGGGCCGAGGCGGCGCGGGCTGCGCCCCGTGGGCGCAAGCACCGGCTGGTGCCGGATGGCAAAGCTCCGGCGGCTGTGAGAGACGGCGATGGGTTCGATCCAGATCATCCTGAGCGACGCGGCGAAGGCGGAGAATCTGGCCGCCCTGCTGGAGAGAAGCACCCAGACGCCGGTGGTCTGCACGGAAAAGCCCGACCTGGAGTCGGCTTGCGTTGCGGTGATGGATTTCGAGACATTCCAGCGGCTGCCTCGGCCGGTGGAATACGCCGACCGGATCGTGCTGATCGCCGCCAACGACGCCGCGCACCTGAAGGAAGCGTGGGAAGCGGGCGTGCACTCGGTGCTGACCGAACAGGATCCGCTGAACACCGTGGTGTTGGCAGCGCTGGCCACCTGCCTGCGTTCCGGCACGCGGAAGCAGAGGCCGGAGGGTAGCCCTGCGGGAGAGTAGCGATGTGGAACGCTTCCGTCGATTCTCTGGAGGTATGAGAGTATGTCGAACCTGACACCGTACGCAATCGCCTGGAGTTTGCTGGCAATCGTCGTCATTATTCTGGCTTTCTGGCGCCGGCACGTGGCCGCGCAGGAGGACGGCACGCTACATGTGACCGGGCCTGACAACGTTCTGGCGCAGCAGATGACCGTAGCGCGGAAACTGGAACTGATAGACCGGTGGGGCAAGACGTTGACGGTCATTCTAGCGATCACCGGGCTGATCCTCGGCGTGCTGTACGCGATGTATCTGTGGGAGGCAACCTCGCGCGCCGGGTTGCAATAGGAATAGGATAAGAGCCGGGGCGGGCGGCGGCCCCGGCATGGGCCGCGGTATTCGAGTTGGCGCCGCCGGAGTGTAAGAGGCGGCGCGCCCGTGTGAGGGGCAGGGGCGCGCCGGCCGGGTGAAAGTTTGAATGATGCGTCTGGGAATCATATTTCTCTTTTGCGCGTCGCTTGCGGCGCAGGGGCAGGCGAGCCGGAAGCCGGTGCGCGCGGCGACCGTTCCGAACAACGTCTGCGCAGACTGCCACGAGCAGGAAACGAAGCTCAAGGAGTCGGCGCACGCAGCGGTAGCGTGCTCGAGCTGCCACCAGAGACACGAGGAGTATCCGCACCCTGAAAATGTGCCGAAGCCGCAGTGCGCTGCCTGCCACGAGAACACAGTGCGGGATTACGAGCAGAGCGAGCACGCGGCCCAGATGCGTCAAGGCAATGGCAGCGCGCCCGAGTGCTCCACCTGCCACGGCGACGTGCATGAACTGAAGCGGGCTCTCACGCTCGAGTTCCACCGCAGCGTCCCCGACACCTGCGGGATGTGCCATGCCAAGGAGTCGGAGGACTTTCAGAAAAGCGTGCACGGCAAGGCGGTGGCGGCTGGCGTGCGCGACGCGCCGGTCTGTTCGGACTGCCACGGCGGTCACCGGGTGCTGAGGGCGAAGGACCCCAACTCGACCGTGTTTCCGGGCAGCGTTCCGGACACCTGCGGACACTGCCACGGCGACTTGCGGCTGGCGCGGCGTTTCGGGCTGCCAGCCGACCGGCTGAATACCTTCGAGCAGAGCTTCCACGGGCTGGCGTTGAAGTCGGGGCAGCAAAGCGTGGCCGATTGCGCCTCCTGCCACGGCTTCCACGATATCCTGCCGTCGACCGACCCGGCGTCGCGCACGCATCCGAAGAACCTGGCGGCCACTTGCGGCGCCTGCCATCCCAGGGCGGGACGGCGCTTCGCGCTGGGGCCGATCCACGAGGTGCAGGGCGCGCAGGCGCCGGCGCCGGTGCGTTGGGCGGAGCTTTTCTACGCGTTTCTGATCCCGGGCACGATCGGATTCATGCTGCTGCACCATGCGGGAGACTTCATCCGCAAGCTGTGGAGCATGAGGTTCCGTGGCCGCCACGTGCCCATGCAACTGCTCAGGCGCATCGAACCGCACCACGAACGGATGTACCGGATGGAGCGCATCCAGCACGGGCTGCTGGCGGCGAGTTTCATCGTTCTCGTGTATACGGGATTTGCGCTGCACTATCCGGACACCTGGTGGGCCAACTGGTTCCTGCGGTGGGAAGACCGGCTGCCGGTGCGCGGCACCGTGCACCGCATTGCCGGGGTGGTGCTGATCGCCACTTCCATCCTGCATCTGGTGACCCTTGTGGTGAACCGCGGGCTGCGCGAGCATTGGAAAGAAATGCTGCCCCGGGTACAGGACGCGCGGGAGATGGTGGAAGGCACGCTGTGGCGGCTCGGGCTCCGGCGGGAGCGCCCGCACAGAAGCCCGCATAGCTACATTGAGAAGCTGGAGTACTGGGCGGTGGTGTGGGGCACTGCAGTGATGGCGATCACCGGGCTGCTGCTGTGGTTCCACAACTGGAGCTTGAGCGTGATGCCGAAGGTGGTGCTGGACGTCAGTCGCGTGATCCACTTCTACGAAGCCGTGCTGGCGTCGCTGTCGATCCTCGTCTGGCATTTCTACATGGTGATCTTCGATCCGGCGGTTTATCCGCTCGACACGGCGTTTCTGAAGGGCTTCAGCCCTCGAGCCGAATACGTGGACGCCGAAGAGGCGGCGCTGGGAGACTGAAACCAGCAGAGGAGTTTGCATGAGAAGCCTCAAAGAATGGCTCGCGCCGGTTGTCTATCTGGCCAACAACTGGATCAGTCTGGTCGGCGTGGTTCTGGTGACCACGGGCGGAATCCTGTGGCTCTTTCTGCTGCCGGCGACCTTCCGCACCCACTCGCAAGACCCCTACGCCGGGATTCTCCAGTTCATGGTGTTGCCGGCGGTGTTTTTCGCCGGGTTGGGGTTGATCCCGGTGGGCATCTGGCGGGTGAAGCGCCAGGGGAAGCTGCCCGAGGTCTTTCCGCCGCTCGAGATGGCCAATCCGCGCTTCCGCCGACTGCTGGCGTTTGTCGGTGCGGCGACAGTGGCGAACCTTGTAATCGGCTCGACGTTGTTGTACGGGGCGGTGCACTACATGGAATCGGTTCCCTTCTGCGGCCAGACATGCCACACGGTGATGAAGCCGGAATTCACCGCATACCAGAACTCGCCGCATGCGCGGGTTGCCTGCGTGGAGTGCCACATCGGCCCGGGGGCGAACTGGTTTGTGAAGAGCAAGATCTCCGGCTCGTGGCAGGTAATTTCGGTGACTTTCAACCTCTACCCGCGGCCGATTCCGACGCCGATCGAGAACCTGCGTCCGGCGCGGGAGACCTGCGAGGTGTGCCACTGGCCCCAGAAGTTCGGCGGGGACCGCGTGCGGGTGATCAACTCTTACGGGGACGACGAAAAGGTGACGCGGACGCAGACCGTGCTGCTGATGCACATCGGCGGCGGCAACGGCTACGAGGGCATCCACGGCGCACACATGGGCCCCGGGGTGTTCATCCGTTACGCCCATGCCGACAAAGAGCGGCAGAAGATTCCGTGGGTCGAGTACACGGGCAAGGACGGCAAGACCTACGTCTTCAAGAGCGAGGGGCACTCGGAGGATGGTCCGGGCAACCTGCCGGTGCGGGTGATGGACTGCATGGATTGCCACAACCGCCCGTCGCACAGCCACGAGACGCCCGAGAAGGCGGTGAACCGCGCGCTGGACGAGGGACTGATCGACCGGACGCTGCCGTATGCCAAGAAGACTTCGCTTGACGTGATCCAGCAGAACTACACCACGACGGCCGAAAGCGAGCGGGAGATTCCAGTGCGATTTGCCGCGTTTTACGAGAAGAATTATCCGCAGATTTATGCCGCCCGGCGACAGGACGTGGAGCGCAGCGCGCGCGGGGCGCTGGCCATATTCAGCCGGAACGTGTTCCCCGAAATGCGGGTGAAGTGGGGCACGTATTTCAATAACATCGGGCACATGGATTTCGACGGCTGCTTCCGCTGCCATGATGAGCGCGGCTCGCAGCCGGAGGGGCGCACCATCACGCAGGATTGCGACACCTGCCACAAGACACTGGCGCAGGACGAACCAAACCCGAAAGTTCTGGCCGACCTCGGGCTCTCCGGCAAGTGACGGGGGCCGGAGGCTTGACACTCCCGCCGCGGCGCGGAAGAAATAGAGAGGGAGTTTCCCATGCCTCTGAGCCACGTTCTTGCGCCGGTGGATTTTTCGGAGAAGAGCGAGTGCGCGGCGCGGTACGCCGCAGCTCTGCAAAAACGCTTCGGCGGACGCATCACGTTGCTGCATGTGCTGCCGCCGCCCCACTATGAGTTCGGCGCTATGGAAGTGGGGGGCAGCGTGCTGGAGGAGCTGTTCCGCAGCCGGGCGGAACAGGCGAGGAATGACCTGGACGCCTTTCTGGCCGACGAGCTCCCGCCGGGCAGCGTGGACCGGCTGTTGCTGGAAGGTGACCCGGCGGCGAAGATCGTCAAGACGGCCCATGATCTCGGCGCGAGCCTGATTGTGATGCCGACGCACGGCTACGGGACCTTCCGGCGTTTCATTCTGGGGTCCGTCACGGCAAAGGTGTTGCATGATGCCGATTGCCCCGTCTGGACGGGCGTGCACATGGAAGCCGTGCGGGTGGAAGACGTGCGACTCGAAAAGGTGGCCGTGGGGGTGGATCTGCGGTCGGAGTCGGAGCGGACGCTGATGTGGGCGCGGCGCTTTGCGCAGGAGGCGGGCGCGAGCCTGGCGCTGTTGCACGTCATGCCGGCCTTGGCCGGAGCGCTGGAGGAGCCGGCCGATCCGGAGTGGCAGGAGAGGATGGAGAACGCGGCGCGGGAAGAGATCCGGTCGATGCTCGGCCGGCTGGGCTGGGAGGCGCCGGTGATCACGGGAAGCGGAGAGGTGCCAGAGACCGTGTGCCGGTTGGCGCAGGACTGGGGTGCGGACCTGCTGGTGATCGGCAGGGGATCCGCCTCCGGCGTGTTAGGCCGCCTGCGGGCGCATGCCTATTCGATCATCCGGCAGTCGTATTGCCCCGTTGTTAGCGTCTGAGGGCCGCGCGGGGCCGGCTCAAACGGAGCCGTCGGTTGCCGATAAGACGAGGGTGGAGCGTGCAGAGAGTCCGGCTGTAAGGGAGCACGGCGGTGCCGGCTCTGTCGGTTCATTGGACGAGCGTGTGCGCCGAGAGGCGTGGGCCGAGGCGGTTCGCCTGCACGGGCTGTGGCTGGCAGGAGAAGGCGGGCGGGCCTGCCGCCTGGAGGGGATCGAACTCGAAGGGTTGGGGGCGCCACAAGTGTTGTTGCCGCGCTCCGGGATGTATTCCGTGGCGCTTCCGGGAGCGGACCTGCACGGGGCGAGGTTCGGCGGCTCGGAGTGGGAGAAGTGTGATTTGACGCTGGCCAATCTGGCCGGCACCGAATTTGACGGAGCCCGGCTGGATGACGTGCGGTTCGACGATTCCTCTCTGGCCACGGCGAGCTTCACCGGGGCGGTGATGGAGGGCGTTTCGTTTGTGAAAGCACGGGCTCCGGCGAGCCGCTGGCTGGAGGCGCGCATGGCGCGGGCGGACTTTTCGGGAGCGCTGCTTCCGGCCGCGAGCTTCCATCAGGCGTCGCTGCTGGAATGCCTCTGGCGAGGCGCGGATCTGACTGGCGCTCTTTTTTATCGCGCCACGCTCCGTTTCTGCCGTTTCCCGTCGATTCTCGGCGAGGGGGCACGCTTCAACGAGGCGGAGCTGCACTTCTGCCAGTGGCGGGAAGCACGGCTCGAGCGGGCCAGGTTTAGCGGCGCCGACCTGTCCGGATCGGCATTCATGCGCTGTGAGATGGAAGGCTGCGACTTTCGCGGGGCGAGGCTTCGCGGGGCGCAGTTCGCCGGCAGCCGCCTGGCAGGGGCGCTGTTTCGCGATGCAATCTGCGCTGGCGCCGACTTTCAGGGCGCAGACCTGCGCGGCGCGCGCGAGTTGACGCTGCACCAACTGCTTCAGGCGCGGACGGACTCGACCACGGTGCTGCCCTGGGGTGCGCCCGGCCCTGCCATGCGCGGCAGCCGCTGATCAGTCTCCTGCCTGGGGCACAGGCTGGGCGCGCCAGGCTCCCCATCTCTGACGAAGCATGACCGGCACACTAGGACCGCCCTTCCAGCCTGTGCGGGCAATGCTGAGCCCCAGCATCAGCACGATGATCAGGGCCGCCACGGCCACCGTTTGCGGCACCGACAGCGCCTCTTTCCAGCGCCAGAACCAGCTTCCGTAGACCAGTTCCGTGTGCACCCAGTAGACCAGCAGCGATGTCGTGCCCAGCTGCCGCAGGAAGCTCCAGCCGGAGTTGATGTAAGTGGTCCAGAGCCAGGCGAATGAGGCGATGAGAAGGATCACTCCGGTCTTGATCAGGATCAGCGCCGGGCTGTTCAGCCAGAAATCCGACCGCGGATACGGCGAGTACGGCAGGTTGGCAAAGTAGCGGGCGCCGACAATCAGGGCCAGCCCGAACAGCGCCCACCATTCCATCATGCGGCCCATGGCGCCGGGCTCGATGACGCGCAACAGCGAGCCGGCGGCGAGGCCGAAGGCGATGAAAGCGGCCCAGGGGAAGAAGCTGAAGAAGTTCGGATCAGGGACGAACCAGGCGCGGGCGAAGGGATGCAGCCAGCTCCAGTCGGCACTGCTGATCAGCGGCGAGGCGGCGGCGATGAACAACCCGCTCACCGCGCCGAAGCGGATGCGGTCACGGGTCGAGAAGATGGCCAGCGGTGACAGCAGAATGATGCCCAAGCCCATGCAGTTCAGGATGTCGACCTTGAACAGGTCCGTCCATGGGCTCTTGCCAAGAGAGAACGACCACATCTGGAACCGGAACAGGAAGGCGAGCAGCAGCAGGTATCCCGACCTGCGGGCGGCGGCCCAGGTGCGCTGCCAGGGGGAGAGACCCTTGCGCGAGCTGGAATCCATGAGAAAGGCCAGCGTCACGCCTGTCAGAAAGAGGAACACGGCGGGCGTGATGCCGCCGACAAATTGGGAGAGGACATAGGGCCCGTCGCTGCGCAACTCCTTGGCTGCGAAGCTGTGAAAGACGTGCCCCTGGAGCATGATCAACGCGGCCAGCCCGCGCGTCCAGTCAAGAAAGGCGAGCCTATGCCCGCCGGTCCGGGTGCTCTGGCTCATCGGCAGCTACCTTTGCGGTGTTTCCTTCTTTACGCCTTTTGGCAGGTTGAGCCGGACCTGGGCCGGCGTCAACGCGGGGTTGACCTGGATGCTGGAATACGTGACCAGCACATAATCACGGGAGGGCTGGTTGACCTTCTGCTGGATCACCATGCCATCGGTCCGGGAGACCCAAAGCTCCACGGTTTTCACGTGCCGCAGCGCCTCCTCGGAAAGCGGCGAGAGTTCCAGCCTGTCAGCCACCGTGCCGTTGACCTTTTCCTCACCGGCATAGCGGATGGAATAGGCCCGGCGAAGCTCGCGCACGGGCGTTCCGAAGCCGAGCAAGAGGAACTGGTCGACCAGGCCACCCTGCTTGCCGAGGTCGTACTCCTGGACGGTCTGCAGCTTCGGGTAATAAAGCTGGATCTTGTTGTTCTGGAAGGCCACCGCGCGCGGGGCGGGCTGGTCGAACTCGACCAGCATGCGCAGGTCCTTCGGCTTGGGCCGGTACAGCACGATGCGACCGCTCTCTTCGCTGGTCTCCTTGACCAGTGCTGTATAGGAAATCTTGCGGATCTGGGCAGTCATGCCGCGGAAGCCAGCGGCGGCGCGGTCCAGTCGCGCCAGGGCTTCGTCCAGCGGAGCACCGGACGCGGCCAGGCAGAGGGCCAGAGGGAGGACGGGGAGGCTGCGCAGGCTCATGGTTTGGCGAGGGCGATGTAGCCGCGGATCTCCCCTTCCGGATCATGAATCGGTTCGACGCGCACCACCGTCAGGCTCTTGCCGAGACGCTTCCGAAGCAGCTCCGCTGCCAGCGCCGGGCGTTGCGGCTCGGCCTGGGCGTGCAGCAGGGATGTTTCGAACCAGTAGACCGTCGCGCCAGGCTCCGAGGGCATCTGCACGATGCTGGCCGGGCGGGGCTGGTCCTTGAAGAAAGCTCTGGGGGTGAGGAAAATGAAGGCGAGAATCAGCGCCACGGCAACGTCGTACTGCCAGCTGGCGCGCGGAAACTCCCAGAAGAGGAGGCGTTTCATCGCGGACACCCTCATTGTAACACCGGGGCCCGTCACACCCGGTTGGATGCCGTTGCGCCCCGGGCGATTCAGGCGCTCTTGCTCCGCCGCCTGGCGGGCGGCTGGTCCGGCTTCTGTTCGGCCGCCCGGACCTCCTCGGCACGGAGCACCTGGCAGTGGGCGCAGTAGCCGCCGATCTCGGTCCGGGCGATCAGGATCTGGAAGCCGAAGGTGCGCTCCACCTGCCGCTTGAGCTTCTGCAAGGGTTCGCCGAAGAACTCCTCCACCTTGCCGCAGCGCAGGCACACAATATGGGCATGCTCCTGTTTGCGCCGGGTCTCGTAGTAATGCTGGTCTCCGGCGTGGTGCATCAAGTCGAGTTCGTCCACCAGCCCACCTTCTTTCAGCATCTTCAGCGTGCGGTAGACGGTGACGCGGTTCAGCTTGGGATCTTTTTCGTGCGCCAGCCGGTAAAGGGTTTCCGCATCCAGGTGATCGCCGGTGCGGTCGAGCAGGTCCAGCAGGATCTGCCGCTGGCGCGTGATGCGGAATCCGCGCTGCTTGAGAGTGTCGCGGGCGGCGGCGTGCGTCATGCGAACCTCTTCCCCTGACTGTACCACGCAGGGCGGTTTTTCAGTACGGCTTCCGGCCGGACCCGGCTTGCCGGCGGGGCCGCTGCAAGACAAGAATGGAGGAACATCCTCTGCGCCCCGGCGGTTGATCGAGGAGCGCGGAAGAAGAGTTTCGGAGGAGGAATCACGTGTCGTTTGCAGGGATGCTTTTCCGGGGGGCCGTGCTGTGTTTGCTCGCGCCGGCGGCGCCCGCGCAGTTCATCAGCATGTACGGGCCGCAGAACAACGTCGTTTCGGCCGGCCTGGCCAACATGCGATACATCATGAACAACGCCTCGCTGATGATGCTTCAGACGCAGGTCTACCAGAGCCAGCGCAAGGCGGGGCAGGCGGCTGCCGCCCCGGCCCCGGCTCCGGCTCCCGCGCGGCGGCCTCCGGGCAACTTCGTGTTCCCATACCAGGGACGGCTGCTCAGCATGGAGGAACTGGCCGCTCTGGCAACCAGCGACGAGAGCGCGCGGCCTCAGGTGGCGCGTGAACTTGGCGAACTGGTCCAAACCGTTGCCGGCGAGATGAGACGGGACGGATCGCCCTACGACCTGTCCAAGGCCTTCACCCTTTTCACCACCACCATGTACGCGGTTCTGAATCCCGGCACGCCGGTCACCGAGCGCACCATGGAGCGTCTGCGCATGCAGTTCCGGTGCGAGATGCTCGACGAGGCCTCCATGCGCGGCTCGCCGGCAACGCTGCAGAAGCAATGGGAGGCGCTCCTGGCCATCAGCGGCTGGACGCTGATGGCCTACGAGACGGCGAGGACCCGGCAGGATGCGGGGCTGGCAGGATCGCTGCGGGAGGTGGCCCGCGCCGGGCTGCAAACGGTCTTTCGGGTCGATCCGGCGTATCTGCGAATCGTTCCGGATGCCGAATGGCCCTTGACGGTGTCCGCGGTTGCCGCCCCGCCGCCGTCTGGAGGTTGGGGCCAGCCGGCGCCCGAGTCCAACGCCGGGGAGAGGGGCGCGCCCTTGTCCCCGCAAGGTTGGGGCTCCCAGCCGGCCGGCGCGCCCGCCATAGGCTCCGCCGTGCGCGTCGGACATCATCACTTCCTCACGGGCATGCATCCTGCCAGCCTTCACCTGAACGATGGCGAGCTGGTCTTCGACCCCGAAGGCCATTCCTGCAGCCACCCGCGCCTGAGCGTTCCCTATACGGCGGTTCAGGTGCGGGATCCGGCCGCGAACAGCAACGGCGAGCTGCTGTTGAACCTCCGGCTGTCCGATCCAAGAAACCCGAAGAAGACGCTGAACCTGAACTTCGCGAGCGGCGATTCCTGGATCGACGAGTCCTCCGGAGCGCCGCTGGTGCGCAGCCCGGCCGGCGCGGTCGAGCAGCTCCGGGAGCTTGCCTCGGAACTGCGCCGCCGGGGCGCGAAGTAGGCGCGCGAACCTCGCGCGCTGCTACAATCGCCTTCGACGGGCATGGGTGACAACGAATGCCCCCTGTGCGGCGGCACGGGGTGGAAGATCGTAGAACGCGACGGGCTGAGCGCCGCGGAACGGTGCGAGTGCCTCGGCCGGGACCGCACGGCCGAACTGCTGGAGAAGGCGCGCATCCCTGTCAATTACCGCAACGACCGTTTCGAGAACTTCTCCGACCGCGGATCTCCCGAGCTGCGCATGATCCTGACGCTGCTGCTGCGCTACTGCGAGGAATTTCCGCACGCAGATCCGCCCGGGCTGCTGCTTGTGGGCGAGCCCGGCACCGGCAAGACGCACCTCGCCGTGGCGGTGCTGAAGCGGCTCATCGAGAACGGATTTCCGGGCGTGTTCATGGACTACCAGATGCTGCTCGAGCGGATCCGCGCCAGCTACGATCCGCTGAGCGGCGAGAGCCCGCGCGAGGCCTATGAAACCGCGCTCGAGGCGGAGGTGCTGCTGCTCGACGATCTGGGCGCGCACCGCGTCACCGATTGGGTGGAGGACACGGTGACGTCGATCATCACGCACCGGTGCAACCAGCGCCGCCCGCTGATCGCCACCACCAACCTGCCCGATCCCGAAATGGGCGGGGCGCTGGCCGAGCGGATGCCGGAAGGCGCCGGGGCGCGCTACGACATCCGCACGACGCTGGTGGACCGCATCGGCATCCGCGCGCGCTCGCGGCTGTTCGAAATGTGCCGCGTGGTACGCATGCCGAAGGTGGGCGACTACCGCATCGCCATGCGGCGGCAGGGCTAGGCCGCGTCTTTACTGCGCGTCGCCGCTGGGCCCGTAGATGCCGGGCACCTTGCCGCCCATCGGGCGCAGATACGCCGACAGCTGGCCGCGATGGTGGACGGAGTGCTTCAGCGCCAGCGCCAGGAAATCCACGCCCTGCGCCTGCATGGCGCCGAAGAAGTCGAGCGTGCGCGAGAAGGTCTCCGCCGGCGCCTGGCGCAGGGCGGCGATCGAGGCGGGCAAGTTTGCCGCATACCATGCAGCCACATCGGCGCCGGTGCGGATCGATTCCGGCACGCCGGAGTCGCCGGACTCGAACTTGCCGTTCAACACCGAGTCGAGGAACCACTTTTCGGCGCTGGCGATGTGCCAAGCGAGCTTGAGAGCGTTCATGGAGCGCGCGTCGGGCGAGTAAGCCTCGCGGCCTGCGGGGATGGCCTCGAGCACGCGGCGCGTGGTGGCCGTCTCCTGTTCGATCTGGGTGAGAAGGTAACCAGCGAGGAGGCGCGCTTCGTCGTTCGTCAATGACATATCAATTCCTTCCCTTTCCGCCCGGGATGCGATAGAGTGTCATCCAGCAGACAGCCCAAAGGAGTCACGACTCTCATGAACCGCCGATATTTTCTGATGAGCGCCGCCGCCGGAGCAGCCGCCCGCGCCCGGGCGTTCTCGAGCCCTAATGATACCATCCGCGTGGCCGTTGTCGGCCTGCGCGGGCAAGGCAACGGCCACATCCGCGCCTACCAGAGAATGCCCAACGTCGAGATCGCCGCGCTGGTCGACATCGACGAGTCCATTCTGGACCGCCGCCTCGGCGAGGTGGAGAAGGCCACGGGCAAGAAGCCGGCGCGGTACGTCGACATCCGCAAGATGCTTGAGGACAAGACGATCGACTGCGTGTCGATCGCCACGCCGAACCACAATCACACGCTGCAAACCATCTGGTCGTTGCAGGCGGGCAAGCACGTGTACGTGGAGAAGCCGGGCTCGCACAACGTGTTCGAGTCGCGGCAGATCGTCGCCGCGGCGAAGAAGTACGGCAAGTGCGTGCAGCATGGCGTGCAGGCGCACTCCACCGAGGGCCTTCAGGAGGCGAAGAAGCTGATCGACGAGGGCGTCATCGGCGACGTCTACATGGCCCGCGGGTTGTGTTTCAAGTGGCGCGACACCATCGGCCGCGCGCCTGAGGAGCCGGTTCCGCCCGGCGTCCATTACGACCTGTGGCTTGGCCCGGCGCCGGTCCGCCCCTTCACAAAGAACCGCTTCCATTACAACTGGCACTGGTTCTGGGACTACGGCAACGGCGACTTCGGCAACCAGGGCATCCACGAAGTGGACATCTGCCGCTGGCTGCTGGGCGTTCGCCTGCCGTCGAAGGTAAGCGCCATGGGCGGCCACTTCATGTTCGACGATGACCAGGAGACGCCCAACGTCCTGGTGGCGACCTATGAGTTCGACGTGGCCGGCAAGAAGAAGTTCATGAGCTTCGAAGTCCGACACTGGATGACCAACCACGAGGCCGGCATCGGCGAGCGTCCGGGCGGCGGCGGGGGCGGCAACACCGTCGGCAACGTCTTCTACGGCTCGAAGGGCTACATGGCCATCGACGGTTACGACACCTACAAGGTGTTCCTGGGCCGGAATGCCGAGGCCGGGCCGTCGAAGAAAGCCGGCGGCTCGCACCAGGCCAACTTCATCGAGGCCGTCCGCGCCGGCAAGCCGGAGATGCTGAACGGCCAGATCGAGGATGGCGCCATCAGCTGCACGCTGATGCACCTGGCCAACATCAGCTATCGCGTGGGCCGCAGCCTGAAGATCGACCCGGGGACGGGAGACATTCTGGGCGACGCAGAGGCGAGCGCCCTGATGAAGAGGAACTACCGGAAGCCCTTCGTGGTTCCCGAGAAGGTCTGATCTTCCGCAACCAGGAAGCGAAGGCGGGCAGCCTGCAGCAGGCGGGCTGCCCGCTTTTTATTTCAGGCGGGGGAGCTGACGGGGCGCAGAGGGGCGGGAGGGGAGTCCCTTGCGGACGGCAGTGGATTCGAGGCCGGAGGCACGTCGGCCGCGGGCGGGCCTGTTGGCGCAAGATGTTGAAAAGAAATGGCCGACTGCCGGAGGAGGAAGCAGTCGGCCCACGTGTTGGAGGAGGAGATATTCTGGATATCTCTCTTCCAATTCTGCCCACAAGACGCCCTTAGGCGCAAGTGGGAGTCAGGACAAGAAAATATTATTTTGTTCTAATCCTGCGGGGCGCGGCCGGAGGACGCCCCCAGGGGGGCGACAGCGGTTCCTGCTGAGAAAGGCAGTGGAGGGTGCCGAGGCCCCAGACGAGGTCGAGGGCGTGAATCCCGATGACCTGACGGTCCGGGAACAATTCGCCGAGGATGCCGAGGGCGCGGCGGTCTTGCGGGTCGTTGAAGGTCGGGACGAAGACGGCGCCGTTGGCGATGAAGAAGTTGGCGTAGCTGGCCGGAAGCCGCTGCCCGTCGAAGACGACGGGCGCGGGCATAGGGAGGGGAACCACGTCCGGGCGCGAGCCGTCCTCAAGGCGCAAGTCGCGGATCCGCTCCCAGTTCTCTTCGAGCGCGCGGTAGTTGGCGTCGCGCGGGTTGGACTCCCGCACGAGGACGAGCGTGCGGGGGTTGACGAAACGGCAGAGATCGTCGATGTGGCCGTGGGTGTCGTCGCCGGCGATGCCGCGCCCGAGCCAGAAGACGTTCTTCACGCCGAGCCACGCGCGCCACGCCGCCTCATGGTCCTGGCGCGTGAAGCCCGGGTTGCGCACCTGCGTTTTCGGATCGAGATAGCACTCTTCGGTGGAAAGCAGCGTGCCGGCGCCGTTGACTTCGATGCCGCCGCCTTCGGTGGTGAAAGGGCGCCCGTTCCAGCGGGCGCGAAACAGGGGCAGGCGGAGCCGCGCGGCGGCGGTGTCGGGCACGTGGCGGTCCTTGCGCCAGTTCGGATACTTGGCCCAGCCGTTGAAATGAAGGTCGACAATGGCGCGGCGGGGGCTGCCGTGCGCGCGGGTGAGGAACAGCGGCCCGCAGTCACGCATCCAGCCGCGGTCGGTGGGCAGGCGGACGAAATCGACGCGCCGCAGCACGGTGCCTGCGCGTCTCAGATATGACAGTGCCTGCTGCCCGGCGCGATCGCTGCCTGCCAGCAGCCGGACGCGCTCGCAGCGGCTCAGCTTCGCGATGAAGTCCGCCATGGCCCAGCGCACGGCGTCCAGCTTGCCGGGGAAGTCGTCTTCATTTTGCGGCCATGTGAGCCAGGTGGCTGCGTGCGGCGCCCACTCGGCGGGCATGGAGAAGCCGGCCTCGGCGGGCGTTGTCCGGTTCGCGTCAAGGGCCATGCCTGTATTGTCTGAAATCGGCCGCCGGGGCCGCGAATTCTGGTACAACGGGATTGGATTCATGCGGGGTCTCGCCCTTCTACTTGTGGTGGCGCTGGCGGCCGCGCCCGCACGCGCCGATAGCCGCAAGCAGGAGTTTGGCGACTTCACCACGCCGCTGCCTGTGGCCCGCGGGGACCGGCTCGTCATTGGCATCGTCGGCGGCTGGGAGCGCTGGAACAACCCGACGCGCGCCATCCGGCGGACGGCCATTGCGGTCAAGCGCAAGCGCCTGCCCGGCGTGCATGTGGAGACGGTGGAGAATCACAGCCTGGAACTGGCCGAAAAACTGGTGCAGAAGGCCTTCGACTTCGACCGCAACGGGAGGCTGGACGCAGGCGAGGCGGCGCAGGCGGAGGTGATCCTCTACGGCCAGAGTCTCGGCGGGCGCGCGGCGTTGCGCCTGAGCCGGAAGCTGCACGAGTGGGGCGTGGCGGTGCCTCTTCTGGTCACCGTGGACAGCTTCGGGCGCGACAGCTACGAAGTGCCGCCGAACGTGCGCCGCGCGGCCAATTACTACCAGCGCGAGCATCTCTACATCAAGGGCGCACCCGAGCTGCGCGCGGCCGACCCGTCGAAGACGCAGATCCTGTTCAACCGCAAGCTGACGTTCAAGAAACGAGACGAAGTGGAAGCGGACGAGCACGGCTGGCTCCAGCGCTTCTTCCTCGACGAGCACGCGCGCGTGGAGTACCTTCCCGAGCTGTGGGAGGAGATCGAGAAGATGATCGTCGAGGCCGCGCACGCGCGGCCTGCGGCCGCGGCTGGGCATTGATCGAAAGCTGAAAGAGGGGCCGGACTCGAGGGCGCCGGAACGGCAGAGCCCTCGCGAACGCGGCCCCGCAGCCGGCTCAGTTCAGCGTCATCTCGGCGCTCAGCGGCGTGTCCGCCGAGGAGCCGCCGGCAAACACGCGGAACTTGCCGCGCGGCGTCTGCCAGCCGTTGGTCTTCTCCTCGAACACCGACAGCGCCAGCGGGTGCAGCGCCACGGTGAGCGTCCGCGATTCGCCCGGCTTCAGCTCCACCTTTTGCCAGCCCGCCAGGCGGCGGAAGTTCTCGCCCGCGGAGGCAGGCAGCTCCACGTAAACCTGCGCCACTTCGGCGCCCGTGCGCTGCCCGGTGTTCCGCAGCGTGAATGTCGCCTCGCGCTTGCCTGCGTCCACGCGCAGATCCGAGTATGCGAACGTCGTATAGGAAAGCCCGAAGCCGAACGGGAACAGCGGTTCGCGCTTCATCGACTGGAACCACTTGTAGCCGGCGCGCGCGCCTTCGGGGTACTCCAGATCAAACTGCCGCGTGTTCATGCGCAGCATCTGCGGCGCCGAGGGCGACATTGGCCCCAGATCCTCCGGGCCGCGCGCCGGGGGCTGTTCCACGAGCCGCGGCTGCGGCAGGTCGTCCTCCAGTTTCGGGAACGTGATGGCCAGTTTGCCGGACGGATTCACGCGGCCGAACAGGACGTTGGCGACCGCCTCCCCGCCGCGGATGCCCGGATACCACGCCTCCACCACCGCCGCCACGCGCCCGTGCCACGGCATCTTCACTGCCGTGCCTGTTTCGAGCACCACCACCGTGCGCGGGTTGGCCGAGGTGACGGTGGCGATCAGCTCGTCCTGCCGGTCCGGCAGCGCCAGATCCGGGAGGTCCTTGCCCTCGCTCGTGTGCTGCACGGCGAAGACGATGGCCACGGCGGCGGACTTGGCGAGGCTGGCGGCGCCGGCGATGTCCCTGCCGTCGTGATAGACGACCTTCGCCTGCTGCGCCAGCGCCTGAATCGCCTTCAGCGGCGAGGAGCGGTGGTAGACGGGCGTCCCGAAGATGATGTCGAGAATCGAAGCGCCCGGCTTCGGCGGCGGAGGCGTGACCGCGTTGCCGCCTGCCGGGTCCACCTGCGCCGATCCGCCGCCGCTGAGTACGCCCTTGTCGGCGTGTCCACCGATCACTGCGATCACACCCTTCATCTGCGGATCCAGCGGCAACACAGCCGGGGAGTTTTTCAGCAGCACGATGCTTGACTCCGCGGCTCTCTGCGCCACCTCGAATCCGCGGGAAATATCCGGCACCTGCCGCTGCGCCGGGCGGTCGAACACCCCGGCGCGAAACAGCGCCCAGGCGATGCGCCGCACCATGTCGTCGAGCCGCTCCATCGGCACCTCGCCCTTCTGCACGGCAGCCTTCAGCGCCTCACCGAAGAACGTGTCGCCAGGCATCTCCATGTCGAGCCCGTTGAGCGCGGCTTTCACGGTGGAGTGCGTGGCGCCCCAGTCCGACATGACGAACCCGGGCCAGTTCCACTCCTTCTTCAGCACTGCGTTCAGCAGCCACGCGTGCTCGCACGCGTACTCGCCTTCATACAGGTTGTAGGAGCACATCACCGATCCCGGCTGGCCCTCTTTCACCGCAATTTCGAAGGCCATCAGCTCGCTTTCGCGCGCCGCCTTGCGCGACATGCGCACGTTGACGAAGGTGCGCCCGCTTTCCTGATTGTTCAACGCATAGTGCTTGAGCAGCCCCACAATTCCCTGCGACTGCTTGCCCTGCACATAGCGCGCCGCCATGCGTCCGGCCAGCAGCGGGTCCTCGCCGAGATATTCAAAGTTGCGCCCATTGCGCGGCTCGCGCGTCAGGTTCAGCCCGCCGCCCAGCGTGATGTGGAAGCCTTGATCGCGCAGTTCTTTCCCGATCTGAGCTGCAAACTCAAATGCGAGGTCCGGATCCCAGCTGGAAGCCAGAGCCAGCCCCGAGGGCATCGCCGTCGAGTAGCGCCCCATGCGCGCTCCGCCGCCGGAGCCCAGCATCGCGTCGTTCAACTGAATGTCCGGCACGCCCAGCCGCGGGATGCCTGGAATGAACCCGCCGCCACCGTTCGAGCGATACACCACCGGGGGCGGCGCCTGCCCGGTGAGATTCATGTCTGCGCCGAAGTACCAGCCGATGCCGTGCACCATCTGGATCTTCTCATCCAGCGTCATCGCCTGCACCAAGAGGCGGGCGCGCTCCTCCGGCGGCAGCTTCTCGTTCGACCACGGCCCCTTGGCAGGCGGACGCGCGCCGGGAAACTGCGCCATTGCCAGCGCACCCAGCAGCAACAGAGGCACGCACAACTTCTTCTTCATGGGGTTTATCCTTTCACAGCCAGCTCCCGCTCGGCGCGGTCCGGGTGGTTCTTCACGGCGCACACGTCGTTGAAGATCATCGTCGCACCCGGGGCCTCGTTCCACGACGGCCAGCGCGGGATGCCCTTGTGGTTGGGGTCGCCCGTTCGCGCAAACCGGATCCACGCCTCGCTCATCCGCGCCGCCAGCGCCTGCGCGCGGGGTCCGCCGCCGGTCATGTGCTCGCACCGCTCGACGTTGTCGAACACAAAAGGCAGCTCCAGGCAGTGGAACGAACGAGGCCGCCCGTCGAGCACCGGCGTCTTCCAGCAGAACCAGTAATTCCATGCCGGGGCCGCCTTCAACGCCGCTTTGCGTTCCACCTGATCAATGGCCGCTTGCCGCACCGGAGCAGTGGCCATCAGCGAGAACAGGTCCAGCGGCCTGGCGCCCGGGTTGGCCTTGCGGAACGCCGCCAGCACTTTCCCGGCGCGGTCCGGGTAAAGCTCCTGCGCGCGCTTTTCCAGGTCTGCCTCGCTCATCTGCTCCATCGCCGTGTTGCCCATGGCCGAAACAAATTCGTTCATGACTGTTCCGGCGATCAGCGGTACGTGCGCCGACACCTGCGGCGCATCCGGATCGAAGGGGTGCCGCGGCAAGTCGCGCCCGTCCACCACCGGCGCCCAGCCCAGCGTCCGCCCCATGTCGCTGAGACGGATCACTGCCGGGCGCGGCGCCACCTTGTTGCGCGCCGCCACGCCCGCCATCACCAGCGTCTGCGCGGGGATCTCCGCCAGCCGCGCCAGATCGTTTCTCGAAACGCCCAACTCCGCCAGCGTCGCCGCCGCCAGCTTCGCCGCCAGATCGGGCGTTCCCAGCCGCAGCGCCGATCCGCTCTGTACAATCGCCTTGTGAAACAAGCCCTTGGCAGCAGGCATCGCCAGCAGTGCATTCACTTTTCCTCCCCCGCCCGACTGCCCGAAGATGGTCACGTTGCCCGGATCGCCGCCGAACTGCGCGATGTTGTCGCGCACCCATTCAAGCGCCAGCACCAGGTCCAGAATGCCCGTGTTGCCCGACGAGACGTAGCGCAAATCGTGTTCCGCCAGATATAAATGGCCGAAAACGTTCAAGCGATGGTTCACCGTCACTACCACCACATCACCGCGCCGCGCCAGGTTCTCGCCGTGGTAGGACGGGAGCTCATGGCCTGAGCCTGCCTCGAACCCGCCCCCGTGCAGCCACACCATCACGGGACGCTTCACGGTTCGGGAAGCACTCGGTCCCGGCGTCCACACGTTCAGCCGCAGGCAGTCCTCCCCCGGCTGGCCGTCATCCCACTGGAACAGCCAGGCCACCTCGTCACTGGCCCAGCCTTCCCGAGGGCGCTGCGGGCAAACAGGGCCATAGTGCAGACAGCTTCGAACGCCTGCCCAAGGCTCGGGCTTCCGTGGAGGCAGAAACCGCGCCGCCCCGCCCACCGGCGCGCCGTACGGAATTCCCTTGAAAGTGAGGATGCCGCGGCGAATGTAGCCTCGGACACGGCCAGCAGTGGTTTCCACTACAGCCAGCTTGTCGGATGCCATGACGGGATCTCCCGCCGCGCTCCTTTGTACCGGCATGGCTCTCGTGGGCGCTTGTCCTGCCGACAGCGCCGGCGCCAGCGCCGCCGCCTGCGCTGCGCCGAGCCAGACGCGCCGGTTCATTGTCTCGTGATTCGGCATGGTTGGTTCTCCGTTGAATGATCAAAGCTGCTCGAACGGTTCGATCCGCGCCGCTCCGGCTGCCCGCATCCGACAGTGCCACCGGGCTCGAAGCAGACTCCAGACTCCGTTATGAGGGTGATCATCGAAGCGGCGTTCCAGCGGGGGCAACAGGTTACCCGGATTCCGTCTGAAACTCTGGTTGCCATGCCGCTCTAGTGCCGCCCAAGCGCAGCATTCGGCAACCGCCGGATTTGCCCAAGCCACGTCACCCCATCGCGACTCAAATGGCCCCGCTGCTATCAATAGACCCATAAAAACAATAAATCGCAATTCCCTCTTGCATTTCTCTGGCTTGTACGCTAATCTGGGCTACGTGATGCCCTTCGGCACGACAGTCTGTGACCCTCAGCTCCTGTCGCCGAGCGGTGTCTCCATTCTCGTCATTGTAGGGATCATTCGGATTGGAGTCGCTGTACCGGCGCCCGCCTGAGTGACCCTACAACAAGGACAACTTCCGAGGGCCACCAGGCGGGCAGATCCCCGCGGGTGGCCCTTTTCGTTGCCGGCAGCCCCGCGGAGCGATCCCTGACCCGCAGCAGATGGTGGCTGTGACACGAAGGAGAGGAAACGACTGGTTATGGCCCAGACAATGAGCGGCGCGCGAATTCTGATGGAATGCCTTCAGCGGGAAGGCGTGGAAGTGATCTTCGGTTACCCGGGCGGTGTCACGCTGCCGCTGTATGACGCCATGTACGAGGGCGAGATCCGGCACATCCTGGTGCGCCACGAGGAGAACGCCTGCTTCATGGCCTCCGGGTACGCGCGCTCTACGGGCAAGGTGGGGGTGGCGTGCGCCACTTCGGGCCCCGGGGCGACCAACCTCACCACCGGGCTGGTGGACTGCATGATGGACTCGATCCCCATCGTGGCGCTGACCGGGCAGGTCAGCTCCAAGCTGATCGGCTCGGACGCCTTCCAGGAAGCCGACACGTTCGGCATTACGCGGTCCGCCACCAAGCACAACTACCTGGTGAAGGACATCCGTGAGCTGGCCTCGGTGATTCACGAAGCCTTTTATCTGGCCTCTTCCGGCCGACCGGGGCCGGTGCTGGTCGACATCACCAAGGACGTCTTGCAGGGCCAGGCGCACTACACGCCGGTGCACGCCATCCATTTGCCCGGCTACAAGCTGGTCACCGAGGGCCATGCCGGGCAGATCCGCCGCGCCGCGCAGATGATGTGGGAAGCGTCGCGGCCGTATGTGTACGCGGGCGGCGGCATCATTGCGAGCGGCGCCCACGAGGAGCTGCGCCAACTCGTGGAGACGCTCGACGCGCCCGCCGTGCTCACGCTGATGGGCCTGGGCGCGCTTCCCGCCGGTCATCCCAATTTCATCTCGATGCCCGGCATGCACGGCTCTTACGCCGCCAACATGGGCATGTACGAGTGCGATCTGCTTATCGCTCTGGGCGTGCGCTTCGACGACCGCGTCACCGGGCGGCTGGCTTCCTTCGCGCCGCACGCCAAGGTGATCCACGTCGACATCGACCCGGCCGAGATCGGCAAGAACCGCGCCGCCGACCTGCCCATCGTCGGCGATGCGAAGAAGGTTCTGGCGCGCATCGTGAAGGCGCTGGAGGAGCTCGCGCCGGAGATGCGCCCGCTGCGTGAGAACGACAGGAAGGAGTGGTGGCAGCAGGTCCGCGCCTGGAAAGAGGAGCACCCGTTGACGCCCGTATTCAGCGCCGACGAAATCAAGCCGCAGCACCTGATGGTGGAGATCGACCGGCTGTGCAAAGGCGAGGCCATCGTCAGCGTCGACGTCGGACAGCACCAGATGTGGGCGGCGCAGTTCGTGCGCTTCAACCGCCCGCGCACGTGGCTCAGCTCTTCCGGGCTCGGCTCGATGGGCTTCGGGCTGCCGGCGGCCATCGGCGCGCAAGTGGCCCATCCGGAAGCGCTGGTGGTCTCGATCGTGGGCGACGGCGGCTTCCAGATGGCGATGCCGGAGATCGCCACGCTGGCCAACCAGGGGCTGCCGGTGAAGGTGGTCATCATGAACAACGGCTACCTGGGCATGGTGCGCCAGTGGCAGGACCTCTTCTACCAGAACCGCCTCAGCGCCGTGCAGATCGAGGCCTTCCCCAACATCGAGAAGCTGGCCGACGCCTACGGCATCCAGGGGCGCATCGTGGACAAGCCGGCCGACCTGCGGCCCGCCCTGGAAGATGCCTTCCGCCACCCCGGCCCCGTTCTGGTGGACGTGCGCGTCTCCCCGTTCGAGAATGTCTATCCAATGGTCCCGGCCGGGGCGGCCATCAATGAAATGGTTCTGGCGCCGCCCAAGCCCGTCGAGGTGCCCGCCTGAGGACCGCCGCGAGGAGCCCATCCCCATGCTCATGACCATCTCCCTGCTCATGGAAAACAAGCCCGGCGCGCTGATGCGCGTCACCGGGCTGCTGTCGCAGCGCGGCTACAACATCGAGTCGCTCACCGTCGCCCGCACGCTCGACCCGACGCTGTCGCGCATGACCATCTGCGTTGACGTCGAGCCGCGGCTGCGCCCGCTGCTGATCAAGCAGATGAACCGCCTGGTGAACGTGCTGCAGGCGCACGACCTGACCGAGTCGCCGGCGGTGATCCGCGAAATGGTGCTGCTGCGCATCCGCGTCAGTCTGGAGAACCGCACCGCGATTCTCAAGGAAGCCGAGATCTTCGGCGCCCGCGTCGTCGACAGCTCGGTCGACGGCTTCGCGCTGGAAGCCAGCGGCGATCCCGAGAAGTTGGAAGAGTTCGTCGCCGTCATGCAGACCTACGGCGACATCGAAGTCACCCGCTCCGGGCTCGTCGCCGTGTCTCTCGAGCCGCGCAAGCTCAAGCTCGCGCCTCCCATTCCGAAGGCGCACCCTCAATCCGAACCCGCTCACACCCGATAGAAGGAAGGAAGTCCCCATCATCATGGCCAAGCGTTACTACGAACAGGATGGCTCGCTCGAGCCTTTGCAGGGCAAGACCGTGGCCATCATCGGCTACGGTTCGCAGGGGCACGCCCATGCGCTGAACCTGCGCGATTCCGGCGTCAACGTTGTCGTCGGGCTGCCCGCCTCGTCGCGCTCACGCGCCAAGGCCGAAAACGCCGGTCTCACCGTGCTGGCGCCGGCCGAGGCCGCCGCGCGCGCCGACTTCATCATGATCCTCGTGCCGGACCACATCCAGGCCGATCTTTACGACTCCGACATCGCCCCGTCGATGAAGCCGGGCAAGACGCTCATGTTCGCCCACGGCTTCAACATCCACTTCGGTTTCATCCCGCCTCCGCAGGGCGTCGACGTTTCCATGGTGGCGCCCAAGGCGCCCGGACACCGCGTGCGCGAGGTTTTCCTCGAAGGGCAGGGCGTGCCCGCTCTGGTGGCGGTGGCCCAGGACGCTTCCGGCAACGCGCTGCGCAATGCGCTGTCCTATGCGCTGGCGCTCGGCTCGCTGAAGGCGGGCGTCATCGAGACGACCTTCCGCGAAGAGACGGAGTCGGACCTATTCGGCGAACAGAGCGTGCTGTGCGGCGGCGTCAGCGAACTCATCAAGGCGGGCTTCGAAACGCTCGTCGAGGCCGGCTACGCCCCCGAGATCGCGTATTTCGAGTGCCTCCACGAGCTGAAGCTGATCGTGGACCTGATCTACGAAGGCGGCCTGAGCTACATGCGCTATTCGGTCTCCGACACGGCCGAATACGGCGACTACACGCGCGGCCCTCGCATCATCGACAGCCGCACGCGCGAGGAGATGCGCAAGATCCTGGCCGAGATCCAGTCCGGCGCGTTCGCCAGGGAATGGATCGAGGAGAACCGCAGCGGCAGGCAGAAGTTCCTCGCCATGCGAGAGGCGGCCCAGAAACACCAGATTGAAGTGGTGGGCGCGGAGCTGCGCCAAATGATGACCTTCCTCAAGAAGAAGAAGGTAGAACAGTAATTTCGCCGCCCGGGGCCGCGCACGCTGGCGGCGCGGCCCTGCGGCGGCCCGTTCCCGCCAAAGCGCGGGCAGGAGCAAAGGATGCGTATTTGGACATTCGACACGACGCTGCGCGACGGGACGCAGGGCGAGGCCGTCTCCTTCTCGGTGGACGACAAGATCCTCATCGCCCAGAAGCTCGATGAGCTCGGCATCGACTACATCGAGGGCGGCTGGCCGATGTCGAACCCGAAGGACAAGGAGTTCTTCGAGCGCATGAAGGGCGTCAAGCTCAAGCATGCGCGCCTGACCGCCTTTGGCTCCACGCGCTTCGCCCGCAATCCGGTGGAAAAGGACCCGAACGTGCTCGCGCTCGTCGAGGCGGAAACGCCCGCCATCAGCATCTTCGGCAAGAGCTGGGACATTCACGCCACGCGCGTGCTGGGCGTTTCGCTCGAGGACAACCTGGCGCTGATCGCCGATACGGTGCGCTTCCTTAAGGAGCAGGGGCGCGAGGTGGTCTACGACGCCGAGCACTTCTTTGACGGTTACAACGCCAACCCATCCTATGCGCTGCGCACGCTGGAGGCAGCCAAGGAAGCCGGCGCCAACGTGCTTGTTCTGTGCGATACCAATGGCGGCACGCTCACCGACCGCCTGGCGGAAATCGTCGCCGAAGTGCGCCGCCGCCTGGACGGCGTGCTGGGAATCCACTGCCACAACGACAGCGACCTGGCCGTGGCCAACACGCTCGCCGCCGTCCGCGAAGGCGTCACCCATGTGCAAGGCTGCATGAACGGCTACGGCGAGCGCTGCGGCAACGCGAGTCTGGCTTCGGTGATCGCCAATCTGGAAGCCAAGATGGGCTACACGACCATCGGCCCCGAGAAGCTCACTGCGCTCACCTCCGTCTGCCACTACATCGCCGAGCTCGCCAACCTGCCGCTGCCGCCCAACACGCCCTTCGTCGGGCGCGGCGCCTTCGCCCACAAGGGCGGCGTGCATGTCTCAGCGGTGCTCAAGGATTCGATCACCTACGAGCACATCAAGCCCTCGGTGGTAGGCAACCGGCAGCGCGTGCTGCTCAGCGACATGAGCGGGCGCGGCAACGTGCTCTACAAGCTCGAACAGTACGGCCTGAAGGACCGCATCAGCGACGAAGCCAAGCGCGAGCTGCTGGATCGCATCAAAACGATGGAGTATCTCGGCTACGAACTCGAGGCTGCCGAGGGCACCTTCGAGCTGCTCGTGCGCGAGGCGCTGCAGCCGGGGCTGCACTTCTTCGAGGTCGTCTCGCTGGAAGTGGAGACCCGCAAGATCGGCGCGCGCGACTCTGCCACGACCGCCACCGTCATTCTTCGCGTCAACGAGGCGATCCATTCGGCCACAGCCACGGGCGAGGGCCCGATGAACGCCCTCGACCTCTGCCTGCGGCAGTGCCTCTCGACCGTCTATCCGGCCATCGCCAACGTGCGGCTGACCGATTACAAAGTGAGGGTGATCTCCACCGAGCGCGGCACCGCCTCGAAGGTGCGCGTGCTGGTCGAGTGGAGCGATCACCGCCGCTCCTGGTGCACGGTGGGCGTCAGCGAAAACATCATCGAGGCGAGCTGGAACGCGCTGGTGGATGCCATCCGGCTCGAGTTGATGCGGCTCGCCGACAAGGACGAAAGCATCGAGAAAGCCGTGGAAGACTACTGCTGGGGCGTGTGAAGCGCCTCGACGCAGAGCTGGAACGCGCGCTGCGCCGCTCCGTGCGGCGCGCCGATGAAGCGCGCGACCAGGCCATCCTCGCTGTGATCCGCCGCATCCCGCGCGGGCGCGTCGCCGCCTACTCCGCCGTGGCTGCCGCTGCCGGATATCCCCTGCATCACCGGCTGGTGGTGCAGTTGCTGCGCCGCCACGGCGACCGCGTGCCGTGGCATCGCGTGCTTGGCGCCGGCGGCGAGATCCGCCTGCGCGGCGAGGCGGCGCTCGAACAGCGCCTGCGCCTGGAGTCGGAAGGCGTGCGCTTCCGCGGGAAGCGCGTCGCGCCGGAGCAGATCCTCAGCGCTCAGGATCTGGTCTGCCTGCGGCTCTAGGCGGGCCTTTCCGTTCCATGCGATGTTCGTCGCCCCCCGCCAGGCTCGGCCTGGCGCCGCTTTCCCATCTGCCCGCTCGAGATTCGATCCACGCGCAGAGTACAGAACTCTTCCCATCTCTCCCGGCATCGCGTCCCGCCATTGCCGGCCTGCCACAGTCTGCGGCGCCTGCGCAGAGACAGACAGAAGCGAATCCCCGAAGCGGCATATACTCGACTCGGAGGTTTTTGCATGGCTGAGCACCTGATGAGCCGGCGCACCTTCTCCGCCTCGCTGCTCGCCCCGCTGGTTTCCGCGCAGTCGCCGGACTGGGTGGAGCTGTTCAACGGACAGTCGCTCGACGGGTGGAAGGCGAACGAGAACGCATCTTCTTGGCGCGTGGAAGGCGGGGCGATCCTCGCTTCCGGCCCGCGCTCGCATCTCTTCTACTCGGGTCCCGTGCAGGCGGGGCTGTTCCGCAACTTCGAACTCGAGGTCGAGGCGCTCGCCGAACCCATGGCCAATTCCGGCGTCTACTTCCACACCGCCTTCCAGCCGCAGGGCTGGCCGGTACGCGGCTTCGAAGTGCAGATCAACAACACCGCCACCGGGGAAGGGAGCTACCGCGAAAACAAGAAGACCGGCTCGCTCTATGGAGTCCGCAACGTCTACCGGCAGTTCGTGAACGACAACGAGTGGTTCACGCTGAACGTGCTGGTGCGGAACCGCAACGTGCAGGTGCGGCTGAACGACATGCTGGTGGTCGACTACACGGAGCCCGTGCCGCCTCCGCCCTATCCCGGCATGGAGAAGGAGCGCCGCATCGGAAGCGGAACCTTCGCCCTGCAATGCCATGATCCCGGCTCGCGCGTCCGTTTCCGCCGCATCCGCGTCCGTCCGCTGCCGGAGAACCTTCCGCTGCCCATCGGCTCTGTGGAGCCGGTGGCTGATGCCGATTACCGCGAGATCCTCGCCCTCGGCGCGCAGAATTATCCGGTGGTCGACTTCCACGTCCACCTGAAAGGCGGGCTGACGCTCCAGCAGGCGCTCGACCGCTCCCGGCTCGATGGCATCTTCTATGGCTTCGCCATCAACTGCGGCAAGGGCCATGAGGTCGAGAACGACGAAGGCGCGCTGAAGTTCTTCGAGCGGATGAAGGGGCAGCCCTGCTTCATCGCCATGCAGGCGGAGGGGCGCGAGTGGACGCAGATGTTTTCGCGCCGCATCGCCGGCATGTTCGACTACGTGTTCACTGATTCCATGACCTGGACCGACAACCGCGGGCGCCGGATGCGCACGTGGATTCCCGCCGAAGTGGGCACGGTCTCCGACCCGCAGGAATTCATGGATACGCTGGTCGCCCGCGCCGTCGAAATCATCGAAAAAGAACCCATCGATATCTACGTAAATCCGACTTATGTTCCGGATCAGCTCCAGCCTCGCTATGACGAGCTATGGACCGAAGAGCGGATGCGCAAGGTCCTGCAAGCGCTGGCGAAGAATGGCGTCGCGATGGAAATCAACGACCGTTATCAGATCCCGTCGGCGAATTTCATCCGGATGGGCAAGGAAATGGGGGTGAAATTCACCTTCGGGACAAACAATGGCGGCCCGAAGGACCTGCTCCGCTGCGACTACGGCCGCCGCATGGTGAAGGAGTGCAAGCTCGCCTGGAGCGACTTCTGGACGCCCGCGCCGCCGGGGCGGCGCGCCGTGGACCGCAAGGGAAGCGCGCTCAAGTCCTGACAGCCGTCAGCTTGCCGCCCGCCCGGATCGAGCGCCCTGTCAGGCGCCTCTGGCGTTCATGCGTCCTGCCTGCGGTGGACGTGCGGATTCGCGAGGGCCGTGCGAATACCCGGCATGTGCGGCGCCAGCTAAGATGAAAACTTGCGGTACTTTTTTTCCAGGCACGTCCCCGAGGCGCGGCGCGTGTTGTTGGTCGAGAGCGGTTCGCGCCGCCTGATCGAAAGCATCCTTCCCGGTTTGTACAGCCAGCCGGTGAACCAGCGCGTGGATCTGATCACTTGCTTCAGCGGCGCGCCGGGCAACTTCGATCCTGCGCGCGGCGAGATCATCCGCACGCAGGACTACCGCGGACGTGCCGCGCGGCGCAAGCTTTACGCCAGGCTGCGGCGCCGCGGCTACGACGTGCTGGGCATCGTTTGCTCGGACGAAGCTGTGCTGGCGCGCTGGAAGTGGGCCCTGGCGTGGCAGGTTCCCGCCAAGGTCTTCATCCTCAACGAGAACTGCGACTACTTCTGGTTCGACTACAGCCAGTGGCGCACCATGCTCCATTTCCTGCTGTTCCGCCTGGAGCTGAGCGGCGCCGAGGGAGCGGCCACAATCGGCAGGCTGGTTTTTGCACCTTTCGTACTACTTTACTTGCTCGCATTTGCAGCGTACATTCATCTGCGGAGGGCGATCAGGACATGAAAGCGGTCTTTGTCACCGAATTTGGCGGCGTCGAAAAGCTGCGTTACGAGGACCTGCCCACGCCCGTGCCGGCGGACGGGCAGGCGCTCGTGAAGATCCACGCCATCGGCGTGAACTTCATCGACATCTACTACCGCACGGGGCTCTACCCGGCCGCGCCGCCCGTCATCCTCGGCATGGAAGCCGCGGGCGTGGTGGAGCGCGTGGCTCCCGGCGTCAAGGAAGTCAAGCCCGGCGACCGCGTTGCCTGGGCCATGCACCGGGGCGCTTACGCCGAACACGCCGCCGTGCCCTCCTGGCTGCTGGTTCCCATCCCGCCCGAACTCGACTTCCAGTCCGCCGCGGCATCGCTGTTGCAGGGAATGACGGCGCACTACCTGACGCACTCCACCTATTCTCTCACCGATGGCGATACGTGCTTGGTGCATGCCGCCGCCGGCGGCACGGGGCGATGGATCGTGGCGGCGGCAAAGATCCGCGGGGCACGTGTCATTGGGACGACATCGACGGCGGACAAGGCGAAGATCGCCCGCGAGGCGGGTTGCGACGAGGTGATCCTCTATACCGAACAGGACTTCGAGGCCGAGGCGCGCCGGCTGACCGGCAGCCGCGGCGTCGACGTCGTCTACGACTCGGTCGGCGCAGCTACCTGGGACAAGAGCCTCGCCTCGCTGCGGATGCGGGGCATGATGGTCAGTTTCGGCAATGCCAGCGGCCCCGTGCCCGCGTTTCAGCCCCTCGTGCTGAGCCAGAAGGGATCGCTCTTCCTGACGCGCCCCACCCTGATGCACTACTGCTCGACCCGCGACGAGTTGCTGTGGCGCGCGGGCGACGTCTTCCGATGGCTCATCGAGGGGAAGTTCGGGTTGCTGGTGGACAAGGTCTACCGGCTCGGCGAGGCCGCGCAGGCCCAGACAGATCTCGCCAGCCGGAAAACAGCCGGGAAGCTTCTGCTGGTTCCCTGAGCCGGATCAGCGTGGGGGCGGCGGCATGGGCACCGTCTGTCCGCCCAGCCCGGCATAGCTGTCCTTCACCCGGATCACCTTTCCGTTGGCGAAGGTCACGAACGTGATCTTGCCCGGGGGATAGCCGTAGACCCAGTCCTCGGTCTCCACTCCGTCCACCGTCTCCCGCCAGCGGTCGCGCGGGTGGCCCAGCGCCATCTTCACCTGCTCCGGCGTCATGCCCACTTCCGCGCGGTTGGCCTTGATCGCCTCCTGGATCTCCGGCGGCAGCGAAGCGAAGTAGCTTTCAGTCGCCGAGCGCGCCTCGAACTCGAGCACCGGCGCCAGCATCTTCTTCACGTCCGAAGGCTTTGTCTCCGGGGGAAGCCTGCCCGGGAAAACCAGCGCCAGGGTGGTGCCCGCCGAGCGCGTGATGTTGCGCGACATTGGTACCGTGCGCCCGCTGCTGCCCACGCCGCCCTCGATCCGCTCGTACCACTTGCCCCGCGTGTTCAGTCCGCCGTTGATCTGGAGCACGATGCGGTCGTCTTCGATCTCGACCTTGGTGATCTGTACCAGCTCCCCCACGCGCGCCACCGCGCCGTACTCGTCCCCCTTCTCGCGCCACTCCGTCTTGTCGTAGCTGCCGTCCGAGCGGATCTGTACCGCCCGCTTCACGCGCGGAATGAAAGCCTTCACCGTGGCGAACTCCGCCATCAGCCCGCGCAGCAGCTCGATCTTCTCCTCGTCGGTGAGCTTGCGCGCCCGGTCCTCCTTGCCCCTCTGCGCCAACAGAAGGCCGCTAAGGAAGATGAGCGCCCACAGCCGCCTCACGTCTTGAGCCTCCCCTCTCTTATCAGACGCCCACCGCCGATGCAGGTTGCGGTTTCCGGCGCCCGAGCCACACGAGGAGCGCTGCCGCAGCCAGCGTCGTTGGCAGCCCCGCCTCGATCCCGTACTCGCCCCCGCTCCATAACGGACCGGCCTTCCACGCGAGCGCGTAGCCCGTCAACCCCATCTTAAACCCGCTCAGCCGGACGCCGAACAGCGGCAGCGCCCAGTTCCAGCCGAAATGCAGCCCGATGGGCAGCCACAGATCCCGGCTCCGCCACCACGCCAGACCCAGCACCACGCCCCACAGGGCCGTATTCGCCACGCCCGCCCACGAGGCCGCCGGGTTGTCGAAATGCCCGACCGCGAACAGTGCCGCAAACGCCGGAATCACCGGCCAAAGGCCGAACCTCCTTGCCAGGATCTGGAACGCATATCCGCGGAACATCAGCTCTTCGCCCGCCGCGCCCAGCCACAGCATGAGCGTCACAAACAGGAACTTGCCCGTTGCGTAAGCCAGTTCCGGCTCGGCAGACCGCTCGAGTGCTGCCATCCCGAACAGCACTGGCAGTCCCGCGGCCGCCAGCCCCGCCGCCACGCCCGCCACCGTCCCGGTGAGAAAATTCCTTTGCCCGTTCGGCCACCACGCCAGCCCCACGTCCTCCAGCCGCGCCCTTTCGAACATCCGGAGCACGATCCCCGTCGCCAGCGAGGCAGCCAGAAACAGTCCCAGCGCGCTTGCCACCAGCAGGCTGTCGAAGGCCAGGTAAAGCGCCCCTCCGAACACCATCCCGCCGATGCGCACAAACAGTAGGAACAGTCCGGCGCGGATCCCCAGCCCGATCACTGTCGGCGCAGAAGGCGCCGGAGCGGGCATGCTCATTGCGCACCACTCCCGCTGCCCTTCCACCCTTTCGCTCGCCCTGCTGCCGCCATCAGCCCCAGCTTATCCGATCCCTGCCGCCGCCGCTCCTGCCTTACGATGAAGGCATGGCTGTTCGCCGCATCCTCGAACTCGGCGACCCCACCCTGCGCCTTGTCTGCACGCCCGCTGCCGATCCGGAGGAAACCCGCCGGGTCCTCGCCGATCTCGAAGACACTCTGGCCGACTTCCGCGCCCGCCACGGCTTCGGCCGCGGCATCAGCGCCATCCAGATCGGCGTGCACCTCCGAATCATCTTTCTCCAGGTCGACGGACGCCGCTACGAGCTCGTCAATCCCGTCTACCTCGAGAAAAGCCCAGAAACCTTCGAGCTGTGGGACGATTGCTTCTCCTTCCCCGACCTCATGGTCCGCCTCCGACGCCACACGCGCATCGTCATCGAGCACGACGACGCCTCAAGCGTGCGCCACCGCCTTGAAGCCGTAAACGCCCTCTCGGAGCTGATCCAGCATGAGATGGATCACCTCGACGGCGTGCTCGCCGTCGATCACGCACGCTCCAGCCACGACCTTGCCACGCGCCGCGAATGGCTCCGTCAGCAAGGTCGCGCCTGAGGCGAATCCACTAGCGCTTGGAAGCGGGGCGGCATAGGGTTACCATGGGAGCCGGAGCCGGCTTTGGAAGGCGGCGCCTCAGCGGATGCCCTAATTTGGGCTAAGGCAAAAAAGTGAAGCTCCACAGTCTGCAAGAGTGGTCCGGGAAGTCCGATGGAGAGGGTGTATGATCGATCGGCGGTCCGAACCGAGGATGTTGTGCGCGGATCTAGTCGACGTCCGCTGGAAAGATCAGAACGGAAAGACCCGGCGCGCGGTGGCCAACCTGGAAGACATCTCGCTCTCCGGCGCCTGCCTGCAGCTGGAGAACCGCGTGCCGGTGGGCGCCCCCATGCGCATCTCGTATGACCAGGGAGAATTCTCCGGCACCGTGCGCTACTGCATGTACAAGGACATCGGCTGGTACGTCGGCGTGCAGTTCGAGCCAGGCGTGAAGTGGGACCGGCGCGAGTTCCGCCCCATGCATTTGCTGGACCCGCGAACGCTGGTCCGGCGCGCCCCCGAGCGTGTCAAGGACAACTGGACGCGTCCGCGCGGCCAGTGACCGCACGCGCCGCCGCGCCTCTCAGAAGTCGCCGTCCTTGACGTACGGGTGCGACCAGAGGATCACCTGCAGCAACACGCTCTTGATCCAGGCCAGGTGCATCTTCTCGACTTCCGCCGGCGCCGCTCCGCCGCTCTCCAGAAACGGCCGCAGCGTCGCCGTCACCGGGAACAGCAGCGCGATCAGATAGCGGAACGGCACGTGCCCTGAACCCCGCGCCCCGTCGGTCCGGTTCTTCTTCGTGCGGTGGTGCCGCAGCCCGATCTCGTGCTGATAGTCGAGCCACGCCTGCCCGTAGTCGGCCGAGGCTGTGTCGAGAATCCACTGCCCGAACCGCTTCCGCACAGCCTCCAGGTAGCGCGTGTCCGGCTGCCCCGACTGCGGATCCACGAACGCCTCCAGCAGGTGCGGGTTCGAGCCCACGAAACCGTACCACACGTCGAGGATCTTCTCCGCCTGCGGCGCCAGGATCTCTTTGGAACGCCGCAGCGCTGCCGCGTCCTCGTCCGTGAACAGGACGGTCTTCTTCAGCAGTTCGAACTCCTCCACGCTGACCGGCGAACGCGCCAGCGCCGCCGACCCGAAGTCATATCCCGGAATGCTCTCGTGTGCCATCGCTTGCTCCTTTCGAAGAAATAGAGATGAGGACGCTCTGATGGGCCGCCTGCGCCTCCTCGGGCGCGGGCTCGAAGTCCGGGCAGTCCATCTGGAATTGCGCCACTCCGAACGGCGCCTTTACAAAAGCGCAGTAGTGGGGTTCGGCCGAGCCGGGGAAGCGGTCCGGCTCGAAGTACGCGCAATTGGTGCACATCCGCGCCACCGGGATCCTGCCTTGCTGCTGCAGCGAGCGGATCATCGCCATCAGCGCCGCCAGCAGTTGCTCCTGTTGCGCCGGCGGCAACGAGTCGACCGCGCGCAACAGGAAGTCGGGCCATTGCGAGACGGCTTCCGCCGTCCGCCTGCCCCTAGCCGTCAGCCGGAACCGCGCCGCGCGCGCATCGGCCGGATCGCCCCGCCGCACCGCCAGCCCCTTTTCGACCAGCGCCGCCATCGAGTCGCTGGCTGTGGCCGGCGTGACCGCCAGTAGTTGCGCGATCTCCTGGAGCCGCAGCCCCTCGGACGGCCGCGACGAAAGCGCCGCAAGCGCCTGCGCCTGCGTGGGCGTCAGCCCCCGCGCCCCGGCCGCCTGCCAGAGGTGGTGGCGCAGAACGAGCGAGATCTTGGCCAGGCCGGCCGAGATGCGGATGGCAGGAGGTTCGGAACCGGACATAGTTAGCAGTCCTAACTATAGTCCTTCTCTGCCGTCTTGTCAATAGCCATCCCGCGCTCCCCGTCTCGCCCTCTGGCTACTTCGCGTTCCGCTCGTCCACGGTGATGTCCACCTGCCGTGCCCCCCGGTTGTCCGCCAGGCTCTCGTCGTTCACGCACGCCTCCAAGGGTCCTCCGCCTCGCACGGCGAATGTCGCGCTCGCGCCTCCCTGTTCGATCTGCGTTCCGATTCGCCAGACCTGCGAGAACTCCCGCAGCCCGGGGAACGGAAACCGCGCCGGCGCCTGCGAGCCCGGCTTGCCATCGGCGCCGTACTGGCATCCCCCGAAGGCGCACCCGTAGTCGGTCTCCGTGACGTCCGTTGTCTGCACGCTGACCAGCGTCCCGGGGCGCAGTGGTTTGGTGCCTGGTACCGGCGTGCATGTGGTGGGAACCGGCTGCTGGAGCCCGAGCCGGTAATACGAGGCGCGGTTCGCCGCGAGCAGGTCGAAGTCCTTCGTCGCCGTGCCTGCGCAGTTGGTCACGCCGGTCGCCTTCAACCGTTTCGGGCCAGGCCAGCCTTTGTAGGTGTGGGTCAGCACGAGAGGCGATTGCAGATCGGTTGCGCTCTTGGCGAAGTCGAAGTTCCGAACTTGGGTCTTCTCACCATCGCCGAATTCCACTTCCAAAAGTGTGCACGGTCCGAGGCCGTACACGCGTACTTCCAGCGGCTGGTCCAGCGGGCAGCCGGAGTTGGACTGGGAGAGCAACTGGCAAGTGGGCGTCGAGCGGGTCGCGTTCTCGGGCAGGATCGTCACATGGCTCACCTTGCCAATGTTGCAGCCGGCGGCGAGCAGCAGTGCCGGAAGCGCCCAGAAAGAAAAGTCTCGGGGTTTCTTGCGGATCATTGATTCTCCTACTGCGGTAGATTCTTCAGGAGGCTGCCTTGCGCGGGCGTGCACAGCTTCCCGGCGGCAGGCGGCTGCGCCTGTTCTGGTAACCGGAAAATGGGCGCGGCTCGGCGCAAGCCCGGACGAAACCGCGTGCTGGACTCAGGGGAATGACTGAGGATTCGCCGCCGCCGATGCCGGTCTTGTTCCTGTTCCGGTCCCTGATACAGTCGGATATATGAAGCTCGGCGACCGCGTGCTGCTCACGTCGTTTCCGGGGAAGGGCTTCGTCCAGGAGCTGGCCGCGCGGGTCGCCGAGGGCGCCATCGTCGTGCTGGGGCCGCGGGAATCGCTTTACGAGGCCCGCAAGGAATGCGCCGGCTTGACCCACGTCCTGCTCGTTGAGGGTAGCCGCGACGAGATCCCTTGGGCCGAGGCGTGGTTCGACGCCGTGCTGGATTCGCAGCCCGACGCGCCGACTGCGGAAATGCTCCGCGTCCTCAGGCCTGGCGGCCGCATTTTGGCCCTGGCTCTTCCGGGTGAGTCCGGCAGCGCGGATGGTCCCCAGATGGGCTAATCAGTCGGGAGGTTTCTGCCGAAGAGTAGACGAAGGACCATGACGCCGCTCTTGGTGGCCCTCATCCTGGCGTCGCAACCGGAGAACGCCAGCTTCTCCGCCCAGCCATCCTCTTTCCTGCCGGTGGCCGAAGTGCGGCGCATGGCTGCCAGCCGTCCGGCCGAGCGGGTTTGCGTGCAAGGCGTCGTCACGATGGAGACAGGCGTGCTGCGTTCCGGTCCGGCGGACTTCTATCTGCAAGACCAGTCCAGCGGCATCGTCGTCCAAGGCAGGGAGGCGGTCCAGATCTCTCGCGGAGCGGCTTTGAAAGCTTGCGGCGTGCTTGGTCTATACGGAGGCCTTGAGCCCCAGCTTGAGCAATCCGAGGTCATCCTGCTCGGGAAAGGGCGACTCCCCGCACCCAGATCGCTCACCATCGCCGAAGCCCTGGACGGTGTCGCGCCCGGCGAACTGGTCAAGGTTCGTGGCGTCGTCAAGAGAGTGTCCATTGGAGAAACGCGCGATGTGCTTTGGCTCGGCCCCCCCGGCCCGGCACTCCGCGTGTACATCCGGCGCGAGCATGACCAGCCAGCCACACTCGCGCAGGCAGCGCCCGTGGGCGCGCTCGTGGAGGTCACCGGAATCCTGATCCCCGAAGAGTCCACCAAATTCCAGATCCGGCTTCGGACGCCGGAAGATGCGGTGCTGATCGAAATGCCGGAAACCGCCCAACTGAGGACACTCCGGCTCTGGCTGCTCGGCGCGGCCGCGCTAGCCCTCGCCATCGGCCTCTGGGTCATCCTCCTCCGCCGCGCCGTCCGCCGCCAGACCGCGGAAATCCGCCGCCTCATGGTCGAAGCGCGCCAGTCGGAAGAGGCCAAGAGCCGGTTCCTCGCCAACATGAGCCACGAGATCCGCACCCCGCTCAACGGAGTCCTGGGAATGACCGAACTTGCCCTGGAATCACGCCCCTCGCCTGACCTGCGCTCCTACCTGGAAACGATCCGCAGCTCCGCTCGTGCCCTGCTCGAAATTGTCAACGACGTGCTCGACCTCTCGCGCATTGAAAAAGGCCGCATGCGTCTGGATTCCGAGCCGTTCTCGCTCCGTCAGATGGTGGACGAACTGCTGCCGTTGTTCGATCTGCCGGCCAGCGAGAAGGGCCTGCGCCTGGAAGTCCGCCTTGATCCCCGCCTGCCAGAAGCCGTTCTGGGCGACGCCGGACGCATCCGTCAGGTTCTGGTCAACCTGCTGGGCAATGCCGTCAAGTTCACCCACTCCGGCTGGGTCCGTCTGGAGATCGGGCCCGAACCGGAAGGCCGCGTCCGCTTCGCCGTCCGCGACTCCGGCCCTGGCATCCCGGCGGCGAAGCAGAAAGAGATCTTCCGCGCCTTCGTGCAAGGGGACTCCTCTACCACGCGCCAGTACGGCGGCGCCGGCCTGGGCCTTACAATCAGCGACCATCTGGTCCGCCTGATGAACGGCGAAATGCGCCTCGAGAGCGAGCCCGGACGCGGGTCGTGTTTCTCCTTCTCCATCCCGCTGCCCGAGGCGGAACAGGATTCGGGCGGCAAGGAGCCCGATGCGGTTCCCAAGCCAGCCGTGCGCGGACTTCGCATCCTTGTCGCCGAAGATAATGAGATCAACCGCCGCGCGCTGGAAAGCCTTCTGCGCCGCGACGGGCATTTCCTCCGCTTCGCCGCCGACGGCAGCGAGGCCGTCGAAAAGACCCGTGCCGAGCGCTTCGACGCCATTCTCATGGACGTCCAGATGCCTGTCCTCGACGGTCTGGAAGCCACCCGGCAGATCCGTGAACTGGAAGCCGCCGTAAAGTGCGCCCGCACACCCATCATCGGCCTCACCGCCCATGCCTTCCCGGAAGATGCCCGCCGCTGCCTGGCCGCCGGCATGGACGGCTACCTCGCCAAGCCGTATCACATCGGCGATTTGCGCCGAATGCTGGCGCAGCACGCCTCGACCTCCATCGCCCGGCGCTGATTTGCGCCGCGCTCCCGCGGGTGTATGCTTCCTTTGAGCAGAAAGCTCCGCCCATGGCCAGCCAGCCCCTCACCCGCCGCGCCTTCGCCGCCACGCTCGCCTCCGCCGCCCACGCCGCCGCCCGCCAGCCTGCGCCGCCCTCGGACCGGGTGCGGCTTGGTCTCATCGGGTGCGGCGGCATCAGCGTCGCCGACAGCAATGCCTTTCTCGCCCACAAGGAGTGTGAGATCGCCGCCATCTGCGACGTCGACGATGCGATGATCGCCAAAACGCTCAAGCGCCTCGACGGCCTCGGCAGGAAGCGGCCGGACGCCGCCAAGGACTTCCGCCGTCTCCTGGAGCGTAAGGACATCGACATCCTCCTCGTTTGCACTCCCGATCACTGGCACGCCCTGCCCGCGGTCATGGCGTTCGAGGCGGGGAAAGACGTCTATGTGGAAAAGCCTTTGGCCACGACATTCTGGGAGGGCCGCGTCATGCGGGACGCCGCGAGGCGGCACAACCGCGTTGCCCAGATGGGCACCCAGTGGCGCAGCGGAACTCACTGGGCGGAAGCCGTGGAAATGGTGCGTTCGGGTAGGATCGGCAAGGTTCGCCAGGTGCGCTGCTTCGCCTACCTCGATTGGGTCACCGATTGCGGCACCCCCCCTGACGAGCCCGTCCCCCCGGGCGTCGACTACGATCTCTGGCTTGGCCCGGCGCCCGCACGGCCATTCAACCGCAACCGCTTCCACTTCAACTTCCGCTGGTTCTGGGACTATGCCGGCGGACTGATGACGGACTGGGGCGTGCATCTGATCAACATCGCCCTATGGGCGATGGGTCCGGAATGGCCGAAAAGCGTCGTTGCCAGCGGCGGCAAGTACGTGCTGCAGGACAACACCGAGACGCCGGATACCCAGATCGCCGTGTATGACTTCCCCTCCTACACTCTGATTTGGGAGCACTCCGTGCAGTGCGGACTCGGTCCCGACCGCCGCGAGCACGCCGTCGTCTTCACCGGCGCAGAAGCCACGCTGATCGTGGACAACAACGGCTGGGAGGTGGTGGCGGAACCGAAGAAGCGCGAAAAGGTGGTGGAGATGCGCCGCCGCGCGCCCGCGGGAGACAACGCGCGCGTCGCCCATGCGCGGAATTTCCTCGACTGCGTGAAGAGCCGCCAGCAGCCGGTGGAGAACCTCGATGTCGGACACCAGGTCTCCGCCGTCGCCATGCTCGGAAACGTGGCGCTCCGCTCCCGCAGCCGCATCGAATGGGACGCTGCCGCGGAACGGATCGCGAACAACGACGCAGCCAACGCCCTCCTGCGGCGGGAGTACCGCGCCCCCTGGAAACTGGGCTGAACCGCCGGCGCCTCAGGATTCCTGGCTGGCTGCTGCCGGATGCGGCAAGCGCCATTTGAGGCGCGTATAGGCGATTCGGAACCCCTGGCGCTCCGCGTTGCGCTGGGACGCGCTGCCCGGTGCCGCTCCCATCAGCGCCAGCGTGCAACCTTGTTCCGCCGCGTATCGCAGCCGTGCTCCCAACAGCGCTTGCTGCGCCCCGCGCCGCCGCGCCTCCGGGATCGTTGACGCCCCGGCGAGGTGCGCTACCGGCGGGATCAGCGACAAGCCCGCCGCCGCCACCGGGCGCTCCTCGATCCACGCCAGAAAGCACGGCGACTCTTCCTTTCGCGCTGTTGCCTCGCCGATCTGCCGGATCCACTCATACAGCTCCGGCGCCACGTCGCGCCATCCGTCCGCCGATATCTGCGCCCAGAGATCCTCTTCCCCGGGCTGCACGAAACTCACCCGCACGCCCTCCGGCGCCGCGGGCGCCGCCTCCAGAGTGCGGTACATCACGCTGCTCAGCTCCACCAGTGTGTAGCCGCGTTGCTGCAACAGTTCAAAGCATTCGATGCCCGCGAGCGGGCTCACCTCGTGATGAGCCGCTGAGCCGCGTTCGAAGAAGAAAAGTTCCAGCTCATCCAGCAAGTTCGGCGTCGCCGGTTCGAACAGCCCCAGGCAGAAGGTCTGCGTAACCGGAGAATCAGCTCCGTCATACAGCGCCACTGCGCCGCCGCGTTCGATCCATTCCGCCCGCGAATCTTCAGCATGGCGGCGGCGTGCCTCCACGAACCGTGCCGAACTTACCGCCTCGGCGCGCTCCAGCAACCTTGCCAGCGTCAGGTCGGCCAGAGGCAGAGTCGTGGAAGCCATCCGCCCATTGTACGTTTCCGCCGCGCCGCCGGCCGCAGTTGTGAGAGAATCCCGGTTTTGCAGGCCATGAAAGCGACTCTCTCCATCTGCCTTTCCGCCGTTCTCTGCGTCCCCGTCCCTGCCGCCCAGCCGCCCGCTGCACGGTCTCTCAGTGTCGAGTGGATCATGCAAGGCCCGGCGCTCTACGGCTTCTCTCCTCGTGCCGTCCGTTGGAGCGGCGACGGGCAGCGCATCTACTTCGAGTGGAAGCAGGCGTCTGAGCCGCAGGAGAAAGAGTTCTCGACGTGGGTGGTGAACCGCGACGGATCGGGGCTTCGCCGCCTCAGCGAGGAAGAAGCGCTGGAGGCCCCGCCCGTGCGCGGCTCGGAGTCCGCCGATGGCTCGAAGGTCGTGTTCGCCCGCGACGGCGACATTTTCCTGTACGACCGCTCCGCGGACCGCATGCGCCGGCTCACCAGGACCGGAGACGCGGAATCCTCGCCCCGGCTCACCCGCGATGGCCGCGCCGTCGCCTTCGTACGCGGCGGCAATCTCTATCTGCTGCCTCTCGACTCCGGCACGATCGAGCAGCTCACCGACATCCTGCCGCCGGGACAGACACCGCCGGGCGAAGAGCGCAAGGGCACCGCCAGTCAGGAGTACATCAAGAAGGAAGAGCGCTCGCTGCTCGAGTCCGTCGACAAGATGGCGCGGCAGCGGGAGCAGCGCGAGCAGCGGCGCAAGAAGGAGAACCCGCGCAAGCCGTTCCGGCTCGGGCAGCGCCAGTCGGTCACCGACCTGATCCTCTCGCCGGATGGCAAGCGCGTCCTCGCGGTGATCGCCGAACGCCCGCAGGAAGCCAAGACAGCCCTCATGCCGCGCTACGTTACGGAATCCGCCTACACGGAAACGCAGCCCGCGCGCACCAAGGTGGGCGACGTGCAGCCACGGACGCGCATGGCGTTGCTCTCGGTCGAAACCGGGGAATCGAAATGGATCGAACCCGGCATAAAAATGACGCGCGACGGCAAAGAAGCCGAGCGCGCCGTGAACCTCCTCAACCCGCAATGGAACGAAGACGGCACGAAACTCGCCACGCTCGGCCGCGCTGCCGACTTCAAGGACCGCTGGGTGTTTGCCGTCGATCCCGATTCCGGGAAGGTCCGGATCTTGCACCAGACGTCCGATCCGGCATGGGTGGACGGTCCAGGCGCCATGGCTCTCGGCTGGCTTCCCGGCGGGCGCGAGGTCTGGTTCCAGTCCGAGCAGACCGGATGGTCCCACCTCTATGCGGCGGACGCCGAATCCGGTGCAGTCCGCGCCCTCACTTCCGGAACCTGGGAAGTGAAGCAGGCAGAGCTTTCCAGAGACAAGAAGCAATTCCTGCTCGTCACCAGCGAGGGAAGCCCCTATGAGCAACACCTGTATCTGATGCCCGCCTCAGGCGGGGCCCGCACCCGGCTCACGGCTGCGCCGGGTTTTTATTCGGGGGAGCTGTCGCCGGACGGCGCCCGCCTGGCCGTCATCCACAGCCGTTCGAACCAGCCGCCGGAGCTGTTCCTCATGGACGCGCGCCCGCAGGCGTCAATGACGCGGGTGACGGTCTCGCCTTCGGAAGAATTCAAGAAATATCCTTGGATCGAAAAGCCCATTGTGGAGATCCCCGCCCGCGACGGCGCCAAAATTCCTGCCCATCTTTACAAGCCGAAAAACTGGAAAAAGGGCGGCCCCGCGGTGATTTTCGTCCACGGTGCGGGATATTTGCAGAACGTGCACCGGGGCTGGTCGAGCTATGCGCGCGAGATGATGTTCCACCATCTGCTGATGGAGCGCGGCTACATTGTGCTCGATCTCGACTACCGCGGCTCGGCCGGCCACGGCCGCGACTGGCGCACCGCCGTCTACCGCCACATGGGCGGCAAGGATCTCGACGACCAGGTCGACGCCGCCCGCTGGCTCGTCTCCGAGCACGGCGCCGGTCCGAATCGGATCGGCATTTACGGCGGCAGCTACGGCGGCTTCATCACGCTGATGGCGATGTTCACGCAGCCCGGAGTCTTCGCCGCCGGCGCCGCACTGCGCCCCGTGACAGACTGGGCGCATTACAACCATCCCTACACCGGCGCCATTCTTAACCTCCCGCAGGACGATCCCGAGGCGTACAAGCGAAGCTCGCCCATCTATCACGCCGCCGGCTTGCAAGGGGCGCTCCTGATTTGCCACGGCATCGCGGACGCCAATGTCCACTTCCAGGACACTGTGCGCCTCGCCCAGAAACTGATCGAACTCGGCAAAGAGAACTGGGAAGTGGCGATCTACCCGGTGGAGGATCACGGCTTCGTGAACGCCTCCAGTTGGACGGACGAATACCGCCGCATTCTGAAGCTGTTTGAAACGAACCTCCGAAAATAAATGAGGGGCCGCGGCCGAGACGGAGCGGTCGGAAAAGCGCGGCCGTTTGCGTTCACTTCGCGAAATCCGCCGCGCTGCCGGATCCCAGCCGCAGCATCTCCGCCCTCAGCCATGCGTCCGCTTGCAATGCCCGCAGATACCGCGCTTCCTCCCCGGAGCGTTTGAACTTCTCGCACGCCTCGAAACGGCGCTTCACCTGCCCCGGCCATTCCGCCAGCGCCAGCCGCCGGATGTGAAAATGGTCCCAATCGCCAGCGGACGCGCCGGGAGGCTCGTAAATCATCGGGCTCTCTGCCATCCGCCGCAACAGGTGTGCCGGCGTACGGGCGCCGGGATGCGCCTGCAGCCTTCGTTCCTCCCGTTCTGCCAGGCGCGCCACTTGCCGAACCAAGGGGCGGAACCCCAGCTTGCGGTAGAACCAGAACGCCCCGGACTCAATCGCCTCCTCGTTTTCATGCCCGATTTGGTAGGGATCCACCCAGAATGCCATCACCCCCAGCAATTGGCGGCAAAGCTGGAGAACTTTTGCGTAAATCCACGCCGTTTCTCCCTCGCGGAACGTGTAATAAAGGTTGAAACCCACCTCGGCGCGCTCGAAAAACGACAATACTTCCACGTAACCTGCCGGCACTCCATTCTTGAAAAACATCCCTGCATGATAGGCCCGCAGCGGCAAACGCGCGCCGGGTTCCGCCCCGAAAAACAGAATTTCCAGCCCGCGCCCTGCATCTGCGCTGTACACGTGCCGCAAATCCGGGAAATTGAACCCGTACAGCTCCCGGTAGCGGACGGCGGAAGTGTCGCGGATCATCCTTAGCGCCTCACGGGCTTCCGCTGCGCCAAGGCGCTGAACCGGCATCTCCGGACCGGCGAACTCAGCCTCCAGGCGGACATTTGGCCGATGGATCAGCGGAGTCTCATGAAAGAAAACCGCAGGTCCACGCCGCATGTGTGTCCGCGCCGCCTTCGAATCCCCGATCTGCCGGGACAACATGATCTTCGCCCCGTCATACAGCTCGGCGCGCCTCTCGCGCGGGCTCTCCAGCCGCTCGAGCTTCGCGAGGATCCACTGCAGGCACGTCTGTCCCGGCTTCTTCGCACCTTCGACCCATGCCCGCGCCGGGAAGTGCGCCTCCACGGGCCACTCCTCGCGTGCAGCCCGAAAAACCGCGGCCAGCAGCGGACCGAACCTGTCCGGTTCCGGGCAATCCTCCCATGCGATGTCGATCTCCTCGCCGTGCCGTGCTACCAGCGCCCGCGCCGCGTCGTAGCTGAACACAGCCGTTACGGATGATCCAGCAATGCCGGAAACCTCCGGCTCCTCCAGCGCCTCCGGGTCCTCCTCCAGCGCCTCCACCCGCTGCCGGAACCCCGCCAGCAGCGCATCGCACGCTTGCGCCACCGCTTGACTGTGCGGATAGGCGCGCAAGAAGAGCAGCGCCTCGTGCAGGCGGATCAATTCTTGCGTGGAAGGGAAGCGCGCTGTTTCCGCCCGTTCCAGCAGTCGCAGCAGCGGTTCAGGGCTCTCGCCGTAACGGCGCTTCCACTCTTCCAGTTCCTCAAGCAGCGTGGCCATGCCGGCTCATCAGCTTATCTCAACGGGGGGCCGCAGGCTTTGCCTTTGCAGGGGCCGGTACCTGCTTCGCCGCTCCCGGTTCCATCACCCGCAGGATTTGGTCTGCCCGCACGTTTTCCAGCTTTTGCCTCGCGCCGCCCGGCCATGTGATCTCGACGCTGTGCACAAGGGTTTCCTCCCCGAGTCCGAAATGCAGGCGCCGGTCACTGGATCCCATGAACCCCACGCTCACCGCAACGTGGTTGTACAGCGTGCGCCCGGACGCCGTCGTCACCTTCACCTTCGCGCCAATCGCGTCGCGCGGGCTGCGCCGCCCGGTCAGCTCCACGAGCAGCCAGTGCCGCCCCGGAACGCCGCTGTTGAGCAGAATCCGCGGCCGGCGGTTCAGCGACGTCACAATCAGGTCCATCGCGCCGTCGTTGTTCAGATCGGCGAAAGCTGATCCGCGTTGGAACCCCTTCTGCAGGAAATCCGGTCCCAGCTCTCCGGAAACGTCGATGAAATGTTTTCCCTCCACATTCTCGAACATCGTGTCATTTTGGGGCGAGAGCTCGTTGAACTCATCCACGTCGCCGTTCGAGGAGTAGATGTCCTTCCAGCCGTCGTTGTTGTAGTCGATGAACCCGTTGCTCCACCCGGAATAGGGGCGGCTCAGATAGGTGATCCGCGACGGCGTGGAGACCAGCTCGAAAGCCTCTCCCGTGTTTCGCAGCAAGCCCCAGATTTGCGAACGCAGATTGTTGTAGAAGATATCCACCCGCGCGTCGTTGTCGTAGTCCTTCGCGTCGCAACCCATCGACGAGCCTGCCTGCGCGTTCTCGTTGTAGGCCACGCCCAGTTGCAGCCCCACCTCTTCCAGAAATCTGCCCTGCCGGTTCAGAAAAAGGGAATTAGGATCGGTATCATTGGCTACGAAAACATCCAGCCAGCCATCGTTGTTGAAATCGGCGATCGAGACTCCCATTCCTTTTCCGGGCGCTTCATGGAGCCGCACTTTTTGTGTGACGTCGGCAAACCGACCGTTGCCGAGATTCCGGAATAGCTGGTGAGGCACGCTCGGGTACCGGCGGGGATCGCAGTAGAGATCCATGTCGCTCATCGCGCAGCGGTGGTCGGTTTCCGGTGACCAGATCGTATAGTTCGAGACGAACAGATCCAGCCACCCATCCCGGTCGTAGTCGAACCAAGCTGCTGCCACGCTGAGAGTGTTGGCGGGCTTGATCCCGATGCCGGAAGCCGCCGTGACGTCCCGGAAGCGCCCGTTGCCGAGATTGCGGTAGAGCACATTGCGGCCGGCGGTGGCGATGAACAAGTCCGTCCAGCCGTCATTGTCGTAGTCGCCCGCCGCAACGCCGAAGTTGAAATCGAGATCCTTGCCCTCCAGCCCCGCGAGCGCGGTCACGTCCTCAAACGAGCCATCGGGCTTCTGCCGCAACAGCAGGTTGTAGTAGGAAGGGTCCGTACGTCTTCGGTCGGGGAAACGTGCGCCGTTGGTGAAAAAGATGTCCAGGCGTCCGTCGTTGTCGTAATCGAGCACCGCGACGCCGCCGCACATCGGCTGCGGGAACCACTTCCGTCCGTGCAGGCTGTTGTTGGAGACGTACCGGTAGGGCCAGGCCGCGGCAACATCGCGGAACGAGGGGCGCCGCGCCGGAGGCGGCGCCGGCTGGTATTCCCCTGCGATGGCGCAGAGCACCAGCGCAGCCAGGGCGCAAGCGCCGGCGAGAGTTGGCGGCAGGAATTTCCCCTTCGGCAGCATCGCGAGTCTGAAGATTTGTCCGGACTTCCTGCCCGCCATCTTCTCCCGCCGCCGCGCCCGGCAGCAACTTGGCCTGCCTTACGGCGCCGGCGGCAGCGGGTACTCAAGCGATTCCATCAGCCAATCACGCTGCTCCCTCACCGCCTGCTTCAACTTCACCACGAGATCCGCGCGCCCGTCATACAACCGGTAGCCCTCGCGTGGGCGCAAATACCCGCGCGCTTTGGGCTCCTGCTCGAACAGCGCCGCCTCGCCCATCTCCTGCGCCATGCGCTCATACCGCGCCCGGTTCTCGAGCAGCGCTTTCACGAGCAGCGGCATCACGATCGAGTAGTCGCACTGCATCGACTCGGTCGTCTGCTGGTAGTGGTCCTTGTCCACCTTGCCCCATGTCACCGCTTCGGCGGGGAAGCATGACGACAGCGAGCCGTCGGTCACGGGAGAGCTCACAATTTGCACGTCGAACAGATACCCGCGGATGTCGGGCAATCCGAGAATCTGACCCAGCGCCGGCTCTGGTTGCAGGTTGAAATTCTTCGGCACGCCGCCGCCGAGGATCAGCGTTGCCAGCGCTTTCGCGTCGCTTTCAAAGAGCCCCCAGCGGTGGAACGCGCAGCTTTCGAACACCTCCAGATGCAGGTCCAGCTCCAGCTCGTGCTGCTCCAGCAGCCCCGCCTCGCGCATCGCCCAAAGCTTCATAGAGTTCAGGAACACGCTGCCGTCGCCCGGCGCGCCGACAAAGACGGGCACCCCCATGCGCGCGCACGTGGAAAGCAGCCCCGGGGCCGCGCCCGAAGCCTTCTCCATCGCCCCGTACCAAAGCCCCAGCTTGTAGCGGAACTCCGTCCCGGACATCTTCTTTTGGAACTCGGGACGGCGCAACAGGGCCGAAAGGAAGCGGTCCTGGTCGAACAGAATGTCCTCGTCGAACGCCATGTCCGCTACGCGGATGATGCGCTGTTCGCGCAGCGCCCCGTCGTCGCCGAAGATCGGCACCTCGAAGACGCAATTGCGCCGCCCGGCCAGCGACCGGTGCCCGTCGTGGTAGCAGACGGCGTCCGTGGTCGAAACATAAGCCACCCATCCTGTTTCGATCAGCGGGTTCAACCAAGTCTGATGCTGCCCGCTCACCGTCACCGGTCCGGCGACAGCCACCGTCATCGGACAGCCCATGCCGACGGCGTTGTCGAGAATCGTGTAGATCCGCCGCAAATACGCCCCGCCAAACGCCGGCAGGCATTCACGCAACAGCTGGTCAATGGTGGCGGCCTCATCGACGCGCCGCGTGCGCACGGTTCTCCTGTCCTGCTGTGCCATTCCGTTAGGTTCCCGCTTCCAACCTGCAAGCTAGCAGAAGCGCGGAAGACCCCGCAATCGCACACCGCGCATCCGCGCCCCCTGCCGGACCGGAGGCCGTCAGCGCAGCGCTTCCAGAATGCGCACCGCCCGCGCGAGCGCCAGCCAGCGCTGTTCCTCGCCGTGCACGCCGCTCTCCACGCACACCGGGCCGGTGAACCCTGTCTCGCGCAATGCCGCCATGAACTGCGGAATGTCCACAGATCCCTCGCCCAGCGGCCGTTCCGTGCCGAGCGAACCCGGTTTGGAGGGATCCGGCCAGTCGCCGTCCTTTCCGTGGCAGCTTACCACATGCTTCCGCAGCAGGCGAAACGCCGCCACGGGCTCGCCCGAGCCGTAGAGCACCATGTTGGCCGGATCGAAGTTGATCTTGAGGTTGCTGCGTCCCGCGTCTTCAAAAAACGCCAGCAGCTCTTCGGCCGGCTCCTGCCCGGTTTCCAGGCAGAAGGTCATTCCGAACGTCGCCGCGTAATCGGCGATGCGCCGCACCAGCTCCAGAACGTCCTTGTAGTCGGGATGGTTCCGGTCGGCAGGAATGCAGCCCACGTGGCAACCGAAGCTTTTCACGCCCAGCGCAGCTGCGAAGTCGATCACCGCGCGGGTGCGAACCTCGCGGGCGGCGCGCGTCTCTCGCGGGATGAAGCCCACCGTGCGCTGCACCGTCGGAATGTCGGCGTAGCTTTCGCCCTCGTAGGCGGCGAACACCGTGAACAGGTGGAAGTCCTCCTCGCGAAGCGCCTCCTCCCAGCGCGCCGCGGTCTCATCGTTCAGAACGACGCTTCCGTCAACCCCGAGCTGCCCGCTGACGACGCCACAGCCCTTCACCGCGCGCACGGTCGCGCCGGCGTCGGGCTCGGCCCAGAAAAAAACCCCGATTTCTCGGTCCCGGATCATTGGCATGGAACCGGTTCTCCTTTCTTCGATCTGGCTTCGTCCAGCAGCCGCGCCACGCGCACCGCGGCCGCCGAAGACTCCGGCGAGCACCGCTCCGGCGCGCGTCCCGCGCGGCAGCACTCGACAAAATACTCGATTTCCGCCTGGTAACCGTCCGTCGCTTCCAGCGGAATTTCGTAATCTTTTTCGCGTCCATACCAGTGCGGCGGCCGTCCCGCGGAGCTGTATTCGATGGCCGCGCACTCGCCCACGACCGTGTATTCCATCGAGAACGGATACGACGAAGGCAGGTGCCAGCCGCCCGTGATGGTCACCGTCAGCCCCGATTCGTAATGCATCTGCCCCGTCACCATGTCGATGCCCGACGCGAGATCCTCGAAGCCCGTGGCGGACACCGCCGCCGGCATGCCGAAGCAGACCAGCGCCATGTCCACGTCGTGGATCAGCAGATCGAAGACGCCGCCGCCGCTCACCTTCTTGTCCGTCAGCCACGCGCCCCACTTCGGCGCCGCGCACCGCCGGCGGAACAGTGCGTGCCGGACCTCGCCAAGGGTCCCCGTGCGCACCGCGTCCATCAGCGGCAGGTAAGCGGGGAAGAAGCGCAGCACTTGCGCCGTCATCAGGATCCGCCCCGCCTTCCGCGCCTCCTCGATCATCGCCTCGCACTCGGCGCCATCGAGCGCCATCGGCTTTTCTACCAGCACGTGAAGCCCGCGCCGCAGCGCCTCCTTCGCCGCCGAGGCGTGCATCGAAGTCGGCAGGCACAGGTCCACGGCTTCGGCTTCGCAGTTCCGGATGCACTCCATGGCATCCGCGTACCGCGGCAGCCCGCTGATGTCCACCGGCTCGCCGCCGATGTCCAGGTTGCCCTGAATGTGCGACAGATCTCCCGCCAGCACCCGTGGATCGTTCGAGCTGATCGCTGTGATCTCGACTCCCGCAATGCGGCGGTACGCCTTCAGGTGGGTGAGCCCCATGAATCCGAGTCCAACGACTGCCACGCGCATATTCCCTGCCATCCTATCAAGGGCACGCTCTGCCCCGGGCGTCCTACAATGAAGGGTTCAACCAACAGCATCCGTCCCTTTCGAGGTTCAAGCCATCATGGGTCATATCCTGCAAAGCCTGCCGGCCGGCGAGCGCGTCGGCATCGCCTTCAGCGGCGGTCTCGACACCAGCGCCGCCGTCTTCTGGATGCGCGAAAAAGGCGCCATCCCGTATTGCTACACGGCCAACCTCGGCCAGCCGGACGAGAGCGACTACGAATCGATCCCCAGGCGCGCGCTGGAGTGCGGCGCCGAAAAGGCCCGGCTGGTCGATTGCCGCAAGCAGCTTGTGCACGAAGGCTTCGCCGCCCTTCAATGCGGCGCCTTCCACATCTCCACCGCCGGCCTCTGCTACTTCAACACCACGCCGCTGGGCCGCGCCGTCACCGGCACCATGCTGGTCGGCGCCATGAAGGAGGACGGCGTCCACATCTGGGGCGACGGCTCCACCTACAAGGGCAACGACATCGAGCGCTTTTACCGTTATGGGCTGCTCGTCAATCCCGAACTGCGGATTTACAAGCCGTGGCTCGACCAGACGTTTCTCGACGAACTCGGCGGCCGCAAGGAGATGAGCGAACTGCTCGAGCGCGCCGGACTCGGCTACCGCATGAGCAAGGAAAAGGCGTACTCCACCGACTCCAACCTCTGGGGCGCTACCCATGAGGCCAAGGACCTAGAGCATCTCGACAAGGGCATGAGGATCGTCGAGCCGATCATGGGCGTTGCCTTCTGGCGCGAGGACGTTGACATCCGTCCCGAAGAGGTGCGCGTCACCTTTGAAGAAGGCCTTCCGGTCGCCCTCAACGGCAAGCGTTTCGAGGACGAAGTGGAACTCGTGCTCGAGGCCAATCGCACCGGCGGGCGCCACGGCCTGGGCATGTCGGACCAGATCGAGAACCGCATCATCGAGGCCAAGAGCCGCGGCGTTTACGAGGCGCCCGGCATGGCGCTGCTGTGGATCGCCTATGAGCGCCTCGTCACCGGCATCCACAACGAAGGCACCATCGAGCAGTACCGCGACATGGGCCGCCGCCTGGGCCGCCTCCTCTATGAAGGGCGCTGGTTCGATCCGCAGTCGCTGATGATCCGCGAGATGCTCCAGCGCTGGGTGGCCAAGGCCATCACCGGGGACGTGTGGCTGGAACTGCGCCGCGGCAACGACTACACCATCCTCAACACCGAAAGTCCCAATCTCACTTACAAGCCCGAGCGCCTCACCATGGAGAAGGGCGAAGCCGCCTTCTCCCCTGCCGACCGCATCGGTCAGCTCACCATGCGCAACCTCGACATTGAAGACTCGCGCGCGAAGCTCCGCGTTTATGCGCAAGCGGGCCTGCTGGGGCCCCAGACCTTCGAGGGCATGCGCCTGCTCGACGAGCCCGGCGGAGAGGCCGGGGAAGGGAACTGACGGGCCGCAGTGGCGGGACGTCGTTCCTCTGGGCTACATTAGGCTGACATGGCGCAGGTACCGGACTGGGACCGCTACTACCTCGAGATCTGCCGCGTTGTCGCCCGGCGCAGCAAGGACCCTTCCACGCAGGTCGGATGCGTGATTGTTGGTCCCGCGCACGAGATCCGCTCCACCGGCTACAACAGCCTGCCGCGCCACGTCGATGATAACGTCCCGGAGCGTTTCGAGCGCCCTGAGAAATACCTCTGGTTCGAGCACGCTGAACGCAACGCCATTTACAACGCCGCGCGAGCCGGCACGCCGCTGGAAGGCTGCACCATCTACACCGACCTGATGCCCTGCATGGACTGCGCCCGCGCCATCGTGCAGGCGGGCATCGTCGAGGTTGTCACCGACGAGAAGCGCTTCCAGCAGTACAAGAGCGACCAGTACCACGACCATTTCCCGCGCGTCATGCGCCTGTTCGAGGAGGCCGGTGTGCGCGTCCGCACCATCCCATTCGACCGCGGCCCGGCCTGAAGCCGGCCTGCGATCCAAATTGGCTGGTATGGCTTGCATTGGCCGGCCACGCTGCGCTAGCTTGAAAGCGTCATGGCCCCGCCTTTCCGGCTGGATCCCCGCGCCGAGGAGCCGCTTTACCGGCAGCTCTACCGCCAGTTGCGGGAGAGGATCCTGTCCGGCGCGCTTCCCCACGGACAACGCATCCCGCCAACCCGCGAATTGGCCGGGCAGCTTGGCGTGAACCGGGCCACTGTCGCCGCGGCATATGAACTCCTGGAGCAGGAGGGTTTGATCCGCGGCCATGTCGGCCGCGGCAGCTTTGTCTCCGGCGCCGCGGGGCCGGCGATGGACTGGGACGCGCGGCTGGCGGCGGCGGGCGTAGAGGCGCGCGCCTGGGACGCCCGCGCGCGCATCGACTTCTCCTCGGCCCGCCCCGGCGACGAGCAACTTCCGCTGGAGGAGTTTCGCGCCTGCGGGCGCGAAGTCCTCCGCGGCGACATTGCGGACATTCTGCGGCTTGGCTCCCCTTACGGATACGCGCCGCTCCGCGAGTTTCTGCTCGAGCAGGCGCGCCGGGAAGGCGCTGCGCGCGAGGATGACGACATCCTCATCACCAGCGGCTGCCAGCAGGCGCTGGATCTGCTTGGCCGCGCTCTGGTGCGGGATGGCCAGGCCGCTGCCATCGAGGATCCCGTCTACCCCGGCCTGCGAGAGGTTTTCTCGCGCGCCGGCGCGCGGATCGCCGGGGTTCCGGCGAACGAGCAAGGCGTGGATCTCGCCGCACTGGCGCGCATCCTTGAGCGTGAACCGGTGGCCGTCATCGCCGTTACGCCCAATTTCCAGAACCCCACCGGAACTACCATGCCTCTGGAAGAGCGGCGCGAATTGCTACGCCTGGCGCGGCAGGCGCGCGTCGCCGTCATCGAAAACGACATTTACAGCGGTCTCCGGTATCAGGGGGATGCGATCCCTTCGCTGAAGCATCTCGACGAGGACCGCCTGGTCATCCAAATCCGCAGCGTCTCCAAGCTCGCCCTGCCCGGGTTGCGGGTCGGCTGGATCACCGCGCCGCGTGAGGCCGTGAGCCGCCTCGCCGCCTGGAAGCAGACCTCCGACCTGCACTCGGACCATCTCTCGCAGGCGGTGCTTCTCAGGTTCGCTGAAAGCGGGCGCCTCGAAGCGCACCGCCTCCGTTTGGCTGCCGCCGGGAGGCTGCGTCTTCAGGCCGTGCTCGCCGCCTGCGCGCGGCACCTCCCGGCCGGGGCGCGCTTCACGCGGCCCGAGGGCGGCGCCAACATCTGGGTGCGGCTGCCGGAGCCGCTCGATTCGGAGCGGGTCCTGCCAAAGGCTGAAGAAGCGGGCGTCAGCTACCTGCCCGGGCGCATCTTCGTGGTGCAGCGGCCGCAGACCGGCGCGTTGCGGCTGTGCTTCGCTGCACTCGATCCGGCGGCCATCGAGGAGGGCGTGCAGATTCTGGGAAGGGTGTTTCGAAAAGAGTGGCAGCGGCAGCGCGCCACCGCCGGCGCGGGGCTCGCGCCGGCCATTGTTTGAGGGTGCACCGGGAAACGATTTCGCAGATCGCCGAAACAAGGGAGAACGAAGATGATTTATTTGGACGATGCATTCCGAGTGAAGGTCGGCCTGGCGGAGATGCTCAAAGGCGGCGTCATCATGGATGTGACCGACGCGCGCCAGGCCGAGATCGCAGAAAAGGCCGGCGCGTGCGCCGTCATGGCGCTGGAACGCGTGCCGGCCGATATCCGAAAGGAAGGCGGCGTCGCCCGCATGGCCGCCATCAGCAAGATCCGCGAGATCATGAAGGCCGTGTCCATCCCCGTGATGGCCAAGGTCCGCATCGGCCACATCGCGGAGGCGCAGGTGCTGGAGGCGCTGGAGGTCGACTACATCGACGAGAGCGAAGTGCTCACGCCGGCCGACGAAGAGCATCACATCTGGAAGCGCGACTTCAAGGTGCCCTTCGTCTGCGGTTGCCGGAACCTGGGCGAGGCGTTGCGCCGCATCGCTGAGGGCGCCGCCATGATCCGCACCAAGGGTGAAGCGGGCACGGGCAACGTCGTCGAGGCCGTGCGCCACATGCGGACCGTCATGAAGGAGATCCGCATGCTCACCGTGCTGCGCCAGGACGAGCTGCTGGCGGAAGCCAAGCGCCTTCAGGCGCCGCTGGAGCTGGTACAGTTCGTCCACGACAACGGCCGGCTGCCCGTTCCGAACTTCAGCGCCGGAGGAGTGGCCACTCCCGCCGACGCTGCGCTCATGCGGCAGCTCGGCGCCGAAGCAGTCTTCGTTGGAAGCGGAATCTTCAAGAGCTCCGATCCCGACCGCCGCGCCCGCGCCATTGTCAAGGCCACCACGCACTATAACGACCCCAAGGCCGTCCTCGAAGCCAGCGAGGAGCTCGGCGAGGCCATGCCAGGTCTTGACGTCCGCACCATGAGCGAGTCGGAGATGCTGTCCACGCGGGGCTGGTAACTGGCCATGCCTGTCGCCGGCGTCCTCGCCCTCCAGGGCGACTATGAAGCCCATGCCGCGGCCCTGCGCCGCGCGGGAGCCGAGCCGCGTGAAGTGCGCCTCGCCGCGGACCTCGACGGACTCGACGGCCTCGTCATTCCGGGCGGCGAGAGCACCTCGATGTTGCGGCTCATCGATTACGATTCGCTCATGGAGCCGCTGCGCCAGTTCGGCCTGCGCAAGCCCATTTTCGGCACCTGCGCCGGCGCCATTCTGCTGGCCACAGAGGTGCTGAATCCGCCACAGCCATCGCTTGGGCTGGCTGACATGAGCATCGAACGCAATGCTTACGGAAGGCAGCTGGACAGCCGCGTGGTACACCTGGCGGATCACCGCCTGGGCAATGGCGAGTTGGAGGCCGTCTTCATCCGCGCCCCCATCATCCGCCGCGTGGGGCCGGGTGTGGAGGTGCTCGCAACATATCTCGGTGATCCTGTTCTGGTCGACTTCGGCCGCCACATGGCCGCCACCTTTCATCCCGAACTGACCCCCGACTTGCGCATTCACCGGCGCTTCGTCGAGCGGCTTGCCTCGCAGTCCCGGGAGCGGCGCCCGTGAACCCGAAAAAACGCGTCCTGTTCGTCTGCGTCGGCAACGCCTTCCGCAGCCAAATGGCGGAGGCGTTCGCACGCGCCTACGGAACGGACGTCGTGGAGGCGCAAAGCGCCGGCATCGCGCCCGTGCTCGCCGTGCCGGAGGCCACCAGAACGATGATGCGCGAGAAGGGGATCGAACTGGACGGGCACTTCCCGAAGGCCCTCCTCCACATGGATCTGAAATCCTTCGACGTCATCGTCAACATGAGCGGGCTTCCGCTGCAGGCGCCGCCGGACGCCCAGATGGTAACGTGGAACGTGCCGGACCCAGTAGGCGCGAGCGACAAAGTGATGCGCCTGGTGCGCGACGAAATCGAGCAACTCGTCGTCGGGCTTTTGATCCGCCTGCGGCAGCGGCAGAATTGACACGGCCTCTGGCGGTTTTGGACAATAGAGATGGAACGACAAGCCAGCCGTGCGGATGTGGCGGAACTGGCAGACGCGCTAGATTCAGGTTCTAGTGGGGGCAACCCCGTGGAGGTTCAAGTCCTCTCATCCGCACCACTTGCCGCGCGTCCTTCTTCCTGCAACATCCCCTCCGAACCCCACACTCACCGCATCGGCCCTTTAGCCCAGTCCCAAACCGCCCCGGCAGAGACTCTCTTTGCCGCCGACACCCCATTCACCCATAAACATGCGGCGAGCGATTGAGACGTGCCTGGCTCTTGGTGTGATGAATTTCGCGCCAGCGCAAGAATACAACCGGGAAGCATGACCGCGATGAAGCACTGCCCTTTCGCGAGACTTCCTCCTTGCGGGCCATCCCGGACCTTGAACTGAGGGTGGACCCTATGTATTGCTGAAGGTAGACGAAGATCCGTCAGCGTCTGAGCCCCTTCAGAGGCTCTCTACTTCTCGCACCCGACTTCTGCCTCGAGAAAACCTGAAAACTGTAGACCTCATAGGCATTGCTCTCTGAACTTACTAACAGCACCTTCACCTGTCCGCCGCTGCCTCCGCCATCAGACTACCGGGCTGAATCTTCGCTCCCATGGAAGAAAAGCACAGCAGCCAACTTCGTCGCCACGAACCGCATCCCACGGTCTCAATTCTGCAATTGTGCTGATTTTACTCCCCCGCTGCGCGCGGAACATGAAAGAATAACATGAGTTTTCAATTCAAATACTTCCATCAGACTTGCCATCTCTCGCAACCTTCATTTCGCCCCTTCTGGAGGCGCGAGGCCTTTTCCGCCGTGCGAGGAAATTGCCGGAGGCTGGCAGCAACGCACTGCTTTGCATCTGGCAGGGCGGCACGGCTCGCCCCCGGTCACCGCGCCCAATCTCTCACGCCCGCCTGCATTACCGGCCTCTCGCGACGCATTCGCCGCGAACCGTGCTCCCCTCCACACACATCGCCCGACCACGCCGGCCCCGGCGCAAGCCGGATCAACCCCAGGACCACGCCGGGAACCGGCGCGGCAGCCTGCGGAATCCGCCTCTTACCCCAGCCTCAACGCGCCGCGGCCCCGTAGCGGCGCTCTACGTACTCATTCAGCATCGAGATGAACTCGGCGACGATGCCATCTCCCCGCAACGTCTTCACCAGCTGCCCGTCCACAAACACCGGCGCCTTCGGCTCCTCGAACGTGCCGGGCAGCGAGATGCCGATGTTGGCGTGCTTGGATTCGCCCGGCCCGTTCACCACGCAGCCCATCACCGCCACCTTCAGCTCCTCCACGCCCGCATAGAGGTCCTTCCAGACAGGCATCTGTTCGCGCAGGTAATTCTGGATCTGCTCGGCCATCTCCTGGAAGAACGTGCTCGTCGTCCGCCCGCAGCCCGGGCAGGCGGTCACTTGCGGTGTGAAGCTGCGAATGCCGAGCGATTGCAAAATCTGCTGGCAAACCAGCACCTCCTCCGTCCTGTCGCCGTTCGGCGCCGGCGTCAGCGAGGCGCGGATCGTGTCGCCGATCCCCTCTTGCAACAAAATCGCAAGCGCCGCCGTCGTGGCCACGATTCCCTTGGCGCCCATGCCCGCCTCGGTCAGCCCCAAGTGCAGCGGATAGTCGCACTGCGCCGCCAACATCCGGTACACGTCGATCAGGTCCTGCACGCCCGAGACCTTCGCGCTCAGGATGATCCGGTCATGCGGCAGTCCGTAGCTTTCCGCCTGCCGCGCCGACTCCAGCGCGCTCGCCACCATCGCCCTCTTGGTCACCTCGGAGGCATCCAGGGGCTCCGGCAGGCGGGCGTTCTCGTCCATCATCCGTGTCAGCAGCGCTGCATCGAGCGAACCCCAGTTGACCCCAATCCGCACCGGCTTGCCATGCTCGATCGCACATTCGATCATGGTGCGGAAATTTTCATCGGTTTTTCGGCCGATATTCACATTTCCGGGATTGATTCGGTATTTTGCGAGAGCTTTCGCGCAATCCGGGTATTTTTTCAGCAGAATGTGACCGTTGTAATGGAAATCACCTACGATCGGCGTACGATAACCGAAGGCATACAGCGTCTCAACCAGTTTCGGCACCACCCGCGCGGCCTCCTCCGTGTTGACGGTCACCCGGACGATCTCCGATCCGGCGCGCGCCAGCTCCATCACCTGGTTCGCCGTGGCGGCGACGTCCGCCGTGTCGGTGTTGGTCATGCACTGGACAACGATCGGGTGCCCGCCGCCCACTTTCACGCCGCCCACGTCCACGCATGCGGTCCTTCGCCGCTCGATCTTCGCCATTTCGCCTCCGGAAACTTCCATTGTAACAGTAAGAATGAAGACTCGGGCGGAAAGCGCTGAGGGCTATAAAAAATATCGATTGGAATTCCCGGGCTTCCGGGTTAAAATGTGAGCGTACGCAGGATGCTGGGAACCTTCGGCTTGGCGCCTCTCCTGCGGGGCGTCCGTTGTCGGCGACACAGGCCTTCCTGGCCGTAGAGGGGAAGAAAACGATGACTGGCGCATCCACTTCGGATCCTGCACCCCGGCGGGTGGTTCTCTATTGCCTGGACTCCCGCCTCGCCTCGGAACTCGGCCTCGAACTCTCCCGCTGCGGCTGTGTCACTGAGCTTGCCAGCGGCGGCGTTCCCGAGCAGGCCGATATCGTCTTCTGCCCATCAGCCCGCCCGATCCTCCGCCAGGCACTGGCGCTGTTTTCCCACACACCCGTGGTGGTGGTGAGCCGCCTTCCGGAGGTGGAGGGATGGCTGGACGCTCTCGAAGAAGGCGCAGCAGACTATTGTGCGCCTCCGTTCGAAACCATCCAGATCCGCTGGCTGCTCGATACGCACGCCGGCGCCCGCCAGTCGATGGCGGCAGCCTGAGAGCTGCGCCACGGGCCGAGACTGCGCGAAGCGCACGGAAAGCGCGGTTTGTTCGCGAATCCCGCACGTTGCCGGTATACTCAAAGAAGAGAGGCTGGATTCGTTTGACCCTGCGTGACTTTTTCCGTCTGGCTGCGCACACCCAGATGCTGCCCGTGCTCGAAAGCGGCGAGGAGACTCTTGTCGGCGGGCAGGCGGTGATGGAGGGCGTGATGATGCGCGCCCCGCACAGCTACGCCACTGCCGTGCGCCGCCCCGACGGCGAAGTCGTGATCGACGAGCGCCCGCTGCCCAAGCTGTCGGAGAAGTACCCCGCCTTCAAGCTGCCCGTCCTGCGCGGAGTGGGCACGCTCGGACAAGCCATGGCGCTGGGCGTGAAGGCCCTGCGCTTCTCCGCAGACGTCGCCCTTCAGGCGGAGACCGGAGCCGCAGCCCAGCCCGGCAAACCTGCCGCCCGGCCAGGCGAGATTCCCGGCTGGCTCATGGCGCTGAACCTCGCATTTTCCTTCGTCTTCTTCATCGCCCTCTACAAGTTCGTGCCGCTGTGGATCACTACCCGGCTCGAAGCCGTCTATCCCCAGTTACACAACCAGATCCTGTTCAATCTCGCCGACGGCATCGTGCGGCTTGCCATTTTTCTGGGCTTCTTGTGGCTGATCTCCCGCTGGGCTGACATCCGGCGCGTCTTCGAGTATCACGGAGCCGAACACCGCGTCGTCTTCAACTTTGAAAGCGGCAAGCCCGTCAGCGTCGACAACGCCCGCGCCTTTCCCACCTTCCATCCCCGCTGCGGCACCAGCTTCCTCCTAGTGGTGATGATGGTTTCCATCGCCGTCTACGCCGTCATTCCCGCTCAAGGATTTATCGAGAAGATGGCCGTGCGCGTGCTCGCTCTTCCCCTGATCGCCGGACTCAGCTATGAGGTCATCCGCTTCGCCGCCCGCCGCCGCAGCAGCCTGCTGGCCCTGTTCACCGCGCCCGGGCTCTGGCTCCAGCGCATCACCGCGCAGCCTCCCTCCGACCGGCAGACCGAAGTCGCCATCATCGCCCTGAACCATGCTATGGCGCTCGAAGAACAGCAGGGCGGAGATCTGGTAATCGCCTGATGGACTTCACCCGCCAACTTGAAGAGGTCGAGCGCAAGTTCGAGGCGCTCGCCGTGCAGATGGCCGACCCGGCCGTCATCCAGGACGCCGCGGTCTACCGCAAAACCGCCAAGGCGCACCGCGACCTTGAGGAGATCGTCCACGCCTGGCGCGAGTACCGCAAGCTCGCCGAAGATCTGGCCGGCGCGCGCCTGATGCTGGAAGAGAAGGACCCGGCCTTGCGCGAGATGGCCGAAGAGGAGATCGCCCGCCTCGAGCCGCTCCAGCAGGAACTCGCCGAACGGCTCAAGCTCCTCCTGCTGCCCAAGGATCCCAACGACGACAAGGACATTGTGCTCGAGATCCGCGCCGGTGCGGGCGGCGATGAAGCGAGCCTCTTCGCCGCCGAGGTCTTCCGCATGTACTCACGCTACGCCGAAAGCCAGGGCTGGATGGTCGAAATCACTTCGGTGAGCGAGTCCGAGGCCGGCGGCTTCAAGGAAGTCATCGCCCTCATCAGCGGCGACCGCGTCTACTCAAAGCTCAAGTACGAAAGTGGCGTCCACCGGGTGCAGCGTGTCCCGGTCACCGAACAGCAGGGCCGCATCCACACCTCCACCATCACTGTCGCCGTGCTGCCGGAAGCGGACGAGGTCGAGGTCAAAATCGACCCCAAGGATATCCGCATCGACACTTACTGCTCTTCGGGCCCAGGCGGGCAAAGCGTCAACACCACCTACTCTGCCGTACGCATCACCCACCTGCCCACCGGCCTCATCGTCACCTGCCAGGACGAAAAGTCACAGATCAAGAACCGCGCCAAGGCCGAGCGCGTGCTCCGCTCGCGGCTCTACGAGATGGAGCTCGAAAAGCAGCGCCAGGCCATCGGCGCCGACCGCCGCTCCCAGGTCGGCACCGGCGACCGCTCGGAAAAAATCCGCACCTACAATTTCAAGGAAAACCGCGTCACAGATCACCGCATCGGTTTGACGCTCTACCAGCTCGACCGCATCATGGAGGGCGAGCTCGATCCGCTGATCGACGCCTGCGCCACCTTCTACAACGCCCAGAAGCTGCGCGAGCAGGCCGAAGCCGCCCAGGCTGCCCAGCATGAATCTCCGAACGGCGCTCCGGCAAGGGTCTGAGATTCTCGCCGCCGCCGGAACTCCCGAGCCGCGGCTCACCGCCGAACTGCTCCTTTGCCACGCACTGCGCCGCGAACGCTCCTTCCTCTATTCGCATCCCGAGCATGAGCTGACCACCATCGAGTGGATCCACTACGGCCGCTACCTGCACGAGCGGCTCCACGGCCGCCCCCTCCAGCACATCACGCGCCGTCAGGAGTTCTACGGCCGCGAATTCGAGGTCTCGCCCGCTGCGCTGATCCCCCGTCCTGAAACCGAACACGTCGTCGAGCAGGCCCTCCGCGCCGCGCCCCGCGCACGCCGCCTGCTCGACCTTTGCAGCGGCTCGGGCAACCTCGCCGTGACGCTTGCGCTAGAACTTGACGCTTGGGCCGTGGCCACCGACGTCAGCTTCCCTGCCCTCGAAATCGCCGGCCGCAACGCGCGCCGCCACAACGCTCGCGTGGACCTTGTTCAGTGCGACCTTGCTGCAGCTATCTCCGGACGCTTCGACTTGATCGTTGCCAACCCGCCCTACATCCCCTTCGACGAGATCCCCGCCTTGCGGCGCGAGGTCCGCGATCATGAACCCCGCATCGCGCTCGCTGGCGGAGAATCCGGCGTCGAGTTCTACCACCGGATCGTGCCCGAAGCCGAACACCTGCTCGCGCCCGGGGGCTGGCTCATCGTCGAGATCGGCTATCAGGGGGAAGCCGGGGTGCGCGCTGCCTATGGCGGCGCGTGGTCGGAGCTGGCCACAGAGTATGATCTGGCTGGATGGCCCCGCGTCATCCGCGCCCGCTACACACCGTGAGAACCATCTTCCACGTCGACATGGACGCCTTCTTCGTCTCGGTCGAAGAACTCTTCGACCCCGGCCTGAAGGGCAAGCCTGTCGTCGTCGGCGGGCAGAAAGACGAGCGTGGCGTCGTCGCAGCAGCCTCCTACGCCGCCCGCAAGTTCGGCGTCCACTCGGCCATGCCCCTGCGCACCGCCGCCAGGCTGTGCCCGCAGGCCATCTTCCTCGACGGCCATCCCGGGCGCTACCGCGAGTACTCGCACCGCGTCCATGAAGTCCTGCTCGAATTCACGCCCCGCGTCTCGATGGCGAGCGTCGACGAGGCTTATCTCGACATGACGGGCACCGAACGGCTGTGGGGCCCGCCTCTGCGCGCCGCCACGCTGCTGCACGAGCGCATCGCGGAGCGCACGGGACTGAACTGCTCCGTCGGCATCGCCACTTCGAAAATGCTCGCCAAGGTCTGTTCGGACTTCGCCAAGCCCAACGGGATCGCCTGGGTCCCGCCGGGCATGGAGGCCGCGTTCCTCGCCCCGCTGAATGTCAGCCGTATTCCCGGCGCCGGCCGCGTCACCGCCGAACGGCTGCGGGAAATTGGCGTGCGGCGCGTCGGCGACCTCGCAAGGCTCGACGAAGACTTTCTGCTGCGGCGCTTTGGGCAATGGGGCGTGGCGCTCGCCGGCAAGGCGCGCGGCGCGGAGGCAGGCGCATGGTTCGAGGGCGAAGTCGGGGCATACGAGGATCCCAAGAGCATCTCGCACGAGCACACGTTTTCCGCAGACGTCCGTGAGCAGGCTCTGCTGGAAGCCACGCTGGCGCGGCTCGCCGAGAAGGTCGGCCGCCGGCTGCGCGAACACCGCCTCTTCGCCCGCACCATTGAACTCAAGCTGCGCTACTCCGACTTCACCACCTTGAGCCGCTCGCGTACCCTGCCCGAAGCCACCGACCTCGACTCCGACCTGATCGCAGTCTCCCGCGATCTCTTTCGCCACACGTGGAAGAGGGGCGCGCCCGTGAGACTCATCGGCATGGGCGTCTCCGGCCTCGACGAGGCGCAGGGCCAGGTGTCGCTGCTCGAGGCAGACAAGAAAGAGCGCGCCCGGCAGGCGCTCTCCGCGGTGGACCGCATCCGCGACCGTTTCGGGGAGAAAAGCGTGCAGCTCGCCGCGGGCATGGCCGCCGATCACCGGGAGAAAGTCCACGAAAACCCTGTGGGCCTGCCAGGGAAGTCGCCACGCCGCGGCCGCTGACGAGTAGCCTATTTTGGCGCAGCCGCCTCTTCGCGCTCCACCACGTCCTGGCCGCGCGTCGCGTGGAAGGCCCAGTAGGCCGCCACCAGCGAGAACAGCGCCCCGCTCCAGTAAGGCGCGCCAGTGCCGATGTGATCGAACACGGCCCCGGCCCACACTGGGCCGATGATCCGCGTCAGGCTCGAAGCCGATTGGGCCGTGCCCAGCAACGCGCCCTGTTCGCCCGCACCGGCGCGCCTCGAAATCAGTCCCGTCAGCGCCGGCCCCGCCAGCCCGAATCCCAGCGCCGTCAGCGCCACAGCCGCGTACAGCGCCCACACGGCGTGCGCCACCGCGGCCACGGCAAAGCCGGTGGCGAACAGGGCCGAACCGCCAATGGCCAGCGTGGCCTCGCCGAAGCGTGGCGCCAGCTTCCGCAGCAAGAGTCCCTGCGTCAAAGCCGCCATCATGCCGAGAAATGCGAACAGCGCCGCGTTGCCTGCCGCGTCCAGCCCGAACCGCACGTGCGTGAACACCGGAAAGTTCGTCTGCAACCCAGCCATGGCGAAGTGCAGCGCGAAGGTCGCCAGCATGAGTTCGCGGAACTCGCTCCGGCCCAGCGCGCCGCCGATCTGCGCCAGCGGATCGAGATCGTGCCATCTGATTTCATGCGCCGCGCGCCGCTCAGGCGGCAGCGTCTCTTTCAGCGTCGCAGCAGCCACCGCCAGCGTCAGGAGGGAGAGCGTACCGGCAGCGTACGCCGGCGCCGCAAGGCTGATCCTGCTCAGTGCCCCGCCCAGCGCAGGCCCGAGAATGAACCCTAGCCCGAACGCCGCGCCGATCAGCCCGAAATTCTTCGCCCGGTCGCGCGGCTCGCTGATGTCGGCGATGTAGGCTTGCGCCGCAGTGATCGAGCCTCCTGCGAATCCCGACAGCAGGCGCGCCGCAAACAGTATGGCCAGGCTCCACGCCGCGCCGAACAGAAAATAGCTCGCCGCCGTGCCACCCAGGCACGCCAATAGCACCGGACGGCGCCCGCGCCGGTCCGACCACGCGCCCAGCAGCGGTGCCGCGGCGAACTGCGCGGCGGAAAACGCCAGAGCCAGGAGTCCAACCGTCAGCGCGTCGCTTCTGTAGGGCTGGACCACGAACGGAATCACAGGCACCAGAATCCCGGCTCCCATCAGGTCCAGAAAAACGATGAGGAAGATCGCTCCCAGCGCGCCGCGCGGCGCGGCCCGGCTTCCGTTCACGCTTTCATCGTCTCACAGCGAGGAGGAGGGCCTGATCCGGCTCCCTTTACCGCGTGAATCTTCATGCCCGGCTAGAACAGCCGCTCCTGCCGCTTCAGCGTTCCGAAGCTTCCGATGTTGGCGATGACCAGCGCCAGCCGAAACTGGTTTTCTCCGCTTCGCGCACCGAAGTTGAACCGCCGGTACTGCCCGCTGAAGGCGCAGCATTCCGTATTGTAGGTGATCTGCGTGTTGATGTACTGAAGCACCCCGAGCAAATAGTCGTAGACACCATACACCCCCGCATTCCACCCGTGCCGGTTCTCGTTGCCCAGTCCCAGCGTGCCGCGAAACTGGTTCGACGGCGGCGACAGCGCCTGCCCAGAAGGGGCGTTTCGGCAGAACTCCTCCCTTTCGTATGCCTCCACGTCGCTCAGCGGCACGCACGACACCTTCGTGTGTCCGAACGAGAGGAAGTAATTCGGCGAACGCGTGTCTACCGTCACGCTCGAGTTCGTCAGCCGCCCCCGCAGCGGATCGTAATCGGCGCGCCACTCTACGCCGAGCGATCCTGTCGGATGTGCCCGCAACACGTTCACCACCGGCGATGTCCGCCTCGGCCCGTCCAGAAACGCAAACGCAGTCAGCTGGGCCGAACTCGCCACCACGTTTCTCCGCCCGGCCGCGACCGCTCCGCCGAAATCCGGATCGAAATACCGCTTCTGACGCACCTCCCACGTCAGCAGGTCCCTGACCCGGTTGTCCCTCCCCTTCGCCCACAACCGCTGCGTCAGAGAGTACTCGATCTCCGTGGTATCGGAAATCAGCTCCAGTTCGTCGAACCGCACCAGCCGGTCGAAGCGGTTCGCCCCCGCCACCGTACGGAAGCTCGCCCGCGGCTCGATCGAGTGTTTCACTTTCCCTCCCATCCACCGCGGCGCATCGAACACTCTCTGCAGCGTGGGCAGCGACAGCTCCGCCCCGACTTCCCGGGTCACGCGGTTTACTCCCTCGCCCGTCACCTCCTTGCCCAGCTCTTGCTCCAGCGCCGTGCGGAACGAGCTGCCATAGTGCGTCGCCCGCAGCGAAACATACGGCAGCAAATGAAACTCCTTCCACCTCAGCGCCGTCATCAGCCGCGGGGCCAGGTCGAACCGGTCCACGAACTGCCGCGTCTGAAACAGAGGCTGGTTGCGCTGTAACAGCCCGCCCGCCACCGACCAGCTCAGCCACACCGGAAGCGCGCGCCTCGCCACTTCGCGATCCCGCCCCTCCCACTCAATCTGCGGCAGCTTCCTGAGAAGAATCGTGTCGCCCGGCTGCGCGCTCTGGAAATTTTCCTGCCTCGAATACACAACGTTGAAACTCTGCGCCGCCCAGTCCTTCGACACGTTCACCACGGAGTTCACCTCGCTGAACACCGCTTCGTTGAAGCTCTCCGTGAACGCCTGGCGAAAGGCGAAATTGCTGAGGTAATTCACCGAGCCCCGCGCATAGAATCCGCGGCCTAGCTCCGCCCTGCCCTGCGCCGTCGTCAGGTAGCCTCCCTCCTTCACCCGCTCCCCGCCATCCAGCAAACGCCCCCGGTCCCGGATGCCGTACACAAACACGCTCAGCTCGCTCCGCTGCGTCGGCTTGGCGCGAAAGTCCACCGTGTGCGCCAGTCCGCGCTGCGTGAAATACTGCGGCCGGTAGCTCACGTCGTAACTCCGGCTGATCGCCCAGAAATATCCCAGCCCGTACATCAGTCCCCGCCGGTTGCTGTTGCCCACGCTCGGCGTCAGGAACCCGCTTTTCCTCGCGCCCTCGCGCAGGTCCTTGTAAAAGGCCGGCGCGTACAGGATCGGCACGCCCCGCAGCTTGAACCAGCTCCGCTGCGAGATGGCGCGCCGGCCCGGAATCACGTCGATCACCGGGGCCTCAAGCTTCCACCACGGATTGATTCCCGCGCAATTTGTGATGGTTGCCTTGTGCAAAATGTAGCGCTGTTGGATTTTTTCCGCCCAGTCCCCTTGAAAAAAGAACGGATTTTCTGTTCGCAGAATTCCCGGACGGTAGTCGATCTTTCCATACGCCGCCCCCCGCACCCGGTAAAAAGAACCGCTCGCATCCTTCAGGTTGTAGTCAATCCTATCCGCCCAAAGCTGTTCCCCGCTGGTGAAGTTCACATAGCGCACCCGCCCCCGCGCCTCCGCTACACCAGTGTCCTGGTCGTAGTCGATCTCCTCCGCCTCCAGCAGCATCTCGCGCGTCTCGATCTGCGCCTGCCCCCTCAGCCGGTAGCGGCCCCCCTCCCGCTCCTGCTGAGTGGCGCGCACCACCACGATGCCCTCCGGCGGCACGTCTCTGCGCTCGATCACCGCCGCCTTCTCATAGCCGGGAAACGGCGCCTGCCCTGCAGCCGCAGTCATCACCGCCGCCGCCGCCAGCAGCCTCCCCGCCGGCGCCCCTTGAAAAAAGACGTGACAAATCCGCTCAAATATGTTATTTACTGATTGATGCACCCGGCGCAGACGTGCCTCCTGTCGCCGTGGCAGCAGCAGTGAAGCGCTCAAGGCTCAAACCTAGCACGAGCTGAAAGAGGCCCGCAAGACGGGCGAGAGAGACTGGGCAAGCCGCGAGCTGCGCGAAAAATCCCATACTGCCCTCCCCGGGCGCAGCCGGAGGCATGCCATGCATTGCAAGTACTGTGGCGCGGCCATTTCCGAAGTTCAGGAGAGGTGCCGCCGCTGCCAGCGCCGCCTGACGGGGGTGGCTGACCGCGGCAGTGAAACGCCCTGGATCGAAACCGCCGCCGCTCCTGCCCTCGACAGCTCCTCCTCCCAACAGCCGCGCCCGCGCTTCCGCGTGCAGGACGGCGGCGCCGCCGCGCGCCCCGCGCCGCCCGTGCAGCCCCCCCTGTTCCCATCCGACAGCCGTGTCGTCGGGCTGGAGCAATACCTGCCGCAGCAGCCCCAGCGCCGCCGCAGTTCACCGCGCCGCTCGCGCCCGGCCACGCGCCTGGAAGCTCCGCTTCAAACCGCGTTCGACTTCGACTCGCTCCCTCCCGGCGTCCACGAGTTCGCCGCCGCGCAATTGCAGATCCCGGTCGCAAGCCTCGGACGGCGCGCCTTCGCGCTTCTCGTCGACCTCGCTTTTGTCCTCGTCGGCTTCGCTCTTTTCCTTGCCCTGGTTCGCCTCATTATCGGCGGCTGGCCCCAATCGCCCGTCTTCTACTCCATGCTGGCCTTGTGCTTGTGGTTTCTGGCCTCCACGTTCTTCTTCCTCTACGCCGCCTTCGGCCTCCGAACTCCAGGCCAGCAAATCGCCGGCATAAGACTGGTCACCCGGGAAGGCCGCTCGAGCGAACCCGTCCACCGCGTCAAGCGCGTTCTCGCCAACGCCGTCCCTGTGGTCAGCCTGCTGGGCGCGCTCTGGGCCGCCGTCACCGAAGAGCATCTCAGCTTCGCCGACCTGATCACCGGCACTTACGTCACTATCGGCGAAGCCCGCTGAAGCGCACGCCCGGAGTTCCCCCCCGCCTGCGCCTCCTGCACGCCACCTAGATTCAGATCTGAAACTCTGATATAGAAGAAGGTCGGAGACATTTTAGACACCTATGCGAAGGAAGCCGTACCGGCTGAGTGAGGAGGGCCTCGGCGCCCTCATCGGCCAACTCCGGAGCAGGAACTATCAGGTTTACGGGCCGCGCGCCGATGATTTCGCCCTGCACTGGAGGCCCATCGAGTCCATCGAGGACCTGCCCCGAGGCTGGACTCAGGAGCTCGCTCCCGGCCGCGCCCGCCTCGTGCCTGGCGAGTCCACGGCGCTGTTTCATCACTGGACCTGCGCTGAAGGGCTGAAGGCAATCCTTCACTTGCCGGTGGTCCGCATCCTCACCGCCGAGCGCGACAACGGCGCCTTTCGTATCCTGGACAATCCCGCGCCAGCCGAAAAATGCGCCTTTCTCGGCGTGCGGCCCTGCGACTTGGGCGCGCTAGCTGTTCTCGACCGCGTCCTGCTCGGCGACCGCTACGCCGACGATATCTATCGCGCACGCCGCCAGAACGCCTTCCTCGTCGCGCTGCACTGCCAGAAGTCTGCGCCCACCTGCTTCTGCGCCTCCATGGGCAGCGGGCCCCGCGCCCGCTCGGGCTTCGACATCGCGCTGGCCGAATTCGTCGAATCAGGCGCGCCGGAGTTCTTTGCCGAAGCCGGCACTGACGCCGGCCTCGAGTTGCTGGAGCTCTGCGGTGCCACGCCGGCGCCTCCCGAATGGAACCGCGCCGTCGAAGAGGGCTGCACCCGTGCCTCCGCGGCACAGACGCGCCGCGTCGACGCCCATGCCGCACCGCAACTGATCGATGCCATGTTCGACAGCCCGCACTGGGACTCCGTCGCGCGCCGCTGCCTCGCCTGCGGCAATTGCACTGCGGTCTGCCCCACCTGCTTCTGCGTCAACTACGAGGACCGCACCTCCATCGACGGCCGCCGGGCGGAACGCTGGCGCCTTTGGGACTCCTGCTTCACGCAAAGCTTCACCTACATTCACGGCGGCAGCGTCCGCTCCAGCGTCAAGTCGCGCTATCGGCAGTGGCTCAGCCACAAGCTGGCCCGCTGGCAGGCGCAGTTCGGCACGCCCGGCTGCGTCGGCTGCGGCCGCTGTATTGCCTGGTGCCCCGCCGGCATCGACATCACCGAAGAATTCCGGCAGTTGCAGCTCTCCGTCGCGGCTGCCGTTTCCCTCCCCATGAAGGACTGACCTATGGCCCCGGCTGAAATGAAAACTGTTCTCGCAGCGCATCCCTTCCTCGAGGGGCTGCCTGAAAAATACATCGACCTGCTGTCGAGGCTCGCTTTCGAAGTCCGCTTCGAGCAAGACGAAACCATCTTTCGCGAAGGCGATCCCTCCAGCCTCTTTTACCTGATCCTCTCGGGAAAGGTCGCGCTCGAAATGGGCGCACCCGGGCGGCAGATCATCATCCAGACGCTCGAAGCCGGCGACGAGCTCGGCTGGTCTTCGCTGCTCGAGAACACCAGCAAACAGTTCCGCGCCCGCTGCCTCGAGCCCGTGCGCGCGCTCGCCTTCGACGGCGCCCGCGTCGTCAACCTCTGCGAGGAAGACCATGAGTTCGGCTTCCACATCATGCGGCGCGCCCTCGCCCTTGTCGCTGAAAGGCTCCGCGCCACGCGTTTGCAGGCTCTCGACGTGTATTCGCCGAAAGGAGTCCGCAGCAAATGAGCATCGCTGCCTCCGCCGCCCCGCCGCCCACCCGTGCTGTGATGGAGCCCGTGCCCGTTCGGATCGCGTCGCTGTCGAAGGAAACCCACGACACCTTCACGCTCACCGTCGCTCCGCCTCCCGGCGACCCGGTCTCGGCCTTCGAGCCCGGGCAGTTTTCCATGCTGTATTGCCTCGGCGTGGGCGAACTGCCGATCTCGATCTCCGGCGATCCCGCGGTGCGCGATTCCCTGACTTACACGATCCGCTCCGTCGGGCAGGTCACCTATCAGCTCGTCACTCGCCGCCCGGGCGACTTTATCGGCGTGCGCGGGCCCTTCGGCTCGAGCTGGCCGCTGAAAGAGGCGCTCGGCAAGAGCGTCCTCATTGTGGCCGGAGGCATCGGACTGGCGCCCTTGCGGCCGGCCATTTATTCCATCCTGCGCCACCGCGGCGACTACAACCGCCTCGTCATCCTTTACGGCAGCCGCAGCCCCCGCGACCTCCTCTACCGCCGCGAATTCGAAGCCTGGGGCCTGCTGCCTGACACGCAGGCCCTTTGCACGGTCGACTATGGCGGCCTCTCGTGGCGCGGCCACGTCGGCGTCGTCACCACGCTGTTCCGGCTCGTTCGGATGCAACCGCAGGAGACCGTGGCCATGATCTGTGGCCCGGAGATCATGATGCGCTATGCGGCGCGCGAACTTGAGGCCCGCGGCCTGCCACCTGCGCAGATCTATCTCTCCATGGAGCGCAACATGAAATGCGGCGCCGGCTTCTGCGGACATTGCCAGATGGGGCCGTACTTCGTCTGCAAGCACGGCCCTGTGTTCGCCTGGCCCGAAATCAGGCCTTATATGGATCTCTATGAGCTCTGAAGCAAACAAACCCCGCATCGCTGTCTTCAAGTTCGCCAGTTGCGACGGCTGCCAGCTCAGCCTGCTCGACGCCGAAGACGAGCTTCTCGCCGTCGCCGGCGCCGTCGAGGTCGCATACTTCCCTGAAGCCAGCCGCCGGATGCTGAAGGGGCCCTACGACATTGCGCTCGTCGAAGGCTCCATCACCACCCACCGCGACGCCGAGGCCATCCAGCGCATCCGCCGTCAAGCGAAGACGCTTGTGACGATTGGCGCCTGCGCCACCGCCGGCGGCATTCAGGCGCTGCGCAACTTTCACGACGCATCCGAATGGGTCCGCATCGTTTACGCCAAGCCCGACTTCATCTCTACGCTGAAAACTTCGACGCCCGTGGCCGAGCACGTGCCCGTAGATCTGGAGCTGCGCGGCTGCCCCATCAGCAAGCATCAGTTGATCGAACTCATCTCGGCCACGCTCGCCGGCCGCAAGCCGAACCTGCCCACGTACAGCGTCTGCCTCGAATGCAAGCGCCGCGGCAACACATGCGTCATGGCAGCCTGCGGCACGCCCTGCCTCGGCCCCGTCACGCAAGCCGGCTGCGGCGCCATCTGTCCTTCCCTGCACCGTGGCTGCTACGGCTGTTTCGGCCCGATGGAGAATGCCAACGGCCCCAGCCTCGCCGCGCAATTCCGCACCCTGGGCTGCTCGCGCGACGAAGTGGAACGGGCCTTCCGCAGCTACAACGGCTGGGCGTGGCCGTTTCGAAGAGTCTTCGAGGAGGCTCCGAAAGCATGAACTCCGCTCCCTCCGTCAAGCCCGCCATTACAAAGATCGATGTGCCCGTGCTGGCCCGCGTCGAGGGCGAGGGCGAACTCCATATCAAGGTCAAAGCCGGCAAGATTCTCGACCTGAAGCTTCGCATCCCGGAGCCTCCCCGGCTCTTCGAAGGCTTCCTGCGCCGGCGGCACTTCATGGAAGTGCCCGATATCACGGCGCGTATCTGCGGCATCTGCCCGATCGCGTATCAGATGAGTTCGGTTCACGCGCTGGAGCGCGCGCTCGGCATCGCTCCGCATCCCTCCATCCGCGCCCTGCGCCGCCTGTTTTACTGCGGCGAGTGGATCGAGTCCCACGCCCTTCACATCTTCTTCCTTCACCTGCCGGACTTCCTTGGCTGCCAGGACGCTTTCGAGGTCGCCGCCAGCCATCCGGAGGCAGTGAAGATGGCCCTGCGGCTGAAGAAACTCGGCAACGAGATCGTGCGCGTCATGGGCGGGCGCGAGATCCATCCGGTCAGCGCCTGCGTGGGCGGCTTCTACAGGGCGCCCAAGCCGCAGGAGTTGGCGGCGCTGCTGCCCGAGCTGGAGTGGGCGCTGGAAGCCTCACTGCAAACGGTCACGCTGGTCTCCTCGCTGGAGTTTCCGGATTTCGAACAGGACTACGAGTTTGTCGCGCTCTCGCACCCCGCCGAGTACGCGCTCAACGAGGGCCGCATCGTCTCCGACAGAGGACTCGACATCGACGCCGCCGCCTTCGAGGAGCACAGCGTCGAGCAGCACGTGAAGCACTCCAACGCGCTGCACTCCGTGATGCGCGAGCGGGGGTCCTACCATGTCGGTCCGCTCGCGCGCTTCAATCTGAACTTCGATCAGCTCACCCCGCAGGCGCGCCGCGCTGCCGAAGAGACGGGACTCCGGCCGCCCGTGCGCAATCCCTTCCGCAGCATCGTTGTTCGCGGCGTCGAACTTGTGTTCGCCTGCGAGGAGGCACTGCGGCTCATCCGTTCTTACGAGCCGCCGCCCGCGCCGCGCACAGAGGCGCGGCCGCGAGAAGGCACGGGCATGGCCGCCACGGAAGCGCCGCGCGGCCTGCTCTACCACCGCTACTCGGTCGACGAAAACGGCCTGATCACCGCAGCCCGCATCGTCCCTCCCACGGCCCAGAACTTCCGCCGCATGGAAGAGGATCTGTGGAACTACGTGCCGTCGCTGCTCGGCCTCGACAACGAGCAGATCTCCTGGCGCGCCGAACAGGCCGTCCGCAACTACGATCCCTGCATCTCCTGCGCCACCCACTTTCTCAAGGTCCGCATCGACTGACGCAGCGCCGCGCTTCCCGCGGCGGGAACATCTCCGTGGGCGCTCGTAGAGCGGCGGAACACGCGAGGAGCCGAAGCGGGCAGGCGCCGTGAAGAAGCCCCAATAGGAAAGGAGACCGGTCTGGCTGGGTGCCGAGTCCGGGCCGCGCCCTGCCGTCACTCTCCCAAACCGCGGACGAACGGCGTGCCGCCCGGCTGGACCGCTTCGACAGTGTCCGCTTTCTGCACTTCGTATGATGAGGGCATGGAATGGTTGTTGGCCGGAATGTTGCTGGCGTTTCCGGCAGTGGAAGACTGCACGCCGGCGCGGTGGCGGGACCCGGCGCCGGAGTCGCTGGAATTGATCCGCGGCACGCCGGTGAACTGCCTGCTCGTGGAAGAAACCGCGTGGCGCAAGGGGCTGTTGGATGCGGCGCGCGAGATGGGGCTGCTGACGCTGGCAGTGGTGCGCGGCGGCAGCGTGGAGGCAGCGGAGCGCGCTGTGTCGCTGGGAGCGGAAGGGATCGCGGCGCAAGGGCCGCGGGCGGCGGCGCTGGTTGCGTGGGTGCAGGAGCGGAAGCGCACGCTGGTTGAAATTGTTCCGCGTCACGAATTGCAGTTCGAGCGCGGGACGGCGGTGATCGCCACCTACGAAGGGTTGTGGGCGGGCGTGCGCGCCGAAAGCGAGGACCACGCACATGCGCGTCCGACCGGCGGGCCGTGGATCGAGACCAACACAGGGATGCTTCGTTTCTTGCGCGCGGCGGCGCCGGCAGGAACCGCCGTGTGGATGGCCCACGAAGCGCCCCAGGCTCCGCAGCCCGTATCGCGATACGTGCAGGCGGTGGCGGACGCGGCCGTGTGCGGCGCAAGATGGGTGCTGGATTTCGACCCGGATTTCTGGCGCAGGGTGCGAGCCGGGGAGCCGAAGGGCAAGAGAGACTGGGCCAGATTTCTTGCCGCAGTCCGCTTCTTCGAACAAAACGAGACCATGAAATGGCCCGACAGTTCTGCCTTGGTCGTGCTGATTGACGGGCCAAGCGGCGGTCTGGTTTCCGGCGGAATTCTGGACATGATTTCCGCCAAACACATCCCCTTGCGGCCGGTTCCTCCGGCGAAGCTGGCCCAGGCGCCGGGGGGAATCCGCACGCTGCTGACCATCGACCCCTCGCGGCTGAGCGACCGCGAGCGGGAAGCGGCGCGGGCGATTGCCCGAAGCGGCGCGACGCTTGTCAACGGACCCGAAGGATGGAAGCTCGAGCCGCCGCCGCCGGGGCGGATCACGTATTCGGAGGACCAGATCAAGCAGCTCGACCAGATCTGGCGGGAGGTGAATTCCATCATCGGCCGGCGGAACTACGGGGTGCGGGTGTTCGGCGCTCCGGGGGTGCTTTCCACGCTGAAAGAGTCTCCGGACGGGCGCCATCTGGCGCTTGTTCTCGTCAATTACACGGACTACCCGGTGGAGAATATCACTCTGCATTTTACGGGGAGAATGCAGCGGGGGCGGCTGTCCGACGGCCGCGAAGAGAAGGTGCTGGAGACGTACGAGGTGGACGACGGAACCGGGGTGGACGTGGCGAAGTTGGAGGATCTCGCCATCGTGACGGTGGAACGCGCAGATCAGGAAAAGCGGTAGACGAGATCCTCGAGGCGTCCCCCGCGAAGCTCGATGCGGCGCAGGTCGGCGCTGCCAACGCCGAGTTGTTCGGCCAGCAGCAGCATGTTGTCGCAGTTGGTGAAGGGGCGCGTGCCGCGGGGCGCGCGCGGATCGTAGCCCATCAGGGCGGCGCCGGCCGCATCCGTGCAGACGGCGTTGGTTCCGAGCACGAGGAGTCCGGGCTTGAGGCGCCGCAGCCCGCGGACCCAGGGCCCTTCGCCGCCGGCGACCGTTTCCACGCCGTCGATGAAGGAGACGTGGACAGGGCGCGCGGCGTTGAGTTCGGCGACGATGCGCGGCATGCGGTAGCCGGGGTCGCGGGGCGAGGCAGGATCGCGCTCGGGCGGCGCGGGCGGCCCCGGTTGCCTTTTTCCTTCGTGGCACACGGCGAGGCGCCCTTTCTCGGGGTTCTCATTCGGCTCATTGACTCCCGCATCATCGCCGTAGATCGAGGCGGGCGTGATGCCGAAGATGTTTTTCATGGCGAGGGTGATGCCTGTGGTGGCGTGGTCCTTCAATTTCGCCATGGACACGAGCACGTCGGTCTCCTCATAGGCGCGGTTCAGCGCATATGCGGGATAAAGTAGCCCGCCGCCGGGGACGGCAAACTTCGCGTAGTCCTTGTAAGCGCCGCGGGCATTCGTGTTGACGAATTCGATGCCCGGCGCGGCGTTGCGGAGCTGCCGCACGTTCCAGCCGGACTCGAGCAGGTATTCCTCCAGCGGCCCTGCCGTGGCCCAGCAGCTCTCGACGAAGCGGATCCGGCGCGCGCCGGCGCGGCCGAGAACATGAGCCATGGCGAGCGCGGTGCGGGGGTGCGTGTAGTGCGTCACCCCGAGGGGAAGCCCCTGCCAGCGGTTGGCGGGGCTGCCGGTGAGGTTCAGCTTGATCGTGACGGTTTTGTTGCGCACCAGCGCACCGGCGCCGCCGAGCTGATCGAACATACGTTCGAGAATGGCGGCGAGATCTTCCCCGTAAGACGAGCAGCGCGCAACGGCGACAGGCGTGGCGGGCGCCTCCTGCGCCCGGACCGAGGCCGCGCCCAGAGCGGCCAGCAGTTTTCTGCGGGTCATTGATTCCAGTGTAGCGGTAGAATCCAGTCATGCGAAAAGCGGCCATGGCAGCGTTGCTATGCGGCGGCGTCCTGCATGCGGCGGACGCGACCCTGATCCTGCACAACGGCAAGGTGATCACGGCCGATGCGAAGTTCACGATTCGTGAGGCAGTGGCCATCGGCGGCAACCGGGTGTTGGCCACGGGTGCGTCCAGGGAGATCCTGGACAAGTACCGCGGACCGAAGACGGAGCTGATCGATCTGAAGGGCAGGACGGTGCTGCCGGGGCTGATTGACGCGCACGTGCATGCGCTCGAGTCCGGGCTGAGTGAGTTTCGCGGGCCGCTGCCGCCGTTCGACAGCATTGCGGCGATCCAGGAATACGTGCGCGCCCGGGCGCGCGTGACGCCGAAGGGCGAGTGGATCGTCGTGCCGCGGACACTGCCTCCCCGGCTGAAGGAGATGCGGATGCCGACGCGCGAGGATCTGGATGTCACGGCGGAACATCCGGTGGCGTTCGACGGTAGCTATGTGTGGTCGGCGAACACGGTGGCCCTGCGGGTGAGCGGGATCACGCGCGAGACGCCAAATCCGCCGGGCGGAGAGATCGTGAAGGGGCCGGACGGGGAGCCGAACGGCATTTTGCGCAACGCGGCACATTTGCTGAAGGGTGTGACGCGCGCGGCGCCGTACACCGAGGAGGAGAAGCTGAAGGCGCTCGAACTGATGCTGCGCGAGTACCGGCGCGCCGGGTTGACTTGCATCCACGACCGCGCGGTGACGCCGGCGGAGGTGGCGCTGTTCGAGAAGCTGAAGGCGGAAGGCAGGCTGCCGGTGCGGACGGTGCTGACGTGGCGGCTGGCGACGGCGGCGCCGGTGGAGGATCTCGTTCGCGAGATCGAGTCGCGCCCGTGGCGGACCAATCTCGGCGACGAGTGGCTGAAGTTCGGGGCGTTCAAGGTGACGCTGGACGGAGGGCAGAGCGTGGGCACGGCGTATCAGCGCCTGCCATACGGGCCGTTCGGCAGGCAGCTATACGGGCAGACGGACCCGGACGCGCGGGGCACGCTGTTCGTGGAGCCGGCGAAGCTGCTGCGCATCATGCGGGCCGCGCGCGACAAGGGATGGGCGCTGACGGCGCACGCGCAGGGCGGAGGAGCGATCGATGTTCTGTTGGACGTGTTCGAACAGCTGGACCGGGAGAAGCCGATTGCGCCGACGCGGTCGCACGTGATGCACGGGAGCATGCAGAGCCCGGAATCGCTGGACCGCATGAAGCGGCTGGGCATCGCCGCCGACGTGCAGCCGGGGTGGCTGCACTTCGACGCCCCGGCGCTGGAGCGCGTGTTCGGCGAGAAGAACCTGCGGTGGTTCTTCCCGATGCGCGGCTACCTGGACCGGGGGATTCCGGCAGCGGGCGGCAGTGACCACATGCTGGGGCACGACAAGAACCGCAGCGTGAATCCCTACAACCCATTTTTCGGGATGTGGATGACGCTGACGCGCCGCACGACGGAGGGCAAGGCGTTGTTCCCCGAGGAGCGGGTGACGCGGGAAGAGGCGATCCGGATGTGGACGACATGGGCGGCGTGGCTGCACTTCAGCGAGAAGGAGCAGGGCTCGATCGAGGCGGGGAGGCTGGCGGACCTGGTGGTGATCGACCGCGACATCCTCACCTGCCCCGAGGACGAGATCCGCGCGATCGAGCCGCTGATGGTGGTGTTGGACGGCGAGATTGTGGAGCGGAAGATCGCCGCCTTCCCCGGGGCGGAGGGCTTCGGGGCGGAAACGCCCGGGGGGCGCGGAGGACGCGTGCTGGTGGTGCGGAGCCTGGCCGACAGCGGGCCGGGCAGCCTGCGCGAGGCCATTGAAACAAAAGGGCCGCGAATTGTTGTTTTCGCGGTGAGCGGCATCATTGACCTGAAGACGCCGCTGCGGGTGACGGACCCGTATCTGACTCTGGCGGGGCAGAGCGCGCCGGGCATGGGCGTTTGCCTGCGGGGCGAGGGGCTGCGGATCGAGACGCACGACGTCGTGGTGCGGCATCTTCGCTCGCGCCCGGGGGAGGGGCTCGGCAAGGAGGTGGATGCAATTTCCGTGGGCGGGGCAGCGCGGCGGGTGGTGCTGGACCACTGCTCGGCAACGTGGTCGGTGGACGAGGCGCTGAGCCCGAGCGGAGCGATCCGAAACGTGACCGTGCAGTGGTGCCTGATCGGGGAATCGCTGCGAAAGAGCGTGCATTCGAGGGGCGAGCACGGGTACGGGTCTCTTGTGAGGGCGGCGGGAGGCGTGACGCTCCACCACAATTTATGGGTGAAGAACACGGCGAGAAACCCGCGGCTCGGTGACAATTACGGGAGACCGCCGTGGCCGGTGTTCGACGTGCGGAACAATGTGATGGCTCTGTGGGGGGCGGTTTGCAGCGGGATGACGGGCGACCGGATGCGGGTGAATTACATCGGCAATTATCTGAAGCCCGGGCCGGAATCCCTGAGGAGGGCGCCAATTGTGCTGACAAATAGCGCCGACGTGGAATACTTCCTGGAGGGGAATGTGGTGGAAGGATGGCCGGAATTCGGGCAGAACGACGGCCGTTTGTTCACTCCCCGGGAGGCGGCGGGGCGGAGGCTTTTCCGGCTGGCGCCGGAGCCGTTTGCAGCGCCGGACGTGGCGACCTCGGACGCGCGGGCAGCTTACGAGGCAGTGCTGGCGGGAGCCGGGGCGACGCGCCCGAGGCGGGATGTAGTGGATGAGCGGATCGTCGCCGAAGTTCGGAGGGGCGAAGGCAGGATCATTGACCATACGCGCGAAGCAGGCGGTTGGCCGCAGTATCCGAAAGTGGCGGCGCCGCCCGACGCCGACGGCGACGGCATGCCGGACCAGTGGGAGCGCCGGTTCGGGCTCGATCCCGGCAATCCTGCCGACGCAGCAGCAGACCGCGACGGCGACGGCTATACGAACATTGAGGAGTATCTGAACGCGCTGGCCGAGGGACGGGCGCGGGCTGAGGAATTTCTGGAAGGAAGAGACCAAACGCATGACATATCTGCTGGCACTCGATCAGGGAACCACGTCGAGCCGCGCCATCGTCTTCGCTGAAGACGGCACGATTCTGGCGGCGGCGCAAAAGGAATTCCGCCAGATTTATCCACAAGCAGGTTGGGTGGAGCACGATCCGCTCGAGATTTGGGCCACGCAGCGCGGGGTGGCGGCGGAGGCGTTGGAAAGGGCGCGGATCACGGCGCGCGAGGTGGCGGCGGTCGGGATCACGAACCAGAGGGAGACGGTGGTGCTCTGGGACCGGCGGACGGGAGAGCCGGTGGCGCCGGCGATCGTCTGGCAGGACCGGCGCACGGCGGGGTTCTGCGACGAGCTGAAGGCGGGCGGGGCCGAGGAGGAGATCCGGCGGCGCACGGGACTGCTGGCCGATCCGTATTTCTCTGGAACCAAGCTCCGCTGGCTGCTGGATCACGTGGATGGCGCGAGGACGCGGGCGGGGCGGGGCGAGTTGGCGTTTGGAACAATCGACGCCTGGCTGATCTGGAACCTGACCGGCGGGCGGGTGCATGCGACCGACGCGAGCAACGCATCGCGGACTCTGCTCTACAACATTCACACGCAGGAGTGGGACGAGGAGCTGTTACGGCTGCTTGGGGTGCCCCGGGAGGTGCTGCCGGAAGTGCGTCCGTCGTGCGGGGTCCTGGGCGAGACGTCCTCGGAGGTGCTGGGGGCGCACGTAACGATCGGCGGAGTTGCGGGCGACCAGCAGGCGGCGCTGTTCGGGCAGGCGTGTTTCGCGGCCGGACTGGCCAAGAACACATATGGGACAGGATGTTTCCTGCTGATGCAGACGGGGGAGGCAGCGGTGGAGAGCCGCCACCGGCTGCTGACGACGGTGGCGTGGCAGGCGGACGGAATGACGGAATACGCGCTGGAGGGGAGCGTTTTCATCGGCGGCGCGGTGGTGCAGTGGCTTCGCGACGGGCTGGGGCTGATCCGGTCGTCGGAGGAGGTCGAGGCGCTGGCGGCGACCGTGGAGGACAGCCACGGGGTGTATCTGGTGCCCGCGTTCACGGGGCTAGGGGCGCCGCACTGGGATGCCTGGGCGCGGGGCGCGATGTTCGGGCTGACGCGCGGAGTGACGGCAGCGCATGTGGCGCGGGCGGCGCTCGAGTCGATCGCATTCCAGGTGGCGGATGTCGTGGGCGCGATGGAGGCGGACTCCGGGCTGAAACTGAACGAGCTGCGCGCCGACGGAGGGGCGTCACGCAATGATTTGTTACTGCAGTTCCAAGCGGACCTGCTGGGGGCCCCCGTGGTGCGGGCAGCGGTGACGGAAACGACGGCGCTGGGCGCGGCTTGCCTGGCGGGACTGGCGGCGGGGGTGTACCGCGGGCGCGAAGAGCTGGCGGCTCGGTGGAGAGCGGAGCGGCGGTTCGAGCCGCGCATGGGCCGCGACGAGGCGCAGGCGCGGCGCGCGCAGTGGACGCGCGCGGTGGAGCGGGCGAAGGGCTGGGAGCGGTGAGATGAACCGGGAGGAGATGCTGGGGCGGCTGCGCGAGGAGCGCAGCGCTTGGGACATTCTGGTGATCGGCGGCGGCGCCACGGGCGTCGCCTGCGCGCTGGATGCGGCAAGCCGGGGCTACCGCACGGCTCTGTTGGAGCAGCACGATTTCGGCAAGGGGACATCGAGCCGTTCGACGAAGCTGATCCATGGCGGGGTGCGGTATCTTGAGCAGGGCAACATCACTCTGGTAATGGAGGCGCTGAAAGAGCGGGGGATTTTGCGGGAAAATGCGCCCCATTTGGTGAAGGATCTGGCGTTTATTGTTCCGAATTATGAGTGGTGGGAGGCTCCGTTCTACGGGGTCGGGCTGCGGCTGTACGACCTGCTGGCAGGCAAGTATGGATTCGGCAAGTCGCGGATTCTGAGCCGGGAGGAGACGCTGGAACGCCTGCCAAACCTGAAGCCGGAGGGGCTGCGCGGCGGCGTGGAGTACTACGACGGGCAGTTTGACGATGCGCGGCTGCTGATCCAGATGGCGCGGACGGCTGCCGAGCAGGGCGCGGCGCTGGTGAATTACTGCCGGGTGACGGCGCTGCTGCGCGACGGCAGCGGACTGGTCCACGGGGCGGTGGTGCAGGACGCGGAGCGAGGCGGGGAGTTCGAGATCCGGGCGAAGGCGGTGATCAACGCCACGGGATGTTTCAGCGACGCAGTGCGGCGGTTGGCCGACGAAGAGGCGCGCCCGATGATCGCGCCGAGCCAGGGGGTCCACCTCGTGTTCGACGCAAGCTTCCTGCGGGGGGAGGCGGCGATCCTCGCGCCGCGGACGCGGGACGGGCGGGTGATGTTCGCGATTCCCTGGCACGGGCATGCGCTGGTGGGCACCACGGACACGGCGCTGGATTCGGTCTCTCTGGAGCCGCAGCCGCTGGAGGGGGAGATCGAACTGATCCTGGAGACGGCGGCGGACTACCTTCAGCGGGCGCCGTCGCGGAAGGACATTCTGAGCGCGTGGGCGGGCATCCGCCCGCTAGTGAAGACGGCGGAGGGCGCCTCGACGGCGTCGCTCGCGAGGGATCATTCGATCCACATCGACCGCAACGGGCTGATCACGATCGCCGGCGGCAAGTGGACGACGTGCCGGCGGATGGCGGAGGACTGCATCGATCAGGCGTCGGTGCTGGGCGGGCTGGAGGAGCGCGAATGCGTGACGAGGAGGCTGCGGATCCACGGCTACCATCACCATGCGGAACAGTTCGGCGAGCTGTCTGTCTACGGCAGTGATGCCATCGCGATCCGCGAGATGATTCGGCTGCATCCGGAACGCGGGCGGCGTCTGGCGGCGGCGCTTCCCTTCGCGGAGGCGGAGGCGGTGTGGGCGGCGCGGTGGGAGATGGCGCGGCATATAGAGGATGTTCTGGAGAGGCGGACGCGGGCGCTGCAACTGAACGCGCGGGCGGCAATGGAGGCAGCCCCGCGGGTGGCACGGATCCTGGCGGCGGAGCTCGGGCGGGACGAGCGGTGGGTGGAAGAAGAGACGAGGCGCTTCACAGCACTGGCGGAGAGGTATCTGCCGGGCGTGGTCTGATAGTCTGGAAGTTGGCCGCCAGAATCATTTTCCGGGGAATTGTTTTGACGGCCTGTCTGCTGTGCGCGTGGGGCGAATGGAAGGCGGCGGGACCGTGGGGCGGATCAGCGACGTCGATCTGGGCGGACCGGAACCGTCCGGAGGTGCTGCTGGCGGGGGCGCGCCATTCGCTGGTCTACCGCAGCGTGAACGGCGGGGCGAGCTGGCAGCGGCTGAACTTCCCGCGCTACTTCTCGGCCACAATTACCGCGGTGATGATCCATCCATCCGAGCCGCGCCTGTGCCTGGCGGCGGTGGAAACGCCCCAAGGAACGGGCGCAGGGGTATGGTACAGCGAGGACGAGGGCTCGACGTGGAAGGCGGCGGAGGGGGTGGAGGGGCTCTCGACGTATGCGCTCGCGTACTTTCCGGCGAATCCGATGATCCTGGCGGCAGCCACGCGGGACGGCGTATGGAAGAGCACGAACGCCGGGCGCAGCTGGATGCGGATCAGCGCGCCGTACAACCATGAGCTTCGCTCCGTCACCGCCGTGGCGTTCGACCCGGCCGACGAGCGGACCGTCTACGCAGGCACGACGCACCTGCCATGGAAGACGACCGACGGCGGGAAGACGTGGCGGATCATCCACGACGGGATGCTGGACGACTCGGATGTGTTTTCGATTTTTGTGGATCCGGCGCGCCCGGAGCGCGTGCTGGCGAGCGCGTGCAGCGGCATCTACCGGAGCGAAGACGGCGGCCTGAACTGGACGAAGTTCCGGGGCATTCCGCCGGAACAGCGCAGGACACACGTGGTGCGGCTGACGCCGGGAAGGAATGGCACGATCTTCGCCGGGACGACGCTGGGGCTGCTGAAGTCGACCGACGGCGGGGCGACGTTCCGGCGCGTGAACCGGCTGCATGTGTACGCTCTGGACTTCGATACCCGCGAGCCGCGCCGTCTGTACCTCGCCACCGAGGGCGGCGGGCTGTGGAAGAGCGAAGACGCGGGCGAAACGTTCCGACAGATCAACGAGGGCTTTGTGAGCCGGCGCGCGGCCGGGCTGGCAGTGGCGGGCACTGCCCTATATGTGAATGTGGTCGGCGACGGTGCCTGGAGCGGGCTGTACGAGAGCCGCGATGGCGGAGCAAGCTGGGGCGCGGTAGCGAAGGACAAGACTTTCCCCGAGGGTCATGTCACGAGGCTGGCGGCCTGCCCCACGCGCGAGGATCTGCTCCTGGCGGGCAACGACGAGCGCGCGTACCGGAGCCGGGACGGCGGGCGGAGTTGGGCGCCGCTGCGGATCGGCGGCGGCGTGAGGCTGCGCCTGCAGGCGCTGGCGTGCGTGGTGGCGGGCGGCAGGGAGTCCCTGCTGGCAGGCACGGACACGGGGCTATGGCGGAGCGTGGATCTGGGCGCAAGCTGGCAGCCAGTGCAGATGACGAAAGCCAACATCCGGCATTCGGTGCAGGACCTGATGGTGGCGCAAGCGGACGGGGGGCGCGTGCTGGCACGTACGGCGCACACGGTGTATCTCAGTGCCGACGGGGGCGCGAACTGGCGCGTGCTGAGCATGCTGTTTCCCGCATCCTCCATCTACGACATGGCGATCACGGAGAAGACGCTGCTCGCGGCAACAGCCGGCGGTTTGTACCTCTCCGCCGACGACGGAGCGCATTGGGAGAAGGTGGAACAAGGGCTGGAGCCGGGCACGGTGAGCACGCTGGCGGCACAGCCCGGGAGGGGCGGCACAGTATTCGCAGGCCAGTTTGGCAGGATCTACCGGTCAAACGATGGCGGAAGGCGGTGGAGCGTGATCGATGGGGCGGATCTGCCGGCGGTCAGCCTCCGGCGGCTGCTGGCCGAAGCCAAAGGCCGCAGATTGTTGGGCTTGACGCCGGATGCCGGCGTTTTCTATTTGGATTTCAGGATACAGGAGTAGCATAATGAGGAGTGAGGCAGGAGAAGTCCATATGAAGACACGTGCAGGCACACACTGTTCAGGCAGAGGACTGAGGACTCTCGCCGCCGTTGCTCTGGCGGGAATGCTCGCCCTGAGCGCGGCTGGCCAACAGCCGAGCGCCCCTGCGAAGCCCGCCGGCGACGAGCTTCCCGACAAGGTGGAGCTGAACGGATTCGGCGGCGGCAGCTTTTTCCAGGGCGTATCCAACGGCCTGGGAACGAAGCTGGTCAACGGCGGAGCGTTCGGTTTCCGCGTGACTGAGAATTTCTGGCGTTACGTGGGGCTGGAGCAGGCGTTCACCTACAGCGCCAACAATGTGCGCTTTGAAACGCCCGTGGCGCCCGGAAAGCCCCAAAACGATTTCGGCCACAGGATTTATCAGTATTCTTTGAATCCCATTTTCTATTGGACGGAGCGGGGTTCGAAGATCCGTCCATTTCTGACCGCGGGCATTTCGGCGATGTACTTCGCGCCCATCGATTCGGCGAAGGGCTGGGCGCGGAGCCCGCTGAACACCGGCTTGCTGGCGCAAAACTTGGATGCCAACATCCACCCGGCGATGAACTATGGCGGTGGCCTGAAGTGGCATCTGACCGAGCGCTGGGGCCTGCGCTTCGACGCGCGCGGGATCTGGACGAAGAACCCGACGTTCCGTTTGATGGATTCGCCGAATGGCGGTCTGTACATTCCAAGCGGCGACAAGCTGCACGGCATCCAGACGACGGCGGGCCTGACGTATTACTTTGGCGCCAAGGCTGTACCTCCCCCTCCGCCTCCGCCCCCGCCGCCGGCGCCTCTGGCGCCCCTGAATGCGGGTGCTCTGAGCGTGGGCCCGGGAACGCTTTGCCAGGGGCGCGCCGTCACGGTGCGCAACACGGGCGCGAGCGATCCGGCGGGCCGCTCGATGACCTACAAGTGGAAGGTGAACGGGCAGCCCATGGGCGGCAACGCCCCCGAACTCACATTCACTCCTGACCGTGCGGGCAGCTACAAGATCGAGATGGACGTCGAGGCGGAAAACACGCCGAACCACCCTGTTCGAGTGGCCTCGGCAGCGCCACTGACGCTGAACGTGCAGCCCTACAATCCGCCGACGGTTTCCAACGTGATGGCGAACCCTGCGGCGATTCAGTACGGTCAGACCAGCACGCTGAGCGCACAAGGCACAGGCAGCGCTTGCTCCACGATCAGCTTCCAGTGGACAGTCACTGAAGGCACGCTGTCCAATCCGAAGGCCGCCACCACGCAGTTTGACAGCAAGGCGGTGAAGTTCGAGCAGGGCGGCAAGATCCAGTCCAAGACGGTAACCGCCACAGTGCGGGTGACCGATGACCGCGGCGCCTCGGCCACAGGCACGGCGCAGATCAAGGTGGACTTCATTCCGAGCTCGATCCGCTACTCGGATGTGATCTTCAGCAAGAACAGCGCGCGCGTGAACAACTGCGGCAAGCGCATCCTGCTGGAAGAGGTGGCGCCGAAGGCAGCCGATCCGGACTACGAGGTGGTGCTGATCGGCCACATCGATCAGGACGAAGTGTCGAAGACGCGCCGTCCGAGCGACCTCGACATGCGCCGCGTGCTGAACGCATACGCCGTGCTGACGGCGGGCGGCGGGACTTGCGCCAACGTGGACAAGTCGCGGATCAAGGTCACTTGGGTAGGCACTGAACAGGTATCCGAGATGCAGCCGGGCCTTTGCGGCACGGCGGCGCGCCCCGCGTCGAAGGAGCGTTCGGGCCAGATGGTTTCCACAGCGGATCAGAACCGCCGCGTGGAGGTCTGGCTGGTTCCCAAGGGCACCAAGATGCCTGCGGCGTTCAAGGAAGCCAAGCAGCTCGACGAGAAGCTGCTGAAGCGGCTCGGCTGCCCGAAATAAGGCACTCAGCAAGCGGCAACCAGGCAAGGCCCGCTCCCCGTGGGGAGCGGGCCTTCTGTTTGCGTCGATTCCGGCGCGCGTCCCTGCGGGCGCCCCTGCGCCGGATCAGAAACGGATGACCTCCCACGGCAGGCCGGGATCGGTGAAGTGGCCGTGCCGCGCGAGGTGGACAAGGTCGGCAGCGCCGGTCCATGCGTCGCCGGCGGCTTCCAGTCGGAGGTCGATCAGGGACGCCCACCGCCGCGGGTCGAGGCAGCGGCCGTCTTCCGCAAGCATGGAGACGATGCGGAACTCCCTGTCACCGGGGAAGATGGCCAGCGTGGCGAGGCATTGCCGCGCGGCGCCGCTCAGCACAACCGCCTTGGCCAGCCGCCGGGCCAGCAGCGCACCGGCACGGTCCGGCTTGTAGAAATCCTTGCCGCTGAGGGCGCCCCCGCCGATAGGGACGCGCGGACCGTAGGCATCGACTGCAAGTTTCTTTCCGCTAAGCCCGTTGTCCGCCTCGGGCCCTCCGACGTGGAAATAGCCGTAGCCGTTGATGACGAAGGTCTCTGGCAGTGACGGATCGAGCGTTGTCAGCGTGGCGCGGCACTGCTCCAGTGTCCGTTTCACACACAGCCGGACCGCCCGGTGGAGCTCGACTTCGGATGCTTCGGATGCCTGCTGAAGCGACGTATTGAAGGCATCGAGGCCGCAGCGCGAATCGTCATAGACGAGCAGCAGCTTTCCGTCGGGACCAAGCCCGAGTTTCGGATGCGCCGTGCGGAGTTCCGCCAGGGCCAGCGCCAGTTGATGGGCGAGCCAGTGCTCAGCGGGGAGGTAGTTGGTCTCGGGCAAGTCCACGGCGAAGCCCGTCACGATCACCTGATTGTCGGAGCAGGCGCGCAGTTCTGCCTCGTTTTCGTGCAGCGGTTCCAGGCACATGTCGGTGTGAATTTGCAGGCGCTCCGGATCGGGGACCCAGGCGCCTCCGTAACCCGCGGAGGCGAACACGCTCCACACATGCGAGGCGATGTCGATCTGCTCCGCCCCCTGGCAGGCGAGCCTGCCGGTGAGGAACACTGCGCTCCGGTGAACGGCGGCTTCCAGCGCGCACACGGCGCGCTTTTCACGCCGCTGCGCCTCTGCGACGAGGCTGTCCACTAAGGCATCGCACAGTTTGTCAGGGTGGCCGGGAAGCACAATTTCACTGCAGAGTTTCATGGTGGCGTCCTTTCTTCAGGAAGTGAACTTGCGGCACGCAGGCCGGGTAATGCCGGCGATCCTGCAGCGCCGCCCCTGCCTGCCGTCTTCTGCCCGGCGCTGGCCACTGAGCAGCCGCGCTCCGGGGCTGGGAGTCCGGGATGTTTTTACACCTGCAACCGCTCGATGTAATTCGCAAAGGGCGTCAGGAAATCGAGGTAACCGGACCGGGAGATGCCGATGCCGAGTATGCATTTCTCCATTCGTGGCCGCAGATTTACCGGCACGGGCCCGACACAGCCGTCGGTCAGGATGACTGCCCGCGAAATCCGGTTCGCGTCGATGTGCTTCGCAACACATTTGATGTCTGTGCCGCCTGTGGTCCGGACGACGCCATTTCGCAGCTCTTTCAGGCTCGCATCGGACGTGACGGTCGAGAACAGATGCACTTTCGGATGCACCATGCCCGCACAATCCAGAACTGCCCCGTAGAGGTCTTCCACTATGCCGGTCATGCTTCCGCTCACGTCCAGATAGACGTGGACGCGCTCAAGCGTCTCCCGTGCCCGGCCTGAAAGCTGAAATTCATAGAGGACTTGCGGCACGCCCAGGGCGCGCAATACGGCGGATCTTCGCGAGTGCGACGGGATGGGAGAAAACCCGGCAACTTTCGCCCTGGTCAAGCCAGTCGCAACCGAATCGCCTCCCAGGCGGGCGACTCTGCGGATCAGCTTTGCGAGAATTCTTCGATTGGGATTCCGGTGCCTCGGATGGATTCTCTCGTCGCTGAGAACCTCCCCCCAGCCTCGCCCGCCCACAATCGCGTCTTTGTCGTGCCAATGCGCCACCATGGGCGCGATTGTCTCGAACGCGGCGTCATAGCCGGACGGACTGGACTCGCCATGGCTGCCGAGCAAGACCGGAGGCGAAACGGGCTCCGACTTTCCGGAAGCGCAGGACTGAAGAGGCCGCAGGAACGCCTTGTAGAGTTCCTCGTAATAGGCGCCCTTGGGTGAATAGAGGGAATTGTATGCCGCCAGAGCGGCTTTTCGCCCCGGCTCGAGAAGCGCTGGCGGGGCCGCGCCCTTTGCCTTCGGGGTCCAGCCCTCGGGAGGACGGAGCAGACATTCCGGAAATTCCTCCGTGGAGTACAGGTCCGTGAACAGGGCGAGACAGGATGGATCGGGGAACATGCGGCACAGCGTTGCGTTGATCACGGCGTCGAAGATGATGTTGTCGAACCACGACGGGGTTCGCGGAAGGGCGGTGTGGCCCAGCAGGACGTGGTGCAGCTCGTGCATGACGAGCATGAGGAGTTTCTCCGGCGTCTCCGCGTGTTCGGCCACGAACTCCGGGTTGATGCGCAGCCGCGGATTGAGGCAGCATTCGATGGCTGCCGATTCCACGCTCGTCGATTTCTCGACTTCCACGATCCGCAGGAGTTCCGCCAGCCCGTACTGGCCGGCCGGGAAAGCCTCGATGATTCTCTCCAGGAGCGTTCCAGTCATTGCTTCGGCCTCCATCCATCCGGGATGAACATCCTGACGGTGCGCCCCGGCGTGAGATAGCCCAGATTCGGCAACTTCGAGGAGAGATACACGCGTTCGGACGACTTGGAAAGGATCGTGCACACCGTCAACAGGCAATTGCAGTCCTCGTCCGGCTGCCCCTCCGGAAGAATCAGGGCCGACGGAGGGTAGGGGAGGGACTTGGCGTGTTCATTGATTCGCCTTTTCAGCTCCCGTTCCGCAAGCCCTTCCTGGCCGCTCCACTCTTTTCCGTCCAACCGGGCCAGAATGGACGCTGCCGTGGTCAGTTCCTTCGTGAGCATGAAACGCACGATTCTCCCGGGCGCGGGACCGCACTTCTCCAAAATCTGGACGGGCATCGGCCCCCCCCCCCGGAATTGTTCAGCCAGCTCATGATTCGACTCCCGAGAGTTGCTTGCGCGCTGTCAAGAAGGATTGGCACGCCAGATCCACCTGGTCCGGGCCGATCAAGGCGCCCCGCTTGAACAGTGCGAGAAGAACATTGCGGATCAACGGGCCTCCCCCGGTTTCCGAGGTGCGCCTGCCGAGGACGGCGACAACCCTTTTCCACGCCTCGTACTTTGCCATTCTCGGGTTGATCATCTCTTTTACGGTCTGTGGGGCGGCTACTTCTGCGTAGACCCCCGCGCACGGCTCAGCCACCGCAGCCAGCAGTCTTCCGGCGTGGCCGTGTTCAAAGAGCCAGGCCGCAAGCGCGTGCCGCGCCCCTTCCGGCGCCTGCGTCATGCAGTCGGAGATGACCGCCGAGAAATCGGGCGTGGAGAGGTCGGTCAGAGAGACGGCGAGCCTGGCTCTCCGGATGGGATCGCGCTCCATGACCAGCGCCTGGGCGGGAGTGCGGTCGGGATTGCCCACGGACTTCCAGGCCTCCCGGTGCGCCGTTGCAAGCGTGATGCGAGGAATTTCCTCGCCAGTCACGGCCAGATGGGGCAGCGAATTGACAAGCGCCAGCTCCGCCGACTGGCCGAGGTCCGGGTCCGTCGAGCAGCTGACCCGGAAAGCATGAACGGCGCAGATGTTCCTCACGAGCATCGCCGCCCGTCTTCCGCTGAGAGTGATCTTGCCTTCGGCCAGGAGAGCGGCCAGCATTCGCACGTATCGCGCCACCTGCTCAAGCAGCGCGGTGCGCAGCATCTCGTAAAGCGTGGTGGCCGAATGGACGAGGCCCTGCAATTCCGCTGCCGCGTGAGCGTCAGGCTCCGCTTGCGCCGCGCGTAGCAGATTCTCCTGATCTTCCGCCGTCATTTCGCTCCAGTCCGGGACGCGGACAATGTAGGCGAAGCGGTCTGCCAGGGCGAGGTCGAGCGGCTCGCTGCCGATGTAGCCCTCAGTATCCGAGTCCGCGGCGGGCGGGTTCATGGCGGACCAGCGATAGATGAGCTTGTCGAGTTCGATGCCTTGCACGCGCCGCTCATGGATCAGGCTGAACAGCTTGTTCTGCATCTCCGGCCGGCAGCGCGAGATTTCATCGAAGAAGACAGACTGCGCGCCCCAGATCGAGGCGGGCGTCTGGACAAACCGCAGCGTGCCGTTCGGGTCCGGCAATGGATAGCCCACCAGATCGTCGAAACTCAGCAGGCTGGCATTGTAGTGGCGGTGCTCGAGGCCGAGGGCCTGCGCGAGGCGGTTCAGCAGAAGCGACTTCCCCGTGCCATGGTTGCCGACCAGCAGCAGAGGCTCGCGCTGAACCAGCGCCGCCAGAATCACGGGCTCAATCCGGTCCAGCCCGACCAGCCCCAGCTTGCGGAGGATCGACCTGCCAGGCGGCACCGGGGGCTCGGAGCGTTCCAGCGTCTCCTGAACCTGCGGATCACTGCCGGCGGAAGCCGCCTTGTTACCCTTGCGTGTGACAGCCGTAGAGACAGCGCTTGCCATTGCATCCTTCCTGCGCGAAGGAGGCTTCCGCCAAGCGCCAGGGCAATCTGGAAGGGATCGAGCCGTTCTGTTGCGGTCGCCACATCGTTCCCGTTGCTGGGCTGACTTTGGCACCTTGGCGGCTCAGCCAGGTTGCCGGGCGGTCATCGGGTCAGTTCCCTCGCGCCACTCTCGATGTTGTCCTGAGCGTTACGCTCTGAATGGTGAAACGCTGCAGGCGGCCGGCAGGTTTCGAAAATTTCCGGGTTGCGGCTCGTGCCCGTGAAGCCGCCGGGGGGCGTAGGCAGCTCAGCCGCCTGCTTTGCTTTTCATCCACTCCGCCATTCGCCGGATGCCTTCCTCGTAAGGCGTCTTGGCGATGCCTCCAAGAACGGCGCTCAAGCCTGAATCATCCAGCAGCACAGGCGTTTCCCCAAGGTACTGGAGTTCGACCAGCTCCCTCAGCAGGGGATTGAAAAGGCCACCGAGGCGCAGGACCATCTTCCCGGTGGCGATGACGCGGGGCTGCGCGCCGAACCCGCGGGCGGCGAGCTCCACCCAGCGGCGTCCGCTGATTTCGCCCGCCCCTGCGAGGTTCCTTCGCCGCCCGAAGCACGGATCTCGGTTCAGGAGTTCGGCGATCACGCGTGCCGCGTCAGGGCTGTAGACGAACTCATGCGGCGCGTCCGGGTCGCCGAGCCAGCGGACCGGCTTGCCCGCCATGAGGGACTCCATCATCATGTGCGCCAGGCTGTTGGAAGCGTAAGGCCCGTATAAATCGGGCAGGTGCAGGACGAGCGTCTCGAACGCTCCCGGACGGTGCGCCTCAATGGCGGCGTCTTCCTGCTCGCGGCGGAATCTGCCTTTCCGCGATTCTGGCTGGCGGGGATGACTCTCGTTGACTCGCGCCGTCTGCGGCCGGCCGTAGGAGTAGACGCTCGAGATCACGGCCATTCGCCGGACACCAGCCTTGCGCGCCGCCTCGATTGTTTTCCGCATCAGCACGGGGTGGAAAGCGAACTGCGGGTTCGGCAGACCCACGCAGTACACGGCGCGCACAACGCCTTGCATTGCGCGGGCAGCCTGATCGGAGTCTTGCAGATCCGCAGCGCGGATCTCTGCCCGGCGCGCGAAGAAGGATTCGAGCTTCTCGCTGTCTCTTCCGATCACCACCGGGCGCGCACCGCGCCGTTCCAGTTCATCTGCAAGAGCCCTGCCGACGGCGCCGGCAGCGCCAATGATAGCGATACGGACTTCCATTGGGGACTTGCCTCATTGATGCGCGGACTGCAGAGATCAGTCGCTGGCCCGGCTCCAATTCCGCCTCAGAAAATCCTCGACGCGCTGCGGCGCGCTCCCGGTCAGCCTCTCGACGCCGCGCGTAACCAGATCCATCAGCCCCTCCCCGATCGCACGGTCAAAACCCACCCAGAGTTCGGCCAGCATCGGATCCATTCCACCCGCAATCAGCTCGTTCTTCCACGCCGCGGCGTCGACCGGTTCGTAAACAACGTCGCGCCCGCTCAACTCGCTGGCGATCCTCGCCAGGGCATCGAACCCGAGCGCTTCGGGACCAGAGATCTCATACGAGCACCGCGTTTCTCCCCGTAGCAGCGCCCCGGCGGCGGCTCTGGCGCAATCGTCCCGGGTCACATACGCAGCGCGCCCATCGCCCGCCGCCGCCTTCAGCCTCCCGGTTTGCGCCGCAGCGGGCAGACTGAACAGCAGGCTTTCCGCGTAAATATTGTTGCGGAGGATCGTGTATTCCACACCGATTTCCCGCAAGAGATTTTCCGTATCAAGGTGGTCTTTGGCCAGCGGAACGGGCGAGGAAGGATAAGGGAAAGTCAGAGATGTGTAAACAATATGCTCGACGCCGGCTTCCACGGCGGCGCGGATGGCGCGCTCGTGCTGTTCGAACCGCTTGCCCCAGCCCTCCAGCGTGTTTGTACTGACCAAAAGCATCTTCTTCGCGCCCCGCAAGGCGGGAACGATGTCTGCCACTTGCTGGCTGAAGTCCGCCTGCCGCACATCCACGCGCCGCGCGGACAATTCGGCTGCGCTCCCGGGGTTTCGAGTGGTTGTCATCAGCGGGCCGGCGCCCTGATCGAGCAAGAGTTCCAGCACTCGCCGCGAGAGCTTTCCGCTACCGCCGGTCACTAGGATCATCCCGATACGCCGTCCTTCCCAAAAACCATCTTTCCACGATTCCGGCGCGGGCCGCAGGATGGCTGTGCCTTCAGCGCGGGCGCACGCTGGAAAGACCTCCATCGACGCCGATCACCTGGCCTGTCACCCAAGCGTTTTCGGGATCGAGAAGCCACGCCATGGCCGAAGCGATATCATCGGGGCGGCCGATTCTGCCCAGAGCGTGCATGGATTCGCTCGCCTTGCGGGATGCCTCATTCCCGGTGATCCGCGCGGTGAGCGGCGTTTCGGTCAAGCCCGGGGCCACGCAATTCACGCGGATGCCTCGCGGGGCGTAGCTCGCGGCAGCAGCCAGCGCCAGCCCCTCGATGCCTGCCTTCGCGGCCGAGATGGCTTCATGGTTGGCGAGTCCCACGCGGGCAGCGGCGCTCGAGACGAGCACGATGGAGCCACCCGTTTGCGTCATGACCTTCGCCGCCGCACGCACCGTCCCGAATGCTGCGTCGAGGTTCGCCGCCAGCGTGGCGCGATATTCCACTTCCGTTGTCAGGTGCGCAGGCTTCAACAGGATAGATCCGGAACAAAGCGCCACGCCATCCAGCTTTCCGTAGCGCGCCACAGCCTGTTGCACAGCGCGCTCTACGCTGGCGAAGTCAGCAGCATCAAACTCGATACCGGCCTCGCCCAGTTCCGCGGCAATCGCGGAGAGCTTCTCCTGGTTCCTGCCGGCGGGAATGACGGCGCCTCCCGCTGCGCGAATGCGGACAGCCAGTGCGGAGCCGATCCCGCTTGTTGCTGCCAGAATCAGGGTCACCGTGCCTGGAAATCCCATGCCTAACAGACCTCCCGAAGAATCTGTGCCGCCTTGTCTCTGATGGTTTTCTTTTCCGCCCCGTCGAGCCGAACCAGGTTTCGGAGCTGCATTTCCATCCGCGGCACGCGCTGCAAGCGGCGTTCATGGCGCATGAAGAAATCCCAGTACAGCACGGTAAAGGGGCATGCCCGGTCGCCCGTCCTTTGAGCGGGATCGTACCGGCATCCCTGGCAGTAATTGCTCATTCGAGCAATGTACTTGCCGGTCGCGGCATAAGGCTTGGAGGCCATGCGTCCGCCATCGGCGAACTGGCTCATGCCTAGGACATTCGGCATCTCCACCCATTCCACGGCGTCGACGTAGATGGCGAGATACCACTCGTGCACCTGCCGGGGCGCAACGCCGGCGAGGAGCGCGAAGAGGCCGGTGACCATCAGCCTTTGAATGTGGTGCGCATAGCCTGTCCGGAGGGTCTGCCCCACCACTTCCCGCAGGCAATTCAATTCCGTCTCGCCCGTCCAGTAGAGGCGGGGCAGCGGAGCCTGCGCGTCCAGTTCGTTCCACTCCAGGTAATCGGGCATCCACAGCCAGTAAACGCCCCGGACGTACTCGCGCCAGCCGAGGATCTGCCGGATAAACCCTTCCACGGCTGCCAGCGGCGCGCGCCCTTCCCGCCATGCCTTCTCCGCAGCCGCAACGACATCGCGCGGGTCGAGCAGCTTCAAGTTCATGGCAGCCGAGAGCCGGGAATGATACAGCACCGGTTCGCCGGTCCACATCGCGTCCTGGAAGCGGCCGAAATGCGCGAGCCGGTACGTGACAAAATCGTCCAGCGCCGTCTGCGCCTGCTCTGGTGTGACGGCCCAGTCGAACGATGACAGCGAGCCGGGGTTGTCCGGAAACGTCGCTTCTACGAGCCGCAGAATCTCTGAAGTGGCTGAATCCGGCGGGAACGCTGCCGGCGGGGGAAGAAGTCCCGGACCGTGCCTTGGGAAGGATTCCCGATTTTCCGTGTCAAAGTTCCAACGCCCTCCCGCGGGTTCGCTACCGTCCACCAGAATGCCGTGCTTCCGCCGCAATTCGCGGTAGAAGAACTCCATGCGGAGCTGCTTGCGCCCGCTGGCGTGCTCTCGGAATCGCTGACGGCTGCAAAAGAAATGCGGATCCGGCAGCCATTCGAGTTCCACTGCTTCCTCCCGGCACACGCGCCCGATGGCACGCTCGACTCTCCACTCTCCGGCTTCGAGCGCGAGCACGCGGCGGGGGCGCCACCGGCGAATGGCGGCACGCAGTTCGCCCGCCAGGGAGCCACTGTTGGCGGGATCGTCCAGACGGCGGTAGTCGAGCCGCCAGCCCTGCTCTTTCAGCCACGCGGCATGATGCCGCATGGCAGTCAAGAACAGCGCCGTGCGGGCCTTGTGCGACCGCACATGAGTGGACTCTTCCGCCACTTCGGCCATCCACAGCAGATCTTCGGTGCGGCTGGCGCGCTCGAGAACGGGTGATTGCCGGCTGAGCTGGTCGCCCAGAATGACACACAGATCCCTGACCTGCACCGTAGGAACGGATGCCGCAGCAGAACGCGCCGCTGCAGGAAAACCGTGCCGCGGTCGGCTACGATCGAAGACATGCGAATCGAGCGCCGTTTTCTTGCCGTTTTCTTGCTGCCGTGGCTGTTGGCGGCTCAGCCGGACGTGGACAGTGCCGCCTCGCGCGCCATGCGGGAGTTCGAGGTGCCGGGCATGGCTGTGGTGATCGTGCAGGACGGCGCCACGGTGTTGAGCCGCGGCTATGGAGTTCGAAAGCTTGGCGAGGCGGCGCCCGTCACGCCGCGCACGATGTTCGGCATCGCGTCGCACTCGAAGGCGTTCACGGCGGCGGCGATGGCGCTGCTGGTGGACGATGGCAAGCTGAAGTGGGACGACCGGGTGATCGATCACCTGCCCGGGTTCCAGATGAGCGACCCGTACGTAACGCGCGAAATGCGCATCCGGGATCTCTTCACGCACCGCAGCGGTTTGGCGCTGGGCGCAGGCGACCTGATGTACTTTCCGCCCTCGGATCTGAGCCGGGCGGAGATCGTGCGGCGCCTGCGGTTCGTGCCGCTCGCCTACAGCTTCCGGGAGCGCTACGCGTACGACAACATCCTGTACATCGTGGCGGGCGAGGTGATCGCGCGCGTCTCCGGCATGCCGTGGGAGCGCTTTGTGAAGAACCGCATCCTGGACCCGCTCGGGATGAAGTCCACTGTCACGAGCATCCACGCATTGCGGGAGTACAGCGACGTAGCCTTTCCCCACGCAAAGGACGAGGGCACGCTGCGCCCGCTGCCGCTGGCCGAGAGCGACAACTGGGGCGCGGCAGCCGGCATCATCACGAACCTGGAGGACTTCAGCCGTTGGGTGCGCGTGCAGCTCGGAGGCGGGGAGATCGAAGGGAAGCGGCTGTTCAGCCAGGCGCAGCACCGGGAGATGTGGACGCCGGTGACCATGGTTCCCTCACGGCCGGGACAGGGCGCGCTTGCAGAGATCGCGCCGCAGTTTTCCGCTTATGCGCTCGGGTGGAACGTGAGCGATTACCGCGGGCGGCGCATCATTCACCACAGCGGCGGGCTCGCCGGCATGGTGACGCGGACGGTGCTCGTGCCCGACCTCCGGCTCGCCGTCAGCGTTTTCACCAATCAGGAGACAGGTGAGGCGATGAACGCCGTGATCTACACGGTGCTGGATCACTACCTCGGAGCTGCGCCAGTGGATTGGGTGGCGGCGCTCGGCGCCGCGCGCCGCAAGCGGGCCGAGGAGGCGGAGGCAAGAGTGCGCAAGGCGATGGAGAAGCGCGCCGCCGGAAAGGGGCCATCCCTTCGCCTGGCCTCATACGCGGGCCGGTACCGCGATCCGTGGTACGGGGACGTCATCTTGGCGGAGGACGGCGGCCGCCTGCGCATCCGCTTCACGCACACGCCGTGGCTGGAGGGAACCCTCGAACATTTCCAGCATGATACGTTTATTGCCCGGTGGGACCGCCGCTGGCTGCTCGCCGACGCGTGGATCTGGTTTTCGCTGAAACCGGACGGAGCGGTTGCGGAAGCGAGAATGAGCGCCGTCTCCCCGCTCACCGACTTCAGCTTCGATTTCCACGATCTGCGGTTGGCGCCGGCGCCCGCGGACGCCAAGCCTTACTGACGCGCCTTTCGCAGAGGCACGCCCACCAGCGCGGCGGCGATCGCCGCGAAGGCGAGCCAGGAGAGCCATCTGCCCCACTGCGCGTACCAGCCGAACTCCGTTGTGCCGGAGATCCACGCTGTGAGCGACGGCGCACCCGCCAGAAACAGCGTTGCCAGCAAGATTCCGGTGACGGCTTCTCCGGCGATGAGCCCGCTGGCGAGCAGCGTCCCCGCCTCTTCCGCCTGCCTCCGGCGGCCGTCTTCCGCCTCCCGCATCAGAAGGTCCGACGCCCAGCGGATGGCGCCGCCGACAAAAATGGCAGAACTTGTTTCAAAAGGAAGATACATCCCGACAGCCACGAGCATCATCGCCCGCGCGCCGCACAGGATGAGCGCCAACCCGAACGCGGCGCCCGCCGCGAGCAGCCCCCACGCCATGCCGCCGCCCACGATGCCCTTCGCCAGCGTCGCCATCAGCCCTGCCTGCGGCGCGGGCAGCGCCCGCCCGCCGATGCCGCCCGTCGCCAGGTTTGCCTCATGGAGCACAATGACTGGCGCCAGCAGGAAGAGCGACAGCAACACCACGGCGGCGATCTCCACCGCCTGCATCTTCCACGGCGTGCCACCCAGCAGGTGCCCGGCTTTCAGGTCCTGGATCATCGATCCAGCCACCGAAACGGCCACTGCCACCACCGCCGCGACGCCCAGCACTGCCGCCACGCCTGCCGCGCCGCGCACGCCGATGGCAGCCATCAACAGCGCCGCGAGAACCAAAGCAGAAAGGGTCAGACCGCTGAGCGGCTGGTTGGAGCTTCCCACCAGCCCCACCAGGTAGCCGCCAACAGCGGAGAGCAGAAACCCCGCGGCTCCCATCAGCAGCGCCGCCGCCAGCGCGGCAGCCCAGGAACCCGTGAACGCGTGGTAGATCCACGTCACCAGCACGACGAGCGCGCCGATCGCGGCAACCACGAGCCGGAGCGGAAGGTCGCGCTCGGTTCTCTCGACCTGCGCACCGCCTCCGTGACGCGCCCGCCAGGCCCCGGCGAGCGACTGCACCAGGGATGCGCGCATCGACCACATCGTGTTGGCGGCCCCCACCAGCATCATGCCCACCGCGAGCGGGCGCACGATGTTCATCCACACTGTATAAGCCGCCACGGCCGGCTCCGCCGCGCCCGAGCGGGTTGCGAAATCCGGATCGAAAAACAGCAGCAAGGGGATCAAGACCCACCAGGCGAGAATGCCCCCGGAGACGTTGATGGATGCATATCGCGGCCCGATGATGAAGCCGATGCCGAGCAGCGCCGGCGACAGGGCGGGCGTGGCCCACGCCACGCCGCCGCCATGGGCCACCGGGCGCAGAGGCGTCTTCGCAAAATCGAAATGCTGCACGACGCTGCGCGGAAAAGCAAGAAATCCCTCCGTGAACTCGCGGAAAACGAGCAGCCCTTTTTCGCTCTTCAGGATCTGGATCAGTGCGCCGAGGCCCATGCCGCCGAAGACGAGCCGGGGCGCATCGCCCGACTCCTGCCCGGCGCGAACGATCTCGTAGCTGGCCACGCTCTCCGGCCATGGCAGCCCCGCGTCCACACACAGTGCGCGCCGCAGCAGAACGATGAAGAAGATGCCGGCCAGCCCGCCGGCCAGCAGGATGACCGTCCCCTCCCAGTAGTGGCCACGCAGGTCCTCCCACAGGCGGCGGCCATCCATCTCCACCATGAGGAACGCCGGCAGCGTGAAGATTGCCCCCGCCACCAGCGCCTCGCCGACGCTCGCCGCCGTGCGCGTGATGTTCTGCTCGAGCACGCCGCCGCGCCACCAGGGCAAGCGCGCTACCGCCAGCGCGATGACGGCGGCGGGAATCGTCGCCGCCACCGTCTGGCCTGCCTTCATTCCCAGATAGGCGTTCGCCGCCCCGAACACGAAGGCCAGCAGCAGCCCGAGAAGCACTGCCTTCCATGTCAGTTCGCGCCCATTGCCGCCAGATGGGAGTGCCACAGGTCGATGGTACTTCACGCGGGCCCTGCCACTGGCGCCGCCGCTCGGCTACAGTAATGGGGAAGCCCGCATGCCCGCAGGAAAAGCGAAAAAGACGAAGCAGGGAGCGAAGGAAAAAACTCCACCGGGTCCGGACTTGCGCGATCCTTCTCTTTACATCAACAGGGAGCTCAGCCTGCTGGAGTTCCAGCGGCGCGTGCTGGAAGAGGCGCAGGACCCGTCGAATCCCCTGCTGGAGCGCGTCAAGTTCCTGTCGATTCTCGGCTCCAACCTCGATGAGTTCTTCATGGTGCGCGTGGCCGGCCTGTACAGCCAGATGGAGTCGGGCATCCTCGAAACGGGCCCGGATGCGATGACGCCCGCGGCGCAGCTGGAGGCAATTCGCAAGGTGTACAACCGGCTGTTCGCTGACGCGCACAAATGCAGGAAGGATCTGTTCGCGCAGCTGCGCCAGCACGGCATTCTGATCCTGGACTACGCGGACCTCTCCGAAGCGCAGATGGAAGCAGCGCGCCGGTACTTTGACGAGGTCATTTACCCGGTGCTCACGCCGCTGGCGTTCGATCCGGGCCGCCCCTTCCCGCACATCTCGAACCTGAGTCTCAACCTTGCCGTGCTGGTGCGGCATCCGAGCGGAGAGCAGCGCTTTGCGCGCATCAAGGTCCCGGACACGATCTCGCAGGCCGTTCCGCTGCACAGGCCGCCGCAGCGGCGAACGGGCCGCCCGCTGACGTTTACATGGATCGAACAGGTGATCCAGGCGAACCTGGCGACGCTGTTCCCCGGAATGGAGATTCTCGAGGCCCATCCGTTCCATGTCACGCGGGACGCCGACATCGAAATTCAAGAGCTGGAAGCGGAAGATCTGCTGGAAAGCGTCGAGGAGAGCGTGCGCCAGCGGCGCTTCGGCGCCGTGGTGCGCCTGAAGGTGCCGAAGCGGATGCCGGACTCGATCCTCGAGATCCTGAAGACGAACCTGGAGATTGACGACGACGCCGTCTACCGCGTGGAAGGGCCGCTGGCGCTCGTGCGCCTGAAACACATCGCAGCTCTTGACCGGCCGGACCTGAAGGACAAGCCGTTCACACCGGCGCCGCTCACAGGTATCGTCGAAGACGAGGATATCTTCTCAGCCATCCGCCGCGGCGACATCCTTTTGCACCACCCCTTCGACAGCTTTCAACCTGTGATCGATTTCCTGCGAACGGCCGCCCGCGACCCCAATGTACTTGCGATCAAGATGACGCTGTACCGCGTTGGCCCGAACGCGCCGGTAGTAGAGGCGCTGCTCGACGCCAACTCGCGCGGCAAGCAGGTGGCGGTGCTCGTGGAACTCAAGGCGCGCTTCGACGAGGAGTCCAACATCGAATGGGCGCGGGCGCTGGAACGCGAAGGCGTGCACGTCGTCTACGGCCTGCTCGGCGTCAAGGTGCACTGCAAGGTGGCGATGGTCGTGCGCCGGGAAGGGACCAAGATCCGCCGCTATGTGCACTTGTCCACGGGCAACTACAACGCCGTCACCGCGCACCTGTACACCGACATCGGACTGTTCACCTGCGAAGAGCAGATCGGCGCCGCTTGCACGGACCTGTTCAACTACCTCACCGGCTACTCGGCGCGATCCGATTATGGGAAGCTCCTGGTGGCTCCGATCAATATGCGGCAGAAGTTCGAGACGCTCATCCGCCGCGAGATCACCCACGCCCGGGCGGGCAAGCCCGCGCGGCTCATCTTCAAGATGAACGCGCTGGTCGATCCGCGCATCATCCGGCTGCTTTACGAGGCCTCGATGGCGGGCGTGCGGGTGGATCTCCTCTGCCGCGGCATTTGCTGCCTGCGGCCCGGCCTGCCCGGCATCAGCGAGAACATCCGGGTCACGAGCATTGTCGGGCGCTTCCTCGAACACAGCCGTATTTACTGGTTCCAGAACAACGGCCAGGAAGAGGCCCTGCTCGGATCGGCGGACCTGATGCCGCGAAATCTGGACCGCCGGGTGGAAACGCTCTTCCCCATTGAAAAACACGCCCTGCTGCGCTATCTTCGCGACCGCGTGCTGTCGGCGTACCTGAAGGACAACGTCAAGGCGCGCCGCATGAGGAAGGACGGAACCTACGAACGCGCCCCGCGCAAGGAGGGCGAGAAGCCCGTCGACGCGCAGGCGCACCTGTTGAGGGCGAAATGCTCGAAAACGTCAACCTGAACCGCAAGCTCGGGCGCGAGACCTGGGAGCGCGAGCTGCCCGCGCTACAGCGGCGCCTCTTCGATCTGGAGAAGGCATGCTGGGACCACGGCAAGTCTTCCATCGTCGTCTTTGAAGGATGGGAGGCCGCAGGCAAAGGCGGCGCGATCTCCACGCTCACGGCACGGCTGGATGCGCGCGGTTACCGCCTGTACACCATCACGCCGCCCCGCACCTACGAGCAGGAGTACCCCTGGCTCTGGCGATTCTGGCTCAAGGTGCCCAACCGCGGGGAGATGGCCATCTTCGACCACTCCTGGTACCGGCGGGTGCTGGACGACCGGGTGGAAAAGCTGGCCCCGAAGAAGGAATGGCGGAAGGCCTACCTGGACATCTCCGAATTCGAGCGGATGCTGGCAGACGACGGCACGACGATCCTGAAATTCTGGTTCCACATCAGCAAGAAAGAGCAGAAGAAGCGGTTCGACAGAATCTCGAAAGATCCGCTGGAAAGCTGGCGAATCACAAAGGATGACTGGAAGCGGGACGAACAATACGGCGAGTGGCTGGCCGCTGCCGAGGAGATGCTGGAGCGGACGGAGAGCGAGTACGCTCCGTGGACGATCGTCGAGGCGACATGCCGCCGCTACGCGCGACACAAGGTCTTTCAGACCATCATTTCAGCGCTGGAAAAGGCGCTCGGCGGCGCCGCGCCTCCCGTGCAGGCGCCAAACCAGCGAGATGCCGAGCTGCGACGCGTGATGCAGAGCGTCAGCGGCGCAGAGAACGGAGGCGCCTGATGCTGAAGTCGCTCGACCTGACTCTGGCGGTTCCCCGCGACGAGTACATGCTGCAATTGGCGCGGAGGCAGATCCAGTTGCGCGAACTCGGTTGGCAGGTATACCAACAGAAGCGTCCCGTTGTAATCGTGTTCGAGGGGTGGGACGCGGCGGGCAAGGGCGGCACGATCCGCCGCATCACCGAAAAGCTCGACCCCCGCGGCTTCACCGTCTGGCCCATCAGCGCGCCGCAGGGCGAGGACAAGACGCGCCACTACCTTTACCGCTTCTGGCGCCGCCTTCCCCCGCGCGGGCAGATCGCGATCTTTGACCGCTCCTGGTACGGGCGCATGCTCGTCGAACGGGTGGAAGGTTTCTGCGCCGAAGAGGCGTGGCGCCGGGCCTACAAGGAGATCAACTCCTTCGAACGGCAGTTCACGGATTTCGGCGCCGTTCTGGCAAAGTTCTTTATCCATATCTCCCGCGACGAGCAATTGAGGCGATTCCGCGAGCGCGAAAAGACCGGCTACAAGGCGTGGAAGCTGACCGCCGAAGACTGGCGGAACCGCTCCAAGTGGAACGCCTACGAGCAGGCGGTGGAGGAAATGGTGCTGAAGACGAGCACTCTCACCGCTCCCTGGCACCTGATTGAAGGCAACGACAAGTATCACGCGCGCATCAAAGTGCTCTCGACTCTCGTGAAGACGCTCTCCGAGGCGCTCGACTACGAGCCCCCCGACCCGCTGAAGAAGAAATGACCGCGCGCCTCTACGCCGCGCTTCTGCTCGCCGCGCTCTGCCACAGTGCCCCGCGGGGGCGCTTCGAGCGCCGTGACTGGAGTGCCCCTGTCCCGCTGCCCCGCGGCGCGATGCTGGTCATCGGGTTCCTGGGCGGCTGGGAGCGCTGGGACGACGACCGCCGCGGAGTCCGCCGCCTGGCCCTGCGGCTGCGTGAATCGGCCCCGCGGGCGCTGTTTTTGGAGACCGCCTCGAACCACGACCGCAAGCTGGTGCGGCGCATTCTGCTGGAGAGCCTGGACCTTGACCGCGACGGGAAGCTGACCCGCGAGGGAACAGAATCCGTGGATCTTGTTTTTTACGGGCAGAGCTTCGGCGGAGCGGCCGCCGTCTATCTGGCGCGCGATCTGGCCCGCCACGGCGTGCCCGTGCGGCTCACCGTGCAGGTGGACAGCGTGGGGCGCAGGGATCACCTGATCCCGCCCAACGTGGCGCGCGCGTTGAACCTGTATCAGCGCGATCCGGGGCCCATCCGCGGAGAGCCGGCCATTCGCGCCGCCGACCCGTCGCGCACCACGATTCTTGGCAACTTCCCTTTCACTTATCTTTTCCGCCACGTCGACATGAGCCAGTATCCGGCCATCGCCCGCCGCATTGGACTCTCGCACTGGAAGATGGACAACGACCCCGCCGTATGGGCCATCGTGGAGGCCACAATCCGGGCCGAAATCATGCGCTGGCAGGCCGAGAAGAGCCCAACCGGGCCATGAGCCGCTCCCGCTCGCGCTTGCTCCGCCGCCCCGCCACAAGCTTCCACGATTGCACGATCCTTTGTTTCAGCTCCGCGGGCTGCATCGCATCCGGAGACTCCAGCGCCACCCACCTCGCACGCGCCAGGTAGGGCGCGGGCACGATGCCCGGGCGTTCCACCAACTCCGCGTACTCTTCCTCGGCGGCTTTCAGCGACAGCCACACGCCTCCCGGCTCCAGCGATACCACGCAGAACATTTTGCCCGTGACTTTGAACACGAGATCGCCGCCCCAGAGGATCTCTTCCGTGACACCGGGAAGAGACAGGCAGACCGCCCGTACCCATTCCACGTCCATGATGCTTCCAAGTATACGGAGCTGTTGTTGACCCCCGGTTCGCGCCCGCGTAGGATCAAGTCAGGCATGCACGGGCAGGGGAGGAGAACGACGATGTGGGCGCGCTTCTGCACGGCCGTGCTGCTTGCCGCAGCGTTGCTGCCGGCGCAGACATCTCCCGGCCAGTATCCGCCCGGGCAATACCCTCCGGGCCAATATCCTCCGGGGCAGTATCCTCCGGGGCAGTACCCGCCCGGGCAGTATCCGCCTGGCCAGTACCCGCCGGAAACGTATCCGTATCCGGGTTCGCGCGGCCCCGGCGGCATCCCGTTGCCGCGCGTGCCATGGCCGAAGCGGAAGCCGAAGGACGGCGCGAAGAAGGGGGAGATCGAGAAGTTCGAGGGCACGCTGCGCCGGATGTCAGAGAAGGAGCTGGTTCTCGAGACGCACGACCAGGGCTTGCTGCGCTTCCGCCTGCTGGCGAAGACGCAGTTCAAGGACAAGAAAGGCGAGCCGGTGCGCGACTCGCTTCTCAAGCCCGGCGATCAACTGGAAGTGCAGTGCGATGCGATCGATCCCGAGACGGCGCGGGCAGTGATCTATTTGCGGCAGGGTACGCCCGCCGAGCGGGAGGCGGCCTCGCGGCCCATCGAGGCCGCTGCGCCAGAGAGCGCCCCTGCCAGCGTGCCGCCAGCGCCGCCACCGGCTGCCGTGCCAGCCAAGCCCCCGGCACCCGTGCAGCCTGAAGAAGAACCGGAGCCCGAACCGGATCCTGTCATCGCCAAAGCTCGCGCAGCAGTGGCGGAGATGGAAGCCGCGATGCCCGACTTCCTGGTCGATCAGGTGGTCACGCGCTGGGCCAGCTTCAACAACGAGGCATCGTGGAACCGGATCGACGTGGTCGAGGCGGAAGTCGCCTGGTCCGGCGGCAAGGAGGAATACCGCAACGTGCGGCTGAACGGCCGTCCCATCCAGGGCGGACCGGAAACCACAGGCACGTGGTCGACGGGTGAGTTTCTCACGACTGCCTCCGACATCCTCAGCCCGGCGACACGCGCGGCGTTCGTGCGTCTGGGCAGCGAAACCGTGGGCGGGCGGCGCGCCGCGCTGTTCGAGTTCGCCATCCGCCCGGAACATTCCCACTGGGTTTTGGTTTCGCCGAAGGGCGAGCGCCTGAAGCCCGCGCAGAAGGGGCGCATCTGGATCGACGAGGAGACGCACCGCGTGCTGCGGATCGAGCAGCGGGCCGTCTCGATCCCTTCCTCCTTCCCGCAGGACAAGGCCGAGTGCACGGTGGAGGTGGGCCCGGTGCAGATCGGCGGCGCCTCATTGCTCCTGCCCGTGCGCGCCGAAACCCGCGGCTGCGAGCGCGGCACGGTGAACTGCTCGAAGAACGAGATCGTCTTCCGCAACTACCGCAAGTTCAGCGCCGAATCCACGGTAGTTTTCAAGTAACCTCGCGGCTACTTCTCAACCGGCAGGATGGAAGTCAGAGCGAAGCCGTTGAACCGCAGGCCCAGCACGCTCACCGGCCCGCCGGTGGCGTTGAACTCAAGAACGCCTCGCCGGCCCTGCACCATGGCCAGCTCAGCCCGGTTTCTCACTTCGAACGCCTGCCGCTCCCTCGCGTTCAGGTTCAGCGTCAAAGTGCCAATTTGCGCGCCGCTTTCGTCTCTTGCCACGATGCTGACCGTCACCGGGGTCGAGCCGGGATTCAGCACAGCCACGCTGGTGACGAAATTCGTATCGTCATACACGATGGTCGCGCCCGTCGAATTGCTTGCCGAGAGCGGCACGACGCCCTCTTGCGGATTCACGTTCGGCTGCGCCTGCCGGAAAATGCCATAACCGATCACGGTATCGGGCGCCTCCACGGCGACTGATCCTTGCTGAAGCGGCCCGAGATTGGGCGCCTCCACTACGCCCGTCCCTCGCGGTCCAAGGTTCAGGGAAACCGACGATGCGTTGATGCCCGGGACGGTGAGCGGCGCGCCGTTCACGTCGAAGAACCTGACAGTCGCCTGCACGGGAGCACCGGAAGTGTTGTGCAGATACACAGCCGTCGACCAAACGTCGCCGAAGGCGAGCTGCGGCAGCACGCGGGTCAGCCCTGTCACCGGTGTGCCGGGGGAAGCCGTGAATGTAGTGGTGTAGATGCGGTCGCCGGGATCGGCCTGGCCGTTTCCATCGGCAGCGTTGCCGGCAGCATAAAAGATCACGTCGCCGAAGCCGGCGTCGGAAGGCGGAGTCCACTCGACTTCCCAGGAAACCGAGCCCGTCGTGCCCGGGCGGGTGCCGGAGGAAGTGTGCGTCACGAACTGCAACCCTGGCGGCGGGTTGGATACGAAGCGCGTGGTGTCTTCAATGATGCGGAAGCTGCCTGCCATCTGGTTGGGGTTGGAGGCGGCGCGGGCCGTCAGTTGAAAGCCCCAACGCGTGGCATTGGGATCCGCCAGAGTCACTTTCACCTTCACCGCCTGGCCTGGCACCCAGTTGGTCAACCCGTCGAATCGGATCTGCAAACTGCCTGGCCCGCTGTTGGGCGTTCCGCCATGGCAGGCAGCGCAGGTCCCTTCGCCCGGGGCGCCTGTCACTTGTGCCGGCGCCCCCCCGCTGTTGCCCCAAGCCACGCTCGAAAGCGCGAAAATTGCGATCCATCCCAGACGCCGCATCATGTTTCCCAAAGCTCCTTGACTGTGCATCCCATTGGCAGGCCTCAGAACTGCCTGCTCCCCTAATTGAAGCGCCGGGAGCGGACCAGGTTGCAACGAAGGCGTAAAAGTTTTGCAAACAGGCGCTGCTCCTGCGGCCTTCGCCGGTTGCGTGATATTTTCATAGCGTATCCACACCGGGCAGGAGGCAACATGAGCATTCTGACGCGGCGTCACTTCTTCCAGGGCGCGACCATGGCGCTTGCCGCCACGCGCGTGGTGGGCGCCAATGACCGGATCCGCATCGGCGTGATCGGCATTGGAGGGCGCGGGCGCGATCACATCCAGTCTTTCCTCCAGATTCCGCAAGCGCAGGTCACCGGCCTGTGCGACGTGAATCAGGCGGCGCGGGAGCGCGCGCAGTCGATCCTGGCCAAGGCGAGCGCCCCTAAGGCGGAAGAGTTCACCGACATGCGCAAGATGTTCGACAGCAAGGAAGTGGACGCGGTGTCGATTGCGACGCCGAACCACTGGCACGCGCTGGCGGCTATTTGGGCTTGCCGCGCGGGCAAGGACGTTTACTGCGAAAAACCGGCCAGCCACAACATCTACGAGGCCTACAAGATGATCGAGGTGGCGCGCGAGACGAAGCGGATGGTGCAGATCGGCTCGCAGAGCCGCTCGACGCCTCACAAGATCCGCGCCATCCAGGAGCTGCAAAACGGCATCATTGGACCGCTTTACAGGGCCAAGGGGCTGTGCTTCAAGCGGCGCCGCTCCATCGGCAAGACGCCGCCCGAGCCGGTGCCGCCCGGGCTCGACTGGGATCTGTTCCTCGGGCCGGCGCCGATGCGCCCGTACACGAAGAATCGCTTCGCCTACAACTGGCACTGGTTCTGGGACACCGGCAACGGCGATATCGGCAATCAGGGCATTCATGAGATGGATCTCTGCCGCTGGGCTCTGGGCGACATCGGACTGCCGCAGTCAGCCGTTTCCACGGGCGGCAAGTTCGTCTACGACGATGACCAGGAGACGCCCAACACGCAGCATGCGAGCTTTTCTTACGGCGCGAAGCAGATCACGTTCGAAGTGCGCGGATTGCTGACCGGACCCGAAGGCGGGCAACCGGTGGGCACGTATCCGGTCGGCAACCTGTATTTCGGCAGCGACGGCTGGATGTGGCTGGACGAACGGGGCTACCAGGTTTACAAGGGCGAGAAGAACGAACTGGTGACGGACGTGAAAGTCGAGCGGGGCAAGAACACGACGGTCCTTCACATGGAGAACTTCCTGAACGCCTGCCGCACGCGCAACCACAAGGATCTGACGGCAGACATCGAGATCGGCGCTATCAGTGTGATCCTCGTGCACATGGCCAACGTGAGCTACCGCGTCGGGCGGGTGCTGCACTGGAACGATGCGGCGCGCAACTTCGGCGCCGACACGGAAGCCAACAAGCTCGTCTCGCGCGATTACCGCGCCCCGTATGTCGTCAGCTAAGGGAGGCAGGGCATGATTCAGGGCATTGAACACACGGCCATCGCCACGCCGGACCCGGCGGCGCTGGCGCAGTGGTATGTCGACACGCTCGGCTTCACCATCAATTACCGCGGTTCGACGGCTGTGTTCGCCAAGGCGCCCAACGGCTCCATGATCGAGTTCATCCCGGCGGAAGGCGAGCGCGGACCGGACACGCTGAAGTCGCCCGGGCTGCGGCATCTCGCCCTCACGGTCGACGATTTCGAGACGCAATACGCGCGCCTGCGCCAGAAGGGCGCTCACTTCCTTGGAGAGCCGGTCGAGAGCAAGGGCAACAAGGTGGTGTTCTTCACCGACCCTGAGGGCAACATCCTGCATCTGCTTCAGCGCTCTGTTCCGCTACCGTAGAACGCTCCTGCCGGACCGCGCTTCGGCAAGCGGGGGAGCGCCGCGCCGTATACTGGAATAAAGGATACGAAAGTGCGAATCCGGGCGCGGATCACAGGTGCCGTGCAGGGCGTGGGCTTCCGCCCTCACGTGTTTCGCATGGCGCGCAAACACTTCGTCGCGGGCTTCGTGCTGAACTCGACCGCGGGCGTCGTGATCGAAGCAGAAGCCGAAGACGGGCGCGTGCACGCCTTCTTCGACGAACTCCGGCAGAACCCGCCGCCGCTGGCGCGTGTCGCCTCATTCTCCACCCAGCCTATTCCCGACGCCGGCGACAGCGGCTTCCGCGTAGAGGCGAGCGACACCGGAGGCGAACCGGAAGCCTTCTTGCCGCCCGACTTGGCCATCTGCGCCGACTGCCGGCGCGAGATCTTCGACCCGCGCGACCGCCGCTACCGCTACCCCTTCACGACCTGCACCAACTGCGGACCGCGTTATTCGATCGTCGATTCCCTGCCCTACGACCGTCCGCGCACGACAATGCGCGACTTTCCGATGTGTCCGGCTTGCGAGGCCGAGCACCGGGATCCGCTGGACCGCCGCTTCCACGCGCAGACGAACTGCTGCCCCGAGTGCGGCCCGCACCTGGAGCTGCGGGCCCCCGGCGGTCAGGTGCTGGCGCAGAAGGATGATGCCTTGCGCCTGGCGGGGGACGCCGTGAGAGAGGGCTGCATTCTGGCGCTGAAGGGCATCGGCGGCTTCCATCTGGTGTGCGACGCGCGCAACCGCGACGCCCTGATCGAGCTGCGCCGCCGGAAACAGCGGCCGGCGAAGCCGTTCGCGGTGATGCTGCCAGAGCACGGGCATCCGCTGCTGCACACGCCGGCTTCGCCCATTGTGCTCGTCGAGAACACGCTGGGGCTGCCCGACGAAGTCGCGCCTGGCAACCCGCTGGCCGGCGTCATGATCCCTTACTCGCCGCTGCACGCGCTGCTGATGGATAGGCTCGGCTTCCCTGTGGTGGCGACCAGCGGCAATCTCACGGACGATCCGATCTGCTTCGACAACGAGGAAGCGCTGGCGCGGCTGGGAGGCATCGCCGACCTGTTCCTGATGCACAACCGGCGCATCCTGAGACCGGTGGACGACAGCATCGTCCGCGAGATCGACGGCCAGCCGGTTGTGCTCCGCCGGGCTCGCGGCTACGCGCCGCTGCCACTGGAGGCGCCCGGCGAACTGCCCGAACTGTTCGCCACAGGCGGGCACATGAAGAACACGGTGGCGTTTTCCCGCGGGCGGCGCGTCTTCCTGTCGCAGCACCTCGGGGACTTGTCCACGCAAGCTGCGGTCGAGAATCACCGGCGCATGACCGCCGATTTCGTCAGGATCTACGGTGTGCGCCCCGCGGCGGCAGCGTGCGATCTGCATCCGGACTACGCCTCCACGCAGACGGCGCGAGAGCTGGCGGCGCCCGTCCGCGCGGTGCAGCATCATGTGGCGCATCTGTTTTCCGCAGTGCTGGAGCACGGTCTCCAGCCGCCCGTGTTCGCAGCGTCGTGGGACGGAACTGGCGCGGGGCCCGATGGGACGGTGTGGGGCGGAGAGTTTCTCCTTTGGGAGGGCAGCGAGGTCCGCCGCACGGGTCACTTGCGGCCGTTCCGCCTGCCCGGAGGCGAGCAGGCGGTGCGGGAACCGAGGCGGTCGCTGCTCGGCATCGCCTGGGAGATGGGGCGGCCGGAGCTGGCAAGGCCGCTATTCGCGGAGAATGAGTGGCGGGTGCTGGCGAGAATGCTCGAGCGCGGGTTCCAGTGTCCGTGGACGACGAGCGTGGGAAGGCTGTTCGACGCCGCGGCGGCGCTGCTGGGGCTGTGCGCTTCGGCCTCGTTTGAAGGGGAGGCGGCGATGCGCGTGGAGTTCGCCGCGCGCGGAACGGACGGCGCCACGGATGCGGTTCCGATGGACGGGGACTGGGCGCCGCTGTTCGAGCGGCTGGCTGATCCGGGGCTGTCCGTGGCGAAGCGGGCGGCGCTGCTGCACGAGTCGCTGGCAGAGTGCATCGTGCGCTCGGCCCGGCGGGCGGGCGTGGAACGGGTGGTGCTGACGGGCGGCTGTTTTCAGAATGCGCGGCTGGCGGAGGCGGCGGCGCGGCGCTTGCGCGCCGACGGATTCCTGCCGCTGCTGCACCGCGATGTGCCGCCGAACGACGGCGGGCTGTCGGCGGGGCAGTTGCTGGCAGCCGTATGGGAGGTGAAGCTCGATGTGTCTGGCGATTCCAGGCGAGATCATTGAAATTGTGGGCGATGATCCGCTGACGCGCATGGCGCGGGTCTCCTTCGGAGGCGTGGTGCGCGAAGCCTCTCTGGCCTATGTTCCCGAAGCGAAACCGGGAGATTATGTTCTGGTTCACGCGGGCTTTGCCTTGCAGACAGTGGACGAGGAGGAAGCGCGCCGGACGCTGGAGCTGTTCGAGCAACTCGGGGGCGCGGAGGAGGGTCCGCAGTGAAGCATCTGGACGAGTACCGCGACGCGGGGCGGGTGCTCGCGCTGGCAGGAGTGATTTCCCGCGCCGCCACGCGGCCGTGGCGGATCATGGAGATCTGCGGCGGGCAGACGCACGCCATCCTGCGCTTCGGGCTTGATCAACTGCTGCCGCCGGGCATCGAGCTGGTGCACGGTCCGGGCTGCCCGGTGTGCGTGACGCCGCTGGAGTTGATCGACCGCGCCATCGCACTGGCGCAGACTCCGGGCGTGGTTCTGGCGTCGTTCGGAGATATGTTGCGGGTGCCGGGCTCGAGGACCGATCTGCTGGCGGCTCGCGCCCGCGGAGCCAGAGTGGCCATGGTCTATTCGCCGCTGGACGCCGTGCGGATGGCCGGGGAAAAACAGGATCAGCAGATCGTGTTTTTTGCCGTGGGCTTCGAGACCACGGTCCCTGGAGTGGCGCTCGCCTTGCGCGAGGCGCGCCGGCGGGGGTTGCGAAACTTCTCGATCCTGTCAGCGCACGTGCTGGTGCCGCCGGCTTTGCGTGCCATTCTGGGTTCGCCTTCCAGCCGCATCCAGGGCGTACTGGCCGCGGGGCATGTCTGCACGGTGGAGGGCTACGAGGACTATGAGCCGCTGGCGCGCGAATTCGGCGTCCCGGTGGTGGTGACGGGTTTTGAACCGGTGGATCTGCTGCAAGGCATCCTGATGTGCGTGCGGCAGCTCGAACAGGGACGCGCCGCGGTAGAGAACCAGTACGCGCGCGCCGTGCGCCGCGAGGGCAACGCCGCGGCCAAGGCCCTGGTGCGGGAGATGTTCGAACCAGTGGATCGCAAGTGGCGCGGCATTGGAGTGATTCCGCTCAGCGGCCTGGCGCTGCGGCCCGCATGGCGGGAATTCGACGCGGAGCGGCGGTTTGCGCTGGCGGCGAAGGAGGTGGAGGAGCCGGCAGCCTGCATCAGCGGGCTGGTGCTGCAAGGAGCGAAGAAGCCCTTCGAGTGCCCGGAATTCGGGCGGGGATGCACGCCCGAGCGGCCGCTGGGCGCGCCCATGGTTTCCAGCGAGGGAGCCTGCGCCGCTTACTACCGGTATGCGAGGAGCCATGTCTGAGATCCATCTGTCCTGTCCTGTCCCGCTGCCCGAGCGGAGCCGCGTTTTGATGGCGCACGGGGGCGGCGGGCGTCTGATGCGGGAGCTGATCGAACAGCTCTTCGCCTCCCGGCTGGCGCCCGAGCATGAGACGGACGCCGCCGTGATCAGCCTGGGATCAAAGCGCCTGGCGTTCACGACGGACTCCTTCGTCGTGAGTCCGCTGTTCTTTCCCGGCGGCGACATCGGTTCGCTGGCGGTGCATGGCACGGTGAACGACCTGGCCATGGCGGGCGCCGAACCCGTGGCGCTCTCGGCGGCGTTCATCCTCGAAGAGGGGCTCGAGATGGAAACGCTGGGGCGCATCGTGGATTCGATGGCAGCGGCGGCGCGCCGCGCGGGCGTTCGCATCGTCACGGGAGACACCAAGGTGGTGGAGCGCGGGCGCGCCGACGGGATCTACATCACCACCACGGGCATCGGCGTGCTGGCGCATGAAGGCGAATTGGCGCCGTGGCGCGTGGCCGAGGGCGACGAGATTGTCGTCTCCGGCGACATCGGCCAGCATGGCATGGCGGTGATGAGCGCTCGGGAGGGACTGACATTTGAGTCGGAAATTGTTACGGACTCCGCGCCGGTCCACCGCGAAGCGCTCGGGCTGCTGGAAAGCGGGATCCGGGTGCATTGCATGCGGGACTTGACCCGCGGGGGGCTGGCGTCGGCGGTGATCGAGATCGCACGCGCCGGGCGCGTCGCGGTGGAACTCGACGAGGCGCGGATTCCTGTGCGCGAGGACGTGCGCGCCGCGTGTGAGTTGCTCGGCTTCGATCCGATGTATGTGGCCAACGAGGGACGGTTCGCTGCGTTTGTGGCGGCTGGCGACGGCGGGCGCGCCGCGGCGCTGCTGCCGGGCGGGGCGGTGATCGGGAAGGTGACAGGAAAGGGCGCGGGCGAGGTGACGCTGCGTTCGGTGATCGGCGCCGCGCGCGTGCTCGACCTGCTCAGCGGCGAGCAGTTGCCGAGGATTTGCTGATGCACGAACTCTCGATCACGGAAGCGGTACTGGACGTCGTGCTGCGGCACGCGGCTGGCGCGCGAGTCCGCTCCGTGCAGATCACCGTGGGCGGGTGGACAGGTTATGTAGGAGATTCAATCGAGCTGTTCTGGCAGGAGCTGGCGCGGGGCACTGCGGCAGAAGGAGCGCGGCTCGAGTTCCGGTTCGAGCCGGCGACGCTGCAGTGCCGCCGCTGCGGCCGTGAATTTCCGCTCAACGGCACAGAGCTCGAATGCCCCGGTTGCGGGGCGCTGGGCGGCGAGCCCGCCGGCGGGCGCGACTGCACCGTGGATGCAATCGAACTGGAAGGAGGCGTTCAATCATGAGCACAACGGTTCCGGTTGTGGAAAAGGTCCTCTCGGCGAACGACGCCGTGGCGGCTGAGGTGCGGGCGCTTCTCGACGCGAAAGGGTTGTTTTGCGTCAATCTCATGGCGAGCCCGGGAGCGGGCAAGACGTCGCTGATCGAACGCACTGTTGCGGCGCTGAAGGACGAATTCGGCATCGGCATGATCAACGGCGACACCTCGGCGGCGGCATTCGACGCGGAAAGAAGCCAGCGCGCGGGCGCAGCGGCGGTGCACGTGAATACCGGAGGCAAGTGCCACCTGGAAGCGGCCATGGTGCGGGATGCGCTCGCCCTGCTCCCAATGGAAAGCATCCGTCTGCTGCTGGTGGAAAATGTGGGCAATCTTGTATGCCCGATGAGCTGGAAGCTTGGCGCGCACGCCAACGTGCTGATCGGCTCGACGCCCGAGGGCGACGACAAGCCTTACAAGTACCCGAAGATGTACGCCGGTGTGGACGCTATCGTGCTGAACAAGATCGACCTGTTGCCCCACCTCGAGTTCGATTGCGAGCGTTATCTGCGCGGGGTGGAGGCGCTGAACCCGGGGCTGCGGAAGTTCCGGCTGAGCTGCCGCACAGGCGAAGGGCTCGACGAGTGGATCGCATGGCTGAGGCAGCAGGCAAACGGAAACCGGTGATCGCGGCTCTGGGCAACCCGCTGATGGGCGACGATGGCGCGGGCGCTGCGGTGCTGGAGGAGCTGCGCCGGCGCGGGGCGGCGAACACCGCCCGCCTTTGCGACGTGGGCGCTGCGGGAGTCGACTTGCTGCTCGAACTCGAAGAGGCGCCGGCGCTGGTGATGCTGGACGCCATGTCATCGGACGATCCGCCCGGCACGGTTCGCGTATTCAGTGGCGAGGAGATCTTCGCTTATGCCGCCCGCCGAGGCGGCGGCTCCCATCAACCTTCCCTGACGGATACGCTGCGGCTGGCGCGCCAGTTGGCGCTCCTGCCGCCACGCATCGCGCTCGTTGGAATCGCCGCGCGCCAGTTCGAATTCGGCGCCGGCCTCTCGCCGGAAGTCGCCGCGGCGGTGCCGGAAGCCGCAGCCCTTGCAGCGCGCCTCATGGAAGAAGAGCAGCCTCCGGATTGCTAGACTGAAAGCGCGTGCCATTGTTGTCCAAGCGCCGGGCTGCCGCCGCTCTGGCGGCGATTTCCCTTTGGGCTTTCCAGACGGAACCTGCGGCATCTCCCATCCATTTCCGGCCGCAGCCCCTGGATTTTTTCCTGGATAACGATGAATCCCCCAAGCGGCGGGCGCCGGAAACGATGGCGGGCGGCGCGGCCGCGTTCGACTATGACGGCGACGGCGACGTCGATCTGTTCTTTTGTAACGGGTCGGATCTCTCTACGCTTCAGAAGCAAGGGCCGAAGCATTACAACCGGCTCTATGCCAACGACGGTAAAGGGCGGTTCACGGATGTCACAGAGATAGCGGGACTGGCGGGCACGGGCTTCGACACCGGCGTGGCGTTAGGCGACTACGACAATGACGGAGACTTGGATCTCTTCGTCGCGGGCGTTCACCGCAACACGCTCTACCGCAACAACGGAGACGGGACGTTCACGGACGTGACGCAGAAGGCGGGGCTCGCCGGCTCGCGCCTGCCGCGGTTCGGACCGCTGTGGGCGGTTTCCGCCGTGTGGACGGACGTCAACCGCGACGGGCTCCTGGATCTGTTCGTGGTGAATTACCTCCTCTGGGAGGAGAAAAACGAGCCTGTCTGTCCCTATGAAGGACGCAATGAATACTGTCATCCCAAGTATTACAAGGAACTGCCTAACCAGCTCTTTCTCAACAAAGGCGGCGGCTCTTTTCGCGATGTCAGCGCCGAGGCCGGAATTCTGTCACAGCCCGGCAAGGGGATGGGTGCGGGCGTAGCAGACTACGACCTGGACGGGAACCCCGACATTTTTGTCTCCAACGACAAGCTCTTCAATTTCTTTTTTCACAACCGCGGAGGGCTGAAATTCGAAGAAAAGGCGTTCGACCTCGGCGTGGCGCTGGCCGAGCACGGCAACATGATCTCCGGCATGGGGGTGGATTTCCGGGACATCGACAACGACGGATATGCTGACATCGTCCTGGTCGCCCTGGATAACGAGACGTTCCCGGTCTTCCTCAACACCGGACGGGGCGCCTTCCGGGAGGTGACCGCACAGACGGGCATGACCGCCCAGTCCCGGTCGATGGCGGGCTACAGCCCGGTGCTGGCAGACTTCGACAACGATGGCTGGAAGGACCTGCTGGTCACACGCGGGCACGTGCAGTCTCCTTTGATGGAGCCGCGCGTCGCCGTCAACCAGCACAACACGGTCTTTCGCAATTTGGGCAAGGGCAGATGGCAGGCATTGACGGCAGAGGCGGGGCTCGACGCCCTGCCGCCGGCGCGCCACCGTGGCGCCGTGGTCGCCGACTTCAACGGCGACGGCAGGCTGGATTTCGCCGTCAGCGCATTGTCGGCGCGGGCTTCGCTGTGGATCAACGACAGCCCGGGCTCGAACCACTGGATCGCCTTCCGGTTGAAAGGCAAGAGGAGCCCGCGCGATGGACAGGGTGCGCGGGTGAAAGTCGTGACGCGCTCCATGACCCAGCACAATCACGTGGCGTTTACGGCTGGTTATGCCAGCGCAAGCGCGGCTCCTCTCCACTTCGGGCTTGGGAGCGACGATGTCGTCGACTTGGTGGAGATCATCTGGCCCGGCGGGGCGCGCCAGGAATTGAAGGGCCTGAAGGCAGGGCGCGTCTATGGCGTGGAAGAGCCGGCGTCCGGCGGCGTCTGAGCGGTCAGCCGTCGAGCTTGACCGACAAGGTGTCCACAGGCGCCGGGTGTGACCTTTCGAAGGCGGCGATTTCAGCTTCGTGCTTGAGCAGGAAGCCTAGCTCGTCAATGCCTTCCAGCAGGCAGGTTTTCGCAAACGGATCCACAGGGAATTCCACGGCCGTGCCGTCAGGCAGCGTGAGCGTTTGCGAGGCCAGGTCCACGCGCACGGTGCCCAGCGGATCAGCCTCCAGCATTTTCAGAAGACGCGCGTGGATTTCGGCGGGAACAACAATCGGCAGTAATGCATTTTTCAGGGAATTCCCCTTGAAAATATCGGCGAATGACGTGGAAATGACAGCCTTGAAGCCGAACTGGGTCAGCGCCCAGGGCGCATGCTCGCGGGAGCTGCCGCAGCCGAAGTTGTCCCCCGCCAGCAGCACCTGCGCGCGGTTGCCGGGAGGGCGGTTGAGCACGAAATCCGGCCGCGGCAGGCCCTCGGCGTCATAGCGCCAGTCGAAGAAGAGCTGATCGCCGAGACCTTCCTTCGATGTCGTCTTCAAGAACCGCGCGGGAATGATCTGGTCGGTATCGATGTTGTCCACGGGAAGGACAGTCACCCAGGATTCAAATGCGGTGAATTTTTCCATTTTGCCTGCCTTTCCGGTTCATCCGATCAGCGTGCGCGGGTCCGTCACCATGCCCGTCACGGCGCTCGCCGCGGCGGTCAACGGGCTGGCGAGGAAAGTCCTTCCGCCCTTGCCCTGCCTGCCTTCGAAGTTGCGGTTCGACGTAGACACGGCGTACTCGCCCGGCGCGAGCTGATCCCCGTTCATTGCAATGCACATCGAGCAGCCGGCTTCGCGCCATTGGGCGCCCGCCTCGCGGAAGATGCGGTCCAGACCCTCGGCTTCCGCCTGCCTTTTGATCGACTGCGAGCCGGGCACCACGAGCACCCGCACGCGCGGATCCACCTTGCGCCCCTTGAGCACGGACGCCGCTGCGCGCAGGTCGGTCATTCGCGAGTTGGTGCAGGAGCCGATGAAGACGACGTTCACAGGGTGCCCGGCCAGCGGCTTGCCCGGCTCGAGCCCCATATAGGCCAGCGCTTTACGCCGCGTTTCGCGCTCCACGGCGTCGGGCGCTTCCGAGGGGTCGGGCACCGGCGCGGAGACCGGTATGCCCATGCCGGGGTTGGTGCCGTAGGTGATCATCGGCTCGAGCGCCGAAGCGTCGATCGAAACTTCCTTGTCGTAGGCGGCCCCCTCATCGGTCACGAGCGACCGCCAGCGCGCCACGGCGCGCTCCCACTCCTCGCCTTGCGGCGCAAACGGCCGCCCGTGGAGATAATCGAATGTCGTGTCGTCCGGCGCGATCAGGCCCGCGCGCGCGCCCGCCTCGATCGACATGTTGCATACTGTCATCCGCTCTTCCATCGACAGCGAGCGGATGGCGGACCCGGTGTATTCGAACACGCAGCCGGTGCCGCCGCCGACGCCGATCTTCGCAATCAGCGCGAGGATGATGTCCTTGGCCGACACGCCCGGACCGAGGCGGCCGTCCACCCGCACGGCGAAGCTCTGCGACGGCGCCTGAAGGAGGCACTGCGTGGCCAGCACATGCTCCACCTGGCTGGTGCCAATGCCAAACGCCAGCGCGCCGAAGGCGCCGTGCGTGGCCGTGTGCGAGTCCCCGCAAACGATGGTCATGCCCGGCTGCGTCAACCCGTGCTCCGGTCCGATCACATGCACGATTCCCTGCCGCGGGTTGAGGAATCCGAAATGCGGGATTCCGAACTCCCGGCAATTCTTCTCGAACTGCTCCACCTGCGCGCGCGCCACGGGATCGACGATCGGCAGCCCGCGCGGCGTGGTGGGCGTGGAGTGGTCGCAGGTGCCGAAGGTGCGGTCCGGGCGCCGCACACGAAGCCCGCGCCTGCGCAGGCCTTCGAATGCCTGCGGCGAGGTCACCTCGTGCACCAGATGCAGGTCAATATAAAGCAGCGCCGGCGCGCCCTCCGGCTGGCAAACGACGTGGGAGTCCCAGATCTTCTGGATGATCGTACGTGGCTGAGGCATGGTGTTCAGATCGCCTGGCAAACGGCGGCGCCCACCTCGCTGGTGGAGCGCGGCGCGCCTTTCGGTTTCAAGTCTGCGGTGACGTATCCGCTGTTCAACACGGTCTCAATGGCCCGTTGGACGGCGGCGGCTTCTTCCTTCAGGCCGAAAGAATACTCGAGCATCGCCGCCACGCTGCCGATGGCGCCGAGCGGGTTGGCCTTGTTCTGGCCGGCGATGTCCGGCGCCGAGCCGTGCACCGGTTCGTACAGGCCGACCCACGCGCCCGACGGGCGCTTCGGTCCGATCGACGCCGACGGCAGCATGCCGATCGATCCCGCCAGCACGGCGCCTTCGTCAGAGAGGATGTCGCCGAACATGTTCTCCGTCAGCACAACGTCGAACCGCGCCGGGTTCAGCACAAGTTGCATGGCGCAGTTGTCCACCAGCACATGTTCCAGCTCGACGTCCGGATACTCGGCTGCCAGCCCGCTCACCACGCGCCGCCACAGCTGCGAGCACTCCAGCACGTTCGATTTGTCGACGCTCGCCAGCTTGCGCCTCCGCTGCCGCGCCAGCTCAAACGCCATGCGGGCGATGCGCTCGATTTCGGCGCGCGTGTATGCCATGGTGTTCACGGCGCGTTCCCCGGCGCCCGAGCCCTCGATGCCGCGCGGCGTCCCGTAGTAGATGCCGCCGGTCAGCTCGCGCACGATGATCATGTCGGTGCCGCGCACACGCTCGTTCTTTAGCGGCGAAGATTCGATCAGCGCCTCGAACGTCCGCACCGGGCGCAGGTTGGCGAACACCCCCAGCAGCTTGCGGATCCCCAGCAGCCCGCGCTCCGGACGCTGCGCAGGCGGGGCGTTGTCGAACTCCGGGAGCCCCACGGCGCCGAGCAGCGTGGCGTCCGCCCCGGCGGCGAGCCGCGCCGTCTCCTCGGGAAACGGGTTGCCTGTCTTGTGGATCGCGATCCCTCCCAGCAGCCCTTCAGCGAGCGCCAGCTCGTGGCCATACTTCTCCGCCACGCGCTCCAGTACGCGCACGGCCTCGCGGGTCACCTCCGTGCCGATGCCGTCGCCGGGCAAAACAAGGATATTCAGCTTCATAGATCAAATTCCCCGCTCGCGCGCAAACCGAGAGTGTAGCGCGGCCTTCCGGTCCGGCGCAGGGCCTAGTCGGCCGCCACGCGGTCCGCCCGCACCTGCTCGCCAGCCTTCAGCGTGTGGATCAGCGCCAGAATCTCCTGGTCGGTCACGCCCTTCTTGCGGTCGGCGATTTCGATGAACCCGTGGTAGACGGCATCGAGTTCGTCCTTGGTGAGCGTGTAGCCGAGGTGCTCGCACTTGGCCCGAAGCGCGTGGCGTCCGCTGTGCTTGCCCAGCACCAGGCGGCCTTCGGGTATGCCCACGGTCTTCGGATCGATAATCTCGTAGGTCGACTTCTCCTTCAGGTAGCCGTCCTGGTGGATGCCCGCCTCGTGGGCGAAGGCGTTCGAGCCGACAATCGCCTTGTTCGGCTGCGGCCCGAAGGTGATCATCGAGGACAGCAGCTGGCTGGCCGGGAAGATGTGCTCGGTGGCGATGTTCGTGAAGAAAGGGAACCGGTCAGCCCGGGTTCTCATCGTCATCACGATCTCTTCCAGCGCGCAGTTGCCAGCCCGCTCGCCGATGCCGTTGATCGTGCATTCGACCTGCCGCGCCCCGGCCAGCACCGCCGCCAGCGAATTGGCAGTCGCCAGGCCAAGATCGTTGTGGCAATGCACGCTGATGATGGCGCGCCCGTCCACCGCCTTCGCCATCCTGCCGATCAGCTCCGCATGTTCTTCCGGCACGGAGTAACCCACCGTGTCCGGCAGGTTCACGGTTTTCGCGCCTGCCGCTACCACCGCCAGCACCACCTGCTCCAGATAGTCGGGATCCGTGCGCGTGGCGTCCTCGGCGGAGAATTCCACATCTTCGGTAAACTGGCGCGCCAGCTCCACCGCCGCGCAAGCCTCCTCAAGCACCTGCTGGCGCGACTTCCGCAATTTGTATTTCAGGTGGATGTCGCTGGTGGCGATGAACGTGTGAATCCGGCTGAGTTTGGCTGGCTCCAGCGCGCTCGCGGCACGCTCCACGTCCAGCCGGCAGGCGCGCGCCAGCGCCGCTACGCGCACCCACGGCAGCTCCGTGCTGATGAGCCGCACCGCCTGGTAGTCTCCCTCGCTGGCAATCGGGAAACCTGCCTCCAGGATATCCACTCCCAGCTCGGCAAGCTTCTCGGCCATCCGGAGCTTCTCCGGCACCGTCATCGAGCAGCCCGGCGACTGCTCCCCATCCCTCAGCGTGGTGTCGAAGAAGTATACGCGCTCTCGCTCCCGTGTTTCTTGCATACTCTGGTTCGAGCTCCTTGGCTTGTCGCGTGGGGTCCGCCCGCTGGTTGGCGAACGGACCGCTTCTATCCATTGTCTGGAATACTCCAGGATAGATCAAATTTATAATGGCGTTCTATTGCATAATCCTAGCATATGTGATAAGAGACATTTATACGGTACGCACAAAGGGAGGAACAGGACTTGGAGTTCTATCTACTCAAGGTTTTCAACACAATCGCCTCGGAAGGCAGCTTTTCTCGCGCCGCCGAGAAGCTGATGCGGACGCAGCCAGCGGTGTCGCTGGCGTTGCAAAAGCTGGAGGCGGAGCTGGGCGAGAAGCTGGTGGACCGCGCCGGGCGGGACCTGATCCTCACCGACGCCGGCAAGATCGTTCTCGAATGCTGTCGCCGGTTCGAAAACCTCGAGTCCGACATGATGAACGCGCTGGCGGAGCTGCGGGACCACGCGGCGGGGCGGCTCTCGATCGGCGCCAACGAGTCCACGGCTCTTTACTTGCTAAGGCACATCGAGGGCTACCGCCGCCTGTACCCAAAGGTGAAAGTCCAGGTGAGGCGGTGCCTGTCGAGCCGCATCCCGTCGCAGCTGATCGACGGAGATCTGGAGATGGGCGTGGTCAGCTACGATCCGGAGGACGAGCGCCTGGCTTCGCGAGTCATCTACATCGATCACCTCGCCTTCGTCGTCAGTCCGGATCACCGTTTCGCGGGGCGAGAGAGCGTGTCCATCACGGAGCTGGGCATGGAGACTTTCGTCGCCCACAACGTGCTTTCACCCTACCGGGAAGTGGTTCTGAAGGCGTTCCAGCGCGCGCGGGTGCCGCTCAATATGGACGTGGAGATGCCCACGGTGGAGACCATCCGGCGCATGGTGCAGCGCAACGAAGGGGTCGCCTTCCTACCGAAGATGTGCGTGGAACAGGAGATCGAGCAGGGGCTGCTGTGCGAGGTGCGCGTCGAGGAGCTACAGGTGGAGCGCAAGATCCGGCTGCTGTATCCCGCGCGGCGCGCGCTGAGCCATGCTGCGCGCGCGTTCCTGGAGATCGTCGGCGCGCAGGCGCCCGCGGCTGCGAAATGAGCGCGCCTCATGTAAACTGGAAAAAAGAGTTCAGCCTCTCATATCCCCAGTCCGTATGTGGAGATTCGCTCGCCTTTCGTGTCTTTCGTGGTTTTGCCTGGCCTTGCCAGCGCCGAGCACTTCCGCAGAAGCGGAGCCGGCGCAGCCGCCCGTGCGGCGCGACGTGATCGTGGTCACGGGCGCCTGGGAACCGTTGCCGCTGGAGGAAGCCGACCGCGCCGTGACTTCGTTGCCGGTCCGCGAGCAGTCCATTCTCTTCCAGAACGTCATTGACTTCCTCCAACTCGATCCGTCGCTCGATGTGCGGCGCCGCGCGCCGGGCGGCGTTCAGACGGATCTCTCGATCCGCGGCGCGGCGTTCGGACAGACGCTGGTTCTGCTGAACGGGCGGCGGCTGAATGACCCGCAGTCGGGCCATCACTCGCTGGACATACCGGCGCCTCTGGATGCCGTACAGGCTGTGGAGGTGCTGCGCGGGGCGGGCTCCACGCTATATGGTTCTGACGCGCTGGGCGGCGCGGTGAACATTCGCACGGCAGCGCCGGAGTCCTGGAGCGCGCGCCTGCGGCTCGCCGGAGGCAGCTTCGGGACGCAGCAACAGATGGCGACCGTGTCCGGCAAGGCGGGCGCGGTGGCGCAGTCGCTCTCGGTTTCGCGCGACTTCTCGAGCGGGTTTTCGCCGAACCGCGACTTCCGAAATCTCACCGCCAGTTCGCACACTTTGATCGAGTCCCGCGTGGGCAAGACCGGCGCCGATCTTGGCTACTCGGACAAGCCTTTCGGCGCACAGGATTTCTATGGTCCTTACCCTTCCTGGGAGCGCACAAAGACCTGGTTTGCGAGCCTCCATCACAACTTCCCGCAGAAATGGGAGGCGGCGCTGAGCTACCGCCGGCACAGCGATCTCTTCTATCTCTTCCGCGACAACCCGCAGCGCTACCAGAACCATCACGTAGCCGATGGCTTCCATGGCTCGTTGCGGCGCCGAGATCAGTGGCGGAGCGGGGTCACGCTGTTTACAGGCGCGGAAGCTTTCACCGATCATATCGAGTCGTCGAATCTCGGCACGCACAGCCGCGCCCGCGGCGCCGCCTATGCAGCGCTGGACGTCCGCGCATTGCGGCGGTTCTCCCTCTCTCTCGGGCTGCGCAGCGAGAGCTACCGCGGCGTTTTCGACCAGTTGAGCCCGGCGCTCTCTGGCGCATGGTGGGCCAATTCGATGCTCAAGTTGCGGGCGTCGGCAAGCCGCGCCTACCGGCTGCCCACATTCACGGACCTTTACTACCGCGATCCCGCCAACCGCGGCAACCCCGCCCTGCGTCCGGAGACGGCATGGAACTACGAAGCGGGCGCCGACCTGCGCCCGGCGGGCGCCTGGCGGCTCCAGGCCACGGTCTTCCACCGCCGCGACCGCGACGGCATCGACTATGCAAGCTCCTCTCCCCTCGGCCCGTGGGAGGCGCGCAACATCACGCGCCTGAATTTCGCCGGCGTCGAGACCTCCGCCGCATGGCGGCGGGGCCGGCATTTAGCGGAATTCAGCTACACGGGCATGCGGGCGGCCTCTACGTTGCCTGCCGGTATTTTCACGAAATATGTGATGAATTATCCCATCCATTCCGGTGTCTTTTCCTGGAGCGGAACGGCGGGAAAACTGGCCGCGCGGACGCGCCTGGGCGCTCTGGAGCGGCGGGCCCGTTCGCCGTATGCCATCTGGGACGCGGCGCTCGCGTGGCGGGGCAGGCGAATTTCGCCGTTTGTGCAGGCGACGAATCTAGCCAATACGCGCTACGAGGAGATTTTGCGCGTGCCCATGCCGGGGCGCGCCTTCCTGGCCGGGATCGAACTTCGCTGATTCGCCTCCGGGGTATTGACTCCGCCGGGTGGATCGATTACATACTTCACTGATGAGGTACACGGCCCTTTTCTTTCCGTTCCTGCTCATGGCCCAGGGTCCCTACGTGGCCGAGGGGCTCCGCATCGGCGAAGTTACAGAACGCTCCGCCGCCGTGCGGTTCCGCATATCGCAACAGCCGACCCAAAACAAAGGCCGCTTTGAGGCGCCCAAATATGAAGGCGCGCGTCCGCCGGCGCTGCCCGCCGACCAGGATCCGTGGCTGCTGCCGGGCGCAGTGCCAGGGCTTGCCGGGCGCGTCCGCCTTTGGGTCGGCACGCGGCCGGATCTGAAGGACGCCAAGCCGGGCGAATGGCTGCAGGCCGAGACGAGGAACGACTTCGTCGTGAAGACCCAGATCCCGGGGCTGCGGCCCGCCAAGACTTACTATGTCGGCCTGGAAATCCACGCCAGACCCGAGAAGGCCATGGCCTCTTTCACAACAGCGCCGGAGCCGAGCCGCCGCGCGCCGGTGAAATTCACCGCCGTCACCGGCCTGTCCTGGCGTTCCCTCGACCATGATGCCGGTTTTGGAATTTTCCCGTCCATGGCAAAACTGGCCCCGAATTTCGCTGTGTTCACGGGCGACAATGTGTACTACGATCTGGATCCTCCGCTCGCCTACAATGTCGAAACCGCCCGCTATCACTGGCAGCGGCTTTATGCCATGCCGCGGCCCCTGGAGTTCTTCGCCGCTGTTCCGCAGTACTGGATGAAGGACGACCACGATACGCTTTCCGACGACTGCTGGCCGGGGCTCGATCCCGACTGGATGAAGCCCATGACGTTCGCCGGCGGCCAGCGGATCTTTCTGGAGCAGACCCCCATCGTGGACAAGACCTGGCGCACGTTCCGGTGGGGCAAGGGCCTGCAGATCTGGCTCCTGGAGAGCCGCGACTACCGTTCCTCGAACAATGCCCCCGACGGTCCTTCGAAGACCATTCTCGGCGCCGAACAGAAGGCATGGCTGAAGAAGACCGTGGAGGAGAGCGACGCGGACTGGAAGGTCATCGTCAGCCCGACGCCGTGGATCGGACCGAACCGTCCTGACAAAGCCGACAACCATGCCAACCAGGCTTTCGCCACGGAAGGGAATGAATTGCGCGCTTGGGCCGCGCAGAAGAAAAACCTCGTCATCGTCTGCGGCGACCGCCACTGGCAGTATCATTCCGTGGATCCACAAACCGGACTGCACGAATTCGCCACGGGGCCGGCATCCGATCCCCACGCCGGCGGCAGCCCGGGCGAGGACAAGCGCTACCACCGCTTCCACCGCGTGGCAGGCGGGTTCCTGAGCGTTACCGTGGAGCCGTCGGCGTCGGGCAGCCGGCTGGTGCTGCGCCATCATGACGTGAAGGGCAACGTGGTATACGAGTTCTCGCCGGGCGCCTGATTGGCTGCAGCCGCTTGTCATCGGACTCCGCCGTCTGATACCACTTCAGGCAGGAGTTCCCATGGAACGAAGAACCTTCCTTGCGACGGCCGCGCTTTCCACCTCCGTTCCCTTGCCCGCGGACGCGCAGAAGCTGGGCGTCTGGACCACGCTGGGTGCGCTGGCCGAAAGGGACGGCGCAACGCCCATCGAAGGCGCCCGCTGGTTCGAGGCGGAGAAGCCTGGCGATGGGATGTCGTTCGTTTTCCGCCCGGGATTGCTGCAAGGCGCCAAAGCGATCACTTGCGACATGCTGATTGACGGCAAGGATGTGATCGCATTCCGGATCACACTGCAGGAGGGCGAGAAAGGCCGCCGCTTCCGCTACGACTTCGGCGGGCTGCCGCAGTGCAGCTTCCGCGTGCGCATGGACCTCTCCCTCGTGGACCAGAACCGCTGGATGGCGGACCGTGAGGCGGCTTTCCTGAAGCCGCTGTGCGGCGGAGACCGTGTGGACCTCGCACTGGTCGACCGCCTCACGTTCACCGTCCTGCGCAAGGCGCCGCGCACGGCGCGCTGGTGCATGACCGAGCTGGCGTGGCTGCCGAAGATGCCGGGGCGCCTCTCCGCGCCCGTGCTGCCCAAGGGGCCCCTGATCGACGAATTCGGCCAGAGCGCGCTGCATGAGTGGCCCGGCAAGACGCGCAGCGCGGAAGAGCTGAAGCAGCGGCTTGGCGTGCAGCTCCAGCTTGCGCCCAAACAAGAGTGGCCGGAGTCGTTTTCCCGCTGGGGCGGGTGGAAGGCGCTGAAGCTCGGCGAAGGCACCGGCTTCTTCTTGGCGAAGAAGCAGGGCGGCCGCTGGTGGCTGGCCGATCCCGACGGCTACGCCTACTGGTCCACGGGGCTCGATTGCGTGCGAGTGGATTGCGAAGCGCGCGTCGACGGACTGGAAACGGCCCTGAAGTGGAGCCCGGAGAAGCCCGAATACGACGAGGCCTGGCAGGAGGGCCGGCCCGGGCGCGCGGGCGCGAAGTTCGTCAACTTTCTGGCGGCCAACTTTATCCGCGTCTTCGGCCGCGACGGCTGGCGCGACAAATGGGCGGCCATCGCCCTGGCCGAAATGCGCCGCCTGCGCTTCAACACGGTGGCCAATTGGAGCGAATGGCAGTTCGCCGCCAGGGCATCCTTTCCCTACGTCCGCCCGCTGAACTTCCGCGGCGCCCGCTGCGGCGTGATTTACCGGGATTTTCCCGACATCTTCCACCCGGGGTTCGAGGACGACGCCGCCGATTACGCACGGCAGCTCGAGGACACAGCCAAGGATCCCGCCTTCCTCGGCTACTTCCTCATGAACGAGCCCACATGGGGCTTTTCAAGCGAATTGCCCGCGGCCGGCATGTTTTACACCACCGACCTCTGCCACACGCGCGAGGAGCTGGCCCGGTGGCTTGCAAAGAAGTACGAAACCGCCGCGGCGCTCTCGAAGGCGTGGAACATGGAGGTCTCCTTCGAACAGGTCGCCCGCGGCCGCTGGCGCAAGCCGCTGTCGAAGGAATCTCAGTCCGATCTGCGCGAGTTCAGCGTGCGGATGGTGGAGCGCTACTTCGCCACGCTGTCACGCGCCTGCCGCAAGGCCGACCCCAACCACTTGAACCTGGGCATGCGCTGGGCGGGCGTGCCGCCGGAGTGGGCCGTGGCAGGCATGAAGAGCTTCGACGTCTTTAGCCTGAACAACTACCGCGACAAGCTGGCTCGCGATGTTTCCGACAGGATTCACGCCATGCTCGGCATGCCCGTGATGGTCGGGGAATGGCACTTCGGCGCGCTCGATGCCGGGCTGCCGGCCTCCGGCCTCGGGCATGTGAAGACGCAGGCCGACCGCGGCCGCGCCTACCGCGTCTATCTGGAGGACGCCGCCGCCAACCCGAATTGCGTCGGCGCGCACTGGTTCACGCTGTACGACCAAAGCGCGCTGGGCCGCTTCGACGGCGAGAACTACAACATCGGTTTTCTGGACATCTGCAATCGCGCGTACCCGGAGATCGGCAATGCGGCCATCGCCGCGCACGAGAGAATGTATCAGGTCGCCTCGGGCGCGGCGGCGCCTTTCGCCGACGCCCCCGAGTACCTGCCGATTCTCAGCGTTTGAAGCGCGGGCGCCTCAGGCCGAAAGCAGCTTCACGGCCTTCTTGATGTCGCCCTGCACCACCTGAATCAGCGCCCCGAAGCGCCCCTCGCCCGAGGCGATGGCTTGCATGGCGTGGACGTCGATGCCTGCCGCGGCCAGCTTCGCCGTGGCGTCGGCGGCCGCGCCCGCGCGGTCCTCGCCGTTCCAGCAGATCACGTTCTGCTTCGGCCCGCATTCGAGCTTCAGCTTCTTCGCCGCCTTGGCGAAGAGCTTCGGATCGGCGGGCACGAGGTCGAACTGCGCCTTCTTGCCCTTCACCGGATAGGCCCAAAGCCCCAGCAAATTCACGCCCGCGTCGCGCAACGCCCCCAGCAGCTTCGCGCCCTCTCCCGTCTTGTTGGGCACAGTGACCGAGTAGTAAGGCAGCACGGCAATGTTGTCAGCCATGAAGTTCCTCCAGCATGTGAATTGTCGGATCGAATTGATTGTATCCCGAAGCCGGGGAAAAACAAGAGGCGGCCCGCCGCGGCACTCGCCGCAAGACAAGCCGCCCGGTGTTGCGGAGATCGAATCGCGCTTCAGGACGCCGGAACGCGCTTGGCCTCAAAGGGCCGGCCCTGCCCCTGCCCGCCTTCACGGCGCGATGTGCCCTTCAGCATGTCGCCTTCGACGGTGCCCTCATACACGGAAGTCATCGTGCCGTTCGGCGTCTCCATCACGGTCTTGAACGAGAACTTGTTGCCCTCAATCTTGCCTTCCTGGATCTCCATCGTCCGCGGCTCCATCTGCCCGAACTGCATGGTGATCTTGCCGGTCAGCTTGTCGCCTTCCGACTTCAGCTCAAACGTCTGCCGGACGGTCACTTCCTCGCCGCCGCGGTTCATGGTTCGCTCGGACACCCACTTGCCGTCGATCTGGCCGGCAGCGGCCAGACCGGCGGCAACAACAAGAACAGTCAAAATGGTGAGACAGGCTCTCATGGGCAAACTCCTTCAAGCTCTGAAGCGCGCCCCGGCCGCCTGAGGTTACGCATGCAGCAACTTTTTGCTTACGCCGACTTGAGCCTCCCCGTCCCCCTCGACCGCCGGTTCACCTATTCGCTGCCGGAAAGCCTTCGCCACCGCGTCCGTCCCGGTTGCCGCGTGCTGGTTCCCTTCGGATCGCGCCGCCTGACGGGCGTGGTGATGCATGTCCACAACGAGCCGCCGGGCGTTGAGACCAGGGATGTGCTGCGCCTGCTGGATGCCGAACCGGTCTTCGATGCCGCAATGCTCGAGTTGGGCCAGTGGGTGGCCCGCTACTATTGCGCGCCGCTGGGCGAGGTGCTCCGGGCGATGGCGCCGCTCGCCGCCGACGTCCGCCAAACGCGTATCTGGGCGCTCACGCAGAAGGGGATCGACGTGGTTCGCCAGTTGGGGCTCGACGGCGAGCAGACCGATCCGGCCACGGCCCTGCTGCGCGCGCTCGAGGCGCGCCCGCTCGCCGAGGCGACGCTGGAACGCAAGATCGCAGGCGCAAAGAAGCTGCTGGCATCGCTCGAGCGGAAGGGCTTGGTCGAAGCGGAGCAGGCGGCGGGTCTTCGCGATCCGCTCCGCGCACACGCCGAGAAGCTCCTGGCCGAATTCGCGCGCCGCCCCGCGGAAGGCGGGAAACTTCCGCGCGCCGAGCGCGAACTGCTCGCCTATCTCGAACTCCACCCGGGCCCGCACCGCCTCTCCGATCTCGAGCAGTCAGTCAAGGGGGCGCCCCAGGCGGGCCGCGCGCTCGCCCGCAAGGGCCTGGCCACGCTGCGCTACGACGCCGCCGCCGGCGACCTGGCGTGGGCCCGCCCGCGCCACGTCCTCACCGAGCCGCAGCAACGCGCCTTTGACTCCATCCGCCAGGCGCTGGAGTCGCGCCGCTTCCACGCCTTTCTGCTTCACGGCGTGACCGGGTCCGGCAAGACTGAAGTCTATCTGAACGCGATCGAGGCGGCTCTCGCGGCGGGCCGCGGCGCTCTGCTCCTGGTTCCCGAAATCGCCCTTACGCCCGCCGTGGCAGGGCAGTTCCATGCGCGCTTCGGCGACCAGGTGGCCATTTTGCACTCCGCCTTTCACGACGCGGAGCGCGCCGAGCAGTGGCGCCGGCTGCGCTCCGGCGCCGCACGGGTGGGCGTTGGCACGCGCTCCGCCGTCTTCGCGCCGGTGCGGGATCTCGGCCTCGTGATCGTCGACGAAGAGCACGACCAAAGCTACAAGCAGGAGGAGACGCCCCGCTACCACGGACGCGACGTGGCGGTGGTCCGCGCCCAGCGTGGCGGCGCGGTGGTGGTGCTCGGATCGGCCACGCCCTCGCTGGAAAGCCGCTACAACGTGGACCGCGGCAAATACTCGCTGCTCGAGCTTCCCGCCCGCATCGCCGACCGACCGCTGCCGTCGGTGGAGATCGTTGATATGCGCCAGGAGTTTCTCGAAACGCGCCAGAATGCGCTGTTCTCGCGCCGCTTGCTGGACTCGATCGTCGCGAAGCTCGAAGCGGGCGAACAGACCATCCTGCTCATGAACCGGCGCGGCTTCTCCTCCGCAGTCTCCTGCCGGTCCTGCGGCGAGCGCCTCCAGTGCGTGCATTGCGCCATCGGCCTCACCTTTCACCGCCGCGACAATCGCCTGCTGTGCCACTATTGTAACTACGCCCAGCGCGTCCCGAAGGTGTGCCCCCATTGCGGCAGCGAGTACCTGTGGTTTCTCGGCTCGGGCAGCGAGAAGGTGGAGGACGAGCTGCGCCGCTGCTTCCCGCACGCGCGCCTGGCGCGTCTGGACCGCGACACCGCCGCGGGCAAGAACCAGTATCAGCGCATCCTGGGAGGCTTCCGCGAGGGCGCCTTCGACATCCTGGTGGGCACGCAGATGATCGCCAAGGGGCACGACATTCCGAATGTCACGCTGGTGGGCGTGATCAACGCCGACATCGGACTTGCGCTGCCCGATTTCCGCGCCGCCGAGCGCACCTTCCAGCTCCTGACGCAAGTGGCGGGGCGCGCCGGGCGCCACCACTTGCCGGGGCTCGTCATCATCCAGACCACGGCGCCCGACCACTACGCCATCCGCTGCGCCGCTGCGCAGGACTACGCGAGGTTCTACGAGAAGGAACTCGAGTTCCGCCGCCTCATGCGCTACCCGCCGTTCTGCGCCATGGCCAACATCCTGCTCCGCGCGCCCACGCAGGAAGCAGCCATGCGGCTTGCCGCCGAGGCGGCCCAACGGCTCGGCCCGGGCGGGGACGGCATCAAGGTCCTCGGCCCCGCCGAAGCACCGGTGCCCCGTCTCAAGAGCGAGTACCGCTACCAGATCCTGGTCAAGACGCTCTCCCGCCCGCGGCTGAATGAAATGCTGAATGCTTTGCGGAGCTACGCCGCCGAACAGAAGTGGCCCACCACGGCATTGGTGGTGGACGTGGACCCGGTGACCCTGTTATGACTATCGGAGCATGCGACCGTGGGAGCGCAACGCCGCCAACCTCGCCGCATTCCTCTCCTTCTACGGACCGGTGAAGGCGGAGCCCGGTCTGCGGCTCATTACGAGCTGGGTGCCGGATGCCGTGTTCAACATCGCGCACCTCGACTCGCCCGCCGCGGACCCGGCGGCCAACGGCCCCGGCGAGCTGGAACGCCGCATTGAACGCGCCGCCGCCCACTACGGCGAAATCGGACGCCGCTGGAGCTTCTGGGTATGCGAGCATCTGGTCGGCCCGCGCACGCTCCGCTGTCTGTACAAGATCTTTGACGCGTACGGCCTCTCCTGCATCTCCGAACCGCCGGGGCTCGAGATCGACGATCTGCCCGCGCCGCGCCGCCGCCTTCCTGCGCCCGAGGTCCGCACGGGAGCCGATGCGCAAGCCCGCAGCGACTTCGCCGACATCGTTGCGCAGTGCTTCTCCATCGCGCCGCCGGTCGCCCACCAGATCTATGACGACCCCTCGCGATGGGGCTCGCAGATCGATATCTTCATCGGTTATTCGCAGGGGCGCGCCGTCACCTGCGCCGCGTTCATCGAGGCGGCTGGCGCCATCGGCGTGTATTCTGTCGGCGCGCTTCCCAACTGGCGCGGGCAGGGCTACGCCGAGGCGATCATGCGGCATGGAATCGGCGACCTCCGCCGCCGGGGGGCGGCTGGCCCCATCGTTCTGCAATCCTCTCCAGCGGGAATGGATCTTTATCAACGGCTCGGCTTTCGCCGCGCCACGCGCTACTACGTCTTTTCCTCCTAAGTTCCGCCGCGTCCCCGCCAGGGCTTCTCCATCGTGCACCAGCCCGCCAGCCATGCGGCCACGCTCTCCATCGCGCCCGAAGCCGGAGCATCGCCCGCCTGCACCGGCGCGCGCTGGCGCAGCAGGAGGAGGAATTCCTCCAACGCAGGACTTGTCTTGAGCGGGCGCAGGAACTCAATCGCCCGCGACGCCGCCATCATCTCGATGGCCAGCACCATGCGCGCCAGTTCCACTGCCTGGCGCAGCTTCAACGCCGACGTCATGCCCATGCTCACGAAGTCTTCCTTGTTGCCGCTTGTGGTGATGGATCCCGCCGACGCAGGCGCCGCCAGCACGCGCAGCTCCGCCGTCAGCGCTGCCGCGGTCACCTGCCACATCATCAGCCCGGACTCGAGCCCCGGATGCGAGGCCAGAAATGCAGGCAGCCCCTCGTTCAGCATCGGGTTCACCAGGCGGTCGATCCGCCGCTCGCTGATGCCGGCCAGCGCGCACAGCGCCACCGCCAGCGCGTCCATCGCCAGCGCCAGCGGCTGGCCGTGAAAATTCCCGCCGGAAAGGATCTCGCCGTCGAAGACCAGCGGATTGTCCGTGGCCGAATTCAGCTCGATCGAGAACACGCGCCGCGCCTCGGCGGCCGAGTCCCTCACCGCGCCGTGGACTTGCGGCGCGCATCGCAAGGAGTAGGCGTCCTGCACGTGCCGGCAGGTGCGGTGCGACTCGCGGATCTCGCTGCCTTCCAGCAGGCTGGCCAGCAGCCGCGCGCTGGCCCGCTGCCCCGGATGCGGGCGTGCGTCATGGATCCGCGCGTCGAAGGCGCGCGGCGTGCCCCGCAGCGCGTCCGTGGAGAGCGCGCACGCCACGTCCGCCATCTCGCACAGGTCTTCAAGGTCGAGCAGCGCCAGCGCTCCCACGCCCAGCATCGCCTGCGTGCCGTTGACCAGCGAGATGCCCTCCTTGGCCTGCAACCGCAGCGGCTCGATCCCCGCCGCCGCCAGCGCCTCCGCGCTGCTCATCCGCCTGCCGCCGAACTCCGCCTCGCCTTCCCCGATGAGCACCAGCGCCATGTGCGCCAGCGGCGCCAGATCCCCGCTCGCGCCCACGCTGCCGCGCGACGGGACCACCGGCGTGACGCCGCGGTTCAGCAAAGCGCACAGCCGCCGCGCCACCAATGGGCGGATGCCGCTCAGGCCCTTCGCCAGCACATTGGCGCGGATCAGCATCATGGCCCGCACCGCTTCCCGGGGCAGCGGATCGCCGACACCGCAGGCGTGCGAGCGTACGACGTTTTCCTGCAGCCGCGCCAGATCTTCCGCGCCGATCCGCTCGTCGGAGAGGTAGCCGACCCCCGTGTTCACCGCATACACCGGCGCTTCCCCCGCCGCCAGCCGTTCCACGTGCTCGCGCGACTGCCGCATCCGCCTCGCAGCGTGAGCATCCAACTCCGCCTCTTCGCCCTGCGTCGCCACGGCCAGCACCTGCTCGAGCGTCAACGATTCTCCGTTCAGCTCCACCATGGCTTCAGACTACCCTGCCGGCGACACAGCCGCACACGAATTCGACTGATCCCGCGGAGCTTCACACCGCACACAGGACGCGCTCCCCCTTGGCATGCGCGACAACCAGGCGCCTCTGCCTGCCCAGGGCGCGACAGGACAAACCGCCCCTTCGCTCGACCGTGGCGCTTCCGGCAAGCCAGCGTCCGGAATGTCCTGAAGGCGGCTCCCGCTTCTGATCCTATTGCTTCACCAGCTCCACCCGGCGGTTTCGGGCTCTCCCTTCTTCGGTGTCGTTGGAAGCGACCGGGGCCAGCGGTCCCATTCCGGCAGCCTTCAGCCGGTCCGCGGCAATCCCGTGTTTTCCGCTCAGCTCCCCGACCACCGCATCCGCCCTCTGCTGGGAGAGTTTCAGGTTGTATTCCAGGCCGCCCGCGTTGTCGGTATGCCCCACCACATACAGCTTCATCGAGGCGTTCTCCCGCAAGGCCTTCGCAATTTCGAGCATCGCTGCTTCGGATTCCGGCTTGATATCCGCCTTGTTGAAGTCGAATTGAATTCCGTATACCGTCACATGGCCTGCCGTTTGAATTCCCTCCGCCAAAGCCTTCGCGTTTGCCGTCACTTCCTGGGCCATCTCCTGCTTTTCGACCACCGTCAGAGTGTACCCGCCTCCGTTCCTGTTGATGAATATCCGGACCCAGGCCTCCCTGTTGTTCCTCGCGTACTTGCCATGCAGCTCGCCGCCGCCGATTTGCGTCCACGAGTAAGCCGATCCGCCGATGCTCTTGAGTGCATTTTCATAGTTGCGGATGATTTGCCCAGCAGAGGAGGGCGACTGAGAATATTCCTGCTTGACAAGGTAGCTTAGATAGGTTCTTCTGCCTTCCACGACAGTTTGCTTCTTGCCCTGGAAATCCGGATCGTAAAACTTGTATGAATCAAAGTCGGACGACTTGCATTCCAGAATGTAGTAATTGGGCATCCGCGAAAGGAACGGATGATCGGCGCAGCCTTTCGCATCCTGCTGGGCGGGCGCGGGAGCGCTGACCGCAACCGCCAGCGCCGCCTGCGCAAACAGTCCTCGTATCTCGTGCCGCATTCAGAGTTCCTCCTTCCTGCCGGCCGCCGGCACCGCGAGGCGGTTCGCGCCGTGGGAGTCCGGCGCCGCACAGCCAGAGCCTACGCCCAGGGCCATTGCGCCGTCAACGCCGCTGCCTTTGCGCACGGTGCTCGCACGATCCTGCTTGCGGGATGGGGAGCGGCCGGGGGTACGGGCGCCGGACTCGCGGCTCCCCCGGACTGCAACAGTGCTACGGCGGCAGGCGCCGCTGGCCATGCGGCTGCGGTGGCAAGCGGCCTCCGTCGTCAGCCGGCGGCACGGTATCCTGTCGTGGGAATGGCTGGAGAGCGTTTTCCCGTCGCCGTCGTGCTCGACAACATCCGCTCGATGTACAATTCGGGCGCGTTTTTCCGGACCTGCGATGCAGCCGGCGCCGAAAAGCTGGTGCTCTGCGGCATTACGGCCCACCCGCCACAGCCCGGCGTGGCCAAAACGGCGCTAGGCGCCGAACGCAGCGTCCCGTGGGCTTACGAGGTCGACACGCTGGTGGCGCTGCGCCTGTTCCGCGCGCGGGGCTACCAGTTGGCCGCCGTCGAAACGGCGGAGCCATCGGTCGACCTGTTCGAGTGGCAGCCCCAATGGCCCGTTTGCATCGTCTTCGGCAACGAGGTGGACGGCTTGTCCGGCGCCGTGCTCGACGCCTGCGATGTGCGCATCCGGATCCCCATGCGAGGCGCCAAGAACTCGCTGAATGTCGCCACCGCGGGCGGGATTGTTCTCTACGAGCTGCTGCGCAAATGGCGCTCCGGTGGGGGTCATATGCTGGCAGTGCTGGCGTACGGTCAATCGGTTGCGTCCCAGGTTGCGCCGGGTAGAGAAGTACGGATCAAAGTAAAGCCGCTGGGAGTGCGGCAGCCGGAACCCCGGCCGGAGAAGGAAGCAGGCGATGAAGTGGTCGTCCGGAACGACGGGACGATTGTGGCCAGGTCACGGGACCTGACTTTCGAGTTTCCGCCGACAAACCGGATGAAACCTGTTCTTCAGGTCACCTACAGCGAGTCCAAAGGCCGCATCGTTTATGTATACCGCCTTGTGAACCGCGTGGGCGCGGCGGATCCGATTTCGTCGGTTGTGCTGGGCTTTCTGGTCAATGTAGAGGCGAGCGTGCCGCCGCCATGGTTCCTGTCAGCAAGACCTCCGTCCTCACGGGACTTCTCGGCTGGAATCCTACTGGATCTTTCCGATGATGAGTACGACCGCGGGATCCTGCATGCAGGATCGAGCCTCGGACCCATGGAGGCCACTTGCGATGGAGCGCCGGGCCTGATCTCCGTGACATACTTCGGTCCGCCACGGCGCCAGCGGCCCGGTGCGCTCACGGATGGACAATTCCTTGATGCCGCTTCACCGTGGGTCCGGTTCCAGCTGACGCAACTGGACACGGCGGAAAGGCATCAACTCGTGTTGCCCGCCATTGGGCCAGTCGTCCCCATGAAGGAAGACTCGCCGGAAAGAATCCGGAAAGAGATTCACAATGCTTCCTTGACGCCTGAGCTGGCGCCGCTACAGAAGCTGGTCCGAAGCGCACCACTGCCGCTAGAGCACGCCGGAATGGAGGCCTGGTTGGCTGAGATGCGGAAGCAACAGCCTCCAGGCATCCTGGCTGAATTTCTTGATGCGATGATTTGGCGGCTCAAGCGACTGCGCTGAGGCCCGGTGCAGCTGACTGATCGGATGGATTCATCCTTCCTCATACCTCCTGGGCGCTTAGACGCTTCTTCTGACTCAATTGACCCTGTCAGGCTGTGAGAGGCCAGCTGCAGCCTGGTCCGCGCGTCGGTGACGCCGCCGCGCTGAGTCTGGGGCAAGGATGAATTCTCTCCGGCTGCCGCGCCACACTCGGGGCCGCCAGCATGCGAGACTTCGCAGATCGTGCAAGGCCCCCGGATTCCAGCTCGGAGACGAAGGGATTGATCTGAGGGAGAGCCCGGCTCAGATTCAACCGTCGCAACAATGGCGATGGAGAAGGAAACCTCGGGCCGCGATTCTACAACGAACGGAAACTGGTCCCGGCGGAGACTCTCTCACCGCCGGGAGTCAGTCCGCGAGAGTGTCCTCTTCATGGAGGAGGGAGGCAAGCCGACGGTCCAGGTCCTCGAGGCGCTGAAGCGTGTGGTCTTGCTCCCGCTGGAGCTGGCGGAGCTGGTCGGCGAGGTGGAGGCAGGCGAGGACGGCGACACGGGAGGGATCGGCGCCCGACGTGCGGGAGGCGATGCGGTTCATGAGGGAGTCGACGGCCTCGGCGAGGGCCTCGGTTTCGGCGGGGTCGCCGGAGGTGCGCAGCGAGTATGGCTGCTGAAAGATGGTGACGCGCACCACCTTTTTGTCCGCGCCGGAGTCTTGCACGCCTGCCTCCCTTCTCAGGACTCTGGCAACTCCATTTGTTCGACCTGGTGGAGGAGCGCCTTGATGCGCGAGAACGCTTCGCGCTGGCGGGCGCGGAGCACCTCGTTCTCCTCGCGCAGGGCGGCAGCCTCCTCACGGGCGGCGCGCGCCTGGTCAAGCGCCTGGTCGCGTTCTTCGGAGAGTGCCTGGAGGCGCGAGTCGAATTCGGCCTTTTCGCGGGCGAGAGTGGTGAGGCGTTGCGAGATGGCTTCTATGCGGGCCTCGAGCCGCACCAGGACGTCCTCTTCGTCAGCCGGGATGCCGGTCATGGGAGGGTCCTCCGGGATATCAGGCTTGAGCGGACTTGGCCTTTTCCACGAGCGCAGCGAAGGCGGAGGGCTGGTTGACGGCAAGGTCGGCGAGGACCTTGCGGTTCAGCTCGACGCCGCACTTCTTGAGCGCGCCGATGAATTTGGAATACGAGAGGCCGTGCGCGCGGCAGGCGGCATTGATGCGCAGGATCCAGAGGGCGCGGAAATCGCGCTTCTTCCGGCGGCGGCCGACGTAGGCGTAACGGAGCGCCTTTTCGACGGCTTCCTGCGCGGCACGGTACAGCTTGCTCTTGGTGAGGAAGTAGCCCTTGGCGAGCTTGAGGGTCTTGCGGCGGGAGTCGCGGCGGTTGGTGGATCGTTTGACGCGTGGCACGTTTGGTTCTCCTTCTTCGAATCAGGCAAATCCGCAGGCTTCAGAGCCGGGATTGCGGGGCGGCGGCCCGGGCACATGCCGTGGCGCCGGCGCGCACGCCCGTCGGTGAAATCAATAGGGAATCATCTCCGCGATGCGCGCCTGATCGGCGGGATCGACAATCGTCGCCTGATGGAGGCGGCGCTTGCGCGCCGGACTCTTCGAGGTGAAGATATGGCGCGCGAAGGCGCGATTCCGCTTGATCTTGCCGGTGGCGGTCTTCTTGAAGCGCTTGGCGGCGCCTTTGTGCGTTTTCAGCTTGAGCTTGGCCATGCAAATGTCCTGTGGAGAATCCCCTCGGCGATCGGAGGGGCAGGCTTACCCTCCAAATTTAGCATACTTGTGGGAGCCGCGGGGGGCCGTCGGTTGGTGCCGCGCCGAAGGGCGAGGGGTGGGCGGAGTTTCGCTTTTTATTCCCTATTAAGAGAGGGGCAAACAGACGTAGAATAAAGATAGAATGAAATTCTCTCCATTTCGCCGCCGGCCGGTGATCGTTTGCCTGCTGGCAGCAGCGGCTCTTCTGCCGTGCAGCGGCATCAGCATCTCGGTCTACCTTGCCGCGCCCAACGTGGTGAGCAGCCCGGTGACGGGCGGAACCGTGCTGAGCGAGAATTTCAGCAGCAGCCCGAACTGGGCGCAGGGGACGTACACTTCCGACCGGACGAGGAGCATCGGAACCTTTGATCTTTCGCCGCAGAGCGCGCTGCGGATCCAGAACACAGACCAATACGGCGGCGCGGGCAACAGCGGACGGTATGCGGCGTTCGGGGCGCAGAGCGGGACGGCCGGAGCGATCACACTGAACCTGACCAATCCGACGTCGTATTTCGGGATGTGGTGGTCCGCGATCGATCCCTACAACGGGGTGAGCCTGTATGACGGCGGCACGCTGCTGATGCGGATCGGAGGGAGCGACGTGATCAGCCTGATGGGTGTGGCGACGCTGACGGCGCAGAACGGCACGCAGTATTCGAGGACCGCCTACCTGGGGAAGCCGGGCACCAGCCCGAAGCAGAACACGGGCGAGTATTACGCATACGTGATGTTCCAGGCGAGCGGGGTGACGTTCAACCGGGTGGTGTTCGACAACTCGGGAACCACGGCGACGGGATTCGAGATGGACAATTTCGAGACGCGCACGGGGAGCTTCCTGCTGCCGGGCAGCACCGTTCTGCTGACGCAGCAGCAGATCACCGCGGTGCCGGAGCCGGGCGCGTGGCTGCCGGCGTGCGCGGGGCTGGCGGCATGCCTCTGGTGGCGCAGGAGGAAGCGCGCCGCCGGGCGGCAGTAAGAAAACATTTCCTGTCCATTCTGTTTTCAGGCGCGGCAGGCGCAGGCGCGCGGAGAGACGGGCGCCCGCGGCGCAACCGGTCCGAAGCGCGGGCGCGGCGCAGCCTTCACGGTAGAATAAGAGTGACACCTTCCGCTGGGCTATGAAGCGCTTCTATATCGAGACATTCGGCTGCCAGATGAACGTGCATGACTCGGAAAAAGTCATCGGCACGCTCGAAGAGAGGGGCTACGTGCAGGTGCAGACGCCGGAGGAGGCGGATCTGGTGCTGTACAACACGTGCAGCATCCGGGACAAGGCGGAGCAGAAGGTTTTCCAGAGACTGAACGAGAACCGGAAGGCGAAGGGCAAGGTGTTCGGGGTTCTGGGGTGCGTGGCGCAGCAGGAAGGGGAGCGCATTTTCGAAAAAGCGCCTCACGTGCGGCTGGTGGTGGGCTCGGCGAGCTATCCACGGCTGGGCGAACTCCTGGTGCAGATTGAACAGGGCGGCGATCGTGTTGCGGGTCTGAGCCTGGACACGGAGGCGACCTTCGAGACGCCGGTGACGCGGCGCGACAATCCATACCGGGCTTACATCACGATCATCGAGGGCTGCGACAAGGACTGCGCCTACTGCGTGGTGCCATACACGCGTGGGCGAGAGCGAAGCCGGAAGTGGGAATCCGTGCTGGAGGAAGCGCGGACGCTGGCGGGGATGGGCTACACGGAAATTCAGCTGCTGGGGCAGAACGTGAACAGCTACCGGAATCCAGGCGATCCCACGCGGACGTTTGCGCCGCTGCTGGAGGCGGTGGCGCAGGTGGAGGGTGTGCGGAGAGTGCGGTTCACGACGTCGCATCCTCGGGACTTCGGGCGCGACATCGTGGAGGTGATCGACCGCAACGAGACCGTTTGCAACATGGTGCACCTGCCGGTGCAGAGCGGCTCGACGCGGGTGCTGGCGGCGATGCAGCGGCAGTACACCCGGGACGATTATATGCGGCGGATCGAGTGGCTGAAGGCATCGCCGCGGGACATTTCGCTTTCGACCGACATCATTGTGGGCTTTCCGGGCGAGACAGAGGAGGACTTCGAGCAGACGCTGCGGCTGCTGGAGGAGGTGGAATACGACCAGGTTTTCAGCTTCAAATACTCGGTGAGGCCGAACACGCCGGCGGAGCGGATGGGGGATCACATTCCGGAGCAGGAGAAGTCCCGGAGGCTGGCTGCGCTGCAGGAGAAGCAGCGAGGAATCCAGCTGAGAAGGAACACGGCGATGATCGGGAGGGTGCTGGAAGTGCTGGTGGAGGGCTACAACAGCGGTACGGGGCAATGGATCGGGCGGACCACGCAGAACCGGGTGCTGAACTTCGTAGCGCAACTGAGAAGAGACGGGAGCGTGCCGGCGAAGGAAGAATTGTATGGGCGCTACCTGCCGGTGCGGGTGACGCGCGCGGGACCGAACTCGCTTGCGGGCGAGTGTGCTATAGCGGTGTAAGGAAGGCGGCGCGAGATGGAAATCGAGATGAAGATCCGGGGTCTGATGATGGACCCGGTGACGAACATGCCCATTGTGATTCTGAAGGACCTCGCGGGGACGCAGGTGCTTCCCATCTGGGTGGGCATCTACGAGGCGAACGCGATTGCGCTGGAGATCGAGAAAGTGTCGACGCCGCGCCCGATGACGCACGATCTGCTGAAGAACCTGCTGCTGGGGCTGGAAACGGGCGTGCAAAAGGTGGTGGTGAGCGAGCTGAAGGACGACACGTTCTACGCGGTGATCTGGCTGGAGCGGGACGGGGATGTGATTTCGATCGATTCGCGCCCGTCGGATGCGCTGGCGCTGGCGCTGCGGGTGGATTGCCCGATTTTTGTCAAAGAAGAAGTATTGAAGAGCAGCAAGAGCGCGACGGCAATGGCGGAGAAGAGCGGGCACGAAGAGCTGAAGCGGTGGCTGGAAGGGTTGAACGACGAGGATTTCGGCCGCTACAAGATGTAAGGGGATGACCGGGGATACGCTGAAGCGGCTGGAGCGGGTGGCGGAGCTTGGCATCGGACTGGCGCCGGTGGCGGCAATAGCAAGCCATTTCGTGTTCGAGCGGGGCGGGTATGTGGTGCTGGTGGAGAGGCGGGGAGAAGGATTTGGACGGGCGGGATCGCCGGGGAAGCTGGTGGAGGGGCACGGTTTTGCGGCGCTGGTGAGGCGGGGCGGATCGGACTGGTGGGTGGCGCACGGAGCGGAGTGGGAGGCGTCGGCGGAGGAGGCGGAGGCGGCGCGCCGACTTTTTACAGATCTTAAAGCCGCACTGGAAAGCGAATAGGGCTCTGAAACGTCATAGCAGGTGTGAGGCCTGCTGGCACAGAGCGGACGATGGGGCTCGCACTGCTGAGCGCGGCGGCCGCGCTGTGGATGTTTGCAGCGGCGCCGGCGCCGGTGCGGCGGCTGCCGTCGACGACGCACAAGTTCGTCTGCTACTTCACCGAGCTGGAGCGGACTCAAAAGGGGTTGAGCCTGTGGGACCGGCTGACGATCAGCCTGGTGCTGGCGGGGACGGAAAGCGGAGAGCGGTCAGAGGGCCGACCGTTGAGTTGAATGGCACAAAAAGAGCCGGCCTCCCGGCCGGCCCTTGTGCATGGAGGCTGTGGGCTCTGGGCCTGGCTACTTCTTCTTCTTGACCGGCGCCCTCTTGGCCGGAGCTTTCTTCGGCGCGGGCAAGCCCACGACGCCGGCGGGCTCGACTTCGAAGGTCACGTTGAAGGGTTCGAGCGAGTACTCGGTGATGATGCCGCCGAACTCGAGTTCCATGCCCGGCTCCGGCGCCACGACGAGCGGATTCTCGAAGACGAGCGTGACCTCGCTCATGTTCGGGGAGCTCAAGCCGAGAACTACCTTCTTGGGACGCTTGGGCGGGTCGACGCTGACGACGGTGCCCTTCAGCTTGGTCACCTTCGTCTCGCCGACGGTGATTCCATCCGGACCGGGGATGTGGGCGTTCTTGAGGGAGTTCTCGAAATAGGCGGCGCCGTTGGGGCCGGTGAGTTCGCGCTTGATGCTGACCCAAAGGGCGAGGACGGGGTTGGTCTTCTTCAGCTCCTCTTCCTGCTTGGCCATGATCTCGTCCTGGGAGTCGATCTTGAAGCCTTCGGGGGGCAGGGCGCTGGACTGCGCGAGCTTGAGGACCTCGTCCAGCCCTTCCTTGCTGCCGTGGAAGTTGATGTAGTTCTTTTCGAAGCTCGACAGCAACTGCTGGCGCGCCTGTTCGGGGAAGCTGCCGGGGCCGGAGAAAACGGCAGCGCGGGCGAAATGGAACAATGCGATGCCCTGGCGTTCGAGCTGTTTGGTGCGCACGTTGACGCGGCCGGCCCAAGCGGAGACCTGGGCGTCGTTGGGGTTCCGCTTCAGAGCTTCCACGAAGTACTTGTCGGCGTCCAGATACTGCTGCCGCTCCATGGCGGCCCAACCGAGCGTGCGGTAAGCGACGTATTCAGTGGAAGACTTCTGCTGCTTCCACTGTTCTTCTGTCGCCTGCTGGGGCTTGCGGGCGGGGCTGAAGAACTCCTCGCTGACTTCCAGCAGCTTCTTGGCGGCCTTCTCGCCCTGATCCAGGGCATCAGGCGAGGTGTCGTTCATGCTGACGGTGAGCAGGTTGATCCAGTACCAGCCAGTGAGCGCCTTCGGATTGGAAGCCACCCACGCCTTGGCGGCGTCCATCATCTCCTTGGCCTTGCCGAGCTGCTGGTAGGTCTGCACCATCAACTCGTACCTGCCGTCCTTGAAGTCCGAGTTGGGGTACTTCTGCTCCCACTGCTGGAGAAGCTGGAGCTTCGCCTGCGGGTTCTGTTCCTTCTTGATGAGTTCAACGAGATCGTATTCCGCGCGGTCTTTCCACTGAGGCTGCGCCGCCTGTCCCCAGAGCGAGGCAGCGCCCAGGCACAGCACGGCGATTCCCGCGAGAGTCGGTTTGATGGTCTTTAGCACCACGAGCCTCCTGAAACGTCAGATCCACGAACCGCCCCGGACCGGCGGGGCGGGCGGAACCCCCGCAGGGATTCCGTCAACCAAACACTTGCGGAGTATAACGGAACCTGTCCGTGGGCTGCAAGCGCTGGTTGCAACTCTTGCCGCCGGTCACTCTTACGCCCGATTGGACGCATGACAGCCCGGTGCAGTTCCAAGGGGCGACAGGGAGCGCAAGCGGGTCGATGGTAGAATCTGAGATTCTCATGCGCTATTTCGACCTCGGCATTATTGTGCTGTACCTGATCGGCATCACCTGGTTCGGGGCGCACTTTCGGAAAAGCCAGAAGAGCCTCAAAGACTATTTTCTCGGCGGGAAGACGACGCCGTGGTGGGCGATCGGGTTCTCGATCGTCTCGGCGGAGACATCAACGCTGACGGTGATCGGCACGCCGGCGCTGAGCTTTCAGGGCAACCTGGGGTTTCTGCAAGTCGTGTTCGGCTATCTCCTGGCGCGGTTGGTGATCAGCGCGCTCTTCCTGCCGCATTATTTCCGCGGGGAGTTGTACACGGCGTACGAGCTGATGCAGCGGCGGTTCGGGCTGCGGCTGCGGCGGGTGACGGCGGGGACATTCCTGCTGCTGCGGGCGCTTGCGGAGGGAGTGCGGGTGTTTGCAATCTCGATCGTGGTGTCGATCGTGCTGGGGACGGGCGAGATCGCGTCGATCGTCGTGATCGTCTGCCTGACGCTTTTCTACACGTTCGAGGGGGGCATGACAGCGGTGATCTGGACGGACGTGGTGCAGATGTTTCTGTATGTGGGCGGGGCGATTGTGAGCCTGTTCGTGATGCTGGGGCAGATCGACGGCGGGTGGACGGCGGTGATGGGGGCGGCGGCGGGGGCGGGCAAGCTGCAACTGTTCGACTTCCGGTTCGAGCCGACGCTCGAGTTTCTGAGCAGGCAGTATTCGTTCTGGGCGGGCGTGCTCGGCGGATGTTTTCTGACCACGGCGAGCCATGGCACGGAGCAGCTGATGGTGCAGCGGCTGCTTTCGTCGAGGAACATCAAGGACGCGCGGAAGGCGCTGTTCGGCAGCTGGGCGGTGATCTTCTTTCAGTTCGCGCTGTTTCTGGTGATCGGGCTGATTCTTTGGAAGCACTATCTGGAAACAGGCGCGGCGCCGCCGCAGCCGGCTGACCGGATCTATCCGGAGTTCATCTGGAACTCACTGCCGCCCGGGGTGAGCGGGCTGGTGATAGCGGCCATCCTGGCGGCGGCGATGTCGAACCTGAGCGCGGCGCTGAACTCGCTGGCGTCGACGACGGTGATGGATTTCTACAAGCTGAAATTCACACAGCATGATGAGCGGCATTACCTGCGGCTGGCGCGGATGGCGACGCTCGCCTGGGGCGTCGTGCTGTTTGCGATCGGCGTGCTTTCGCGGCATGTGAAGAGCGTCCTGGAGGCGGGGCTGGGGATAGCGTCGATCCTGTACGGCGCTCTGCTGGGAGTGTTTCTGCTGGGCGTGCTGACGCGGCGCGTGAGCGAGCGTTCGGCGATGGCGGGGATGCTCGCGGGGCTGGTGGTGAACCTTTACCTGCGGTTTGCGACGCCGGTGGCGTGGACGTGGTACGTGCTGGTGGGAACTGTGACGACGACGACGGTGGCGCTGGCGGTATCCGCAGTGGCGGACAGGGAGGAGGCGGGTTGACGAAGCTGCGCCGGGAGCTGGGTGTCTGGGGCGCCGCGTCGATCGTGGTGGGGACAGTGATCGGCAGCGGCATTTTTCTGGTGCCCCGGAAGATGGTTCTGGAGACGGGCAGCGCAGAGATGGTGCTGGCGGTGTGGATCTTTGGAGGGCTGCTGTCGCTCGCCGGGGCGCTGACCTACGCCGAACTGGCGGCAATGATGCCGGAGGCGGGCGGGGAATACAATTACCTGCAGGCGGCGTACGGTCCCTTCTGGGGATTTTTGTACGGGTGGACCCAAATGTGGGTGGCCAAGAGCGGGTCCATTGCCACGCTGGCCACGGGATTCTTTTACTACTTGGCCAATTTCCGGCCTGAACTGGAAGAAAAGCTGTTTACCCTTCCGGTGCCGCTGGGGACGGACTGGGGGCCGCTGGAGGTGAGCGGCGGGCAGTTGCTGGCGATGGCGGTGATCCTGGGGCTGGGGTGGCTGAACTGGTTCGGTGTGCGAGTGGGGGGGAGGGTGCAGGTGGCGGTAACGGTGCTGAAAGTGCTGCTGATCTTCTGGATCATTGCGGCGGGGCTGGGAGGGGAAGCGGCGCGCGAGCAGGGGGGAATTCCCGGGGCGCGGGGCGGGGTGGCGGGTTTTTTTGCGGCGCTGGTGGCGGCGCTATGGGCTTACGACGGGTGGAACAACCTGAGCATGGTGTCGAGCGAGGTGAAGGCACCGCAGCGGAATCTGCCGCGGGCGCTGATCTACGGGACCGGGGCGGTGATGGGGATTTACCTGCTGACTAATCTGGCCTATTTCCAGGTCCTGAGCGCGGCGGAGGTGGCGTCGTCGGACAGGGTGGCGGCAGTGATGATGCAGAGAATTCTGGGCGGTTGGGGCGCCGACCTGGTCAGCTTGGCGGCGATGATCTCGATCTTTGCGGCGCTGAACGGGTCGATCCTGAGCGGGTCCAGAGTGCCTTACGCGCTGGCCCGGGACGGGTATTTTTTCCGGCGCTTCGCGGTGGTGCATGAAAAGCACGCGGTTCCGGGATTCTCGATTCTGGCTCTGTGTGGGTGGTCTGCGGTTCTTGTTCTGAGCGGGCGGTATGACCAGCTTGTGACGATGGTGATTTTTCCGAGCTGGATCCTTTATGGGATGGCGGCGGCGTCGGTGCTTGTGCTGAGGCGAAAAATGCCGGCGGCGGAACGGCCCTACAAGGCGCTGGGATATCCGGTAGTACCCTTTTTGTTTGTATTGGTTGCGGCCTTTCTGACCTACCAGACACTGATTCATTCGCCGCGGGAATCGCTGCTGGGGATCGGGCTGATGCTTTGCGGGGCGCCGTTCTATGTTTCCTGGAAAAGGCGGCTCGTGGGAGTGGCGGCGGTGGAAGAAAAGGCGGACTGAGAGCTGCCTTTGTTACGTTTTTGGAACAAGGTGCTTGTAATCCGCGCCAATATGATGTATCAATAGTGTGAGGCGCGGCCGAAAAGTGGCTGTCTGTTCCGAAACTGGAACAAGGCCCACCACGAGTTGAGAGGCCGCCCGGACAGGGAGCAACGAAAAAAGTATGGACATTTTGAAGGTCATCGCCGAGTTGCGCCAGGAGCGGGAGAAGATCGAGGAGGTGCTCGTGGCGCTTGAGAGGCTGGCCCGCGGCCAGGGCAAGCGCCGTGGCCGGCCGCCGGCCTGGATGATGGCGCTGCAGAAAAAGAGCGCCAAGAAAGCCGCCGCTCCGGCGCCTTCTCCGACTGGGAAGCGCCGCGGCCGCCCGCCGAAGAACCCGCAGCCGCAGCAGTAAGCCGGATTTGCCGGTACATGAAAAGGGGGCCCTCCGCCAGGGGCGGAGGGCCCCCTTTTTCATGCGCGGCGCCGCGGCTCAGGGATAGAGGAGATACCGGGAGCGCAGGGCGAGAAATTCGCGGATTTCTTCCTGAAGGCGCGGCTCGAGCGCGCGGGGATCCTCGCCTGAAAGTAGCGCCTCAATGGCGGCGCGGCTGCCAATGAGACGGTAATTGGCCTGGAAATCGATCTTGCCGGGATAGAGCTTGTGAAGCGCGGCGGCGATTTCAAGGCCGAGGCGGAGGGAGGAGAAGCCCTCACGGTCGACGATCACGAAGCGCACGCCCTGGATGGGGGTTCCCTTGAAGTTGGAGTCGGCGGGGGTGAACCGGACGGGGTAAAAGCGGACGCCAGGAACCATGCGCCGGTTCAGGTACGCCGCCAGTTGCGGCCCGTCGATCCAGTCGGCGCCGATCTGCTCGAAAGGGGCGGGCGTGCCGCGTCCGACCGAGTAATTGCGGGCGTATTCGAGCATCGCGACGCCCGGATAGAGGAGTGCGGCGGACAGGGACCGCATATTGGGTGAGGGGTCGATCCAGAGCAGGCCGGTGGAGTCAATCCAGTCCCGGCGGCGCCAGTTTTTCATGGGCACCACCTCGAGGCGGGCCCCGATTTTATCCTCGGAATTGATGAGGCGGGCGAGTTCGCCAAGCGTCATGCCATGGCGGAGCGGCAGGCGGAAGCAGCCGACGAAGGAGATGGCCTCGGGGTCCAGCATGGGGCCTTCGACGTGGGCGCCGGTGACAGGGTTGGGGCGGTCGAGCACGAAGAAGGGGATGCGGGCTTCCGCTGCAGCCTGCATGGCGTTTTTCATCGTGGAAAGGTAGGTATAGAAGCGGGCGCCGATGTCCTGGATGTCGAAGACAAGAATGTCGATGCCGCGGAGCATTTCGGGTGAGGGTTTGCGGTCCTTGCCGCGGTAAAGGCTCCAGACGGGGAGTCCGGTGGCGGGGTCCTTGCCGTGCTCGATGTTTTCGTGATCTTCAGCACCGGCGATGCCGTGTTCGGGGGAAAAAAGGGCGGTGAGGCGAACCCCGGCGGCGAGCATAGCGTCGATATTGCGGCGTCCGTCGCGCGTGATGCCGGTGTGATTGGTGATCAAGCCGACACGCTTTCCCTGGAGCTGCTGGAAGTTGTCCGCGGCGAGGACGTCAAGGCCGGTGAGCACCTCCACGTTGCGGCCGAGGGCGCGCAGCGGCTGAAGCTCGTGGAAGCCGGTGAGGGAGACGCCGGGCGCATCCACGCCGAGCGAGGCGGCGACGATGGTGGCGACTTTGGCCCGGAGGGGCGTGATGGCGGGCCGGAGCTTCGGGTGGACGCTGTTGGCTAGCAGGATGACGAAGCTGCGTGTTTCGGGGTCGATCCAGAGAGAAGTGCCGGTGAAGCCAGTGTGGCCGAAGGAGCCGAGGGGGTAGAGTTCGCCGCGGTTGCCGGAGTAGGGCGAGTCGATGTCCCATCCAAGCCCGCGGAGAGTGGGCTGGATGGGGGGCGTCTGGGGTTCGGCAAACTTGCGGATGGTGAGGGGGCTGACCCACCGGGCGCCGCCGGGGAGTTTGCCGAGGTTGAGGATCATGGTGGCGAAGCGGGCGAGGTCTTCGGCGGTGGTGAACATGCCGGCGTGTCCGGCGACACCGCCCATATAACGAGTGGTTGGGTCGTGTACGACGCCCCGGAGGAGCTGCCCTTTTACGATCTCAGTGGGGGCGATGCGGGGACGCCAATCGGGGGGTGGGTTGAAAGTGGTGTCCTTCATTCCAAGCGGGAGAAAGACCTCTTCGCGGGCGAACTGGTCGAGCGGCTTGCCGGAGACGGCGCGGACGATCTCGCCGAGAAGGATGAAGTTGATGTCGGAATAGATGAAGCGCTGGCCGGGCTCGGCGACGGGCTGATCGACGAGCGCCTTCTCGATGCCGGTTTCGTAGCCGGACCATTCGGGTTCGAGGTCGAGATCCGGGCGCAGGCCGGAGAAATGGGTGAGGAGGTGGCGGACGGTGATGTCGCTCTTGCCGCCCTGGAAAGAGGGGAGGTATTCCGTGACGCGGTCATTGAGCCGGACCTTGCCCTGTTCGAAGAGCTTCATGAGGGAGGCGGACGTGGCGACCACCTTGGTGAGGGACGCGGCGTCGAAGATGGTGTCCGTGGTCATCGGCTCGACTTGGGGCACAAGGGCGCGGTTGCCGTAGGCCTTGAAGTGGAGGATGGCGGGGCTGCCATCCTTTTCTACTCTCGCGGTGAGGCAGACGGCGCCGGGGATCTGGTCCCTGGCGATGGCTTCTTCGATGACGGAGTCGAGATGCGGCGAGCCGGGGAAGCCGGACTGCGCGAAGGTGGCGGCGGCAAGGAGGGAAAGGAGTGCTGCTTTCTTCATAGGAGTTTGAGAGCGAGGGATTCCATTTGCGCTGCGAGATCGAGATCGAGTTGGGTGACGCCTCCGGCGTCATGCGTGGAGAGATGGACGTCGACACGGTTGTAGACGTTGGTCCATTCCGGGTGGTGGTTCATCTTCTCGGCAACGGTGGCGGCGCCGGCCAGAAAGGCCATGGCGTGAGTGAAGGAGGGGAAGAGGTAGAGGCGGTGGATCTGCCCCTCTTCGAAGCGCCAGCCGGGGAGAGATTCGAGCGCGCCGAGGATTTCGGCGGGATTGAGCCTTTGCATGGATCACCTGAAGCGATGGATTCGACTTCCGCGTCCGGGGGCCGGGCGCACTTCACATTATGATGGAGTGGTGTCGAAACCACTACCGCGCCTGCGAATGGATCTGGATTTTCTGCCATCGCCGCTGGAAGACCGTCCGGGGCTGATGATGCGTGATCCGTTCGGCTACTCCGACGTGACGCTGATCGTGCCGCCGCCGCTGGTGCCGCTGCTGGCGATGTTCGACGGCGAGCAGAGCGAGGACGAGCTGCGCGAGGCGATTTACCGGATGACGAACGACCTGCGCAGCGGCGAGATCATGAAGCATCTGAAGGAGGCGCTGGAGCGGGCGGGATTTCTGGAGGGGCCGGTTTTTGAGCAAATGAGGGAGGCGAGGCAGCGGGCGTTTGCGGAGTCGCCGGTGCGGCAAGCGGCGCATGCGGGCTCGGCATATCCGGAAGAGGGCGGGATGCTGCGCGCGTGGATGGAGCAGCAAGGGCTGGAAACGGGGGAGGCAGGGGAGGAAGTGCTGGGCATTGCCGCGCCGCATGTGAGTCCGGAGGGTGGATGGAGCTGCTACCGGCAGGCCTACCGGGTCTTGGGGCGGAGCGCGGGGGACCGTGTGTTCGTGATTCTGGGGACCTCGCATTATGGGGAGCCGGAGAAGTTCGGGCTGACGCGGAAGGATTATGTGACTCCGTTCGGGACGGCGCGCACGGAGCGGGCGCTGGTGGAGAGGCTGGCGGCGAAGGCGCCGCGGGCGTCGAAGCTGGAGGATTACTGCCATGCGGTGGAGCACTCCATCGAGTTTCAGGTGTTGTTCCTTCAGGCGCTGTTCGGGGCTGAAGTGAAGATTCTGCCGCTGCTGATCGGGCCGTTTGCGCGGAGCCTGTATCGAGGGGGGATGCCGGAAGATGACGAGGGCGTGCGGGAATTTTCCGATGCTCTGGGCGAGCTGCAGGCGGCCGAAGGGCGGCGGCTGCTCTGGGTGCTGGGAGTGGACATGGCGCACATGGGGAGGCGCTACGGGGATCCGATCCAGGCGGAGGCGAGGAGGGGCGAAATGGAAGAGGTGGAAGAGAGGGACAAAGCACGGATCGGGACGCTGGAGGCGGGACGGGCGGAGGAGTTCTGGGAACTGGTGAAGCCGAATCACGACGACTTGAAATGGTGCGGGAGCGCACCGTTCTACACGTTTCTGAAGGCAGTGCCGGAGGCGCGCGGGCGGCTGCAGTTGTACGAGCAGTGGAACATCGACCCGCAAAGCGTAGTGAGCTTTGCGGCGATGGAATTCCGCAGGGCGGCGTGAGGACCGGCTATTCGGGCACGGCGGCCATCCAGTAGCCGGGGCGTGTGCGGACCTTCAGCCGCGGGCGGTTGACTTCGACGCGGATGCGGTGGAAGCCGCCCTCCATTTTGTTGTTCGGCGAGTAGGAGAGGATGTACTGGCTGCGGATTTCGGCGCCGATGGCGGAGACGGCGCGTTCGAGGCCGTCCTGGGTGGTGAAGCCGAATTCGCGGCCGCCGGTGAATTTCGTGTAGAGTTCGGCGGGGTTCCTAACGAAGATGGCCTTGGCGGCGCGGAAGATTTCTTCAATGACGGGCACAAACTCTGCGGCGTAGCCCGGTGCGCCGGAAATCTGGGCCTGCGTGGTGGGATCGCCCGGGGCGACGCCGGGACGCGGGCGCGTGCCGGGGGGGAAGGGATCAGGCCGCGGTAGTTGAGGCTTCTCGGTGAGGCGCGTGACGAGGCGGTTGATGTTCAGGGTGTAGACATCGACGTTGTGGAGCTGAAGCTCGGTGGCGACTTCTTTCGGGCTGGCTTCCGAGGCACGGTCGAGGGTCTCGGCGATCAGGAGGATCACTTTGCGGCGCTCCTTCTTGTAGCGCAGCATGCGGATGGCGGTTTGAACCGCGTCGTTCAAGCGCGAGCTTGTGCTGCCGGGCTTGATCTGGGCCACGGCCTTGTTGATTTCGTCGGGATCCTGCGTGAAGTCGGTGAGCAGTTCGATCTCGTGATGGAAGGCGAGGACGGCGGCTTCGCCATCCTGGCCGATGAGCAGATCGTTCAATACATTGCCGATGCGCCGGATCTTCGGCAGCATGGAGTCGATGTTGTTGCTGCGCTGGATGCAGACGACCAGGGAGAGGGGCAGGGTGGCGATATCGCGGTTGATGGTCTGGAGCTTGTCGTTGTCGTAAAGCAGGAAGTCGTGGGGCTCGAGACCCTGTACGAAGCGTCCCTTTTCGTCCGTGACAGTGGTGGGGACAAGGACGACGTTGACAGTGGCGCGAATGACCGGGCCTTCTGCGATGTCCGGCGGTAGTTGGGGCGCGGGCTGCCCGGGCATGCGTGGCGCGGGCTTGGAGGTGGCAGGCGGCTTGGGAGCGGGGGTTCCGGGCAGAGTGAGCTGGGCGGAAGAAGGCAGGGCAAGGCAGGCCAGCGCAGCCAGGCACAGGGATCTCATCATCATGTGGGATGCTTGGGCCATCGGGTTTGTTACGTCTCCTGCGGGTGGGCTGTGCGGCCCTGGAGCAGTTCGACGATGTGGGGCACGAGATCCAAGATAGCATCCAGGGACTGGACGGCACCCTTGGGCGAGCCGGGCAAGTTCACGATGAGGCAACGGCGGCGGGTGCCGGCGAGGGAGCGGCTGAGGACGGCGCGGCGCGTGTGGCGGAGGCCTTCGGCGCGCATGAGTTCGGCGAGCCCGGGGAGTTCTTTTTCCATGACGGCGCGGGTGGCTTCGGGGGTCGAGTCGCGGGCGGCGATGCCGGTGCCGCCCGTAGTAAGGATCAGGTCGGCGGCACCGGAATCAGCGAGTTCGGCTATACGGCGCGAGATGGCGGCGGGCTCGTCGGGGAGGATTTCGAGGGAGACGATATGCCAGCCCTGTTCGGTGCAGCGCGCGGCGAGCGCCGCGCCGGAGGCGTCATTGCGCACGCCGGAGGAGCAGGAGTCGGAGATGACGAGGATGGCAGCGCGGATCATGCGTTGTTGCGCCGGTAGTGACCAGACTTGCCGCCGGTCTTTTCGAGCAAGCGGATGCGCTCGATGGTGATGGATTTGTCGAGCGCCTTGGTCATGTCGTAGACGGTGAGGGCGGCGACGGCGGCGGCGGTGAGGGCCTCCATTTCGACGCCTGTTTGCGCGGTAGTGGAGGCGGTGGCGGTGATGCGGACGCCGCGCGCTTCGATGGAGGCTGAGACGTCGGCATTCGTGAGCGGGAGGGGATGGCACAAGGGGATGAGCGAGGCGGCACGCTTGGCAGCCTGAATGCCCGCGATGCGCGCCACCTCGAGGGGATCGCCCTTGGGATTGCGCGGCAGGGCCTCGAGCACGGCGGGCTTCATGCGCACGAATGCTTCGGCGCGGGCCGTGCGCAAGGTGGCGGGCTTTTCGCTGACATCGACCATGCGGGCGCGACCGCTCTTGTCGTAATGGGAGAGCTGATTCATGACAGCAGAAGGATGCGGATGAGTTCGCCCGCGTCATAGGCGGGGCGGTCGGGTTCGGCGACGAGAAAGCAGTTGGCAAGCGCGAGGGCGCGGATGTCGCCGGAGCCGCCCCACGGGATGGGGCGGAGGAGCGCGCCGTCCTCGAGCTGTGCAGGAAGGAAGCGCGTAAGCCCGGGCTTGTGGCGGAAGGGCTCGGCGAGGCGCGCCAGCGCGAAGGGCAGCAGCGTGCGGCCGGCGTCGGAGAGCAGGTCGAGAGCGGCGCGGGCGAAGATCTCGAAGCAGACGAACGTGGAAGCGGGGTTGCCGGGAAGCCCGAAGAAGAAAGTGCGGCCGGCGCGGCCGAAGACGCAGGGCTGGCCGGGCTGAATGAGGACGCGGTCGAAGTAGACGGAGGCGTCGAAGCGCTGGAGAGCCTGTTCGACCAGGTCGTACTTGCCGGCAGAGACGCCGCCCGACAAAAGCACGAGATCGTGTTTCAGGGCCTGTTCGAGCGCCTCCACAGTGGGATCGAGCTGATCGCGCACCGGCGGGAAGACGACTGGCAGGCCGCCGGCGCGGCGGACCTGGGCGGCGAGGGCGTGGGAGTTGGAGTTGCGGATCTGCCAGGGGGCGGGCGTGCCGCCGACGTCGACGAGTTCGTCGCCGGTGGGAAGGATGGCGACGCGAGGCTGCGCGTAAACCGGCACGCGGGCGGCGCCGACGGAGGCGAGCATGGCGGTGGTGGCGGGCGTCAGCCGGGCGCCCTGTTCGACGGCAGGCGCGCCGGAGGCGATGCTGGAGCCGCGGGGGCTGATATTGGCGCCAGGTTCGACCGGTGAGGGAACGCGCAGGCTGCCGTGATCGACAGAGACGTGCTCGATCATGACGACGGCGTCGGCGCCTTCGGGCACGGAGGCGCCGGTCATGATCTCGACGGCATCGCCGGGACCGACGCGGAAGCGGCAGGGCTCGCCGGCGCGCACTTCGCCGAGGATACGGAAAGCGCCCGGCGCGGAGGCCGCCTGGAGGGCAAAGCCGTCGCGCATGGAGCGCGGCTCCGGGGGGTAGTCGCGATCAGCGGGGATGGTCTGGGCGAGGATGCGGCCCGGAGCTTCGTCGAGCGAAACCCACTCGACGGAAGGAGGGGCGGCGAACGCAGCAACGCGCCGGAGGACCTCCGCGCGCGCCTGGTCAAAGGTCAATGCCGCCACATGCGCCATTGTAGCAACGGGCCTGCTGGTTGCTAGGCTGGAGTCATGTGGAACCGCGTGCCACTGTGGCGGATGCGGGAGGCGCTGCAGAAGGGCGAGACGACGGCGGCGGAGCTGGTGGAGGAGCACCTGAAAGAGATCGAGCGAACCAATCCGCAGGTGAACGCTTTCGTGGAGGTATGTGCGGACGAGGCGCGGGAGCGGGCGCAGCAGCGGCTGGAAGGGCCGCTCGCGGGCATCCCCGTGACCGTGAAGGACAGCTTCGACTTGGCGGGACGGGTGACCTGGTGCGGAAGCCTGTTGAGACGGGGGGAACGGGCGGAGCGGGACTCGACGGCGGCGGCGAGGCTCCGCGCGGCGGGGGCGGTGATCGTGGGAAAGACGTCGACGCCGGAGTTCCTGTACTACTACGAGACGGACAACCGGATCGTTGGGCGCACGAACCATCCGTGGGACGCGAGCCGCACGGCAGGCGGCTCGAGCGGCGGGGAGGCGGCGGCGATCGCGGCGTGGATGAGCGCGGGCGGGGTGGGGAGTGACGGGGGCGGATCGATCCGCGAGCCGGCGCATTTCTGCGGGATCTGCGGGCTGAAGCCGACGCCGGGGCGCGTGGGGGCGGGAGGGCACTGGCCGGTGATCGGGCATCCGGCGGGCTTCATGGGAGTGGGCGGGCCGATGGCGCGTACCGCACGGGACGTACGGATTTTGTTTGAAACACTGGCGGGGTGGGATGTTCGCGATCCGTTCAGCGCGCCCGTGCCCGTGCGGAAGGCGGAGGGAGAAACGAAGATCGCGCTGTGGCTGCCGGAGGGGGGCCAGGAGGAGTGCGCGGCGGCGGCGGAGAGGACTGCCTTGCGGTTGTGGGAGGCGGCGTTCGCGAAGGCGGACTTCGACGCGCGGCTGATCGCGGGCGCGCACGAGTTGTGGCGCGTGTTGTTCGTAGATCTGATCACGCAAAGCCTGCGGGCGATGACGGCGGGGCGGGAGGGAGAGTGCGCGTGGACGGGCACGGCGCTGATGGAGGAGGCGCGGGGGGCGGTGACCGTGGAGCGGCTGTTGGGCGTGCTGGCGGAGCGCGACGCGATGCGGGCGCGGCTGCTGGAGCGCTGGGGAGCGGATGTCGTGATCGTGGCGCCGGCGTTCGGCGTGACGGCGTATCCGCACCGCGATCCGCCGGTGCCGGTGCTGGAGGCGGCGCGGCCGCTGACGCCGGCGAACCTGCTGGGGCTGCCGGCGGCGGTGGCGCCGGCGGGAGTCGACAGAAACGGGATGCCCGTGGGGGTGCAGTTCGTGGGCGCGCCGTATGAAGACGAGCGGGTGCTGGAGGCGGCGGAGGCGTTCGAGAAGATTCGCGGAGAATCATGGCGCAACGAGAGGCTTTTCCCTGGCGCTACGAGCAGCACGATTTCGAGAACGGCCTGAGGCTGGTGACGGTGCCGCTGCCGTGGCGGGGCGTGGCGAGCGTGTACATCGTGGTGCATGCGGGCTCCCGTAACGAAGTGGAGCCGGGGCGCAGCGGGTTCGCGCACTTCTTCGAGCACATGATGTTCCGCGGGACGCGTGCGTTTCCGCCGGAGCGATACGAGCGGGCGCTGCAACGGATGGGCGCGGCGTCGAATGCGTATACCGACGACGACAGGACCGTGTATCACACGACGCTCGCCGCGGAGGGCCTGGACGCGCTGCTCGGGATGGAAGCGGACCGGTTCCAGAATCTCGAATACAGCGAAGAGGACTTTCGCACGGAGGCGCTGGCGGTGCTGGGCGAATACTGGAAGGACAGCGTGGAGCCGTTGAACCGCCTTTTCGAGGTGCTGCGAGACACGGCGTTCGAGGCGCATTCTTACAAGCACACCACGATGGGCTTTCTGCGCGACATCGAGCGGATGCCGGAGATGTACGGCTACAGCCTGGAATTCTTCGACCGGTATTACCGCCCGGAGAACACGACGATTCTGCTGTGCGGCGACGTGGCGCCGGCGGCGGCGCAAGCGATGGTGGAGAGGCACTGGGGCGGTTGGCGGCGCGGAAGGTGGCGGCTGCAGGTCCCGGAGGAGCCCTCGCAGTGCGGGCTGCGCGAGGCGCGGATCGAATGGGAGACGCACACGCTGCCCTACGTGGCGGTGGCGCAGAAGGCGCCCGCGTATGCCGATGACAGGGTGGAATGCGCGGCACTGATTCTGATTTCCGCGCTCTGTTTCAGCCAGGGATCGGAGCTTTACCGGCGGCTGGTGATCGAGGAGCAGTGGGTGGACGATTTGTGGGCGAACACGGTGGATCACCTGGACCCCTATTTGTTCACAGTGGTGGCACGGGTGAAGCAGCCGGAGCGGACGGGCGACGCGCGGCGGGCGATTGAAGAAGAGCTGGAGAGGATCGCCGCCGAACCTCCTGATGAAGCGCGGCTGGAAAGGGTGAAGAGCCATCTGCGGTACCGGTTTGTGCTGGGACTGGACCGAAGCGAAGCGGTGGCGGCGGCGCTGGCGCCCTTCATCGGCTTGAGGCGCACGCCTGCAACCGTGAACCGGCTGTTCGCGACGATGGAGTCTGTGACGCCGGAGCAACTGACGGAAGCGGCGCGGGCGTGGTTCGGACGCGAGAAGCGGACCGTGGCGACGCTGGAGGAGAAGGCGGGATGAGGGTGATTGTACGGGAAGACGAGGGCCCGCTGGTATCCTTGCGGGTGGTTTTCCGGACGGGTTCGGCGATGGACCCTGCGGGGCGCGAGGGTGTGGCCTGGCTCGCCGGACAGATGCTGGCGCACGGAGGAACAAGGAGGAGGAGCTACAAACAGATTCTTGAGTTCCTGTTTCCGCGCGGCGCTTCGGTAGAAGCGAGCGTGGACAAGGAGATGACGTGCTTCCGGATGGACTGCCATGCCGATCATGCGGAGGAGATGGCGGATCTGGTGGCGGAGATGCTATGCGATCCGGGCTGGCGCGAGGAGGATTTCCTGCGGCTGCGCGAGGACGCAGTTCATTTCCTGGAGGCGGATCTTCGCGGGGAGAACGACGAGGAACTGGCGCGCGAGGCGCTCTACGGGCTGGTGTTCGAGGGGCATCCCTACGGGCATCCGTGCGCGGGGCGGGTGAGCGCGCTGCGGCGGATGGGGCTCGAGGATGTGCGCGCGTTTGCGACGGCGGAATACAGCCGCGAGAACGTCTGGATCGCCTGTGGTGGCGCGAAGGCGGGGCGGATTGCCGAGCGGCTGCGCGAAGGGCTTGGGACGCTGCCGCCAAAAGCGCGCAGCGGCGGGGATGTGCCCGCGGCAGCGCGAATCGAAAACCACCGGATGCTGTTTGTGGAGAAGCCCGCGCAAGGCGTAGCCATTTCGATCGGGTTTTCGATTTCCGTGGTGAGGGGACACGAAGATTATCCGGCGCTGCTGGTGGCGGTTTCCGCGCTGGGGCAGCACCGGTCAAGCGGCGGGCGGCTGTTCGAGAGCCTGCGGCAGCAGCGCGGTCTGAATTACGGCGATTACGCGTATCTCGAGTATTTCCCGGCGCCGATGTTTCTGCTGGAACCGGAGCCGAACCACGCGCGGCGGCGGCAGATTTTCGAGCTCTGGATCCGTCCGGTGGCGCCGGAGCATGCCCACTTCGCCACACGGCTGGCGCTGGCGGAGCTGGAAAGGCTGGCGGAGGAGGGCTTGACGGAGGAGGAATTCGAGGCGGCGCGGGCGTTTCTTTCGCGGCACTTTGTGCTGCTGGAAGAGGGACTAAGCGCGCGGCTCGGACACGAGATCGACGGCGTGTATTACGGCACGGGATTGCAATCGGACTATTTGCGGGAGCGGTTTGGGGAGCTCACACGTGAGGATGTGCGGCGCGCTGTCCAGCGGCACCTGCGGCCCCAAGCGATGGCGTTTGCCTTTGCCGGGCCGGGGATGGAAGAGCTGAGGAACCGGATCGTGGAAGAGGCGCCGTCGCCGGTGGAATACAACACGCCGAAGCCGGAGAGAATCGTGCAGGAGGACGTACGGGTGTCGCGGCTGCAACTGGGCGCCCGTGGGGCAGAAACGCGCACCGTGCAGGCAGCGGAGATGTTCGAATAACCGGATCAGGGGCGGAAAGGTTCGCGCTTTTCGATTTTCGCTTCGTCGAATTCGATGCCGAAGCCGGGTGTCTCCGGGAGCGAAATGAAGCCGCCATTGGGGACGAGCTGTCGTTTTTCGAAGAAGTAATAGCTGCGCATTTTGAGGATGAGATACTCGACCAGCGGGCAGAGCGAGGGCGGTTGCGCGGCGACGACGTGAAGTGCGGCGTGGAGGGAGTGTCCGTGGGGAACGACCTGCACGCCGGCGGCCGAGGCGAGGTGGCAGATCTTGAGAAGCTCGCTGACGCCGCCGCACCATTCGGGGTCCGCTTGGACCACGTTGATGGCTTGCGCGTCGAGATAGCGTTTCACTTCCCACCGGTTGTAGAAGTGCTCGCCGGTAGCGACGGGGATCGAGGTGGCGCGGCGAAGGGCGGCGAAAGAGTCGAGCTGATCGGGCGGAAAGGCCTCTTCGATCCAGCGCGGATGCTGGGACTCGGTGCGGCGGGCCCAGGCAAGAGCGAAGTCGAGGGTCCAGCCCATGAAGGCGTCGAACATGAGGTCCACATCCTGGCCAACGGCCATGCGGAGTGCGAAGACGAGATCGGCGCAACGGCGGACGCCTTCGGGGCCATCGCCTGGGCCGTGGGCGAAGAACCACTTCTGGTTTCGGAAGCCCTCCTGTTTGAGATCCAGGGCCTTTTTCGCCGCAGCGTCCGGTTCAACGGAGAAGCCGAGGGCGGAGCCGTAAGCTTCCACAGCGTTCCGGGAAGGGCCGCCGAGGAGCCTGTAGACGGGCGCGTTGAGAACGCGGCCGCGCAGATCCCAGAGGCAGTTGTCGATGGCGGAGATGGCGATCATGGGGTGGGACGAGCGGAAGTGGCGGTTGGAGCGGTAGAGCAGGTCCCACACGGTCTCCACGGCCATGGCGTCCTTGCCCAGAACAAAGTTCTTGAGTTGCGTTTCAATCAAAACCGCGGCTTCGCGGTCGATGGGGCCGTAGAGCCCCTCGCTGCCGCGGTCCGTGCGGATGGAGAGGTAGATGGCGGAGAAGGGCGCCTCGCGCGGGGGCTGCGGGTCGTCGCGGTAGGGTTTCGGGCGGAACTGCGGGTAGACGTGGAGAGGCTGGACCTGGTATTGGGCGTCGACGCCGGGCGTTAAGGTTCTGCGGCCGTGGAGGCGGAACAGCTCTACCGCGGTGATCGTGTGCGGGGCGGGCAGAGCGGCGAAAGCTGGCAGGGAGAAGAGGGTTTTCAGGAACGAGCAGCGTTGCACAGGACGAGGCACCTCCATTCATCGGATTCAAGCGCCGCTTCCGTGAGGAACCTGTGGCGGCGCAGGAGCGACTCGAGTTCGGGCGTGTCGCGGTCGGGAAAGCCGGAGAGGATGAGAAGCCCGGGGGCGAGGCGCGCGTACTCGCCAGCGAGAGTAACGTGGGTGGCGGCATTGAGATTCGCGACGATAACGTCGAAGGCGCGGGCGCGCGCGGCGCGGACGGAGCCGCAGAAGAGAGCGGCACGACGGCCGTCGGAGAGCAGGTTGCGGCGGGCGATGAGCAGGGAGTCGAAGTCGATGTCGCAGGCGGCGGCGCGGGCGCCGAGCAGGAGGGCAGCGGAGGCGAGGATGCCGGAGCCCGTGCCCACGTCGAGGACGGTCTGGTCCGGCTGGAGGCGGGAATAGAGCGCCTCGAGGCAGAGCCGCGTGGCGGGGTGCGCCCCGGTGCCGAGGGCCTGGCCGGGGTGAATGATGAGCCGGAGGCGGCCGGAGGGCGTGGGGCTTTCATCCCACTCCGGGGCGAGGTAGAGGCGCTTGCCCACAGGGAAGGCGGGCCATGCCTGCCGCCAGACGGCATCCCAATCGATGTCCGGCGCCGGTTCGCGGCGGGGATCGAAAGCGGCGAAGGCTTCGGCGAGTCCTTCGGGGTTTTCGAAGTATGCACGCAGCTGGCAGCGGCCTCCGGGCAGGGTGGTTTCCTCGATGCCGGCCGCGCCCTTCTCCCACAATTCGGCGGAGAGGAGTTCCGCTTCGCGCTCGGTGCAGGTCAGGACGAGAGAAAACATGCCGCGTGACCTCCGGCGGGCCCGGACTTCAGCGTCGCAGACGTGCACGGGCCGTGCAAGGGACGGGTCAGTAGTAGTCGGCGCAGCTCATGTAGTAGCCGCAGCGCGGGCAGAACAATTTGCACTGTTTTTGTTCAAGATGGGCGGAGCGAACGGGACACCAGAGCATGGGCTCGGCGTCGTCGCCGCGGGGCTCCGGCGGCGGCGAGGGCGGTTCCGGCTGCCCCATGCAGAACAGGATACAACGGTCCGGGCGTTCAGCCGAGGCGGCGGACGACGCCGCGCACGACGCCCTGAATGACGAGGTCGGCGCGCGGGTGGAGCTCGGGATAGGCGGGATTCTCGGCCTTGAGATACCATGCGCCGCGGACGCGGACCAGGCGCTTGAGCGTGGATTCGCCGTCGATAAGAGCGGCCACGATCTGGCCTGCGCGGGGCGAGGGGTTGGGTTCGACAACAACCACGTCGCCGTCGAGGATGCCGGCGTCCTTCATGGAATCGCCGCGCACCCTGAGCAGGAAGGAGCCGGGCTTGGGGCGGAAGCCGAGCAGTGCTGGGTCGATCCAGGTTTCGTTTTCGGCCGGTCCGGCACCAACGGACTGCGGCGGCCCTGCGGGGATGGGGCCATAAGCCGGCAGCGAGAAGAGGCGCGGGGCGGGGGGCATTTCGGAGGGCACGTCGATGCGGCGCGAGCCGCGGTTGCCCATGCGGATGGCGCCCTTGGCCTCAAGCGCTCGCAGGTGGCCGGCGACGCCGTTGGGGCTGCTGATGCCGAAGCGGCTCTGGATTTCGGGGATCGATGGCGAACAGCCATTGGCGCGCCGGTAGTCGAGGATGAAGTCGAGGATCTCCTGCTGCCTGGCTGTGAGCTGCATACTATAATTTTTTACACTTCCAGGCGGCGTGTCAATCCCCCGGCGCGGCCGGGCGACAATAGGGTGCAAGAGAGGCTCATGGAGAACCTGGAGTTGTTCGGAGAAGCGGGCACGCCGCGGGACCGGCTGGCAGCGCGGTTGCGGGAGCTGGCGGCGCAAGGGGTCTATTTGGGGACGAGCTCGTGGAAGTACGAAGGCTGGATGGGGCAGATCTACACGCGCGAGCGCTACATGACGCGCGGGCGGTTCTCGCAGAAGAGATTTGAAAGCGAGTGCCTGGCCGAATATGCGGAAGTGTTTCCGGCGGTGGGCGGCGACTTTTCGTTTTACCAGTTTCCCTCGCGCCAGTACTGGCAGCGGCTGTTCGCGGTGGCGCCGCCGCAGCTGAAGTTCGGCCTGAAAGTGCCGGAAGAAATCGCAGTGAAAGAATGGCCGGGGCACGCGCGGTATGGAGGCAGGGCGGGCAAGGCGAACGAACATTACCTGAATGCGGACCTGTTCCAGAGGGCGTTGCTGGATCCGCTGGAGCCGTACGCGGAGCGGATCGGCGTGTTGATGTTCGAGTTCGGCACGATGGGCAAGCGGCTGTACGAGAGCGTTGCGCCGTTTGCCGCCGACCTGCGCGCCTTTCTGGCGGCGCTGCCCAAGGGGTGGAGATACGCGGTGGAGGTGAGGAACAAGGAGTACCTGGACGAACTGTACTTCGACGCGCTGCGCGAGCATACGGCGGCGCACGTGTTCAACGCATGGACGCGGATGCCGCCGCTCGAGGAGCAGGTGCGCATCGAGGCCGCCTACACGGCGGATTTTCTGGTGGCGAGGGCGCTGCTGCGGCACGGGCGCGGCTACGAGCAGGCGGTGGCGCAGTTCGAGCCTTACGACCGCGTGCAGGAGGTAAACGAGGGGGCGCGGAGCGCGCTGCGGGCGCTGATCGAGAGGGCAAGACAGCGGCGCCAGATGGCGTTCTTGTTTGTGAACAACCGGCTGGAGGGCAACGCGCCGGCGACGATTCAGGCAGTGGTGGAGGAGGGCGGCGCAAGCTCCCAGTGATCGCAGGAGAAGCGGGCGATACTCTCGTCCCAGATGCCGAACTTGGCTGCCATCTGCCCGCCGTCGATAACGAGCGCGGCGCCGGTAATGTAGGAGGCGAGCGGAGAGGCGAGAAAGGCGATGGCGGAGGCGACCTCTTCGGGCTCGCCGCCTCGGCCAAGGGGGATGTGGCGGAAATATTCCTTGAGCAGTTGCGGCTGCGCGAAGTGGGAGGCAGTGAGAGGCGTGCGGATGAGGCCAGGGCAGACGGCGTTGACGCGGATGCCCCAGGGGCCGAGTTCGTTGGCGGCGGTGCGGAGAAGACCGAGCAGACCGGCCTTGGTGGCGTTGTAGGCGGCCAGATCGGCCTCGCCGTCGAAAGAGTTGGTGCTGGCGGTGAGAACGATCGAGCCGCGGCGGCGGGGTTTCATGACTTGCGCGGCGAGGCGGAGGGTGTGAAATGCGCCGGTGAGGTTGATGTCTAGCAGGCGCTGCCAGGCTTCGGCGGTCGTTTCGTCGAGACGGTGGAAGAGGGCTGTGCCCGCGTTGGCGACGACGATATCGACCTCGCCGGCACGGGCGAAGGCTTCTTCGAGCGAGCGCGGATCAGTAACGTCCACGGGCGGCTCGCCGAGAGTGTCCGCGATGCAGACTTCCGTGCCGCAGGCGCGGAGGGCTTCCACGATGGCCGCGCCGATGCCGCGGGCGCCGCCGGTGACGAGAGCTTTCTGGCCGCCGAGATCGATCCGCATGAGCCGCATTCTACCGCCGGAGCCGGGCGCCTTCTGTGGCACACTGAAGAGTTTGTATGGGTGACGTCAAGATCGAACTGGCCAGCCAGCGCAAGATCCGCACGCGCAACAAGCTTTACTACCGGTTCAACCACTGGCCCATCTGGATCTTCGTGTTCTTCCTGATTCCAGGACCGATGGTGTTCCGGCTGTTCGAGGAAGGCTTCGGGGGCCGCATGACGTGGTGGCTGGCGGCGGTGCTCATCGGGACGGGCATCGCGGGTTTGCGCGGGAAGCTTCCGGGTTGCGAGCCGGCGCCATACATCATCCGGTTTACGGAAGACAAGCCAAACCCGCTGTACCGCCGCATCTGCTACACGTTCGCCTGGAGCGCGGCGGTAACTTACGGCCTGCTGAACCTGGCTGGGCTGCTTGTTGCGGTGACCACAGGGAAATGGATTCTGAAGCAGATCTACTGGTACGGCTACTTCCCCGTGGCGGTGCCGATCTGGCTTTTGGGACTGATGGGCAAGCTGCCGCGGGTGAAGCCCTCCACGGCGGGCGAGGGCGACGAGCGGCGTTATTTCTACGGCACGGTGTGGGCGATGTGCATTGCGCAGCCCGTGCTGGGGATCCTGTGGAAGACGCTGCCGCTGAACCGCGCCACCGACGTGATCAAGCTGGTCGTGTTCGTGGGAACCCTGGCGGCGGTCGGCTACCTGAGTTACCGCGGCTATCTGCCGCGCACGAGGAAGATCGTGCCGGGCGAGATCGCAGCGCTGGACTGAGCGTCAAGAGAGGGCGCGGAGCACGAGAGCGCGGCCTTCCTCGACGATGCGATGGAGGTGTTCGGGACTACGGAAGCTTTCCGCGTAGAGCTTGTAGATGTTCTCGGTCCCGGAAGGACGGGCGGCGAACCAGCCGCCATCGGTGACGACCTTGAGGCCGCCAATGGAAGCGCCGTTGCCCGGGGCCGTGGTGAGCTTGGCGCGGATGGGATCGCCGGCGAGTTCTGAGTCCGTGACAGAGGCGGCGTCGAGGCGCGAGAGCTTCGCCTTCTGCTCCGGCGTGGCGGGCGTGTCGATGCGGGTGTAGAAGGAACGGCCGAGGTTCTCTTCGATTTCGCGATAGTGGACGGCAGGGTCGCGCCCGGTGACGGCGGTGATCTCGCAGGCGAGCAATCCAAGGATGATGCCGTCCTTGTCGGTGGTCCAGACGGCGCCCGAGCGGCGGACGAAGCTCGCGCCCGCGCTCTCTTCGCCTCCGAAACAGAGCGAACCGTCGTAAAGTCCCGGGGCGAACCATTTGAAGCCAACGGGGACTTCGCACACGGCGCGGCCGGCGGCGGCGACGACGCGGTCGATGATGCCGCTCGAGACCAGCGTCTTTCCAATGCGCGCTGCGGCGGACCACCGGCTGCGGTGCGCGCAGAGATAGCGGATGGCGGCGCAGAGGTAATGGTTCGGATTCAGCAGGCCGCCGGTGGGCGTGACGATGCCGTGGCGGTCCGTGTCGGGATCGTTGCCGAAGGCGATGTCGAACTGGTCCTTGAGGCTGACAAGACCCGCCATAGCGTAAGGACTCGAACAGTCCATGCGGATCCTGCCGTCGTGATCGAGGGTCATGAAGGAGAAGGCGGGATCGACGCGGGGATTGACGACGGAGAGGTTCAGGCCGTAGCGCGCGGCGATGCGGTCCCAGTAGTGGACGGCGGCGCCGCCGAGCGGATCGACACCGATGCGGAGTCCGGCGGCGCGGATCGCATCCATATCGATGACGGAGGCAAGGTCGTCGATATAAGGCCCGGCGAAGTCGATCTCGCGGACGTTCGCCGAGCGGAGCGCCTGCTCGTAGGAGATCCGCCGGACGGTGCGGTTGCCATCGGCGAGCAGTTCGTTGGCTCGGCGCTCGATCCACGAAGTGACATCGGAGCCAGCGGGCCCGCCGTCGGGCGGGTTGTACTTGAATCCGCCGTCGGCGGGCGGATTGTGGCTGGGAGTGATGACGACGCCGTCGGAAGTGGCGCCGCCGCCGCGGTTGGCCTGAAGGATGGCGTGGGAGATGACGGGAGTCGGGGTGAAGCCATTGTCCGCCTGGATGGCGACATCGGCGCTGTTGGCGGCGAAGACCTCTACGGCGGTGCGTTCGGCCGGGGCGGAGAGGGCATGGGTGTCCTTGCCGACGAACAGCGTGCCGGTGATGCCGCGCTCGCGGCGGTAATCACAAATCGCCTGGGCGATGGCGAGGATGTGGGCTTCGGTGAAGGTGCCATTCAACGAAGAGCCACGGTGTCCGCTGGTGCCGAAGCTGGCGCGCTGGTGGGGGTCGCTCATGTCGGGCGTGAGCGTGTGGTAGGCGTGGAGCAGCTCTTGCAGGTCGACGAGGCTTTCTGCCGGGGTGGGGCGTCCAGCGAGCGGATGCAGTGCCATAGAGACAGGATACAGGCGGCCTTGACTGCGGGGAGCGGTTCCCGTATAAACAGGACGTGTTGATCGGAATTTAAGGAGGATGTTCATGCCAGCGACCCGCCGCGCCTTTCTGCAAGCCGCGGCAGCCGCGCCCGCGATGGCGGGTGCGAGCGCGCCGTTGCCGTCGGTGAAATTCGGGGGCAGGCACGAGGTCTCGAGGCTTGTGATCGGGACCAATCCGTTGATGGGCTATTCGCATTTCAACCGGATTCTCGACCAGTCCATGCGCGAGTGGATGACGCCGGAGCGGCGCATCGAGACGATCCTGGCGGCGGAGCGGGCGGGGATCACGACGTGGCAGCTGCATTACCAGAAAGAGACGATCGAAACGCTGCAGGGCGTGCGGGAGCGCGGATCGAAGATCCGGACATTCTTGTTGAGCGATTTCGAGCTGCACAAGGATTTCTCGATGATCCCGGAGATGGCGAAGCTGGGATTTCTCGGCATGGCGCATCACGGCAACCGCACGGACGAGGCTTTCCGCGAAGGGAAGATGGAGCGGGTACTCGAGTTCGTGCAACGGGTGCGTGACACAGGCGTGATGGCGGGCGTTTCGACGCACAATCCGGCGGTGATCGAGTGGATCGAAGAGAAGGGCTGGCCGGTGGATTACTACATGGCGTGCTTCTATCATGTGACCCGCACGCCTGAGCAGACGAGGGCGCTATTGAACGGCGAGCGTCCGCTGGGAGAGCCGTTCCTCGAAAAAGATCCGGAGCGGATGACGCGGGTGATCCGGCAGACGGCGAAGCCTTGTCTGGGGTTCAAGATCCTGGGCGCTGGGCGGGCCGGTTGGGGGCGGGAGCAGATCGAGGCGGCGTTCCGCTTCGCTTTCACGCACGTCAAGCCCGGCGACGCGGTGATCGTGGGCATGTGGCCGAAGTTCAAGGACGAGATCGCCGAGAACTGCGATATCGTAAGGAAAATCCACGCCACGTAGAGGGCGGGGCGCGGATCTTCACAGAACAGGGAGCAGCATGCGAATGAAGCATCCGGCGATACTTGCGGCCCTGGCGGCAGGGCTGGCGTGCATGGCGGCCGCGCAGAGCTGGCGCGACGCGGCAGAGGCGCGCATTGAAAGGATCCGCAAGGGAGAGCTGGTCGTACAGGCGGTGCGCGCCGACGGGAAGCCCGCGGCGGGGGCGCCGGTGCGGGTGCGGATGACGAAGCACGCCTTCGGATGGGGCACGGCGATCGCGGGGCGGTTCCTGCTGGAAGAGGGGCCGGATGCGGAGAGATACCGGCGCGCCATTCTCGACAATTTCAACATGGCGGTGCTGGAAAACGATCTGAAATGGCCGCAGTGGGAGCGCGACCGTAGCGTGGCGCTGAAGGCGCTGGAATGGCTGCATGCGAACGGGATCACGCGGGTGAGGGGGCACACGCTCGTCTGGCCGGGGTGGCGCTGGCTGCCGGCGGACCTGAAGGAGCTGGCGGGAGATCCGGCCGCGCTCAGGAAACGTGTGCTCGATCACATCCGGGACGAAGTGCCGGCGACGCGGGGGCTGCTGGAGGACTGGGACGTGGTGAACGAGCCGTACACCAACCACGACCTGATCGACATTCTGGGGCGGGAGGAAATGGTGGAATGGTACAAGGCGGCAAAGGAATTCGATCCGAAGCCCGTTTTGTATCTCAACGACTTCAATATTCTGTCGGCGGGCGGGCGCGATGAGGCGCACCGGAGGCACTTCTACGAGACGCTGCGGTTCTTGCTGGACCGGGGCGCGCCGCTGGGGGGCATCGGGATGCAGGGACATTTCCGGGAGACAACGCCGCCCGAAAAGATGCTGGAGATCCTGGACCTGTTCGGAGAATTCAACCTGCCGATCCGGATCACGGAATATGATTTCGAGACGCAGGACGAGAAATTGCAGGCGGAATTCACGCGGGATTTTCTTACTGTGTGCTTCAGCCACCCGCGGGTGGATGCGTTCCTGATGTGGGGTTTCTGGGAGGGGCGGCACTGGCGCCCGGCGGCGGCGATGTTGCGGAAGGGCTGGTCGGAGAAGCCGAACTACGCCGTGTGGCGCGAGCTGGTGCACGGGCGGTGGCGCACGGAGGCGGAGGGCGCGGCTGGCGAAGATGGCGTTTTCCGGATTCGCGCCTTCCGGGGCGAGTACGAGATCACGGCGGCGGGGAAGACACTACGGGCGAGTTGTCCGGGAGTGGTGCGGGTGACATTGGAATAGCGCGAGGAGCGAGGCGCCTGGGGCGCGTGCTTGAAGCGGCGTTTCGGGATTGGTTATCCTCAAAGTTCCCGCCACTCCATGGATGTTTTCTTACTGACCCGCGCGCTGGTGGACATCGAGTCCGTCACCGGCGGCGAGGAGCGGATCGGCGACTATCTGTTCTCGCTGCTGGGCGGGCTTGCCGCGCGTTTCGGCGGGCAGGTGGAGAAGATGGAAGTGGAGCCGCGGAGGAACAACGTGCTCGCGTGCTTCGGCGAGCCGGTGGTGACGCTCTCGACGCACCTGGACACGGTGCCGCCGTTCTTTCCCTCGCGAGAAGACGAGACGCACATCTGGGGGCGAGGCGCGTGCGACGTGAAGGGGATCATCGCCGCGATGATCTGCGCGGCGGAGCAGATGCTCGAAGAGGGCGTGCGGGGCTTCGCGCTGCTGTTCGTGGTGGGCGAGGAGAAGAACAGCGCCGGCGCGTATTTCGCGGCGCGGCACCCGCGCGGGAGCCGGTATCTGATCAACGGAGAGCCGACGGAGAACCGTCTGGCGGTGGGGAGCAAGGGAGCGCTGCGGTACGAGCTGCGTGCGAGCGGCAGGATGGCGCATTCCGCCTACCCAGAGCTGGGCGAATCGGCGATTGAGAAGTTGCTGGACGCGCTGGCGCGAGTGCGCGCCATCAAGCTGCCCACGGACCCGTTGCTGGGCGCATGCACGCTGAACATCGGGCAGATTGCGGGCGGGCGCGCGCCGAACGTGATTCCGGATCATGCGGAAGCTGCGCTGATGTTCCGTCTGGTGGGCGATCCGGCGCCGCTGCGGGAAGCGGTGGCGCGGGCGGTCGAAGGGCTGGCGGAAGCCCATGAGGTTTTGTGCATCCCCGCGCTGAAACTGGGCGCGCTGGATGGATTCGAGACGACGGTGGTTGCGTTCACCACCGATATTCCGGCCTTTGGGGGCGCCTGGGGCGAGCCGTTCCTGATCGGACCCGGCTCGATTCACGTGGCTCATACCAGCGAGGAGCGCGTGCCGAAGGCGCAGCTGGCCGAAGCAGTGGGCATTTACCGGACCATGGTGAAGCGGCTGCTGGCGGCCTGAAGGCGGAAGGGCCGGCGGCAGGCGGGCGGCGAGCAGACGCCGGCACCGCATGCAGCCGGGAAGCAAGGAGCAAAGAGGCAGACATGAAGAAGATCGAAGTTGGCGTGCTGGGCGCCACCGGCATGGTGGGCCAGAATTTCATCCGTTTTCTGGACGGGCATCCGTGGTTCGAGCTGACGTGGGTGGGGGCGAGCGACCGTTCGGCGGGCAAGCCCTATCCGGAGGCGGCGGCGTGGAGGCTGGACGGAGACCTGCCGTCGGATGCGGCGAAGCTGACCGTGCAGGAGTGCAAGCCCGATGCAAAAGCGCCGAAACTTGTCTTTTCGGCGATGGACGCCTCTGCGGCGACCGAGATCGAGCGGGCATTCGCGGAGGCGGGGCACTATGTGGTTTCGAACTCGCGCAACCACCGCATGGAGCCGGACGTGCCGCTGCTGGTGCCGGAGATCAACGCCGCGCACCTGAAGTTGATCGAGCACCAGCACAAGCGGGGATGGAAGGGCGCGATCGTCACCAATCCGAACTGCAGCACGGTGGCGCTGACGATGGGTCTGGCGCCGCTGAAGCCGTTCGGGATCACGCAGGTGATGGCGACGACGATGCAGGCGGTTTCCGGGGCGGGCTATCCGGGCGTGGCGTCGTTCGACATCGTGGGCAATGTGATTCCTTTCATCGGGGGCGAAGAGCCGAAGATGGAGACGGAGACGCTGAAGATCCTGGGCGAGTTCGCGGGCGACCATATTGAATATCTGCCGGCGCGGGTGAGCGCCCACTGCAACCGCGTGCCGGTGCTCGACGGGCACCTGGTGGCGGTGAGCGTGAGCCTGAGCCGGAAGGCGACGATTCATGAGCTGATCGGAGCCTACGACAGCTTCAGGGCGGAGCCGCAGAAGCTGAAGCTGCCGAGCGCGCCGCCGAAGCCGGTGCTGTACCTGCGCGAGGAGAACCGCCCGCAGCCGCGGCGCGATGCGGCGCGGGACAAGGGCATGACGGTGACGGTGGGCCGGCTGCGGACGTGCTCCGTGCTGGACTACAAGTTCGTGTGCCTGGCGCACAACACGATCCGCGGCGCGGCGGGCGCGGCAGTGCTGAACGCGGAGCTGATGCACGCGCAGGGTCTATTGAAGTAGCAGGCAGCCATGATCGTAATGAAGTTCGGCGGCACCTCGGTGGAGAGCGCCGCGGCGATCGAACGGGTGGCGGCCATTGTGCGCTCGCGGCTGGAGCGCAAGCCTCTGGTGGTGGTTTCGGCGATGGGGAAGACCACCAACCGGCTGCTTGCGGCGGCGGAGAAGGCGGCTGCAGGCAATCTGGGCGATGCGCTGCGCGACGCCGAGGAGTTGCGCGACTATCACCTGCGGGAAGCGGCGTTGCTGGCGCCCGCGGAGAAGCGGGCGGAGGCGGAGGCGCTGTTGAAGCGGCGCTTCGAGGAGCTGGAATCCACGCTCGAGAAGACCGCCGCTTCCGGGCAGGTGACGCCGGCGCTGTGGGACGAGGCGGCGAGCTACGGCGAGCAGATTTCGTCGGAGCTGATCGCGCTGGCGTTCCCTTCGTTCGGGATTCCGGCGGTGCATGTGGACGCGCGGGCGGTACTGGTGACCGACAGCCGGCACACGCAGGCGCTTCCGCTCTACAGCCGGACGTATGCGCGGTTCCGCGAGATAGTGGCCCCGCTGCTCGAGGAGAGGGCGGCTGTGATGGGCGGCTTCATCGGCGCCACAGCGGAAGGGGTGACGACGACGCTGGGACGCGGGGGGAGCGATTTCTCTGCGGCGATCGCGGGCGCGGGCGTCGGGGCGGAGGAAATTCAGATCTGGACCGACGTCGACGGGATGCTGACCTGCGACCCACGGGTGTTGCCCGGAGGGAGGCGCGTGCGGAAGATCTCGTTTGCGGAGGCGGCGGAGCTGGCTTACTTCGGAGCGAAGGTGCTGCATCCGGCTACAGTGCAGCCGGCGATCGAGAAGGACATCCCGGTGCGGATCCTGAATTCGCGGCGCCCGGAGGTGGAGGGCACGCTGATCGTTGCCGACACGGTGTCGTGCCGCAACCCGATCAAGTCGATCGCATGCAAGCGCGGGATCACAGTTGTGGAGATCCGTAGCCTGCGCATGCTCATGGCGCACGGGTTTTTGCGGCGGATTTTCGAGGTGTTCGACCGCTACCAGACGCCGGTGGACCTGGTGACGACGAGCGAAGTGTGCGTGGCGGTGACGATCGACCAGCCGCGCCAAATTGCCGAGATCGAGCGCGAGCTGGGGCGGATCTCCGACGTGCGCGTGCTGCCGGATCAGGCGATCCTCTGCCTGGTGGGCGACGCGCTGCGCGAGACGCCGGGCATCGGGGCGCGAATCTTCACGGCGCTGAGGGAGATCAACGTGCGCATGATCAGCCACGGCGCCTCGTTCAACAATGTGAGCCTCGTGGTGCGCGACGAAGACGTCGTGCCGGCGGTGGCGGCGCTGCACGAGGAGTTCTTCCGCGAGGTCGATCCGGAGGTGTTCGAATGAAGCTAGCCCTGGTCGGGTATGGAAAAATGGGGCGGCTGCTGGAGCAGCTGGCGCCACAGTATGGCTTCGCGACAGGGCTGATTCTGGATGTCCACAACAATGCGGGCGGATCCGGGATAACCGCGGACAATTTCCGCGGAATTTCGGCGGCGATCGAGTTCACCACGCCTGAGACGGCGGCGGAGAACCTGTTGCGGCTGGCGGCGCTGGGCGTGCCAACGGTGTGCGGAACGACGGGGTGGTACGGGCGGCTGGACGAGGTGAAGGGAGCATTTGACAGAAGCGGCGCGGGCATCATTTACGGGCCGAATTTTTCGATCGGGGTGAACGTGTTCGAACGGATCGTGGCGGCGGCTGCCACGCTGCTGCGCGGGCGGGAAGAGTACGAGGCGTGGGCGTGGGAGATCCATCACAGCGCCAAAAAGGACGCGCCGTCGGGAACGCTGCTGAAGCTGGTGGAGGCGATGCGGCGGGCGGGCTACGAGGGGCGGATCGACACGGCCAGCAACCGCGCGGGCGCGATTCCGGGAACGCACGAAATCGGGTTTGACTCCGCGGCGGACACCGTCACACTGCGGCACACGGCGCGCAGCCGGGAGGGATTCGCGCGCGGCGTTTTATGGGCGGCGCAGAGGCTGGCGCAAGGGCTGAAAGGCTGCCACGAGTTCAGCCGGGTGTTATTCGACGAGATGGAGTCATGAGCGCCGCGCGAAGTTTTTCGCCGGAAGAAAGGATCGACGAGGAGGCGGAATGAGCCGGTTCATCGGATGCGGCACGGCGCTGGTGACGCCGTTCAAGAAGGATCTCTCGCTGGATGAGGAAGCGCTGCGGCGCCTGGTGCGAAGGCAGCTGGAAGCGGGCATCCACTTTCTTGTGCCCTGCGGCACGACGGGGGAAAGCCCGACACTCGAGCGGCGCGAGCACCTGCGCGTGGTGGAGATCACGCTGGAGGAAGCCAAGGGCAAGTGCCCGGTGCTGGCAGGCTGCGGCGGCTACAACACGGCGGAGGTGATCGCGCTGGCGCGTGAACTGGAGGCGATGGGCGCCGATGGGCTGCTGAGCGTGACGCCCTATTACAACAAGCCGACGCAGGAAGGGCTGTACCAGCATTACCGCGCCATTGCTTCCGCGGCGCGGCTGCCGATTGTGGTTTACAGCGTGGCGGGGCGCACCGGCGTGAACGTCGAGCCGGCGACGCTGCGGCGGCTGGCGGAGATCGACAACATCGTGGGGGTGAAGGAGGCGAGCGGGAACGTCGCGCAGATGGCGCAGATCTGCGCCACCGTGCCGGAGGAGTTCGACGTGTTGAGCGGCGACGACTCGATCACGCTGGCGCTGGCGGCGCTAGGCGGGCGGGGCGTGATCTCCGTGGCGTCGAACGAGATTCCTGGGCCGATGCGCGCGCTGGCGCAGGCCTGCCTGGACGGGGACTTCGCGGAGGGGCGGCGGCTGCAGAGACAATGGCTCGCGCTGATGGAATTGAACTTCGTGGAGTCGAACCCGATTCCCGTGAAGGCGGCGCTGGCGCGGATGGGGCTGCTCGAGCCGGTGTGGAGGCTGCCGCTGGTGCCGCCTTCGGCGGCGAACCTTGCGAAGATCGAGCAGGTGTTGAAGCAGACGGGGTTGATCTGAGTTCCGGTATGCAGCAACAGATTGAAGCGCTTTTCGAGAATCCTCCTGAACAATACAGCGCGGCGGATTTCGCCCTCTTCGCGGAATTCAAGGAGGAGCTGAACGCGGGGCGGATCCGCGCGGCGCAGCCTGATGCCGCGAGCGCGACGGGCTGGCGCGTGAATGCGTGGGTGAAGAAGGGCATTCTGCTGGGCTTCCGGATGGGGGCGCTGGTGGACATGTCGATCGACGCGGCCCGGCAGCCGTGGTTCGACAAATCGACCTACCCGGTGAAGCACCTGAAGCCGGAGGACGGGGTGCGGATCGTGCCGGGCGGATCGTCGATCCGCGATGGCGCATATCTCGGCAGGGGTGTGACGTGCATGCCCCCGATGTACGTGAACGTGGGCGCGTGGGTGGGGGAGGGGACGATGATCGATTCGCACGCGCTGGTGGGAAGCTGCGCGCAGGTGGGAGCGCGGTGCCATATTTCCGCGGCGGCGCAGATCGGCGGCGTGCTGGAGCCGGTGGGGGCGATGCCGGTGATCATCGAAGACGACGTGATGGTGGGCGGCAACTGCGGTGTCTATGAAGGCACGGTGGTCAAAAGGCGCGCAGTGCTGGCGGCGGGGGTGGTGTTGACGCGTTCGACGCCTGTGTACGACCTGGTACGGGGCGAGATCCATACGGCGAAAGGGGATGAGCCGCTGGTGATCCCGAAAGAAGCCGTCGTGGTGGCGGGTTCGCGCGCCGTGGCGCGGGGCGCGGGCAAAGAGTGGGGACTGTCTCTTTACACGCCGGTGATCGTGAAGTACCGCGACGAGAAGACGGACGCGCGGCTTCAGATGGAAGACTTCTTGCGGTAGGCGTCCTCGATAACTCGGAGTGTGAGTTCGGCGGCGCGCCGCCAGGTGAACTGGCGCGCGTGAGCGGCGCCTCCCGTGGGCGCGGCGCCGACAAGCAGGGCGCGCAGTGCGGCGAGCATCTCTTCTTCGCTGCACGGATCGAACAACAGGGCGCAGCCGCTTGCGAGGGTTCGCAGAGGCTCGATGGCGCTGCATGCAACGGGGAGCCCGGCGGCGAGAGCTTCGAGCACTGGCATGCCGAAGCCTTCAAACAGCGAGGGATAAATGAAGGCGGAGGCGCGGCGGTAGAGTTCGAGCAGTTCGTGGCGCGGAATCCAGCCGCGCAAGTCGACGGCGTCTTCCAGGCGAAGCTGGCGGACCAGGCGGCGCACGCGCTCGCCGGCGAAGCCCGGCACACCGGTGAGGACGAGGCGCAAGGAAGGCTGCTCCGCGCGCAGGCGTGAGAAGACCCGGAGGAGGCGGTCGTGGTTCTTGTGAGGGTGCGTGGTGGAGGGATACAGCAGGAAGCCGGAGGGCTCGCGTTTTCCGGCGATGGCGAAGAAGTCCTCTTCCACGCCGTGCGGGACGACAACGGCGTCTCTGCCGTAGAAGCGGAGCAGGTCCTGCCGTGTGGCATCGCTGACGGCGATCAAGCGCGTGGAGCGGCGGGCGGAAGCCCAAAGCAGCAGGCGCCAGAAGGGGAGATCGAACCAGCGGAAGTATTCCGGGTGGCGGAGGTGTTGCAGGTCGTGGAAGACGGTGACCTGCGGGACGGGCGACGCCAGAGGGGCGGTGAAGCCGGGGTTGAGGAGGACGTCGATCCGGCAGCGCGCGAGTTCGAAGGGGAGGGCGAGCTGTTCGTAAAGGATGCGGCACGGGCGGCAGCGGGCGGGGACGGGCTGCACGCGGGAGAGGCGGCCCAGAGGGCCGGTTTCGCGGTTGGTGAGGACGAGGATCTCGTGGGCGGGGGCGTCCTGTTCGAGGGCGCTGACAAGACAGCGCAAATATGTTTCTGTGCCGCCGACGCCGCCGGGGATCAGGTAGAGCGCATTGATGCCGATGCGCATGGGGTCACTGCGTGCGGCCGAGGGCGCGGAGGGCGGACTCGCGGCCCTTGAGGGCGGCCGAGTCCGACGGCTGGAGGCGGAGGGCCTGTTCGTAGTCGGCGAGCGCCTCGGCGGGCTGGTTGCGGAGCAGATAGACGTTGCCGCGGAAGACGAGGGCGTTCTCCTCCGAAGGATCGAGCTGCAAGGCTTCGTTGAGGACATTCAGGGCATCGCCGAGGCGGCCCTGTTTGGCGTAGATGCGGCCGAGGATGGCAAGGCCCTCGGCGCGGTGCTCCAGCTTGTCGGCCTCGCGGATGCGGGCGATAGCCTCGTCCATGCGGCCGGAGCATTCCAGCGTGGTGGCCCAATTGACCAGCAGCTGGTAATCCGGGGCGGCAGCGGTGGCAGCGGCCTTTTCGTAAGCCTGCGTCGCGTCGGCGCAGCGGCCCTGTTCGTAGTATGCGAAGCCGAGATGAAACCAGGCGCGGCTGTTGTTGGGGTTCGAGGAGACCGAGTCTTCCCACATGGGGATGGCGGCCGTGTAGAGTTCGGCCCGCTTCCAGGTGAGTCCGGCGAGCACGATGAGAACGGCGGCGGCGCCGGAGAGAATCGCGGAAGGGCGGAGGCGGCGGAGGAACTCGGCGGCGATCATCGCGACGCCGGGAGAGCCAAGATAGAGGCGGCGCTCGGCCATGGCGTCGTCAATGGGGACGATGGAGGAGGTGGGCGCGAGCAGGACGAGCAGGAAGAGCATCCCGAACAGCGCCACGGGGTAGCGTTTGCGGAAGCGCCAGAGAACGGCTAGCAAGCAGGCGAGGGCGGCTGCGCCCAGCCAGACGCCGGCGTCCCCGGGGGCCTTGGCCACCGGCCAGGCGTGATCGAGATTCTGCCCGGCAGGCCACAGCAGAAGCCGGAAGTATTGCCAGATGACTTCGAACTGCGTCAGCAGGTAATCGAGAGGCTTGTTCTTGCCTGTCGCGCCGGCAGTGCCTTCGCGCGAGAGGATGAGATACAGCTTGATGCCGGCGGCCGATGCGGCGGCCAGCAGGGGGACATAGAGTTTCCAGCGCCGCAGAAGCGGCCGGAGGCTGGGCGGATCTTGTAGGAGCAGATCGAACAGGAGGAACACGCCGGCCAGGGCGACCGCAGGTTCCTTGCTCAATGCGCCCAGAGCGAGAAGGACGGTGATGGCGAGCGAACGCGGAAGCGTTGTTTCAGCGCTGCGCAGAAACAGCAGGAACGCAGAGTAGGCGAAGAAAGCGGAGAGGACCTCGGATCGGCTGGAGATATAGGCGACGGCTTCGGTTTGCAGAGGGTGGAGGAGGAAGATGCCGGCGCCGGCCGCGGCGGAGAGGCGGCCGGACTGTGAGAGTGGGCCGCGGCGCGCGAGAAGAGTCTCCAGGATCCTCCACACGAGGAGGCCGTTCAGCAGATGGAGGGCGATGTTGGTGAAGTGGAAGCTCTTCGGGTTGAGGCCGGCGAGTCCTGCTTCGGCGAGCAGGCTGAGATTGGAGACGGAGCGCGCGATGCGCGCGGCAAGAACTTCCCAGGGCGGCGGGGACTGGAGCAGCGCCTCCAGGCTCAAGTCGTCGAAGAGGAAGGGGCCGTTGAGCGCGGGGAGATAGGCGAGGAAAGCCGCTGCCAGCAGCAAGGCGACGATCCAGATGGGAAACGAGGACTGATCGGATCCGGGCTTCGGAACCACAGGGTTGGACGCCGCCACGGGTGCGGCGGGTTGCTTACGCCGCGCCATCTTTATTCCTCAGGCGGAACTCGAGAATGGCCACACGCTGGGTGAGCGAGATGTTCATGTCTTTCAGCTCGGAGACGATGCGGGAGAAGCGGTAGAACACGCCGAGGAAAACGACAAGGATCAGGAACAGCAGCACCAGGGAGGGCTCGCGAATGCCGAGCGCGGCGGCGGCGGCGGCGAGCCATGGGCCGCAGCGGGAGAGGACGATCAGTGCGAGGGCGGCGGCGAGCCAGCTGACGGAATGCTCCACGCGGATGTGTTCGCGGCGGATGGCGCGGAGCACGATCAACAGCAACAGGACTCCGAAGATCGTGAGGATGTCAAGAAGATCCATCATCGAGGGTCTCTCCGACGGCGCGCGCGGCGCGGCGCGCATCCAGACGCAGGATGTTGACAAAAACGCCCAGCAGGACGTGGAGGACATAGTAGAACGAGCGCAGCGGCGTGATGGTGCTGCGCCCGGCAAGGCGCGGGCGCACCGGGCAGGGCACTTCCACGAAACGGAAGCGCCGCCTCTGGAGAACGACAAGCGTTTCGATTTCCGGGTACTCGAGAGGGAAGCTGCGGGCGAAGACTTCGAGGGCGCGGCGGTTGACTGCGACGAAGCCCGATGTGGGGTCGGCCACGGGGCGGCCGAGGATGGGCCGCAAAAGGAGCCGGAAACAATGGATGCCGATGCGGCGGGGGAGCGTGGTGGCGTATCCGCCGCCGGCGCCCCGGCGGACGCCAATCACCATTTCGCAGCCGGATTCGCGGAGCGTTTCGAGCAGGCGGGGAACAAAGCGCGGATCGTGCTGGCCGTCGCCATCAATGCGGACGACCTCCTCGAAGCCGAGCTCAAAGGCGAGCTTGTAGCCGGCTTGCACGCAGCCTCCGAGGCCGAGATGGCAGGGCAAGGAGAGCACGCGTGCGCCGGCGTTGCGGGCGGCTGCGGCGGTGCCGTCGGATGAGCCGTCGTCTACGACCAGAACGGGCAGCTCCGGCAGCAGTTCTCGCGCTTCGTGCACGACGGCGCCGATCGCCGCCTCCTCGTTGAAGGCGGGAATCAGGATGAGGGTGCGGCCGCCGTTCACCATGAAGCCACCTGACGGACGGGCATCGAGAACCGTTTGAGCAAAGCCCGGAACTGACTTGCCGGAATGCGGCGCGCACGGCGGAGGCGGCGGCGTTGGGCCAGCAGGCGCGGCAGATGGCGGACGAGATCGAGATGGGCTTTCAGCACGAGCCACGGCAGGCGCCATGCTCCGCCTTCGCGGCGGCTGAATTCCGCCGCCTTGCCGTGGCCGAACAGCAGATCCACCCCATGCCAGAAGTAGCGCGCCGCTGCCCACGCGAAGCTCGTACAGATCCAGGAGAGGGGAAAGTTGCGAACGATGAGGCGGAGGCGGTTGCGTTCGACGAGCCACGCCTTCAGCGGGGAGGCGACGCCGGCGCTGGCGGAGTAGCGGTGGGCGACGCGCGCTTCCGGCACGTAAAGGCAGCGCCATCCGGCCCAGCGGCCGCGGAGCCCGAGGTCGGTGTCCTCACAGTAGAGGAAGAAGTCTTCCTCGAACAGCCCGGTCTGTTCGAGCATGGCGCGCCTGTAAATGGCGGCGGAGCCGCTGGGCAGGAGGACCTCGCAGGGCTCGTTGTGGAAGCGTTCCGGCTCAAGGTGGCCTCGCTGGCGGCTGCTGCCGTCGCGGGCGATGTTCATGCCGGCCGAGTCGAGCTGTTCGGTGCCTGCCAGAATGACTTTGGATGCGGCCATGCCGGCGGCAGGGTCGCTTTCGAGGGCTTCCACGAGGCTTTCCGCCCAGGATTCGGCTGCGGTGGCGTCGTCATTGAGTGTTGCGAGATAGTCGGCAGGAAACTCGCGGAAGCCGCGGTTGATAGCGGAACCGAAGCCCGCATTGTCGGGATTTTCGAGCACGCGCAGGCGCGGCAAGTCCGGAAGAACGTCCCGGGCTTTTCCCTTGCCGCTGTTGTCGACAACCACGATGGCCAGCTCTTGCCATGTTTGCGCCAGCAGCGAGTCCACGCATTGCCGCAGGTTTTCGCCGCAGTGCAATGTGGGGACAACGACGGTGACGCTTGGCAAACAGTCATTGTAGCGAAGCCCGGTTTCGCGCCGATCCGCTACAATGGCGCGCATGGCGATTTTGACGACGGTTGTCGGCAGCTACCCGGTTCCGCACTGGCTGCCGGGGGACACTTCGAGGACGACGCTGCGCGATGCGGTGATGGTCGTGTTGAAGACGCAGGAGCTGGCCGGAATCGACGTGGTGGCGGACGGAGAGCTGAACCGTTTTGATCCGGGCCATCCGGAGACCAACGGGATGATCGACTATTTCATCTCCCGCATGGACGGCATCCGCACGCGGTTCTCACTGGAGGATATCGAGGCGTTCCGGAAGGACGCCGGAGTGGCCTACCGCACCGACCCGGCAGGGATTGTCACGGGACCCGTGGGCGCGGGCGTGCTGAACCTGCCGCGCGATTTCGAGTTCACGCGCGGTCTGACGGCAAAGCCGATAAAGTTCACTTGCACGGGGCCGCACATGCTGGCCAAGGTACTGACGGACCGGCATTACGGCTCGCGGGCGGAGCTGTGCGTGGCGATCGCCGAGGTGTTGGCGCAGCAGCTTTCCCGGATTCCGGCGGATGTGATCCAGCTGGACGAAGCCAACATCAGCGGCCATCCCGAGGACGCCGAGTGGGCGTTGCCAGCGCTGAACCGTGTGCTGGACGCGATCCCGGTTACTCGCGCGATGCACATCTGCTTTGGCAATTACGGCGGGCAGACCATTCAGAAAGGCTTCTGGAAAGACCTGCTGCCGTTTCTGAACGGGCTGCACGTGGATCACTTCGTGCTGGAGTTCGCGCGGCGTGGATACGGAGAGTTGGAGGCGTTTCGGGATCTCGATCCCAAGATCGGGCTCGGGCTGGGCGTGGTGGACATCAAGGACAACGAGGTGGAGGCGCCGTCGGTGATCGCGAAGCGGATCGAACATGCGGCGCAAGTGCTGGGCGTGGAGCGGATCCACTACGTGCATCCGGACTGCGGCTTCTGGATGTTGCAGCGCAGCGTGGCGGACCGCAAGATGCGGGCGCTGGTGGAAGGGCGCAATCTCTTCGAGGGGCGCTCCTGAGGTTTAATGGAATAGACAGGCTGGGGAATCCGATGACTCGCACTCTTGCGCTTTTCGTGTGCCTTTGCAGTTGCGCCGCCGGGCAGCAGCCGCCGGAGGGCAAGCACCTGACGAACCTCAGGAAGCTCACCGACGGGGGGCAAAACGCCGAAGCATACTGGTCGCCCGACGGCAAGCGCTTGGTGTTTCAGTCGATGCGTCCGCCCTTCGCGTGTGACCAGATTTTCATCATGAACGCCGATGGAACGGCGCAGCGGCTGGTGTCGACGGGGAAGGGAAGAACCACGTGCGGCTATTTTCTGCCTGACAACCGGCACATCGTGTACGCCTCGACGCACGAAGCGGGCGAGGCGTGCCCCCCGCCGCCGGACCGCAGCAAGGGCTACGTGTGGGGCGTGTTTCCCGGATATGACATTTATCTGGCAACTGATGAGGGAAAGATTGTAAATAAGCTGACCGACAGTCCGGGATATGACGCGGAAGCGACGGTGAATTTCCGCACGGGGAACGTGATTTTCACGTCGCTTGCCTCCGGGGATCTGGAGCTGTGGCAGATGAAGACGGACGGTTCGGGGAAGCGGCAGATCACGCGGCGCGAGGGCTACGACGGGGGCGCGGTGTATTCGCGCGACGGCAAGCAGATCGTGTGGCGCGCCACGGCGCCGGACAACGAGCAGGCGATGCGGCGCTACAGGGAGCTGCTGAAGGAGAATCTCACGGAGCCGATGCGGATGGAGCTGTTCATTGCCGACGCCGATGGCAGCAACGTCCGGCAATTGACGCGCACCGGTTGCGCGGCTTTTGCTCCGACGTTCACGCCCGACGGCAAGCGGGTGGTGTTTTCGTCGAACCTGCACAACTGCGACGGGCGGAAATTCGAGCTGTACTGGATCCGCACCGATGGGACGGGGCTGGAGCGCCTGACGTGGTTCGACGGTTTCGTGTCGTTCCCGGAATTTTCCCCCGATGGCAAGAAGCTGGTGTTCTCCTCCGACTGGCAGGCGAAGAGCCGGTACGAATTCAACATCTGGGTGGCGGACTGGCGCGACTGACGGGCGCGTTCTGATAGACTCGGCGGTGTTGCAACCATGAACCGGAGACGTTTTTTCGCAACCGCCGGAGTCCTGCCCGCCCTTGCGCAGCAGAATCCGAAGCGCGAGTGGCGCACGGCGCCGCTTGGGTATTCCGACACGCCGCAACTGCCGGGGCAGAAGTGGAAGGTGCATGACATCGAGCGTCCGCGCCCCGCGGTGGTGACGCCGGGCGCGAAGCCGGGCGATCCGCCCTCGGACGCAATCGTGCTGTTCGACGGGCGCAACCTTTCCATGTGGTTTCAGATGGGGCGCGGCGCGGACCGCGGCAAACAGCTCCCTGCGCGCTGGAAGGTGGAAAACGGATATGTCGAGTGCGTGGGGCGCACCGGGGACCTGATCAGCCGGGAAAAGTTCGGCGACGCGCAGTTCCACATCGAGTGGGCGTCGCCGGTGGAGCTGGACGGAGATTCGCAATGGCGCGGCAATTCGGGCATCGTGATCATGGGGCGCTACGAGATTCAGGTGCTCGACTCGTGGAACAACCCGACTTACGCCGACGGGCAGGCGGGCTCGATCTACGGGCAATGGCCGCCGATGGTGAACCCGTGCCGCGCGCCCGGCGAGTGGAACGTCTACGACATTTTCTTCGAGGCGCCCCGGTTCGAGAATGGCAAGGTGGCGAAGCCCGCCTTTGTGACGGTGGTCTTCAACGGCGCGCTGGTGCACCATCATCAGGAGATCATCGGGCAGATGGCGCACCGCACAGTGCGCCCGTACGAGCCGCACGGGCCGGAGGAGCCGCTGGTGCTGCAGGACCACGACACGCGCGTGCGATACCGCAACATCTGGGCGCGGCGGCTGCGCGGCTACGATGTGCGCTCCTGAGGCGGCCGCGGCGCGGCGGTGATAGACTCTCCGGATATGCCGGAGAGCAGACGAACCTTCCTGGGTGCAATGACCGCGGCGGGTTGGGACCGCGTGGCGGGCGCCAACGACCGCGTGGGCGTGGGATTCATCGGGTGCGGGCTGATCGGGCTGCGGCACATCGCGGATTTTCTGAAGCTGTCCGATGCGGCGCTGGTGGCGGTGAGCGACGTTTACGGGCCGCGCACCGAGCAGGCGCGGCAGATGTGCGGCGGCGCGGCGCGCGGATATGCGGACTTCCGCCGGCTGCTGGAGGACAAGGACGTCGACGCGGTGGTGATCTCGACGCCGGACCACTGGCACGCCCTTCAGACGATGATGGCGTGCGCTGCGGGCAAGGACGTCTACGTCGAAAAGCCGATGACGCTGTTCATCCGCGAGGGGCGGTGGATGGTGAACGCGGCGAGAAAGCACAAGCGAGTCGTCTGCGTGGGCACACAGGGGCGCAGCAACACGCACCTGCCCGAAGTGCTGCAGCTGGTGCGGTCCGGCGCGGTGGGCAAGATCCATTCGGTCCGCTTCAGCGCGTATCGCAACATCATGCCCGGCTTCGGACGTCCGGCGGCGACGCAGCCTCCGCCCGGGCTGGATTATGACCTGTGGCTGGGCCCTGCGCCGGGTCGCCCCTACACGCCGCACCGCGGGCTCTACCATTTCCGCTGGTTCTGGGACTATTCGGGCGGGCAGATGACGAATCTGGGCGCGCACGATCTGGATCTGGCGCATTACGTTCTGGGGCTGCGCGCGCCGAAAACGGCCTATTCGGCGGGCGGGCGGTATGCGCTGGAAGACGACGGCGAGACGCCGGATACGCAGGACGCGATCTGGGAATACGATGGCGTGCTGGTGGAGGGATCGTTCCGGGAGGCGGGCGGATCGAGGCGCGCTTCGGCGGGCACGGCGTCGAGCCTTGCCGGTGTGCAGTTCGTGGGCACGCAGGGAGTGCTGGCGGTTTCGCGCGGGGCATACGAGTTTGTCCCGGACCTGAAGATCGCGCCGGAGAGCGCGATTCCGCCGTGGTCGAATCCCGCAGGGCATCCGCAGGTGGCGAAGCTCGAGCCGAAGCCATATGCGGAGCCGCGCTCGGGCAAAGGCGCGTCGCCGGAGCCGATCGACATTCACGCGCGGCATTTCCTGGATTGCGTGAAGTCGAGGAAACGTCCCGTGGCGGATGTGGAGGAAGGGCACGAGGTCAGCGTGGCGTGCCATTTGGCGAACCTGTCGATGAAGCTGGGGCGCAAGCTCGTCTGGGATGCGAAGAAAGAAGAGGTGGTGAACGACCGCGAGGCGAATGCGATGCTCGAGCGTCCGTACCGCAAGCCCTGGGACGCGGTGTTGCGGAGTCTGCTCGGATGAGGCGGCGCGAATTTCTTGCCGCAACGGCGGCGATGACGCAGGCGCCGCGGGAGCGGACCACGCTGGGAGTGTCGCCCGACTCGTTCGCCGTGCGGCGGCCGCAGCGGACGGCGCTCGAGTTCCTCGAAGTGGCGCGCGCGGGGGGCTTCGGCGGCGTGCAGGCTTCGCTGCCGCAGGACGCGGCCCCGGAATATCTGCGGCAGGTGCGCGAATTCTGCGAAAAGAACGGAATGTACTGGGAGCTGCTCGTGCCGCTGCCAGAGGACGACGCGGCGCCGTTCGAGCGCGCGGTGAAGATGGCGAAAGAGGCGGGAGCGGAGGCGATCCGTTCGGTGTGCCTTGCGGGGCGGCGCTATGAGACGTTCCGCACCATGGCGGACTGGAAGCAGTTTGTGGAGCGCTCGCACCGCAGGCTGGCGCTGGCGGTTCCGGTGGCGGAGCGGCACCGGCTGCCGCTGGGGATCGAGAATCACAAGGACTGGACGGCGCAGGAGATGCCGGAGCTGTTCCGGAAGTATTCGAGTGAATACTTCGGCGCCTGTATCGACTTCGGCAACAACGCCTCCTTGCTGGACGAGCCGATGGAGCTGATCGAAGTGCTGGCGCCGTGGGTGGTGAACACGCACGTGAAGGACATGGGCGTGGAGGAGTATCCCGAGGGCTTCCTGCTTTCCGAGGTGGCGTTGGGGAAGGGAATCGTGGATATGAAGCGGGCGGTGGCGCTGCTGCGGGCGCGGCGTCCGAAACTGCGCTTCACCATGGACACGCTGGTGCGCGATCCGCTGAAGATCCCGTGTCTGACGGAAGCCTATTGGGCGACCTTCGCGGCGCCGGATGCGAGGCGGCTGGCGCGGATGCTGAGGCTGGTGCGGGCGAACCCGCCGCGGGAGCCGCTGCCGCGCGTGACCGGGCTCAGCCGCGAACAGGCGCTGGCGCTCGAGGACCGGATCCTCGACGAGTGCCGTGCGTATGCGGCCGGAGCGCTGGGGCTTGCGTGACAGCTTGCCCGGGGCCCCGCCGGGATGAAACGATAGTACAGGCATGGCTGAGCGACTCCAGGGCATCTTCACGCCGATGCTCGTGCCGCTGGACGAGCGCGACCGCATCGACGAGGAGGAGCTGCGCCGCTTCATCCGCTGGCTGATCAGCAAGGGGATCCACGGGCTGTACCCGAACGGGTCCACGGGTGAATTCACCCGGCTGACGGTGGAGGAGCGGCGGCTGATCGTGAAGATCACCTGCGAGGAAGCCGCCGGGCGCGTGCCTGTGCTGGCAGGGGCGGCGGAAGCCAATGTGCGGGAGACGATTGCCGCTTGCGAGCTGTACCACAGCTACGGGGCGCGGGCGGTGGCGATTGTCTCGCCGATTTATTACCGGTTGAGCCCGGAGTCGGTGTACCAGTATTTCCGCGAGATCGCGCTGCATTCGCCGGTGGACGTGACGCTGTACAACATTCCGCTGTTTGCGAGCCCGATTGATCTGAACACGATCCGGCGGCTGAGCGAGCTGGAGCGGATCGCCGGGATCAAGGACAGCTCGGGCGACGTGGCGTTCATGATGCGGATGATCGCTGCGATCCGCCCGCAGCGGCCGGATTTCACGTTTCTGACCGGGTGGGACTGCGTGCTGATTCCGATGATGCTCGCCGGAGCGGACGGAGGAACGAACGCGGCGTCGAACGTGGTGCCGGAGCTGATGCGGCGCCTGTACGACCTGTTCCGCGCGGGGCAGCTCAAGGAGGCGATGGAGCTGCAGTTCCGCGTGCTGGAGCTGTTCGACCTGATGCTGGGCAATTTCGAGTTCCCCGACGGGTTCCGCGCCGGCGCCGAGATGCGCGGCTTCCGGTTCGGGCGGGGGCGTCAGCCGCAGAGCGCGTCGCAGAAGGCGGACCGGGCGGCGCTGAAGCGCGTTCTGCAGTGCCTGCTGGCGGACGCGGGCATCGTCGAGCCGCCGGAATCGGGCTGCGCGCCGCGAACGGGCGAGCCGGGGCGCGACCGCATCGAGCAGGTGGTGCTGGAGGTGATGGACGCGCTGCGGCGGAGGGGCATGATTGAATGAACGCGATGGGGCTGATCGAGATCGGCGGGTGGAGCCCGTCGATGGTGGTGCTCGACCGGATGGAGAAGACGGCGGAGGTGGAGCTGTTTCAGGTCGAGCTGAACGATCTGGCCGGGGCGATGATCAAGATCACCGGGCCGCTGGGCGCGGTTCGGGCGGCGATCGAGGCGGGGCGCGCGCTCGCCGAGGAGATGCACGCCGTTTGCGTGACCGACATCATTCCGAACCCGGAGCCGCGCGGGCGGAGAGGGTGGACGGGGGGCAAGGAATACAATCCGCTCATCGAACAGGACGTGGTGCACACGCCGGATGAGCGCTACAGGGAGGCACGTGTGAAGGGACAGGCGCCGTTTGCCGTGGGACTGATCGAGACGCAGGGATTCACCGCCGTCTTCGAGGCGATTGACACCGCCTGCAAGACGGCGGATGTGGAGGTGCTGGCGCGGGAGAAGCTGGGCGGGGGCTACATTACGGTGGTGATCAAGGGCGATGTGGCCGCAGTGCGCGCCGCCGTGGAGGCGGGCAAGGCGAAGGTGGACGGGCTGGGCAAGCTGATCGCGGCGCATGTGATTCCAAGCCCCACGCAGGCGGTTCTGTCGCTGCTGCCGCGGCAGGTGTGAAGCGATCCGCGACCTGGCTTCCGCCTTCCCTTCGTTAGTCAATGAATTCGATCCCTGCGAAGGAAAGGAAGCCACCGCGGATGTCGGGGAAGGGTCACATTCACTCGACAGTGAGCGGTGTGGTCAACGGGTTCCCCCTGACCTCGCACCCCGGAGCATTCTCCACGCTTCCAGTGGCATCTACCAATCCGCCGACCGAGTTGGTTCTTGAAGTCGTGAACTTCACCTCCCCGGTTGCCTGATCCAACTCCCATTGTGGCTCCACAAGGCCCGATGCCGGCTCTCTGTCGCCGACCATGCCGCGAGGCACCCCGAAAGTGCCATGAAGGACGACAGGGCCCGTGCATCGGGGCGACTTGCGGGCAAGGATGAATAGAGTCGCTGTCCCGTTTTGACGAGGTATTTTCACCGGATCCACCCAAACCCTTGTCACCATCACTATCGGAGCGGTGTCCTTGCGATCCTGGGATGCCGCAACGGTCATGTATGCCATGGCAATCGGGCAATACTCCTCTCCACCGCCCTCAGCGATCCACTCGCCGTCCTCGCAAACCCATTCGTTGCAAACGGGGAGAGCTGTAACGGCGGTGGACTGAAAGTCGTGATACATGTTCGCTGCTGCCGACCGGCCGCCTGGGGAGCGCAAGCTCGTGAGCGCGGCGGCTGTATGCCCTGAGCTGCCATACGTGTTGGCGACGCTCATACTGGTCACCGAAAGACCGTCGGAGCTGATGGTGATAGCAGTGAACGTCCATGCAAGCGAATACGGCATGTCCTGACAAAGGGCAGAACAAGCGAAACCAAGCGCGAGAAGTCCGAGTGCGGTGCATCTCATTGGTCATCCCCTCCTCGTCTTGTCCACAACCACTGGATTGTCATTTCAAGTTTATTCGTGGTGTCTGCCCACGCCTTTCTGGATCATCTCCGGAGGGCTCCCTTTCGCATAGGCTTTCATGCCGCGTTTTACGGTGAGCAGGGCTCGATCGAGGCGGGCGGTGCCTTCGGCGCCGAACTGCAATCGGAGGTTCGCGAGGTGGCTGTCCAGAAAAGCGAATTTGGCGGCGGCAAGCTCGTCGCAGCGCCGCCGCAGGTTTTTGTCAAGACTCTTCCCGCTGGCCGACTTCAGGATTGCCCGCAGTTCCTCGTCCAAAGGGTAGATCTGCTGGAACCATGCGTCGGCAGCCTCGATGAGCCGGTTGGCTTGCGGGCGCGACAGGCCGATGTCCATGAGGTATTTCTGCCGCGTGGCGTAGTCCCAACCGCTGGACGGCTGGCTTCGAGCCACTGTGAAGAGGATGCCGAGCGCCTCACGGTCGGAAAAGGCGTGCGGAGTTCTCGATCCATCGAGTACTTGCGCCCGCATCGGCCCGGCAACGGCCATTACCGCCCCCAGTCCAGTCAAAGAGAAAAACAGGAGTCGATTGAATCGTCGTTGACGCATTGCGATTCTCCTTCCCGAACGAAACCGGCGACACCTTGCGCACGACCGCAACCTCCGGCGAGGATCCGGACGGCCCGATCGAATTCAAGAATCGTTTTCCGTGCAGGCTCGACAGAGAGCAACCCGCGAAAAGACCTGGCAAATCGACAAATTGGCCTGAGTATCGGCCCTCAAGAAACGTTTGTCAAGGCCGCGCCGACCCTCTTTTTTCTCCATTCCTGCGATCACTGGCGATTCGCATGCGAATGATCCCGTACAGGGTTTTTAGAATTATTATGGACACGGCCGATCCGGCGGCTCTGACTTCTTCGTCATTCACCAAAGGGATCCGGCAGTATTTCAGGACAACTTTCACCCGGCTGAAGAGTCCGGCAATTCCATGCAGGTGTGTCCCCGCTCACGGATACAGAAGACACCTGAATACAAGTAAAGGCCAAAGGGAAGTAGATATAAGACTCGGCAATTGCCTCGAACCGATTTGTGTATTCGTCAAAAGAAACACCATTGCCAAGGAGCTGCCCTCGGTATGAGAATTGTGGCGGACAATCTGGTCCAAGCACTCCGCCGCCGCCGCATTGGCCCGAAGCGGACAACTGCCGTTGCTCCCTGTGAGATACGTAAAGCGGACACGACTCAGGATATTGAACGATGCGGAGAATCGTCCATGTTCGAGATTCCTGGAGGGGAACAAAGGGGAAGTTGCATTGATAGGACGGGCTTCCGGCGTCCGAAACGTAAAGCTGGCTGCACAAAGATTGGGCAACCATCAACGGGGCAGCCAAACTCCCGATTCCAACAGCAAACAGCAAGTCAGGAAGGAACTTAACGAAGTGTGAGAACATGTTTTTCTTTGGCCTCCACTTCTCGCTGGTAATAGGAAAGCACTCTCTCGATGGATGTTCTTGTGGCTTTCTCCGGATTGCCGCGGTTTTCCGGCGCGTGGCGCAGCCGACGCAGGATTTCTTCGCCCTCCGATTTGGCGACCAGCCATGCGGTTCCGTCTTGGTCCAGAAGCTGAAGCCGTCTCTGGTGGATGACATTGAGGAAATCGAGAGAAACACTCTCCCTGCCCGGAGGAACGGACTGCTCCAGAGTCCGCGCCCAATAACGGCGCTCTTCCAGCCGGAGCCGGCGGATCTCCATCAGCTTGTTCAGGGCGGTTCGATCGCCAGCCGCCGAGCGGTCCGCGAAGACCGCGCCAAGGAGCGACACGGCAAGAGCAGAGGGGGACTGTGCGGGGCAAGGATTCGGCGCAGGGCGATTCGCGGTCTTCCCGGGAAGGACGCCTCCGACAGGCGCTGGGGGGGGGCCAGGGTATCAGGGCTTCGTATCCAATGGAAGGGAAGAAATCCTCTGTTGCGTCCTGATAGCGACTTTCCGTACCGGAGACCGGATTCTTGCAGGAGATCCGAAACACGAAACCAGTGAGTGTTGAGGGACAGGAATTCGTGATTTCCATCTGCAATGCACGGACATCCTGCGCCCCCGGAACGACTGTTGCGGAAAGGCAGGCGGGCGCATGCGACGAGGCAGGTTCGTCCGGGGCCTGTCCCCGCATCGAGGCAGCCGGGGCGATCAAAGGGCCCAGTCCTGCCAGACATGACATGAAAAGCAGCCGAGTTCGGTGTCGTCTCATCCGCATGCTTCCTGACGGGCGGCCCCGGCTTCCCCGGGCTTGCGTCCGCATCGACCGGCGAGAGCCCGTCCGCTTGTTCAAGACTGAAGTTTAGGCATCCAGTGATGCGTAGGAATCAGGGCCTCTGGCGCAAGAAGCCCAGAAGATTCCGTATTTCGGCCCTATTATACCCCCCCCCTGGGATTTGTCAAGCCGACAAGGATGCTTTTTCTCGGCATGATTATTGTCCTGGCTGCGGCGGGTCGGTTGCGAACAAAAGAGCACGACGATCGGGAATGGCGGCGGCCAAAGACGTCGCGCCCGGAGAGAAACAGCCGCAATCCACTGCAGCCAGGAGTGCGCGCAGCGGAATCGCGTTCAGATGGATTCGAGCTCTTCTTCGAGGAGCTGTTTCTGGTAAAGATCGGCGTAATAGCCATTCAGGGCCAGCAATTCGGCGTGGCTGCCCTGTTCGACGATGCGGCCATCTTCGAGGACGTAAATGCAATCGGCCTCGCGCACGGTGGAGACGCGGTGCGAAATCAGGATGGTGGTGCGGCCGTGCATGAACTCGCGCAGGCTCGTCAGGATGCGGTCTTCGGTGAGGGTGTCCACGGCGGAGAGGGCGTCGTCGAGGATCAGGATCGCCGGGTCGCGCAGCAGCGCGCGGGCGATCGCGACGCGCTGTTTTTGACCGCCTGAAAGCGTGAGTCCGCGCTCGCCGACCTCTGTGTCGAGCCCCTTCGGGAAAGAGGCGAGGTCCTGCTCGAGACCCGCCATGAGAGCCGCGCGGAGGATGGCGTCGCGGGGGGCTTCGGGAACGCCGAGAGCGATGTTCTCGGCAAGCGTGGCGCTGAACAGGAAAGTCTCCTGGGGGACGAAGGCGATGCGGCGGCGGAGTTCGGCAGGATCGAATTCGCGCAGATCGGCGCCTCCGTATTTCACGCGCCCGCCGGAGGGATCGAGCAGCCTGGGGATCAGGTTCACAAGGGTGCTCTTGCCGCTGCCCGTGTGGCCGACGATGGCGACGGTCGCGCCGGGCGGGATCGTGAGGGAAACTTCGTCCAGAACCGCGCGGCCGTCGAAAGAGACGGAAACCGACACGAACTCCAGCGGAGCCAGATCCCCGGGTAGTCGGCGGGGCGCAGGCGGGGCGGCGATCTGCGGCTGCTCGGCGAGCATTTCGCGGATGCGGCCGAGCGAGGCGCGTCCGCGCTGCACGAGGTTCACGACCCATCCGAAGGCGATCATGGGCCAGACGAGCATGCCCATGTAGGTATTGAACATGACGAAGCTGCCGAGCGTGATGCGCCCGTCGAGCATGCGCAAGCTGCCGGCCCAGAGCACGATGAGGAACGTGAGCCCGATGAAGAAAAACAGCGAGGGCAGGAACATCCCGGAGAGCCGGGCGAGGCGGAGATTTTCTCCGATATAGCGCTGGTTGAGCACCTGGAAGCGCTGCATTTCGGTGTCTTCCTGCACGTAGGCGCGGATGACGCGGATGCCGGAGAGGGACTCGTTGACGCGGCTGCTGATGTCGGAATAGAGCTTCTGGATGGCCTCGAAGCGGTCGTGGACCCGCTTGCCGAAAAACATCACGGCGAGGCTGACCAGCGGCGCGGGCGCGAGCGCCCACAGGGTGAGCTGCCAGTCCACGGCGAGCATCACACTGAGCGCGAGCACAAGCGTGAGCGACGTCTCCGCCAGGTACATGAGCGCAGGACCGAGCATCATGCGCACGGCGTTTAGGTCGTTGGTGGCGCGAGCCATGATGTCACCGGTGCGATAGCGGGCGAAGAAGCTGCCGTCGAGGCGGACCAGGTGCGCGAACAGGTCGTTGCGCATGTCGTACTCGACGTCGCGGGAGACGCCGACCAGGATGACGCGCATCCAGTACATGAAGACGCCCTTGACCAGCGACAACGCGACGACGGCGGCAGCGAGCCAGGCAACTCGGCTGAGGGCGGCGCCGGCGGTGAGCGTATCAATGGCGAGCTTGATCAGAAGCGGAACGCCCGCGCCGGCGAGGTCCTTGGCGACAAGGGCGCCCGTGCCCAGCGCGATCTTTCCGGCATAGCGCGCCAGATAGGGGCGGCAGAAGGCGAAGACTTCCTTCATGTCAGCGGTCCACAGGCAACGAAAGGATCTTGATCCATTCCAGCACGACCGCCTTGCGGCCTTCGCGGTTCCTGTACCACTCTTCGAGCCGGAAGGCGGGATGATCGGCGCCAGTGTAGTGGATGCGCATGGCTGCGGGGCGGCGTTTTTCAAACAGCCAGCGGGCGCGGCGCAGGTGCGTGCGGACGCTGACGAGCAGCAGCGTCTTCACGCCGCGCCGTTCGAGTTCAGGCAGCAACAAGCGGGCTTCATCGCGCGTGGAACTCGCGTTGTTGGGGAGACATTCGAACCATTCGGCGGGGAATCCTCGGGAGACGGCGAACGGGACGGCGAGTTCGCACTCGTTTCGGTCATAGTATGCGCCGGGTCCGCTGACATAAGCCTTGGGCGCGAAGCCGGCGCGGATCAGTTCGCCTGCCTTCAGCATGCGTTCGCCCGACCATCCGCCCGCGAGCACAAGGATGGCATCGGCGCGAACGGGCGCCGTGCCGGCGTCCAGGAACACGCCCGCCTGCCGCAGGGCGGGCTGGTGAAGAAGCCAGAGGGCGGCCACCAGGGCAAGCAGGGCCAGCAGAGGCCACAGGATAGCCCCGCGGCGGGTGCGCGACAGGGACCGCTTCATGGGGCGGCGCTATTTCTCCGGATCCAGGCGGCCGGCGCTGCGCAACTTCTGGTAGAGCCGTTCGACTTCGGCCTCGTCCTCTTCGCGGAGAATGCGAGGCCGCTCGGGCGCCGGCTGGACTGCCTGCCGCGGCGCGGCGTCGCCGAAGATCTGGCGCCAGGGGACGCCGTTGATCAGCGCCTGCGTGGAATGCTGCTGAATGAGCCGCAGCAGGCGGTTGGAATGCACGGTCTCGCCAGGGTAGACGATCCTGATCCGCTTCTTGCCGGAGAGGGTGAGGTAAGCGACCAGCGGCGCGATCCAGCCCGTCTGGTCCACGCGCCGGACGTCCTTCCAGCGGATAAATTCGTTTCCGATTCTCAGCCCTTCTCCGCTGACCTCGATCACCGGGCGCGTGGCGAGCCACAGGAGCAGCCCGGCGGTGAGAAAGAACAGCGCCGCGGGCACGGCTGCCAGCAGCCATGTCCGAGCCCACCAGACGGAGAAGGCACCCAGGCCGAGCGCGACGGCGGCCAGGCTGTAATATGTCCGCGCGGGGTGGAAACGGATGGCTCCAGGCGTCACACTTCAAGCGTAGCCGCGCCCCGCGATCCCGTCAATCCACCAATTGTCGCAGGCGGAGGCGCGCGGTCCATGCGTAATGGGCGCCGCTCCAGGCTGTGGCCAGCGCGACAGCGGGGATCAGCGCCCGCACGGCGGCCGCAGACCAGGCAGCGGGCTGCACGGCGTCGAGGAGCGCGGCGATGCCAAGCGAGAATTGCAGTACAGTGCTGAGCTTGCCCCAGAGAGTGGGAGGAAGCGAGCGCAGGCGCGTGCGGCGCAGCGCCCAGGCGGCGAAGGCAAGGATCAGCAGATCGCGCCCCAACACGAGCGCGGCAAGCCACGCGGGAAGCCGCCCGGAGGCCGCGAGGCCGAGGAACACCGTGGCCGCGAGCACTTTGTCGGCGAGAGGATCGAGCAAAGCGCCGAGTGAGGACCGCGCATCGAACCGCCGTGCGAGCCAGCCGTCGGCGGCATCAGTGAGGGCGGCTGCGGCGAGCAAGGGAAGCGCAGTGCGCGGCCTACCCGTCGCGAGCATCCAGCCGATGGGAGGAGTGAGAAGGATGCGCGCCGCAGTGATGGCGTTCGGCAGGTGGCGCGTCATCGCGCGGGCGCCGCGGTGGCGCGCTCGGCCAAGTGGGAGGCGGTGACGATCTCGTAGAGGGACGGATCGGACATGATCCTGGCCACCAGAGCGACATGCATGGCGTGGCCGGCGCGTTCAGCCACAACCTCGCCCAGTAGCGGCCTGCCGATGAGGGCGAGGTCGCCGATGAGATCCAGCGCCTTGTGGCGGCAGGGCTCGTCGGGAAATCGCAAGCCGCCGTCGTTCAGCACCCCCGAGGGGGCGAAGCAGACGGCGCTTGAGAGGCTGGCGCCCCGGATGAGCCCCATGTTGCGCATCTGGTCGAGCTCCTGCTGGAAGCCGAAGGTGCGCGCCGGGGCGATTTCATCGGCGTACCGCTGCGGCGTGAGATCCATGTCGAGCCGCTGGTGGCCCACCAGCGCATGCGGGAAGAAGACGCGGCAGGAGAGGCGGAACGTGTCGGCGGGGCGGATGGAGATGGACTTGCCGGGGACTTCATGGCTCACCGGCTTCACAATGCGCAGGTAACGGCGGCGGCGGCGTGTGGCGCGCATGCCGGCTTCGCGCAGCATTTCGACGAATGGCGCGCCGCTGCCGTCGAGGATCGGCACTTCGAGGTTGTCGATCTCGACATATGCGTTGTCGAGCCCGATGCTGTAGAAGGTGCTAAGGAGGTGCTCGGTGGTGGAGATCAGCACGCCCTGCCGCATGAGCGAGGTGGCGTAGCTGACGCGCTGCACGTAGCGCCAGCTGGCGGGGACTTCGAAGCCGTTGAGGTCGGTGCGGCGGAAGACGATGCCCGTGGCGGCGGGCGCAGGAAGAATGCGCAGATGCACGGGGGCGCCGCTGTGCAAGCCCACGCCGCTGCACTCCACCGGGCGGACGGTGGTGGTTTCGAACTCGGGGAGTGGATGCATGGGCCGCGGCTCCAAGCCTTCATGCTAACAGAAGTTCACCCGGCTGTTAAGTCTTTTGGAAAGAAATATTTGCGATCCTGTTTGTGTGGCGATTTCGACACGCTTTGGGGCTGCTTCGTTGCCGCCGGGACACGCGCCGGCCGGCAGGAGACGACCGCGAGAACGGGTGCGCGGCGCGCTATGCTCGGAGAGAATGCGCATCGGCTTGCACTGCTCGACCTCCGGCGCTCTGGTGAACGCTGCGCGGCGCGCCGTGGAGGTGGGGGCGAACTGCTTCCAGATTTTTTCCTCAAGCCCGCGGATGTGGCGCGCCGCGATGCCGCCGCGGCAACAGATCGAGGAACTGCGGCGGTTCCGCGCGGAGCACGATCTGGCGCCGCTGGTGATCCATGACAGCTACCTGATCAATCTGGCGGCCCCGGACGAGGAGATCCGCCGGAAGAGCATCGAGGCGATGCGGGGAGAGCTGGAGCGGGCGTTTGCGATCGGGGCAGAGTATCTGGTGATCCATCCGGGCAGCGCGCGGCAGGATCCGGTGGAGGCGGGCATCGAGCGGATCGTCGATTCGCTGGGGCGCGCGGCGAAGCGGCTGCGCCCGCCGGACGGGTTCCTGCTGCTGCTGGAGAACACTGCGGGCGCGGGGGCGACGATCGGACGAACGCTGGAGGAGCTGCGCGAGTTGCGGTGCCGCCTGGCGCCGGTGCTGCCGTTTCCGGTGGGCTACTGCCTGGACACCTGCCACCTGTTCGTCTCCGGTTACGATGTTTCGACGGCGGCAGGGCTGGAGGCAACGGTGAGGCAGGCGCGGGATGTTCTGGGGCTGGAGCATGTGCCGGTGATCCACTCGAATGACAGCCGCGGCGAGTTTGGATCGCGGCTGGACCGCCATGCGAACATAGGAGAAGGACGCATCGGGCTGGGCGGCTTCCGCCGGATCGTGAACCACCCCGCGCTGCGTTGGAAGGCCTTCTTGCTGGAGACGCCCGTCGATCAGCCGGGCGACGATCAGCGCAACGTCGAACAACTGAAAAAGCTATGCCGGAAATCCCGTACCGCCACGAAGAGATCGAGCTGAAATGGTGCGAGCGCTGGAACTCGGACCCGTCGCTGTACAAAGCCGCCGATGACGGGTCGAAGCCGCGTTATTACGTGCTGGAGATGTTCCCGTATCCGAGCGGGCGACTGCACATGGGACACGTGCGGAATTACTCGATCGGCGATACGCTGGCGCGCTACCAGTGGATGCGGGGCTACGACGTGATGCACCCGATCGGGTGGGACGCGTTCGGGCTGCCGGCGGAGAACGCGGCGATCAAGCATGGGCGGCATCCGGCGGACTGGACTTATTCGAATGTCGCCTACATGAAGAAACAGCTCCAGCGGCTGGGCTTCGCCTACGACTGGGACCGCGAGGTCAACACCTGCCTGCCGGAATACTACCGCTGGAACCAGTGGATGTATCTGCGGATGTTCGAGCGTGGACTGGCCTACCGGAAGAGCTCGCTGGTGAACTGGTGCCCGGAGTGCCAGACGGTGCTGGCCAACGAGCAAGTGGTGGACGGCTGCTGCTGGCGGCACGAGGCGACGAAGGTGGAGATGCGGGAGCTCGACCAGTGGTTCCTGCGCATCACTGCGTACGCGGACCAGCTGCTGGAGGACATGAAGCAGATCGAGGCGGGTTGGCCGGCGCAGGTGCTGACGATGCAGCGGAACTGGATCGGGCGCAGCGAAGGCGCCGAGATCGATTTCCGGCTGAAGGCGACCGGGCAGCCGGTACGTATCTTCACGACGCGGCTGGACACGATCTACGGGGCCACCTGCGTGATCCTTTCCCCCGAGCACCCGGCGGCGAAAGTGCTGTGTACGGGCGAGCTGGCAGCGCGGCGGAAAGAAATGATCGACGAGCAGGCGCGCAAGGGCCCGGAGGCCCTCGAAAAGGAGGGATTTTTCACGGGCCATTTTGCGGTGAATCCGTATAATGGAGCGGAAATTCCCGTCTGGGTGGGCAATTTTGTGCTTTGGGGTTATGGCACGGGCGCGATTATGGCGGTGCCGGCGCACGACGAACGCGATTATGAATTCTGCCGGAAATACGGGATTCCGGTGGTCTCCGTGATCCGCCCGGCGGACGGCCCGCTGGACGAGGACCCGCAGGAGGCGTTCACCGAGGACGGCGTGATGGAGAACTCCGGCGAGTGGTCCGGGCTGGCGAGCGCCGAGGGCCGGCGGCGCATGGCGGAAAAGGCCGAGCGCGAAGGCTTCGGGCGCCCGGCGGTGACCTACCGCCTGAAGGACTGGGGCATCTCGCGCCAGCGTTACTGGGGCACGCCGATCCCGATCATTCACTGCAAGGCGTGCGGCGCCGTGCCGGTGCCGGAGGATCAATTGCCGGTGGTGCTGCCAGAGAATGTGGAGTTCACCGGGCGCGGACGCTCGCCGCTGGCCAACCTGAAGAGTTTCGTGGAGACGGCCTGCCCCAAGTGCGGCGCGGCGGCAGAGCGGGAAACCGACACGATGGACACCTTTGTCGACTCGTCCTGGTACTTCTTCCGCTACGTTGACCCCCGCAACCAGAAGCTGCCTTTCGATCCCGAAGCCGTGAAGCCGTGGTTCCCGGTGGATCAATACATCGGCGGCGTCACCCACGCCATCCTGCACCTGCTGTATTCACGCTTCTGGTGCAAGGTGTTGCGCGACATCGGGCTGGTTTCGGTCGACGAGCCGTTCCGCAGCCTGTTCACGCAAGGCATGGTGCAGCTGCACGGGCAGACGATGTCGAAGTCGAAGGGCAACATCGTCGATCCCGACGACATGGTGGCCAAGTACGGGGCGGACACCTGCCGGCTGTTCACGCTGTTTGCCGCGCCGCCGGAGAAGAACATGGACTGGAACGAGTCCGGCGTGGAGGGGCAATATCGCTTTCTGAGCCGGCTGTTCCGGTGGGTGACGCGGAACGCGGACGCGCCGGGAGGAACGGGCGAAAGCGACGCGCGGGCGCTGCGCAAGCTGCACCAGACGATCCGCAAGATCACGCAGGACTTCGACAACCGCTGGCACTTCAACACGTCCATCGCCGCGCTGATGGAGCTGATGAACGAGCTGCACGCCTGCGAGCCGGAGATGTCGGCTGGCGCGCTGCGCGAGTGCGCCGAGAAGGTGACGCTGCTGCTGGCGCCCTTCGCTCCGTTTGCGGCGCAGGAGCTCTGGCGGACGCTCGGTCACGGCGAGCCCGTGTTCCGATGCAGCTGGCCTGCCTATGACGAGAACCTGGCGCGGGAAGAGGAGCTGGAGATTCCCGTGCAAGTCAACGGCAAGCTGCGCAGCCGCCTCAGCGTGCCGCACGGCACGCCGCAGGAGGAGCAGCAGCGGCTGGCTCTCGCCGACGAGCGCGTGCGCGCGCACACCGGCGGCAAGACCATCGTCAAGGTGATCCACACCGGCAAGCTGATCAACGTGGTGGTGAAGTAGCGGGGCGCTCCGCGGGGCTGCGCGCTGAAGTGATCCACTGGCAAAGCTCGCCGACCACCTCCGGCGCCACGTGCCCGGGCTTGTCGTATTCGCCCGGCGTGGACTTTCCTTCGCCGGGCTGGAACAGGTGGTTCAGCGCGGGGTAGTGCTTCAACTGCGCGCCGGACTTGCTTTCCAGCGCCTGCCGCCACAGCCGGAAATCCTCGCCGGTGACCTGATAGTCGCGCCCTCCATGCAGCACCAGCACCGGCGCGGGCAATGTCGCAGCAGTGCCCAGAGGATCAAGACCGCGGAAGGAAAGCCAGTAAGAGCGCGGCGCGCCGAGCGCGCGTTCCGGCCCCTGGCCGGATTCACGGATCTGGCGCACGGCGGCGGCCTCCCGCTCCGCTTCCTCGAGCTTCGAGCGGGCGGCCGGAGTGGGCGCGGGATCGAGCGACAAGATGTAGCGGATTTGTTCGACGTAGAGCTGTTCGAACGGCCGCGCCGGAGCAGCCATCAAGATCACGCCGGCGAGCCGGCCGTCTTCAGCGGCGATGAGCGGAGCGAGCCAAGCTCCAAGACTGTGGCCCAGCAGGAACACGCCGTGCGGATCGACGCCGGGCGTGCGGCGCAACAGGACGAGCGCGGCGAGCGCGTCGTCGACCACTTCTTCACGCAGCGTGAGGCCGGCTGAAGAGGCAAGCTTCGCTGCGTGGTGGCGCGTGCGTTTCTCATACCGGAGCACAGCGACGCCGCAGGAGGCGAGCCCTTCGGCGAGATCGCGGAACGGCTTGGCCGCGCCCACGCTTTCATCGCGGTCGCTGGGTCCGGAGCCGTGCACGAGCACGACGGCGGGGAAGGGTCCCGGTCCGTTGGGCAAAGAGAGCGTGGCCGGCAGAGGCCAGCCTTCGGCCCCGGCGGTGAGTTCCCGTTCGGTGAAGGCATCCGGTCGGCTGTAGTCCGGGCGCTGCCAAGAAGGCGCCGGCGGGCGCAAGAACAGGCCCGCGATTTCGCCGGAGGCGTTGAAGGAAAGCTGCAGGCGCAGGGCGCCGCGCTCGAACTCGACGGGGATCATGACGATTTCGAAGGCGCCGGCTTTGGCGGCCTCCGGTTCGCCGATGCGTTTCACCGCTCCGAGAGCCTGAAGCTGCGGGGCGACGGCTTTGCGCAGGGCCTCGGGCGGCGCGGCCTTGCGCATTTCGGGCGAGAATTGCTGCGCCAGCGTTTCGTAGTCGCCGGACAGCAGAAGATTCGCGGCCTGCCGCGCGCGCTCGGCGAGCGGCGGCTGCGCGAGCAGCGCGGCGGCGAAGAGCAGAAGACGGGCGGCGGCGCTACTCATCTTCCACCACGACGGCCGTGCCGTAGGCCAGCAGTTCGGCCATGCCCTGCGCCACCATGGACGTCACGAACCGGGTCCCGATGATGGCGTTGGCGCCGAGCTGCCGCGCGTCCTCCACCATCCGGTCCAGCGCCTGTTCGCGGCTTTCGGCGAGCAGCTTGGTGTATTCCTGCACCTCGCCGCCAACGATGTTGCGCAGCCCGGCCAGGATGTCCTTTCCGATATGGCGCGCCCGCACCGTGTTGCCTCGGGCCAATCCAAGAATGCGCACAATGCGCTTGCCCGCCACCGTGTCGCTTGTGGTGACGATCATTTCTCGATCCTCTGGTACTTGTCATGGGGCAGCTGACGCAGGCGTTCGATCACGACGCTCAGCAACAACATCACGAATCCGATGACGATGGCGCTGGCCATCAGTTCCTCGACGGTGGGCGGGCGCCAGTGCCGGATCCATGTGACGGCGCCGTAGATGAGCCAGGCAGCCAGCCCCGCCAGAATAAACAGCCATCCGAGGCGGCGCGGCGCCTGGACCGAAAGGCTTTTCTCCAGTTCCTTCATTCTTGCCTCCGGCGGTTCCTCAAATTCGAGCGAACGGGTCAACTCCTGCAGCCGCGCCAGCTCTTCACAAGCCCGGCGGCATTCCTCGCAGTCTTCCAGGTGGATCCGCACGCGCTGTTCCTCGGCCTGGGTGAGTTCGCGGTCCAGATAGGCCGACAGCAGCTGGCGGATCTCCTCATGCGGCTGCTGCGTCATCGCAGGAACCTCCTCATCTGTTCGCGGACCTTCTCGCGCGCGTGGTGCAGGCGCGAGGACGCCGTGCCCATGCTGAGCCCCAGCACTTCCGCGATCTGAGCGTAGTCCAGGCCATGCCAGTCCCTGAGCAGCAGGATCTCCCGCTGCTCGGGCGGCAGGTTCCCGATGGCCCCCCAAAGCCGTGCGGCGAGTTCGTTCCTTTCCGCCGCCGCCTCGGGGCCGGCTGACGGACAGCGAAGGGTGACGTGATCGAGGCCGTTCTCCGGGCGGCGCGCGCGGCGCCGCAGGAAGTCGATCGCGAGGTTGCGGATCACTGCATAGAGCCACGCAGTAGGATCGTGTTCACTCGAGGAGGCTGGCCAGCGACGGTGGAGCCGCAGATAGGCCTCCTGTGTGATGTCCATGGCTTCGTCGCTGTTGCCGACCAGGTGCAGGGCGAAGCTGTAGGCCCTTCGCCGCGACCCCTCGAAGAACTCGGAGAAAGCGGCGCTTCCGCCCTCTGATACCGGGCCTGTCATAGTGGCTTCCATGAATCCCGTGGCCGTCATGGCTCTGTTATCAGAAACGAACGGCCACGTAGTTTCTTCTCCGCCGGAGCGGGAAATTTCCGCCATGCTCCGGGCACCCCTCTAGCAGGGAGTGCCTCACAACTCGATTCTGAACACGAACAGGCGGGAGGGAGAGTCCTCGGGAAGAAGATACAACCGCCCGTCGCGCAGGTCCATGCCTTCATTCGTGAAGGGCACGCCGCGGTCGGTGCGCCCGAGCGTTTCGCGCTCCAGCGGCCGCAAGGTTTCCGGATCGAGCCACTCGACGACGGCGCGGGCATCGCCGCCCCGCCCTGCCAACCCCGCCGCAACGATGGCGCCGTAGCGCCGCTTGATGTCCTGGTAGCGCGTGGGGTTCGGGTTCGGGCGGGTCCACAGGAGCTTGCCGTCCCGCGTATACAGGTAAAACTTGCGCGCATCCCAGTTGGCGAGCAGCAGCCCTTCGGGAAGCACCGCTAACGCGCCGATGTGATCGGGGACCTCGAAGCTGGCGAGCAGTTCCAGCGTTTCTTTGGACCGCCGCTGGATGATGGAGCGCGAATCCGGGCGGTACTCGGCCACGGGAATCCAGAGCGAGTCCTCGTCGTGGTCGAAGCCGCCGGGATGAATCAGGGTTGCGCGCGAGATCTCCATGGCGCGGAGACGCTTGCCGCTTTCGATCTCGTGTTCGAACAGCCAGCCCTTGCCCGCGGCGCGGTCGACGGAGGTGACCCACAGGCGGCTGTCATCCACCGCGACGCCCTGCACATGGTGCGTCTCGCCTTCCAGAGAGATGGCACGGAGCAGCGTGAGAGCGAGGAGAACGAGTGGGTGCATGAAAACCCGCGCGCGCCGTACAATCGCCACCATGCGGCGCGGAATTCTGATTCTACTGTTTCTGGGATGCGCGCAGGCGGCCGAGCCGGCGCGCATCCTGATCGCAGTTCACTCGGAGACAGGGCGGACGGCGGCGCTGGCCGAGGCCGTGCGCGAGGGAGCGGCGCGGGCGGAGGGCGCCGCCGTGATCTTGCGGCGCGTGGGGGAAGCGAGCGATGAGGAGATCCGCTCGGCGGCGGGCATCGTGGTGGGCACGCCGGTGCACTGGCAGACCGCATCGGCGCCGGCGAAGGCGTTTCTGGACCGCATGGGGCGGGTCCTGGGGGCCAGTTACGGGGAAGGGAAGACGGGAGGCGTGCTGGTGACCTCGGGGTCGCCCTCGAACGGAGCGGACCTGGCGCGGCTGGATGTGATTGCGGCACTGCTTTCGATGCGGTTTGTCGTGGTGGGCGGCGTATTGGAGGGAGGGTTCGGCTCGCTGGGCGCGCAGGCGTTCGGGGGAATCTCGGCAGAAGCGCGCGAGGAGGCGCGGCGGTTCGGAGAGCGGTTCGCGCGGATCACCGTGCAGATGCGCGAGTCACAGGGGAAAGGGCGCACGGAGCGGTAGGGGCGGATGTATGATCGGCGCGTGAGAAGCACGATTGAATTGAGCGGCGCCCTTCCTGCGGTGGCCCTGCGGCGCGACAGCGATGGCCGCACGGGACGAGGCAAGGCCGCCTCGGGGTTGTTCCTGCGCGCCCCGCAAGTGATGGTGGTTGCCGCGCTGCCGTTCGGATGCTTCCTGTGGGCAGGGCTTGCCGCGGCGCAGCAACAGGGCGCGGTTCCGGATACGCGCCAGTGGACTGCCGCCGATGATCACAGGGACATGATGCGGCAGCTCGGCATCCGCGCCCTGCGGCCGGGGCGCAGCCCGAACGAGAAGGCCCCCAATGCGGCGAATTATGACGAAGCGCGCGCCAATCCGTTTCCCGAGTACCCGGATTTGCTGGGACTGAAGGGTAGCGGGCTGGCGAAGTCGCCGGAGATGTGGTGGAAGCGGCGCCGGCCGGAGATCGTGGAGGAGTTCGAGCGCGAGGTGTACGGGCGCGTGTCCGCGAACGCGCCGAAGATCGAGTGGCGCGTCGTCCGGCAGGCGGAGGACAAGGCGGGGCCGTTTCCGGTTCTGGCGCGCGAGCTGCGGGGGCGGGCGGACAACCGCGCATGTCCGCAGGTCGAAGTGGAAATCCAGATGGTGGTGGTAACGCCGGCGTGGGTGAAGCAGCCTGTGCCGCTCATGATTCTATTCGGACGTCCGGCATTCCCCTCCGACCCGGTGCCTCCGGCGTTCGCGAAGTTTGTCGCGATGGCGGGGCCGGATCCGCCGGCGACGGTGCAGTTGATCGGCGCCGGCTGGGGCTATGCTCTGCTGAGTCCGGCCAGCATTCAGGCGGACAACGGCGGCGGGCTGACGAAGGGAGTGATCGGGCTGGCCAACTGCGGGCGCCCGCGGAAGCCCGGGGATTGGGGCGCGCTGCGGGCGTGGGCGTGGGGCGCCTCGCGGGCGCTGGACTGGCTGGAAACGGACCCGGCGGTGGATGCGAAGCGCGTGGGCATCGAGGGTGTTTCGCGCTATGGCAAGGCGGCGCTGGTGACGATGGCCTTCGACACGCGGTTCGCCGTCGGGCTGATCGGCTCATCCGGCGCCGGCGGGGTGAAGCCTTTCAGGAGGGACTTCGGCGAAGCCGTGGAGAACCTGACAGGGCAGGGCCAGTATCACTGGATGGCCGGCAATTTCCTGAAATACGGCGCCGCCGAGGCGGATTTCGGCAGCAAGAATGCTGGGGATCTTCCGGTGGATTCGCATCAATTGCTGGCGCTTTGCGCGCCGAGGCTGGTCTTCGTGAGCTACGGAATTCCGGAAAAAGGCGATGCGAAATGGCTGGACCAGCAGGGCTCGCTCATGGCCGTGGTGGCGGCTCAAACGGCATGGTATCTGCTCGGGGCGAAGGGCCTCGGAGTCGATGAGGATTACCGGAAGGCGAAGATGCCGCCGGTGAACGCCGGGCTGCTGGGCGGGGAGCTGGCCTGGCGGCAGCATGACGGCGGGCACACGGACGGGCCGAACTGGAAGTATTTCATCCCGTGGGCGTCGAGGAAGCTGGGCTGGAAGGCGCCGCCGCATCCTCCTTTCGCGCCGGACGAGGCCGTTCCGCGGCTCGACGCCAATTCGCTGGAGGCTCACGCGGAGCTGCTCGAGAAGGCGAAGCGGGGAAAGATCGACCTGTATTTTCTTGGGGACTCGATCACACGGCGCTGGGGCGCGCTGGATTATCCGCAATTTCTGGAGCACTGGAAGAAGACATTTTTCGGCTGGAATGCGGCCAATTTCGGCTGGGGCGGCGACACCACGCGAAATATCCTGTGGCGGATCCGGAACGGCGAACTGGACGGCGTTCATCCCAAAGTCGTGGTTCTGATGGCGGGGACGAACAACCTCGGGACAGACACGGTGGAGGACATCGCCGCCGGCGTGCAAGCCATCGTGGCGGCGATCCGGGAGAAGGCGCCAGCGGCAGCCGTGATCCTGATGAGCGTTCCGCCGCGCTATGACCGTCCGGGCTTGATGGAGCAGGTGCGGGAGGTGAACCAAGCGCTGGCGCGGCTTGCAGGCGAGGGGGTGCGGTTTGTGGATCTCACAGAACGGCTGGGCGGCGCAGACGGGAAAGCGCTGCCGGGCAGGATGGACAAGGACGGGATCCACCTGGCTCAGGGAGGATACGAGGTGTGGGCTGCAGCGCTGCAGCCGCACCTGATGGAGCTGCTTGGCCTTCCTGCCAAAGAGGATCTGGCGCCGCCGCCGACGGGTGACCCGGCGGCTGGGCGGAAACGGTAGGGAGCTCTCTGCCGGAGGCGAGGTGCGCCGCCGCTCCTGAATTGCGGTCCGAAGCAGCGGCACACCGGGGCCGTTCTGTACAATGCAGGGCGATGGCCACGAGTTCTGCGCCCGCGCTGCTGAGGCGGCTTGGACTGTTCAGCGCCACGGCGCTGGTGATCTCGAACATGGTGGGCACAGGGATCTTCACGTCCACCGGCTTCTTGGCCGGCGACCTGGGCGAGCCGTGGCTGGTGCTGGTGATCTGGGTGGTGGGCGGCGTGGTGGCGCTGGCCGGCGCGCTGTCGTATTCGGAGCTTGGCGTGAACTTTCCGGCCTCTGGCGGAGAGTATGTTTATCTCACACGCGCCTACGGCCCCACGCTCGGTTTCATGAGCGGCTGGGTGAGCTTCTTCGCCGGCTTCAGCGCGCCGGTGGCGACGGCGGCACTGGCGTTCTCCAACTATCTGGGCTACTTCTTTCCGTCGCTGCGGCAGGAGAATCTGTGGTTTCAGCGCAAGTGGGGCGAGATCGGGATTGAGGCCGGCGGGGCGCAGGTGGCGGCGGCAGCGCTGATCCTCGTGTTCACCGTGCTGAACCTGTTCGGGGTGGAGTTCATCGCGCGGGTGCAAAACACGCTGACCTCGGTCAAGGTGCTGGTGATGGTGGCCTTCATTGCTTTCGGGCTGGCGGTGGGGCAGGGCGACTGGTCGCACCTGTCGCAGCCGGCGGTGCGGACGTCGGCGACACCGCTGGCGGCGCAGTTTGCGCTGAGCCTGTTTTGGATCTACGTCGGCTACAGCGGCTGGAACGCGGCCACCTATATCGCGGAAGAGTTGAAGAAGCCGGAGCGGACGCTGCCGATGGCGCTGGCCATTGGCACAGTGACCGTGGGCGTGCTCTACATCCTGTTCAACGTCGTTTTCATCTACGCCATGCCGCTGGAGCAGATGAAAGGAGTGCTGGCGGTAGGCAGCGTGACGGCGCACGCTCTGTTCGGCCCGGAAGCTGCCGGCGTGTTCAGCGGGCTGCTGGCGGTGAGCCTGATGTCGACGGTGAACGCGATGGTGACCATCGGACCGCGGCTTTATTACGCGATGGCGAAGAACGGTGCCTTTCTGCCTTCGGCGGCATGGGTGCATCCGCGGTGGCGCACGCCGGTGCCGGCGATCCTTTTCCAGGGCGCCTGCGCGATGCTGATGACGCTGGTCAACTTCGGCAACCTGATGACCTATATCGGGTACCTGCTGAACCTGTTCGCCATGCTGGCGGTGGCAAGCCTGCTGTGGCTGCGAAGGCGGCCGGACTGGCGGCGGCTGCCGGCGGTGAGTTTCGCCTGGCCGCTGGTGCCGATGCTGTTCGTGGTGCCGGGACTGTGGCTGGTGGTGGCGGGGCTCAGGTTTGCGCCCGTGATCTCGGCCGCAGCGGCGTTGACGCTGGTGTCGGGCGCGCTTGTCTACCGATACCGGGTAGTGCCGAAACTGAAGGGGGTGGGCGTCTAGTTGACGCGGAGTCCCTCGGATTTCTGCGCCCACTGCTGCCAGCGCACGCGCGCCCTCTGCCGCGTTTCGCTGTTCTGCTTGGCCCGGTACATTTCGCGATCGGCGAGGGTGAGCAGGTCCTCGGCGTCGCCGCCCTCTTCGGGGAAGGAAGCGCAGCCCACCGAGAGGATCAGGTCCTGGCCGGTTTTCATGCGGGCGTCTTCCTCCACGGTGCGCTTCAACTGGGCGATTCGCGCGGCGGCGAAGCCCCGGTTCAGGCCGCTGAAGACGAGCACGAACTCGTCGCCGCCCATGCGGGCGACGTAGTCGTACTCGCGGCACCGGCTGCGCAGCGCCTCGCCCAGGATGCGGAGCAGGCGGTTGCCCTCGAGATGGCCGTGTTCGTCGTTGATCAATTTGAAGTTGTCGACGTCGCACACGGCCACGGTCAACGGTTCGCCCTGGCGCCGGGCGCGCGCCAATTCGCTGTCGAGATGGAGGAACAGCGATCGTGCATTGGGCAGCCCGGTGAGATAGTCGGTGGTGGCGGAACTTTCGGCCTGGCGGTAGCGCAAGGCGTTTTCGACGGCGAAGGCGAGCTTGGAGCAGATGGCCAGCAGCAGGCGCATATGGTCCTTGCTGAAGGCGTTGCGGTCGGCGCGGTAGAGCGAGACAACGCCGGAGACGCCGTTGAGCCCCTCAAGCGGAACTGCGAGCGCCGACTGCAGGGTGGAAAATTTCGAATCGTCGTTCAGGTAGCCCGGCTCGACGTTCGGATTGCCGTTCAGAATCTCTCGCCCCGTTTCGGCGACCCATCCGGAGAGCCCCTGGCCGACAGGGATGCGGAGCGATGAGAACAGCCGTGCGTTCTCTCCCACGACGAAGACGGGTTCGAGCACCTGTTCCTTGATGAGGAAAACCGCCATGGCGTCGAAGGGAATGATGCGCTGCAGGCGCACACTGAGAACGGAAAGCGTCTCGTCGAGGCTCAGCGAGGTGCCGAGGTCGTGGGCGAGTTCGAAAAGCTCATGCGCCTCCTGGCGAGCGGCGGCAATCTGGCCGAGGAATTCAGGCTGTTCAGCCGGGGCGGACGCCGCGGCAGCTTCGAAGCCCGCCGCCGGTGCTTCTCCTCCGTGGATCTCCACGTCCTTTTTGAGCTTCAGTTCCTCTACTTGCCTGGAGCGGGCGAGCTTCTCCAGTTCCCTGTATCCCCGGGCGAGCACTTCGACCACCTTCGGGTCGAACGCCTTGCCCGCTTCGCTAAGGATCACGCCCACCGCCTCATCCAAAGGCAGCGCCTTTCGGTATTGGCGGTCCGTGGCCAGCGCGTCCAGCGTGTCCACGGCGGCCAGGATACGGGCGCCGAGCGGGATCTCTTCGCCCTTCAGCTTGTCCGGATAGCCTGAGCCGTCCCAACGCTCGTGGTGGGAGCGGACAATGGGCGCCACCGGATAGGGGAAGCGCACGCGCTCCAGGATCTGGGCACCGACCACCGGATGGATCTTCATGCGCTCAAACTCTTCCGGCGTCAGCTTGCCCGGTTTGGAGATGATGTGCTCGGGTACGGCCAGCTTGCCGATGTCATGCAACAGCGCGGCAGCGCGCAGCGCGTCGAGTTCCTCTCCACTCATGCCGAGGTCCTTGCCGATCTCGACGGCGTAGACCTGAACTCGCTGCAGATGTTCCTGGGTCGTTTCGTCCTTGGCGTCGATGGCGAGCGCCAAAGCCTCAATCGTTCGCAGATGCAGGGATGCCATCTCCTCGGCGTGGCGGAGTCCGGCCTCTACCTTTTCCAGGTATAGCTGGTAGGCGCGGTAGGGCAGGTAGGCGGCGAGCAGCAGCAGCAGGGGGATCTGCCAGCCAAATTGAATGCGGGCGAGATCGAACAGCGCCGACAGCAGGGCCGCGGCCACAAAATAGGGCATCATCCAGAAAAACTGTTCCCGCCAGATGCGCCCGGGGCGCCCGCCATTCTGGATGGCCTCGCGGAGCGCTTCAGGGAACGACAGCGTCAGGAAAACGGCGACGCCGGCGAGTACGGCGCTGATGGCGGCGGCCAGCTCCGGCCTTGACGAGGCCGGCTGAACCCCCCGCAGAGCATAGTCGCCGCCAGCCATGGCTAAACTCCAGAGGGCCATAGCGAACAGAATCCGTTCTGCCGGCTTGCGCTCTCCGCGGCGGGCACCGAATTCCAGGGCGGCGCCGTTCAGCGCCCCCAAAAGGATCGCCTGCTCCGGTCGAAGGGCGCGCAGCCCAATCATCACAAACAGCAGGCTGGCGGGCAGGAGGTGTTCGCCTTGCCGGAGGCCCACCTGCCAGTAACTCGCCAGGCCGCTCAGCAGAAGATAGGAGAAGAACTGGAGCTGGTCCGCGGCCTTCCAGGAGAAGAGCGCGGGCACGGCGATAGCGGCGGCGATCAGGATCACGAGCCGCATATAGGCCCGGCCTACGCTTTCGGCGTGCATGACCCTAGAATCGGCTGCTCGGGCGAGGAACATTACGGCCTGGAGTCCTAAGGGGAATTCTCTGTCGTACCTCGGGGATTCGCCGGGCCGGGCAGCGCGGTTTCCACTACTCGCCTTTGCCGCCACATTCCTGCAAGATGGACATGACGGCACCCGAAATGTCACGCCAGACGGAAAGGCTCGACCTGCTCGGATTGGCGGCGGTGTTCGCCAGCCCGGCGATGCGCGCGCTGTTTGACATGACGGCGCGGGTGGCGCGTTCGCAGGCGGCGGTGTTGATTCTGGGGGAAAGTGGGACGGGCAAGGAGATAGTCGCGCGCGCGGTGCATCATTTTTCGATGCGATGCGCGCGGCCGTGGGTGGACGTGAGCTGCGGCGCGCTGCCGGAGCACCTGCTGGAGAGCGAGCTGTTCGGGTATGAACGGGGCGCCTTCAGCGGGGCGGTGGCGCCCAAGCCGGGGCTGTTCGAGCTTGCGCATACTGGTACGTTATTGCTGGACGAGATCGGGGAGTTGGATCCCCGGATGCAGGTGAAGCTGCTCCGGGTGCTGGACGGCGTGCCGTATTACCGGCTGGGCGGAACGAAGAAGGTGCAGGTGGACGTGCGCATTGTGGCGGCGACCAACGCCGACCTGGAGCGGGCGGTGGAAGAGGGGCGGTTCCGGAGCGATCTGTACCACAGGCTCAGCCAGGTGGTGCTGCGCGTGCCGCCGCTGCGGGAACGGCGTGAGGATCTTGCGCCGCTGGCGGAACTGTTTCTGGCCGGATACGAACCCGAACCGAAGCTGACGCGGGGGGCTCTGGTGGCGCTGGAACGGTATCACTGGCCCGGCAACGTGCGCGAGCTCAGGAACGTGTTGACGCGGGCGGCGCTGGCGGCGGGCGGAGCGCCGATCGAGGCTGCTCACCTCGGGTTGCCCGCCGTGCTGCCTCAGGCGCCCGGGGCGGCGGTGATGGGCGGCTTGGAGTGGCTGGAGCGGGATGCGATTCTGAAGGCCCTTCATGAGACGGGCGGGCACCGGCAGAGGGCGGCGGCATTGCTGGGGATCAGCCGGCGGACCCTGAGCCGGAAACTGAAGCTGTATGGGAATCCGCAGGCCGTGCGGAACGGAGCGGGACGCAAGACGGCGCCGCCCGGTGAAGACTGCCTGGAGGAGAGGAGCGAGGATGAGCGCCAATTGGCGGGAAAAACGGCATGAGCCGCGCCGGCCGGCCAGCGGCCCGGTAAGGTTGAGCGTCGGCCTCGGATGGCGGCCGCAAAGCGTGGCTGGCGTTCTGCTCGACGTCAGCTCCCACGGCTTCCGGGCGGCGCATGACTATGCCGGGCTGAGCGCCGGCCAAGAGGTGGGCTTCGAGCATGAAGGGCGGCAGGGACGCGCCCGGGTGGCATGGACGCGGGTGGCGGAGGGGAAGGTCGAGTCCGGCTTTTTCGTATTGAACGGCTGAGCGGGTCGCGGCGTCCGCGTTGTACCCGCAAGAGGGCTGCGGTTCGTATAATGAAGTGTTTGGACTTCCCCGCTAGGGGCGCCTACTTCCATCATGCGCATTCCGCTTGCCCTTTTCGCCGCAGCCCTGTTTGCGGCCGCCGCTCCGGGCGGCGAGACGGATCCTCGACAGGCATTTTCCCGGCTGGCAGGATGGTTTGAGCCGGGCCCGGCCCCCGGCACATACCTGAGCCGGAGCACCGAGCTGGCTTTGGCCGTGGACGGCCGGGGAGCGCTGCTGGCGCGCCCGGGTTTCCGCGTCCGCCTGGGATTCCGGGACGGACATGCCACGCGGCTGGAGGCGCTGGAGCCTTTGCCTGGCATGAGCCAATATCTGGTAGGTCGCGATCCGCAGCAGTGGCGCCGGCAGGTGCCACAGTTCCGCAAGGTGGCTGCGCGGGGTGTATACCCGGGGATCGACGTCGTTTACTACTCGACGGGCAAGCAACTGGAGTATGACTTTCTGGTGGCGCCTGGAGCAGATCCGGGCATGATCCGGCTGGAGTTCGACGGCGCCGCGGCGCGGCTGGAGGCGGACGGTAGTCTGAGCCTCGGTGGCAAGATTCGCCAAAAGCCGCCGGTGGCGTATCAACTGGCGCAGGGGCGCAGGGTGCCTGTCGAGAGCCGGTATGCGGTGGAAGGCGGTGCGGTGCGGATTGAACTGGGTTCCTATGATGGCAGCCTACCGCTGGTGATCGATCCTGTGATCGACTGGGGTGGCTACTTCGGCGGCGAGGAGATGGAGATCATCCGGAGCGTGGCGGCAGATCCTGACGGTGGCTACTGGATCGCAGGCAGTTCGAATTCGATCCTGCCGATCGCGCCGGGTACGGACCCACGTCTCTGGGAGCGCAACGGCAACCGCGCGGCGACGACGCTGGCGGCAGGGGTAACAGCGGCAGATGACACGATCACTGTGGAGTCCGCCACCGGCTTCCCCTTCGCGCCGACCTACAACATCGTGATTGACCAGGAAGAGATGACGGTGACGCAGATCGCTGGCGGCACCACGTGGACCGTGCGCCGCGGCGTGAACGGGACAACCCCGGCGGATCACGAAAAAGGATCGGGCGTGTTTTACTACGTCCCGGACGTCACCACGCGCGACGCTTTCCTGGCGAAGATCGTGCCGGACGGGGACAGCTGGCGCGTGGCCTACTTCACGTATCTCGGCGGGCGCGGTGAGGACGAGGCGACCTCGATCGCCATGCTGGGGCGCCGCGTGGCGGTGACGGGCACAACGGCGTCGGAGGACTTCCCGGTGTCCTACAATGCATTCCAACCCGAGCGCAACGCCCAGTTCGACATCTTTATCGTGCTCTACGATCCGCAGGCTTCCGGGCTGGACACGCTGACGTTCTCGACCTACTACGGCGGCGAGCTCTCCGACACGCCCACCTCCATCGCCGCGGGACCCAATGGACGCATCGCTGTGGCGGGCTATACCGACTCCGGCTTTTTGAAGTTCATGGTTTCCGAAGTGTCGCTGCAGCCCGCCAACCGGGGCGGCACGGAGGCGTTTCTGATCGTTGCCGATCCATTCCAGGAAGCGCCCGGCTCGCTGGTATATGCGACGTATTTCGGCGGCTCCTCCACCGACATCGCCAACGCCGTGGCGTTTGATTCCGAAGGCAAGGTCTATGTGGCGGGCGTCACGATGTCGGAAGACCTTCCCGACACGGACAACGCGCAGATCCATCATCCGCTCTCCACAGGCGACGGGTTCCTGCTGAAGATCGATCCTGACAAGCTGTGGTTTGACTCGTTCCTGTACGGCGGCTACTGGGGCGGCAACGATCTCGACGTGATCACGGCGATGACGGTGACGGCTCCGGACGAGGTCTGGATTGCGGGTTACACGTTTTCCGACGACCTGCCCGTTTCGTTGGGCGCTCATCAAGTTTCGCGGCGCGGGGCGGCGGACGCCTTCGTGGCGAAGCTGAACCTGCGGGAGTACGGCGCCGCCTTCGTTCCCTTCTGCACGTATTTCGGCGGCTTGCGCAGCGAGGTGCCATACGGGATGGCCTATGACGCGGGCTCTGGCACAGTGACGCTGACCGGATACACGACCTCGCCCGATTTCCCGGTGAAGAACTTCCCCGGATACGAGCAGCCGTTGATCCGCTCCTACGAGATCTTTGTGACCCGGTTTGCGCCGGAGCAGACGGGAGTCGATCAGCTGGTCTGGTCGACGATGTTCGGCGGCGCCAATGCCGACGTGGGCACCGGCATCACCATCGGGCCGGACGGCAGCGTGTTCGTGGGCGGCTATACGACGTCGCTGAACCTGAACATCCGGGGGGCGGCGGCGAAGCCCAACGGGCTGGGACGCGACGCGGGAGTGTTCCTGCGCATTATTCCCTGAGCCGCCGGGGGCGCGGCTTCGATAGAATGGCGCTGGCAGGTAACCTGCGCCGCGCAATCGCGCCTGAATGTTTTTGGGCGGACAGGCGTGCGCCTGCCCGTGTTTCAGGTGGATTCATGCCGATCCTTCGTTCCTTTCTTACAGCTCTGCCCGCCGCTATTCCCTTCTTGCTTTTGCTAGCCGGCTGCGGGCGCAACCAGGCGGGTCCGGCGAAGAAAGAAGCTGGTCCGGCGGCAGTGCGCGTGGCACAGGTGTCACAGCGCACCATTTTGCGGGCGATTGAAAGCGTCGGCACGCTGTTTCCCTATGACGAGGCGATCATCAGCGCCGAGGTAGACGGTCCTTTGGTAGGGGTGCTCGCCGACTTGGGAGACGCGGTGAAAGAAGGCCAGGTGCTGGCGCGGATCTCTGACGAGGAGCAGCGCTACCTGGTGGCGCAGCAGGAGGCGCAGTTGCGGCAGTCGCTCGAGCGGCTCGGGCTGAGGGACGAGAGCGACAGGCTGGCCAACATCGAGGATGCGCCCGATGTGCGGCGGGCGCGGGCCGACCTTTTCGACGCCGAGACGCGGTACAAGCGCGTGCGCGAGCTCGTCGACCAGGGCATCGGGCCGCAATCGGACCTGGACCAGGCGCTGGCGCGCTTCCAGGCGGCGCAGGCGGCCTACGACCAGACGCGCAACCAGACGCGGAACCTGTTACAGGAGATTGAACGGTTCAAGGCTTCGCTGAGCCTGCAGCGGAAGAAGCTCCGCGACACGGTGGTGCGCGCGCCCTTCGCCGCGTACGTCAAGGAACGGCAGGCGGTGGCGGGCGCCTACGTACGCGCCAACTCGCCATTGTTCACGCTGGTCAAAATCGATCCGATCCGCCTGCGCATCGAGGTGCCGGAGCGGATGAGCCCGTGGGTGCGCGCGGGGCAAGACGTGGAGGTGACGGTGGAAGCTTTCGCCGAACGGAAGTTCGCCGGGCGCGTGTGGCGCATCTCGCCCACCGTGGACCAGACCAAGCGCACTTTTGTCGTCGAGGCGCTGATCCAGAACCCGCACAACGAGCTGAAGCCGGGCTCTTACGCGAGGGCGCGGGTCCAGACGGAGAAACAGGAGACGATCACGGTCGTGCCTGCGCGCGCTGTGCTTTATGTGCTGGGGGCGAACAAGAGCTTCGTGGTGAAGCCGGATTCGACCGTCGAGGTACGCGAGGTCAAAGTGGGCGAGCGCTTGCCGCAGGAGGTGGAGATCCTGGAAGGGCTTGAGCCGGGCGAGACGGTGGCGGTGACCAACCTGGCTCGGCTGACGCCCGGCATGAGCGTCAAAGTGCAAACGGGAGCGCCGCCGAAGGGCTGAGGCTGGCAGCGCCTGAACCTCTCCGGGCCGTGAGGCCCTCCCGTGGAGGTCCATCCCATCGTGGCTACTGCGCGTGGAGTGGCAGGAGCCTGCCGTGCGCGGGCTTCGCGCGCTGGCAGGTGAACGCAGGTTCGAGTTGGCGGGCAGCGGCTTCCACGCCGCCGTGGCTTACGCGCGAGTTTCAGAAAGTCCGGCAGGATCAGCGCCTGGGCCGCGCGGCCTGCCGCTCCTTTTCCTGAAGTTCGAGCACGATGGCGCGGTGACGCTGGCCGTCCTGCCGGCGGCCGAGCCGGAAATAGACCTGGGCCAGCTGCAAGTGCGCCTCGGTAAACGCGGGGCTTTCGCGCACCAGCGCCTCCAACAGAGGCAGCGCCTCCTCGTTGCGGCCCGCCGCGGCCAGCAGCGCCGCTTTCTGATAACGCGCCGCCACGGAGGAGGGTCTCAGCCGCAGGGCCTTCTCGATATGGGGCAGCGCGGTGGCATGCTCGTTCTCCATACGCAGGATAGCGCCAAGGCGAAGATTGGCCTCGAAGTCATTGGGGTCCTGTTCGAGCGCCAGACGGAAGGCCGCACGCGCGCCGGCGTTGTCGTCGTTCTCCATGCGCGCCATGCCGACGAGCGTCTGCAAGCCAGGCAAGGATGGCGAGGCGGCGGCCGCCTTTTCCAGCGTCTTCAGGGCCGCGCCGTAGTCGGCAGCGAATAGTTGCGAGGCGCCGATCAGCATCTGCACTTCAGGCGAATCGCCGCGGCGCAAGAGCCGGTCGATCACCGCCTGGCCCTTGTCGAGCTGCCCGTCGCGCAACAGCGCCATGCCGAACAGGTAGGAGACGGTATCGTCGGCAGGGTGGAACCGCGAATAGGGCTCGAGAATGGCGATCAGCTTGAGGTGCTCGCCCAGGCGCAGGTAGCAGTCGGCCAGCAGGAGCAGCGCCTGCCGGTTGCCAGGATCGCGCCGGCGGACCTCGGCGAGGTCCTCCGCAGCAGCCTCGAAGCTGCCCGCCTTGTAGCGCGCCAGCGCCAGATTCAGGCGGACACCGGTGTTGGATGGGTCGCGGCGCAGCGCCGCCTCGTATTCCGGGATGGCCTCTTCATAACGGCCCAGCGCGCTGAGCGCCGCTCCGAGATTGGACCTCGTGACGACGGAATCCGGATGGATTTCGAGCACGCGGCGGTACAACTCGACGGCTTGTTCGAACTTGCCTTGCTGTTGAAGCTCGACCGCCTGCTTGTAGAGTTCCACCGGTCCCTGCGCCGCCGCACAGGCCAGCCACAACGCCGCCGCCAGGATCCGCATCGCCCCCAGAATGGCAGAGGCCCGGAGGAGGGTGCAAGCTGCACGCCGGCTCCGGAGCGAGAGGGTCGCCGAACCAGTATGCTTGAATGCGCGACGGAAATCCGGACTCAAACAACGTCCGAGGAAAACGAACAACCCGTCCCGGCGGCCGCCCGGCAGGTAGGCTTCTGGTCCGCTGTTTCGGCGACGGTGTTCAGCCTCGCCTACGTCGTGGCGCAACTGGCAGAGCGGATGGGGCTGCCGGGGTCGCAGGGGGGACCATCCAGTTCGAGCACGGTTGCCGGACTTGTGCTCCTCTTGACGCCATCTTTCTTCCTTGGGTCCTCCTTGTCTTCTTCTTGAGGCAAGCATCCACGAGATGGCTGCCCCGGAGAAGAGAATCTGGAGCCGCGCCGCCTTCGGCTTTGGATCGCCTACGCCACCTTCATCAGCACTGTCTACTTTGTGCAGTTGACTCTGGTGGCACCCCGCATCGCCCAAGGGCGGACCAGCGGTATCGAGGTGCTTCTTTTCGTTCCCTTCGACTCGTTCCTGTACGCGGTGGACATCCTTGGCTACAGCTTCATGAGCGCTGCCACGCTTCTCGCGGCGCCTATCTTCTCTGGAGGGGGCATCCGGCGTGTGGCGCGCTGCTTTCTGACCGCAAACGGGCTGCTGATTCCTTTCCTCGCGCTCCAGATGTACTTTCACTCGCTCATCTGGATCGCTGCCCTGTGGGCGGTGACCTTCCCGGCATCGACGCTGGCGCTGGCGCTCCTGTTCCACCGTGCGCCCGCGGCCGGACTCGCCCGCAGCCCCGGCATTTTGGCAGGGGGAGGGGCCTGATGGCCGCTGCTTCCCGCGCGAGGCCGCGCCTCAAACCGGAGCCGTGAGTCCTGATACAATACGAGCACGGAGACGCCATGTACCTGGAGAACGTCAACGAGCGGAACTTCCTGGTCACCTCGGTCGACTACGTGTTCAACTGGGCGCGGAAGTCGTCGCTCTGGCCACTGACCTTCGGCCTGGCCTGCTGCGCCATCGAGATGATCGCCTCGTCAGCGTCGCGCTTCGACATTGCGCGCTACGGGGCCGAGGTCTTCCGCCCGAGCCCGAGGCAGTCGGACCTGATGATCGTGGCCGGAACCGTGACGCTGAAAATGGCGCCCGTGCTGAAGCGCATCTACGACCAGATGCCGGAACCAAAGTGGGTGATTTCGATGGGTGCCTGCTCGAGCGTGGGCGGCCCGTTCAACACCTACGCCGTGCTCCAGGGAGTCGACAGGATCGTACCCGTGGACGTCTACGTCTACGGTTGCCCGCCCCGGCCCGAGAACCTGTTTTACGGGCTGCTGAAGCTCCAGGACAAGATCGACCAGATGAGCCTGGTGCGCCGGCCGACCGAGGTGCGGCTCGACGAGTCGATGCTTGAGGACTTCAAGAAGCGCGTGATGATCGCACAGACGCAGAATCCGGCGGCGTGAGCTTTCTCGAAAGCGGCGGCGGCTACATCTCCACGTTGCTGGCCGAGTGCGGCCGCATCCATCATCTGTTCGGAACGGCGGGCCACGAGCCTTCCTCCACCTGGCTGGAACTGAAGCAAGTTCACTCGGCGCGGGTTCTCGATGCGGAGGAATGGCGGCCCGGGATTGAGTGCGACGGGCTGGCCACGGGCAGGGAAGGCTTGCACGTGGTGGTGAAGACCGCCGACTGCGTGCCGCTTCTCCTTGCCGACACCCGGGGCAGGGCGGTGGCCGCGGTGCACGCCGGGTGGCGTGGCGTGGCGCAAGGCATCGGGCCCGCGGCGGTGCGCCTTCTGGCAAAACGGTATTCAGTACGTCCCGCGGAACTCGTGGCGGCGATGGGGCCCGCCATCGGCGGTTGCTGCTACGAGGTGGGGCCCGAAGTGGCAGTGCAATTCCGGAACATGTTCCCGGAACGGAAGGATCTGGAGCGGCGAACCCGGATCGATCTTCGCGAAGCCTTGCGGCGGCAGCTGCTGGCAGCGGGCGTTGAGCCGGGGCGGATGGACGTGACAGAGGAGTGCACCTGCTGCGGGGGGAATCGGTTCCACTCCTACAGGAGGGACGGGGCTCGAGCGGGGCGCATGTACTCGGAGATCTGGCTGGAGGCCGGGAGCTGAAGGGGCGGGAACAAACAGGAAGGGCGCGGGCAATGCCCGCGCCCTTGGAATCCGGGAGACCGGGGGCAGGGAGGCTCAGGCGACCAAAAGTTCTTCGATCGACTCGCCTTCCTCGGCGCGCCGCTTGTCCATGTACTCCTGGCAAGAAATGCAGTAAGGAGCCCAGGGCACCGCGTTCAACCGCTTCGGGCTGATTTCCTCGTCGCAACGAAGACAGATCCCGTACGAACCGTCAGCAATGCGCTGCAAGGCGGCGCGTACGTTGCGCAGGAGCTGCGTTTCCCGGTCGAGGTTGCGGATGGCCAGCTCGCGCTCGGCGGCATGCTGAACCTCGTCGATGGCGTCGGGAGTCTTCTCGATGGCGATCCCTTCGCGCTCGCGCACCGCTTGGGACAACTCGGCGAGCTTGGCTTCGAGGATCTGCTTGTACTTGTTGAGTTCGGTCTTGGTCATGGCCGTATCTCCCTTCTCTTACTCTTGTTCTCCCGTTCCGATCCTTCCAGCACTGGTTTAGACGCTGAGGAACCAAGCAGGTTCCAAAATCTCAGCGTGCAGCGCTAAGAAATTCTCACATAAGTAACCCCCTAATATAAGTCTGCTATCAGCCTCGGGGGCCTCGGCACGGTGCCGAGGCACAATCCGATAGAATACCACAGCTTTGCAATTGCCGGGCCACTCGCACCCAAGGCTGGGTGCGAACCTCATCCGGGCGGGAAGTCCGGTCACGCCGACTGCTTCTCGCCCAGGCCAGACACCCCCTGCGGACGTCGCAGCGGAGGCCGCCACCGTCCGGCCTTTCCCATGCGCATGTCAAAGATCCCGGGTCCGTCCCCGGCCCGCCCGTGGCGACTCCTGCCCATCGGGTTTCACAGGATACAGCGTCTTATCGGCGGACGCAAGCAAAATCGTTAGAGCGTAACCTTACAGACGCGAATTTGACTGATTTGTTTCAGCAACTCGCCATTCCTCTCACAGACTGAAGAAATTTAATGGGGCCAGTATGCCGGTGCCGCTACTGCCAGGCGATCCGCGACACCACGACGCCCAGTTCGCGCGGGTCGCCCGGCGCCTGAATGGAACGGTCCACTTCCAGCTCCAGCCGCAAGGTCTTCGCGCCCTGCCTCGGGGCGGGCAGCGGGAACTCGAGATGGAAAGCGGCGTTGGATGCATCCAGAAGAATGCGGCCCGCCTCGGCCCCGTCAATGCGCGCGACCAAGCGGACGGGCGGCTTGAGTGTTTCTGGCGGCCGGTACCCATGGATCGAGAGGCTACGGCCCGGGCCATCCGGCGCCGCAAGGGTGGCCTCGGCACGAAGCCTGGTCCAGCGCCCGCCCTCTTCAGGCTCATGCCACCCTTGGCCGAGCCAACGTGCGGCGGCCGGGTCCGCCAGATCGATGTGCGCAGGTGGAAGATCCAGCCACTCATGCGGCAGGCGGTGGAGGTAGAGCCGGGTGACGGCCCGCAAGCGCCGGTCTTCCCACCGGTAGGCCACCAACCGGCCCATCCGAGCAGCCTCGGCGATCTCGGCAGGCGAGCAAATGTCGCCGGTGATCGAAGGGAACCCCGGAGGCAGCTCCACGGTGCCGGCGGCGGCGGGATCGAGGCAAATGCGGGAAGAAAGCAGGATGCGGCTGTCGGCGAACGCCGCCCAGAACAGGTCGTTGCCGATGCCGGAAACGGCGATCAGCTTGCCGGGATGCGCTTCGACGGCGCGCTCCAGCGCATGGAACAGGTATCGCGCCTGCAAGCCTCTTTTGTAGCGCCATTCGGCTGTCATCCGGTGGGCCGCGCCGGCATAGAGCAGGTGCAAACCGAGCAGCAGGGAAACGCCCGCTCTCGCGCTCCAGCCGCGCCGCCACGCGGCGGCGAGCGCCGTGGCGGCGAGCCAGGCCAGTCCAACCGAGGGAATGGCCACGTAGTAGTTCATCACATGGTCTCGCAGCGGCAGCACGGGCGCGATGGCGAGTGTGAACCAGACGAATCCGAAAACCGCCAGCCGGTTGCATGCCCGCCACGCCAGGGCCAGCCATGCCAGCACCGCCAAACCGCAGATGGCCGCCACAACGCGCCGGGGCAGCCACGGGACGGGCCAATGCGCTGGGTCGAGATCGCCCGCCAGAGCCAGTGACCAATACTGCGCGTATGAACGCACCATGGAGAGATCCCAGTGACGGGCATAAATGCCCTCGGCGGGCTTCGGGATTAGCAGCATGTGCGCGGCAGCGAAGGCGGCGCTTGCCAGCCACAGCCACAGCAGGGCCCGCGGCACGCTTCTCCGCTCCAGCCAGCACCAAGCCGTCGCCAGTGCCGGATAAACCACCGCCACTTCCAGCGCCGCGAAGCCGAGCATAAACAGCGCGCACTGCGCTGCGAACCACGTGCGCCGGCCCGTCTCCAGCCAGCGCAACAGGCAGGCGAACGCTCCCAGCAGGAAGAAAGCGCAAAGGATCTGGTTGTAGGCCGAAAGCCAGGCCAGCGGCACGGCCACGCCCAATCCTGCCGACCAAAGCAGCGGCGCTGCGGCCGCCGCCAGGCGCGAGCCGGACAGACGCAGTGTGATCCAGTACAGCAGGGCAAGGTTCGCGATCTGCGTGGCCAGCACCACAAGGTGGAATGCGCGGTGGTCGAGGCCGAAAAGGCGTTCCAGTGCGAGGAAAAAGAGCCGTTCGCTCAGCACGCGGACGGTTCCCTGGGCGGCTGGCGCGAACACGGCCCGCATCAGGTCGCCCAAAGAACTCACGTTCCGCCCGAGGCTCAGCCACGCGAAGTCATCCTGCTGGAACCAGCTGCGCAGGCCGTGCCAGTCGAGCCAGAGAACCAGTGCAGGCGCAAGCAGGAACAGCAGTGCGTCGCGCCGCTCGAGCCGTGTCATTGCGCCTTCGCAGGGACGAGCCGGAACTGCCTGGGAATCACGCCCAGCCGCCTCATTTCGCCTCCTCGAGGCGGGACGAAGCGGTCGAGCGTGAAATCCACGATGATTCCGTCATCCTTCAGGAGCGCTGCGGGCACCGGAAAGACTGCCGTGTGGGTTCCGGCGCCGGGCGAGCGCCACGCTGGCAACTCCTGGTCGTCCAACCTGGCGGAGATCGTCAGCCCCTCCAAATCGCTGGCGGCTGCTTCGGGCACGATCAGTTCGAACTCGAGGCGGGCCTCCCCGCCGCGCAGTTCCTTGGGCACGCCGAGGGCGATGGTGAACTGCGGCGCCGACCAGCGCCAGCCGGCCGGTTCGGGGGCATGAAAGCCATCCAGGAGTTGTCCCTCATCCGCCGGGCTGGTGGCGTCGATGGAGGATTGCAGCGGCTCGGGCTCCTCGATGGTCAGGGAAGGATCGGGATGACGCGCCTGCCGGCAGCCGGATGCGGCCAGAAGGATCGCGGCTGCCGCTAATGCTCTGCGCAAGGCCGGACCTCCACCAGGCAATTGTAGAACGTGGGCCCGCCTCCGATGTCGGTGAGCCGGTCGGCGATCAGCGAATTCACGTTGACGCCGCCGGCGGCGGAAGGCCACCGCCCCGAAGGCGCACGCACTACGCCCGGGCGCACGAAGGGGCCCACCCGCGCCCGCAGCCGCACGGCGCCGCGCGCATTGAAGACCTCCACGGGCGCGCCGTCGGCGATGCCGCGCGGGGCGGCGTCTTCCGGGTGAATTTCGAGCACGCCGCTCTCCTCCTGTACGCGCTCGAGCATGCCGAACGACGAGTTCAGCCCGTCATGAGCTTTTGAGCTGACCAGTTCGAGCGGGAAGCGCGGATCGAACTCCGTGCCCAGGCGGCTCTCCTCCGGCGGCGCATAGGCCAGCGGTTCGCCGTCCAGGTTCGGCTGCACGCCCGCCATCGGAAGCTCCGGAACGTTCAGCCGCACGAAGCGCTCCCGCTCCAGCCGCTCGGGCGTGATGCCCGCCAGATAAGGCGAATTCGTGTCGAGCGCTTGCCGGATCAGCGCGTCGTCAGTGTCTGCAAAGCGTGGATCGGTGAAGCCCATCCGGCGCGCCAGCAGGCGGAAGATTTCGGTGTTCGGCTTGCACTCGCCAGGCGCGGGCACGGCGGGCCGGGCCATCTGAAGGTAGTAGTGCCCGTAGGAGAAGTACAGATCGGCGTGCTCGAGGAATGTGGTGGCGGGCAGCACGATGTCGGCGAAGCGGGCGGTGTCGGTGAGGAAGTGATCGATCACGACGGTGAACAGGTCCTCCCGCCGCAGTCCGGCGAGCACCGCCTGCTGGTTGGGCGCGATGGCCGCGGGATTGGAATTGTAGACGACCAGCGCCTTCACCGGAGGATCGGCGAGTTCGGTGAGGGCGCGGCCGAGCAGCGTCATGTTCACGGTACGCGCCGGCGGGCCGAGATCGGGCCGCTCAAGCGCCGCGCGGTTGACCTGAAAGGCGCCGCTGGTAGTGAGCTGGAAGCCGCCGCCGCGCTCCTCCCAGGCTCCGATCAGGGCGGGCAGCAGGCTGATGGCGCGCACGGCGCGGCCGCCGCGCTGGCTGCGCTGCAAGCCGTAGTTCAGGCGGATCACGGCCGGGCGCGTGGTTCCGTACTCGCGGGCCAGGCGCCGGATGTCCTCCGCGGCGATGCCGGTCAGGCGCGCCACGCGCTCCGGAGGATATTCGGCGGCGCGGGCGCGCAGGGATTCGTCTCCGTCGAGCGGCCGCGCCAGGGCTTCTTCGTAGAGAACGTGCATCAGTCCCAGCGCGAGGGCGAGATCCGTGCCGGGATATGGCGCCAGGTGCCAGTCGGCCAGCTCGGCGGTCTTCGTGCGGACGGGATCGACGACGACGAAGCGTGCGCCGCGGCGGCGCGCCTCGACGACGAAAGGCCACAGGTGGACGTTGGTCGCCAGAATGTTGGCGCCCCAGGCGACGATATAGCGGGCGTGGACGAAATCCTCCGGCGGCGTCCCCATGCGGCGGCCGTAGGCTTCCATCAGGCCCGCGCCGCCGGCCGAGGCGCAGATGGTGCGGTCCAGCCGTGACGCGCCCAGGCGGTGAAAGAAGCGGCGGTCCATGGAGCCGCTCTGCAGGAATCCCAGCGTGCCGCCGTAGCTGTAGGGCAGCACCGCTTCGGCGCCATCGGAGGCGGTGACGGCGGAGAGCCGGGCAGCCACGTGATCCAGCGCCTCTTCCCAACTGATGCGCTCGAACTGCGCTTCTCCCTTCGCGCCAGTACGGCGCAACGGATGCAGCAGCCGCTGCGGGTGGTATTCGCGCTCGAGATAACGCGCCACTTTGGCGCAAAGAAAGCCCTGCGTGACCGGGTGCGCCGGATCGCCGCGCAGCCGGGTGGCGCGGCCGCCGTCGGCCTCCACGATGATGGCGCAGCAGTCCGGGCAATCCAGGGCGCAGACGGAATGGCGGATCTCGGCCACGGGTTTCTTCTGATCTTACCCGTCCCGGCGGGCCAGGCGAATGCGGCCGCGGGCGAGGCGGCGGATGAAATCGAGATCGCCGTCCAGAAAATCGTACTCCGGCAAGGCCTCGGCGCGCGCCCAGGCGATCTGCTGAAATGTGCGCGGCTGCGGCTCGCCCTGGAACGACTGAACCTGATGGAACAGCAGAATGAGGGGCGGACGGCCGGAGACGCACTGCTCGTAACGTGCGACTTCGGGGCCGATTTCGGCTTCGATGCCCAACTCTTCGCGCAACTCCCGTCGCAGAGCGCCCTTGGGCGTTTCTCCCGCCTCAACTTTTCCTCCGGGAAACTCCCATTTCAGCGCGTGGCGGTCCCCGGCCATGCGCTGGCCGATGAGGAACAGGCCATCGCGCTGCAGCACTCCGGCGACGACGATGACGGAACGGGCCATGGATCGAGGCAGGCGGAAGGAAAATCGGGACCGCTGCTTTGATTTTACTGCGCCGCGCGCGGCTCGCGCCTTCGGCCCGAATCTGAGCGGGGCACCGCGTGTTGACAATCAGGCTCAGGGACGTGAGACTGGGGGTGCCATCGTCGCCCGGATGGCACGATTATGCCCGCTACGCCGCGCATCGAGTATCACGGCCTGCCCGGTACAGCGGTGTATTTGTTCGGCGTGGATGCCCCGGAGTTCCGGGATCTGCTGGAACCATGCAGTCCAGCGGCGGCGGACCCGATGTGGCTGGCGGTGATCGTACGGAATGCTTCTCCGAAAGCATTGACCGCCGTGCTGGTGCACTACGAAGCGTCCGAATCCGGCGGGCGAACCCACGCCGTGGATTTTCTCTGGCACACGACGCAGAACCTGGAACACCGCAAGGCCCGTCCCGGCGAGTCCGTGCTGGTGGACCCGGTTCTCGGGGTTGCCAGGATTGTACGGGAGGGCAAGCAAGCGCCTTGGGGCGGCGGAGATGCGCCCGCCGGCGCGCAGCGATTGGCCCGGTTTGCGCAGGCGGAGCGGGTGCAGGTGCGGTTGGACTCCGTGATCTATGAGGACGGGCAACTGTTGGGGCCGGACGTGGCGGGGCTCGAGAAGAGGATGACGGCCTGGTTGCGGGCCGAAAGGGATCTGCACGACGCGCTGCTTCGTATGCCTGCCGGCGAGAGACGCCGCTATCTGGAAGGGCTCGCCGGCGATCCTGTTTCGGCCTGGATGCGTGCGATGGAAGAGGGGATGAGTCCTCCGCGCACCGGTACGGCGTGGCCGCCATTCTCCTGAACCTTTGCCAGAATGCCGCCGGCGAGGAGCAGTTCCTGTCCTGGCTGGACCAGACGCTCGGCCATCCCGTGCCGGCACCGCGCCGCGCGGCGTAAGCGTTGTGCTACACGAAGATTGAGGAGGCGGGTTCCCGGCGTGTACAGCGAAGCGTTGCTCGATCACTTTCGTAATCCCCGTCACGCAGGCGTGCTGGAGGCGCCGGCGCTGATTGTGGACGTCGATAATCCGGCCTGCGGCGACTGGCTGCGCCTGAGCGCGAGGATCGAGGGCGGCGCTGTCGCACGCGCCGCGTTTCAGGTGAAAGGATGCACGGCATCGATCGCCTGCGGATCGGCGCTCGCCGAATGGCTGCACGGGCGCCGGCTGGCCGAGCTGGAGGACGGGGGCAGGGAAGCGGTGCGGTCTGCAGTGGAACAGGCCGTGGGCGGGCTTCCCGCCGCTTCCCGGCATGCGGCAGATCTGTGCGCCGATGGTGTAGCGGCGCTGGTGCGCGCGGCTAAGGCCGAGGCTTCGGCTTGACCAGATCCGGCGACGCCAGGTCGAGGTCCGCCACCGGGATCACGCGCAATGGCCCGTAGGCTTCGAGGTCCTTGGCGAACTCTTTGGCATTGCCCACCGCCGTGATGGCGAGCCTGTCCGGTTGCAGGAAGCGCCGGACGGCGGCTTCCACATCCGCCCGCGTGAGTTTTTCTAGCCGCTCGCGGTAGCGCGCCCAGTAGTCGCTGCCGAGTCCGTTGACCTCCGCGGCGAGCACGCGCGCCGCCACCGAGGAGGCGGTTTCGGTGGCGATGGCGAACGAGCCTGAAAGATATGCCCTGGCCTCTTCGAATTCCGCTTCGGTGGCGGGATTTTCGCGGTATTCCCTCATCAGGTCGACGAGCATGCGGATCGCCTCGGCGGTCTTCTCCGTGCGCGTGAAGGTGCTGGCTTCGAAGATGCCCGCGAAGCGGCTGGGCTCGAAATACGAGGTGGCGCCGTAGGTAAGCCCCTCGTTGGCGCGGAGTTTCATGTTCAGCCGCGAATTGAAGCTGCCGCCGAAGATCTGGTTGCCGAGTTGAAGGGCGATGTAGTCGGGGTGGTTCCTGGGAATGCCGGCATGCCCGACCGCGATGTGCGTCTGGTTCTCGGTGGGCATGTCGACGATCAGCACGCGCGGCTCCGGCGCAGGGGCGGGCGGCAGCGGTTCGTCGGGCGGACCCTGCTTGCGCCAGCCGCCGAACCACTTCTCGGCGAACGCGAAAGCCTCATCGGGGCTCAGATCGCCGGCGATAACGAGCCAGGCCCGGTTGGGCGCGTAGAACTTTTCATAGAAGCTGACGAGGTCCTCGCGCTTGAGCGCGGCAATGGTGTCGGGTGTGCCGTCGCCGGGCCATGCGTAGGGATGCGCGCCGAGAATGGCGCGAGCGCCTGCCACGCCCGCAAGGTACTGCGCGCTGGCGTACTGCACGGCGAGCGAGGACTGCACCTGCTGCCGCTGCCGCTCGATCTCCTCCTCGGCGAAGACAGGATTCTGGATGATGTCCGCCATCAGTTCGAAGCCCAAGGAGGCGCGGCTCTTGAGGAATGCCATCGACACAGTGGCCGCGTCCGTGCCGGCCGTGGCGTTCAGCTGGCCGCCGGCGCTGTCGACCGCCTGGGCGATTTGCTGCGAACTGCGCGTCTTGGTCCCTTCCCGCAGCAGGGCGGCCGCCAGCGAGGCGAGCCCCGCCTTTTCCGGCGGCGCGTAGGCATGGCCGGCCAGCACCTGCAGCGACGCGGCGACCAGAGGCAGCCGGCGGTCCTCCACGGCCAGCACCCGCAGGCCGTTAGGGAGCGTGCGTGGCACGGCACGGGGGAATTCATAGGGGCGCGTCGCCGCGGGCGGAGGCGGCGCGGCTTTCTGCACGGGTTGGGCGTTGATCGTCATGGCCATCATCAGCAGGCAGACTGGGGAGAGCCGCACGGGGAGACTCCAGGTTTCAGGCTACTTTCCGTCGTTCGCCGCCGGGTGGATGAACACGCGCGTCTGGCGTTGCGGCGACAGATACGTCCGCACGGCCCGCTGGACGTCGGCGGCGTTGACGCGGCGGTAACGGTCCAGTTCGCTGTTGTAGCGTTGTGGATCCTTCACCAGGACAGCGCACTTGCCGAGGAAGTCCGCCTTGGCCTGCATGCTTTCGCGCTCGAGGATGAACGAGGCCAGGATCTGGTTTTTCGCCTTTTCCAGCTCCGCTTCCGTGACGGGCTTTTCCGCCATTTCGGCGAGAATCGCTTCCATTGTTTCGAGGATTTTGCGAATGTCCTTGCCGGGATTGGCGATGGCGTAGGCGAAAAAGATCGACGGCCCTTCCAGCAGCAGCGCCTCGCCCTGGGCGGCGAGGGCCGCCTGCTCCTCGTAGACGAGCTTGCGGTAGAGGCGAGAACTCTGCCCGGCGGAGAGGATCATGGAGGCGATCTCGAGCGCGTAGCTGTCGGGATGTCCGGCGGGCGGCAGATGGTAGGCGCCAACGACGGCGTCGAGCGGCGCCTTGGGGTCTTTCAGCGAGGCTTCGCGCCTCTGCTTCTGCTCCGGCTCGGTGGCGCGCACCCGGGGGACGCGCTTGCCACGCGGGATGGCGCCGAAGTGGCGCTCCGCCAGGCGGAAGGCCTCGTCCGTGTCGAAGTCGCCCACCAGGATCACGGTGGCGTTGTTCGGCACGTAGTAAAGGCTGTGGAAGGCGCGGACATCTTCCAGTGTGGCGCGGTCGAGATCCTCGGCCGAGCCGATGGGCGAATGCTTGTAGGGGTAGCGGACGTAAGTGTTCCGCAGCACCTCTTCGAGCAGGTTTCCGTAAGGCGGGTTTTCCACGCGGAGGCGCCGCTCCTCCTTCACCACCTCGCGCTCCTTGCGGAAGTTCTCTTCGCTGACGTCGAGCGACGCCATGCGGTCGGCTTCCAGCCACAGCATGCGCTCCAGGTAGTTCGAGGGGAACGTCTCCCAGTAGACGGTGGTGTCGAAGCCAGTGTAGGCGTTCACGACGCCGCCCGCCTGCCGGACCATACGCATGTGCTCTTCGGGGCCTACGTTCTTCGAGCCGCGGAACATCATGTGCTCGAACAGGTGGGCAAAGCCGGTGCGTCCCGGCTTTTCGTCCTTGGAGCCGACGTGGTACCAGACCTGCAGGTTGACCACCGGGCGCGAACGGTCCTCGGCGGCGACAATCCTGAGCCCGTTTTTCAGGGTTTTCTGCCGGATCTGGAGCGCCGGCGGCGCGTCAGCGGCAATCGCGTTGGCAACGATCATGAGGAAAAGTGTGGAAGCGCGGCGGGCGCGGCGCCAGCCGCCCGGTTCTGGGTGCATAAAAGGAAAGCCCGGATGCGAGCCTTGTACTTCGAGGGTAGCAGAAGCGGAGCCCCTGTTACGGAAGCTCGCGCACCCAGATGTCCTTGAACTGCATATGGCCTTCGCCGCCGGAGTGAAGCTGAAGGGCGATGGTGCCGGCCAGGAAAGGCGCGCGCGGATCGGTGAAGTCGATCATCTGCACGCCATTCAGCCGCGACGTGTAACGGTTGCCGTTCACTGTCACCAGCATCTCGTTCCATTCGTTCTGGCGCACGACGGTTTCGTTTTCCGGCGCGGGCCAGACGATCCAGGCGCGTCCGAAGCCGTAGACGCCCCCGGTGTGGCGGCCGATGGTGCAGTCGATCTCGAACTGCGCGCCCTGGCTGACGTCGGCCGTGCCGGGTTTGAAGCGCGTGTGGAAATACACACCGGAATTTCCCGTGCCGATGCACTTGAATTTGAGGGAAAGCTGGAAATTGCGGTAATCCTTCGCGGTCTCGAGATAGCCGTATTCCTTGGTGACCGCACGGCCGATCAGGACGCCGTCTACGACGCTCCACTCCTCCTTGCCTACCGGATTCCACCCGGCCAGGTCCTTTCCGTTGAAGAGCTGGACCCAGTCCTCTCCGGGCGGGCGCACGCCCTTCGGCAGTTGCGCCAGCGCCGCGGCCGCCGCGGACAGCAACAGAAAAACGCAGATCGAACGCTTCATGCGTTCCAGCATATCCCGCCGCGCGGAGGCCCGCTAGACGCCCGCCCAGCGGTTGCAGGCGTCGATCGCCGCCTGCGCTTCACCGTCGGTCAGATAGGGATAGACCGGCAGGCTTGCCTGGCGCCGGCAGAAGCGGCGCGCGGATTCCGGGTCTCCCGCGAGTTCGTGCGGCGCTTCGCGCATCGCCTCCTGATCAAACAAAGGCAGCGGATAATGTTCCGCCGTCTGCACGCCGCAGGCCGCCATGTGCCCGCGAAAGGCTTCCTTGGCGCCGTCGGGAACGAGAACCGGGAACAGGTGCCAGACGGACTCCGAGCCTGGCGGCGGCGCGGGAATCTCGAGCTGCGGGTGCCGGATCCCTTCGATGTAGGCGCGCGCAATCTCGCGCCGGCGCGCTGTCCACCGGTGGAGGCGCGGCAGGCCCGCCTCCAGCAAAAACGCGGCCTGAATCTCGTCGAGCCGGCTGTTGAGCCCGATGGCGACGTGGCGGTACTTGCACTGCTGGCCGTAGTCGCGCAGGCAGCGCGCGCCGGCGGCGACATCGGCATCGTTGGTCAGCAGTGCGCCGCCGTCGCCCATGGCGCCGAGGTTCTTTGTCGGATAGAAACTGGTGGCGGCCGCCACTCCCGCCGTGCCGCAGGAGCGGCCGCGCGAGCGCGCCAGCACCGACTGCGCGCAGTCCTCCACGATCCGCACGCCGCGCCGCGCGATGCGTTCCAGCTTCTCCATCTCCAGGCAATGCCCGTAAAGGTGCACCGGGACGAAGAAGCGCAGGGAAGGGTCTTGTTGGAAGAGTTCGTCGCTGGCGTCGAGATCCACGAGTCCGTTCGGCGCGCAGGGGGCGAAGACAGGCACGCCTCCAGCGCGCAGCACCGCCAGCGCCGTGGCGAACGCCGAGATGGGCGCCACCAGGACGCGGTCCCCAGGGAGGCAGCCCGCGGCGCGCAGCCCAATCTCGAGCGCATCGAGGCCGCTGGCCACGCCGACGGCCTCGCGCAGGCCCCACAACTCGGCCAACCGGCGCTCAAAGTTCTCCACCTCGCGGCCCAGGATGTACCAGCCCGAGGCACCGGCCCGGTCCAGGGCGCGGTGGAAGCAGGCGGCCGTGTCGTCCCACTGCCTGCGGAAGTCATTCATGAAAATCATGGCTGATTTCCCCGAGGAAGGGAGAGAAATTCCGTGTAATCACGGATATAATCCTCCGGATCATAGTGATCCGAAGCCAGAACCAGAAGCACGGCGTCCGGCGTATATTTGTACTGGACGCCCCAGACCAGAGGAGGAATATACAGGCCGAAATTCGGGCGGTCTAGAATGAATTCCTCCCGGTTTTCCCCGTCGTCGGCGACGAAATGGCAGCTCCCATGCACGCAGACCAGAAACTGGTGCAGTGCGCGGTGGGCGTGCTCGCCGCGAATTTTCTGGTCTTCGACGCCGAAGACCAGGAAGAAACGCCGGATTTCGAAGGGCACCTGCCGCCCCGTCTCGCCGATGGCCAGGTTGCCACGGAGATCCTCCACCAAGGGGAGGAAGTGGAAGGTGACGCCGCGGACACGCGTGGCAACGGCGCCAGGTTGTTCCGGAGGCGCAGCCACGGGCGCCGGCGGGCGCCGGGGCGTCAATCCAGCGTATCCGGTGATGCGCGCGGGATTGCCGGCCACCACGGCGTCGGCGGGCACGTTCCGCGTCACGACGGCGCCGGCGCCCACAACCGCCCGCGGCCCGACCGTGACGCCGGCGACGATCGTCGCATTGGCGCCGATGGCGGCGCCCCTTCCGATGCGCGTGGGCTGGCTCTCTTCGCCGCCGGCCGGGGAGGAGCTGCTCATGGTCACCACATGCGGCCCCAGCACGGCGCAGTCTTCCACAACCACCCCGCCGGCCACCCGGCAGCCGTCATGCAGCACCACGTCGTCGCCAACAACTGCGCCCGGGCTAACACAGACGTGTTCGCGGATCTGGCATCGCTTGCCGATTCGCGCACCGGGCGAGATCCGGCTGAACGCCCCAACGCAGGTGCCAGCGCCAATCTCCACCGCCTCTACCAGGCTGGCCGGGTGGAGGCGAATCCCCGTTTCACCCATGGCTGCCAGTATAGCCACAGCGGCGGCTGGATTCCCGGATTCGTCGGTGATAGGTTAAAACCAACAGCCTTGCAGGAGGTGAGTCATGGCGCAACAGGACTGGCTGGCCATGGCGGCAGAGGAGGCGGCAAGACGGATCCTGGCACGCTCGGGAGGTCCCTCGGTGCGTATCGTACTCCTCACAGGGGGCGCGGTGGATGCTGGCGGCGCGCAGCCGCAGTTTACGCTCTCTATCCGCACATGGCGCGCGCTGGGGGCCATGCTGATCGATCCGGAGTCGGGATTCGCGGAGAGCTACGCTTCCAGCGCGGCAGAAGTGGACGGGCCTCTCGCGGAATTCTGCGAAGAAATCTACCGGCGCTGCCCGTGGCCGCGCTCGGGCCGTGGCTTGGCGGGGCTGCTGTCGCGGCATCCCGACTGGACGCAAAGCCGATCGCTGCGCGGCGCAAGGGCCAACATTCACCGCCATTACGATCTCGGCAACGAGTTCTACCGGCTCTGGCTCGACGAGGAGATGCTCTACACCTGTGCGTTCTTCCCGCGCGAGGACGCGACGCTCGAGGAGGCGCAGCAGGCGAAGATGGAGCGGGTGGCGCGAAAGCTCGCCCTGCAACGGGATGAGCGCGTGGCCGAGGCCGGTTGCGGCTGGGGCGCCTTCGCGCTCTATATCGCGCGGGTGCATGGCTGCCGCGTCCGGGCGTTCAACATCAGCGAGGAGCAGATCGCGTGGGCGCGGCGCCGGGCGCGCGAGCTTGGGCTTGAGGGCAGGGTGGAGTTCGTGCTGGACGATTACCGTAACATCACCGGCTCCTACGATGTCTTCGCCTCCATCGGGATGCTCGAGCATGTCGGCAAGGACCACTACCGCGAGCTCGGCGAGGTGATCCGGCGCACCATCGGGGACAGCGGCCGCGGGCTGCTGCACTTCATCGGGCGTTCCAGTCCGGCGCCACTGAGCGCGTGGATCCGCAAGCGCATCTTTCCGGGGGCCTACGCGCCCGCGCTCAGCGAGATGCTTCCGTTGCTCGAGGCGGGCGACTACCGGGTGGCGGATGTCGAGAACCTCCGCTCCCACTATGCGCGCACACTGCGTTGCTGGCGCGAGCGGTTCGAAGCGGCCGAGCCGCGCGTGCGCCAGATGTTCAGCGAGGAGTTCGCCCGGGCCTGGAAGCTTTATCTGGCCGGCTCCGAAGCGGCGTTCCGCAGCGGGTCGTTGCAACTTTACCAGGTGCTGTTCGCCGGGCCGAGATGCGCACGGGCGCTGTGGACGCGCGAAGGCGAGCAGCAGGCGCAACTGCGCGCGGCGGGCGGCGCATGAGTTCTTATGACGCGATCATCATCGGCGGCGGACCCGCCGGCTCAGCCTGCGCGGCTCGCCTGAAGAAGGGCGGCCTGGAGGCGCTGGTGGTGGACCGCGCCCTGTTTCCACGCGACAAGCCCTGCGCCGGCTGGATCACGCCGCAAGTGCTCGAGCGGCTGGATCTGGCGCCGGAGCAGTACGCCAGGCACGGCGTCATTGCCGAGCTGCGCGCCTTCCAAGTCTCGCGGCTCGGCAGCGCTCCGGTTCATGTGTCCTACGACTCTCCGGTGAGCCATGCCATCCGGCGGTGCGAGTTCGACAAGCACCTGCTGGAACGTTCCGGCGCGCGCGTACGCACCGGAACCGAGGTGGTTTCGCTGGAACGGCGCGGTGGGCGGTGGGTGGTGAACGGCGAATGGGAGGCGCCCGTGCTGGTCGGCGCTGGCGGGCACTTCTGCCCGGTGGCGCGCATGCTCGGCGCGAAGCCCTCCGGGGAAGTGGCTGTGGCGGCGCAGGAGGCGGAGTTTGAACTGACCGAAGAGGAAGCCGTCCGCTGCACGCTGCCAGAGGGATGCGTTGATCTTTCCTTCGCCCCGGATCTGGACGGCTACGGCTGGTGCGTGCGCAAGCGCCGCTGGCTGAACACCGGCCTCGGAACGCTGCGCCATGGCAGGCTGAAACCGCAGCTGGAACAATACCTGGGAATTCTCCGCCGCCGGGGCGTTCTGCCGGAGGGCTGCCAGCCCGCCCTGGGCGGCCACGCCTACATCCTGCGCGGGCTCGCCCGCCGACCTTTGTTTGCCGAAGGCGTGCTGCTGGCGGGCGATGCAGCAGGGCTGGCTTTCGACTCGAGCGGCGAAGGAATCCTGCCGGCGGTCGTCTCCGGGACTCTGGCGGCGGAGGCCATTCTGGCTGCGGGTCTGCGCCCCGAGCGGCTGGACGGGGCCGCCTACGCCGCCGCCGTGGAGAAGGAGTTGGGCCCGCGCGGCCAAGGAAGGCGCGGCGCGTCGTGGCTGGAGCGGCTGGGCGCGGTGTTCGCCTTCCGCTCGGCCGTTTTCGTGCGCCGCGAGGTCGTGGAGAAGCGTTTTCTGCGCAGAAATGGCGGATAGAATCCGCTGTTATTCAGAGAAGAGCAGGCCTTCCAGTTCGTCCAGGCACAGGTAATTCGGGATAATGTAATCCGCGCCCACGGAGACCAGCCGCTGCCTTTTCCATTCGTCCACGCGCAGGCATTCCGGCTCGTCCGTGGCCACTCCCACAGCCACTCCGCCCACCGTCTTCACGTTCTCGATTTCCACGTAGCCGTCGCCGAAGGCCAGGAATTCATCGCCCGCACATTCGGCCCGGCTGATGATCCTTTCGATCAGGATTTTCTTTGAAAAACTGCGATAATCGTCCAGCGCCCCGAAAATTCCGCCGTCGAAACAACCGGCCACCTGCAACAGCTCCGCCTCGCGCCGCATGAATTCCTGGTCGGTTCCCGAGGCCAGGTACAGCTTCAGCCCGCGGCGCCGCAGCCTCTCCAGAAGCCGGCGCGATCCCGGCACCAGATACTTCTCCGGCGGCGCGGCGCCCGATTCGAGCTCCTCCAGCCGGTGCCGGATTCGTTCATGCAGCCGGTCGAGATACCGGTACTTGTATACCAGCGGATCCTCCGGCCTGCCGCCGCGCAGCTCCACCTGCCGAGCCAGCTCGATCATCTGATAAATGGTCTGCTTGCCGGTGAGGCGGTAGACGAACTCGCGCACAGTACGCTCGATCTCTTCTTCGGACTCGCCAGTGCCCAGCGAGGCCAGCACCTCCACCATCATCGGCACCATGACGTCGAACCAGCCGGCGCGGATCAGAGAGAGCGTTCCGTCGAAATCGAACAGCGCCACCCGCGCGCGGGCCGCGCTCCGGCCCGTGATCACCTCCACGCTCATCAGCCGAGAGCCTTCCTGAGCGCCTTGGCGATCTCGGCGGCATAATCCATCATCATCTCCGGCAGCACTTCCTCGATTTGCTTGGTGAACCGCGCCTTGGGCATCGACATGCTCACCGCAGCGAACACCTCGCCGCCGGGCATCTGCACCGGCGCGCCGCAGCAGATGCCGCCGAGCACCGTCTCCTCGCGGTCCCACGCGTAGCCGCGCTCGCGCACCGCCGCCAGGTCGTCCTGAATGGCGCGGAAATCGGTCAGCGTGTTTGGCGTCAGGGCGAAGATCCCGTAGGTGTACAACAGGCGCTGCGCCAGTTCGGGCGTCTGAAACGCCGTGATCGACTTGCCCAGCGACGAGGCGTATGGCTGCAGAATGCCGCCCCGGTAGTTCGACATCCGGATGTGGTGCGTGCTCTCAATCACATCCACCACGCGGATCACGTCGTCGAAGAGGAACGCCAACGCCACCGTCTCGCCCAGTTCTGCGTTGATTCTCGCCAGCACCGGCTGCGCGCACTGCTTCAAAGCCGTCAGCCGCATCTGCTGCTTCACCGTGGGCCAGACGCGCTCGCAGTAGTAGTTTTCATGCTCGTCGCGGTGGATGTAGCCGAGCCCCTGCAGGGTGCGAAGCAACCGCAGAGTGGACGCCTTGCCGAGCCCGATCAGCGCGGAGATGTCTTTCAGAGGCATCGTCTCCTCGCGCGACGCCAGCGCTTCCACAATCATCAGCCCCTTGGCCAGCGAGCGTGATTCCGGCGCCATCGCCCCCTTCGACACAGTCTTTGAACGGCGTTTCGGTTTCTGGTTTGACTGACTCAACATCTTTGTCTACCATACAAAGTATCACCTGCCCGGTTCGGCCCGTCACCGGGGCCCGGCCTGGCGTGGGAGAACACCATTATGTCTCGGAATTCTCTCTCCGGTGGCGTCATCGCCGCGGTGCTGTTGCCGCGCGATGAGCAGGGGCGCCCCGAATGGGACGAATTCGAGCGTCTGGTGGCTTTCCTGTGCGGATGCGGCTTGAGCGGCGTGTGCGTCAACGGCGCGACGGGTGAATACGCCCGCGCGACGCCGGAGGAGAGGCGCACCGCCGTGGCCGCAGCCCGCAATGTGACCGGGAGCCGGGGCATGGTCTTGGGGGGTGAAGGCTCCGCCTGCACCATTTCCACCATCCGCCTGCTTCGCGAGGCTGAAGCCTCCGGCGCCGACGCTCATCTGGTCCCCCCGCCGTGCTTCTTCCGCTACCGCGAGGACGACGTCAAGGAATTCTACCGCGCGGTTGCTGCCGCTGCCAGCCGCCCGGTGCTCATCTATAATCTGCCCGCCTTCCTGACCGGCCTCAGTGAACAGACCGTGGCGGAACTCGTGCGGAGCGAGCCCAGGATCGCAGGAGTGAAGGACAGCAGCGGACGGTTTGACATCCTGGAACGGCTCACTGCCGAGCCCGAATTGCAGGCGCGCCGTTTTGTCGGCAATGACTGGGTGCTTGCCGAAGCCTGCCGCCGCGGGCTGGCCGACGGGGTCATCTCGGGCGTGGCCTGCGTCCTGCCGGAGCTGATCCTGGCGCTTTGGCAGGCGGGACAGGCCGGGGATTTCACCCGCCTGGAAATGCTGGAGAAGGCTCTGGCGGAAGCCTTGCAGCAGATCGACGCCTGGCCGGCGCCGGTCGGGCTGGAAGTGATCGCCGAGGCGCGTGGACTCAGGCGCTGTCTGCCCGCCGTGCCGTTTTCGGCTGCGCGCCGCGAGCAAGCCTTTGCGATGCGGCGATGGTTCGAATCCTGGTGGGAGGGCCTTGCAGGGCTCGTTTCCCACGGCGCGCTCATCGCCGCACGCTGACCCTCGCTCTTCATTTCACGTGACGCTCCGGCTGGTGAACGCCAGTTCTGTGCCTGGCCGGGAGCGAAAAGAACGGTTTTCCCCGGCTGTGCGAGGAAATCCGTCCGCCCGCACACGGTTGTGTCGCCCCCCGCCGGGAGCAGGCCGGCTCCTCCTCCAGACCTGCCCCGGCCCGCCCTGTCTCGCCGGGCGCCGCCGTGCGCCGCTCCTCCCGTCAGTGCGCGGCAGCCCTTCGCCAGGACGGCCAGCTCCTCCTCTAACCCTTCCTGGTTCGCCCGGTCCAAGTCAAACCCGGTTCTCAGCGGCCCCGTTCTCCGGAAATGAGGAGCCAGCTCCTGCCGCCCGGCGCCGTCTCACGGCGGATGTTGTTGATCGGGGTCTTCACCGCGTCGTGCCTGGCTTTCGGCGTCCCTTGGGTTTGCCTCTCTTCGTCTCCGGCGGCGATGGCGGAGGCGAACAAACGCAGCGCCTCCTGTTCTTCGGCCGGATCATTGCAAAAAACGATCACGATGTCCTGGGCAGCGTTCGCACGCCCCGTCGCCGCATAGGCAGCCGAAGCAACGCCGCCTCCGGCCGGGTTCGAGCGGACGCCGGCTGCGCTTCTTTCGCCGAACGTCGCCCCCTGGGCCTGTTTCGGCACGGTGAGGTTCATGCTGATCCGGTTAGGCATGCCGCTGTCGATCTTCATCTTTTGCATCAAGGCGCGCACCTCGTCCACGCTGGCTGGTCTTGTCCGGACGATGTCGTCGAACAGCGCCGAGACAATGCTTCCGCCAGGGATCGTTCCTCCGACCATCAAGTGATATCGCCCGACACCGCTCGCCACGGCGCTGCCCGCCTGCTGCAAACCGGCGTTCACTCGCTGCTGCTGGACAGCCTGCGCCTGAGCGTCGATGCCGGACATGGCGACCAGGATCCCGAATCCCAGAATGATTCTGCGAGGTCGTCTCATTACGCAAAGCCCTCTACCCGATTCACGGAAGCGGGCGGAAAAATTGCGCCGCCAGCGTGGTTTTTGTCGGACGCAGACAATGCGGCGGCGCCCCGCATGGCTGCCGGCGTGCCCATTCAGCGCCGGCGGAAGAGCCAGAGCATCAACGAGAAGAGCAGGCTCAGCAGGAGCGATGTCATCAAGGGGAAGTAGAACACGCTATTCTTCCCGCGGATGACGAGGTCACCTGGCAGGCGGCCCAAGCGCAGCGGGAGCCTCGGGAACAGGTAGAGCAGGACGCCCGCCAGAAATAGGGCGGCGCCCAGGACCATAAGGCTGCGTCCGAGTTGTTGCATCATGGGCGGCCTGCGAGTGCGGTAGCGGCCTAGAATTTTAGGTTAGCCCGGCAGGCCAGCACGGGGGCAAGTTCCCGGTCGAGGGGGCCGGTGGAGCGGATCGGGGCCGCGAGTGTGACTCTGAGCACCCGGTCCGGCCGGGCGAAAAAACAATTCCGCGCGTTCACGTTTTATGCACAGCGCTTTCACAGCGTTGTAATGGTATCTTAATGAAAATAAAGCAAATAAAGTTTCGCGATCTGGCCACGAAAAAAGCGGATTTCTGTTGACACCCCGGGACTTCTGATGCATATTGGAGATGGTTCCAAGAGGTTCACGGAACAGCGAGCCGAAGGGAACGTAGCGAGCCAGGAACGATGATCCGGCAGTGAAACAAAGAAAGCTGCCGGGGAGCGAGAGGCAATCGGGCGTTCCGGACGGCAAGCCGCCGAGAGAGCAAGCCTTCTGGCGCACGTCGATCCCGAGGGGCGAAAACCCCGGAGGGGAGTGGCAAGGAGGTTCAGGCTTTCCGGGTTGGCGCTGATCCGGCGGGCAACGGGTCTTGGCCGAAGATCCCCTCGGATGTCCTCGAGGCAAGCCGGGGAGGGAGGTCAAGGCGGACCGGGTTCGCTGGTTGGCGTCATGGAGGCGAAGAGGCAGGCCGGGATCGTTGACCCCGCCGGGGCATGCAGGTAACGGCAGCGTCCATGCGGGCGAGAGAAAGGCCGCTTCGAGTTCCCGGCTTCGCGCTGGCTGATACGCCGGCACGGCGCTCTGCGGTGAAGCGGTTTCGGGCAAATCCCGGAGCCGGGGAGCAGAGAGCCAAGGGTGCCCGCTCAGCCGGAGGCGCCACGCTCAAGCCCGTCTAGACGGGTAGGGGAGCAAGCTGAATCCGCGGGTCACTTGGAACCATTTTTGCGAGCCCGTCAGGGCCGTGCGGCTCCCCGCGCAGGGTTGAGCCCGGCCCTGACGGGCTCGTTCAGTCTTGCGGCGGGGGCTGACGCAAGCATGGGTTGCCCGGGGGAGTCCTGCATACGCTGCACCCCTCCTTGAAGTTAGGTCGCCAGGAACGTGCCGCACGTGGCATGCGACCGGCCCTAGATCTGATACTCTGGCGCCGGCTCCGGACCGGCAGGAGGCGGGATCAGATCCGCCACGGGCACGGGCCGGAGAATGGGATCCAGTTCCGCCGCCGCGCCCCAGGCAGCGAACCTCAATCCCACACGCAGCATCACATAGATCTGCTGCGCGACGACGAGCGCCGCCAGCGCCGCCGCGCCGCCGCTTTCCAGCCGGTTGGCGAGTCCGACATAAAGCACTGCCGCAAGCGCCTGCGCAGCGGCGAAGCAGGCCCATAGCCAGAACATCACCCCGGGATTCCGCCAAAGAAGCCGCAGCGAACCCAGGCATGCGCGCAGGCTCTGCCGCGAGTCCGACAACGCCAGCCTGACCTTGGCGAAGTCCATCGCTGTGGAGATGAGTCCCGCTGCGACGATCAGAAGCACGAGCCTCGCGTGGTTGGCCCAAACCAGCGGCCTCGCCTCCAGCCCCTCGCCCCACAGGGCATTGGCCCCGCGCCGCAGCAGGGTTGCCAGCACCAGCGCGGCCGCATAGGGCAGCAGCGCATACAGGAAGAGCCGCAGAAACGGCCAGAAGTTCTTGCCTGCATTCCTCCAGAAGCTCTCCGGGCTGTAAGGCGATTCCGTCAGGGTTACGAGCGGCACCGCGCCGGCAGAAAGATACACCGCCCCAAGCACAAAGATCAGCGCAGCTGCACCGCCCGCCATAATGGCGGCGGCTGGAGCGCCCCGGCCTGCCTGCGCGGCAACCTCGGCCAGCCATGCGAGGTCGAACTGTTTCAGGAGTTCGTCGCCCAGCCGGGAACGGCCCAGCGCCGGAACAGCGATCCCCATCCACGGCAGCGCCGCCACAGCAGCGCACAGCGTGTGGAAGAACCAGTACAGCACGAGCATCCGCTTTCGGCCCCAGGCCCGCTCCAGCCCGCTCCAGAATGCGATCAGCGGCAACATTCGCGTTTCCCTCACGCCAAAGCTGACAGCCACAGCAGCGCGTTCTGCGCCCAGAACAGAAGTCTCAGCGTCCACCGCGCGCTCAGGCCGGAGTTGTAGTCCGCCTTGCGGCTGTTGTTGGCGAACGAAAGATCCAGTTGGTACTTCCGGCGCGGGTCGATCTCCGCCCATTCGATTTCGGCCGGCCGCGTAAAAGTGAACTTCGCCCAGCGGTCCGCACCGTCCCATTGCCGCCGCTCCACGTGCCCGTCGCGAAAGCGGATCAGGATCTCCTGCGGCGCCACGCCGTCTTCCAGCCGCTCCACCTTCACCCAGGACTCGTACACGGGCTTTTCGCCCCGCTTCTCGCGCTCGCGGTCGCGCCGCCGCGCCTCCTCCACACTGACCAGTTCCTTTTGCCCTTCGCGTTGGAACAGCCCGGCGGGTGTGCCCTGGCGCCGGTTGCCAATTTCAGAGACGCCGTAATCCAGCTTTCTGCTGCCGAAGACGAACTGCTCGAAAAACCAGTCCATGTTGCGCCCAGAAACCTCGTTCACCACTTGCAGGAAGTCGCGGGAATGCGGGTGCCGGAAGCGCCAGCGCTGATGGTAGGTCCGCATGACCCGGGCCATGACCTCCCCGCCCAGCAGCTTTTCCAGCGTGCGCATGACGACGCCGGTTCGTGAGTAGGAGCTGACCGAGTAACTCGAGCCGTCGTAGAACTCCCATGCGCGGCGCGTCAGCGGATCACGCACGGGAGACATGAGGTGTGCGGCGCGGTCCAGCGACGCCTGCGTGAGCTTCGGCAGCCGCAGCGACGACCAGGCGTTCCAGCCGGCGATCTGGACGGGCAATGCGGTACCGCCGAACACCGAGTCCATGATTTTGCCGGTTGAGTAGGTGTTGAAGCCCTCGTCGAGCCACGACTCCTCGAATTCGTTGCTCGCCACCAGCTGCATCCAGAACTGGTGCCCGAATTCGTGCACCGTGACCATCTCGAGCATCAGCACGTCTTCCGGAAGGCGGTATGAGGTGCCTGCGGTGATGAACGTGGGATATTCCATCCCTCCGGCGCCGCCCGCGCCGTACGGCGGGTCGACCACGGTGATCGTCCTGAACGGATACCTGCCGTACCACAGCCCGAAGTGCTTGATCGCTGCCGCCAGCGCGCGGAAGTGACGCTCTGCCTGTTCGGCATGCTCCGGCTGAAGCAGAGCGATCATCCGCACGTCGGAGAGTTCTGCTTCCTGAACAGGGATGCCATGGAGCCGCGCGGCTGCGGCGACCTCTTCCCGCGTCGTCTCCCGGCGCGCCTCGAACATCTTCTCCATGCGCAGGAACCCCGGCTGCGCCGTCCAGGCGAAATCCGTTACCGAGGGCTGCACGAACTGGTACGTAGAGACGCCCCGCCGCGCATCGTCGCTGCGGCGCACCAGCTCTCCGGTGGCGCCGACGACGTAGTTCGATGGCACGGTCAGCTCCACCCGGTAGTCGCCAAAATTGGCATAGAACTCGGAATTGGCGTGAAACTGGTGGCAATTCCAGCCGCTCTTTTCCGCATACCGGAAGCCTTTGGTTTCCCAGACGCCGATTTTTGGAAACCATTGCCCCGCCAGGTGAAAATCGCCCCTGTAGCCGGTTCGCGCGAACACCTTGGGCAACTGCGTCGTGAAACGCATGCGCAGGCGCATGGCCTCGCCCGGGCGCACCGGCGCCGGCAGCGGCGCTTCCGCCGCGGTGCAATCGTCCGGGTTGCCGTCGTCGGGCGAGATGCACTTGAGATGCGGGGTCAGGTCGGTGCCGTCCTCCAGCCGCAAGGACTCCACGCGGATCCAGCCCCATCCGTCGCCGGACGCTCTGTCGCCGCGGAGCTGTCCGCCGGACTCGCGGAAAAACGTCGACCGCGAATTCCGGAAGGCGTTCATGTAGAGATGGAATTGCAGCGTGGGGACGGTGTCGGGCGAGTCGTTCACCCAGGTGAGCGTCTGCTCGCCGGAGATGACATGCGCGCGCGGGTCCAGGCTGGCGCGAATGTCATGGCTCGCCACCGGGCGCGCCCATTGCGCCCAAAGGGGCAGGGAAAAGATCAGCAGAATCAGCCGGGGTCTCATGGAGTCCGGCCGACCAGCATATCGCAGCAGCCGCTACTTCTCCACCGGGAGCCCGCGCTCCACCCAGTCCCTCCAGCCTCCGGCGAGCGACAGGCAGTTGGTGTAACCCATCCGCTGCAGGTTGTCCGCCGCCAGCGCGCTGCGGTATCCACCGCCGCAGTAGAGCACGATCGCGGCGCCGGGGTCGGGGATCAGCCGCTCGATGTCGCGCTCGATGATGCCCTTGCTCAGATGGATGGCGCCGGGGATCCGCCCCGCGTTCCATTCGCTCTCTTCGCGCGTGTCGATCAGCACGTGCTGCTTGCCGTTGTCCTGCCATTCCAGGTATTCGGGAACGGAAATCTCCCGAACCCTCGTCTTGGCGTCTTCGACGAGCTTCAGAAAACCGGGCGAGTGCTTCATCACAGCCGATTGTAGCCAAACCGCGGCCGGCGCCGGAGGAGGCGCGGGGCGCGCCTCCTCCACAACCAGATTCACTTCTGCGAGACTTCCAGCGCCTGTTTCAGGTCCCACAACAGATCGTCGAGATCCTCCAGCCCGATCGACAGCCGCACCATGTCCGGCGTGACTCCGGCGGCAGCCTGCTGCTCGGCAGTGAGCTGTTGGTGCGTCGTCGACGCCGGATGGATCACCAGCGACCGCGCATCGCCCACGTTGGCCAGGTGCGAGAAGATCTTCAGCGAGTTGACGAACTTCACGCCCGCCTCGTAGCCGCCGGTGATGCCGAAGCTGAACACGGCGCCCGGGCCCTTGGGCAGATACTTCCGGGCCAGCGCGTGATAGCGGCTCGACTTCAGACCCGCGTAGTTGACCCACGACACTGCATCGTGCGCTTCCAGGAATTCCGCGATCACCTGCGTGTTGTGCACATGCCGGTCCATGCGCATCGAGAGAGTCTCGATGCCCTGAAGGAACAGGAACGCATTGAACGGGCTCAGGCACGGGCCCATGTCGCGCAAACCCTCCACGCGAGCCCGCAGGATGAAGGCCAGCGGACCGAAGGTCTCGGCGAAGTTCATTCCGTGATACGCCGGCGACGGCTGGTTCAGCAGTGAAGACGGGCCCTTCGACCAGTCGAACTTCCCGCCATCGACGATGACGCCGCCGATCGACGTGCCATGCCCCCCGATGAACTTCGTCAGCGAATGCAGCACAATGCCGGCGCCCCACTCGATGGGGCGGCACAGATACGGCGTGGCGAAGGTGTTGTCGATCAAGAAGGGCAGCCCCGCCTCATGCGCGATCTTCGCCACCGCCTCAATATCCAGCACGTTGCCGCGCGGGTTCGAGATCGTCTCCCCGTAGATCGCTTTCGTGTTTGGCCGGATCGCCTTGCGGAAATTGTCGGGATCGTCCGGCTCGACGAAGGTCACGTCGTAGCCAAGCCGCCGGAAGCTGACGTCGAACTGCGTGTAAGTGCCCCCGTACAGCGTGGAACTGGCGACGAAGTGGTCGCCTGCCTGCAAAATCGAACTCAGTGCCAGAAACTGCGCCGCTTGCCCGGAACTCACTGCCAGAGCCGCGGCCCCGCTTTCCAGGCTGGCCACGCGCTTTTCCAGCACGTCCGTCGTCGGGTTCATGATCCGCGTATAGATGTTGCCGAACTTCTGGAGAGCGAACAGCGCTGCGGCGTCAGATGAATCCTCGAACACATAGGACGTAGTCTGATAAATCGGCACCGCGCGGGCGTGCGTCGCCGGATCGGGGTCATAACCCGCATGCAGACTACGCGTGTTGAATCCCAGTCCGCGTTGGATGTCTTGGAGCTTGGACATTGTCCTAATACTCTATCGAATACTGGTAGATGATGTCAATCTGAACCTCGCCACTGTCGCTTTCGCCCCGGCCGGCACCCTCAAGGGCGGGGAGATGCATTGAGGCGAGGGTCGCGCAGGCGGGCTCTGGAGCAGTCGTAGATGCGGTAGTGCCCGTAGGACCGCGCCAATGTGCACGAGTCCCGAATGACGTCCCGCAAAGGCGGGTTCACGGCTGCATCATCGGGACCGTTGCCCTCGGTGAAGACAGCGAAACGAGCCTTGCCGGTTTCCAGAATGGCTCGCATCGCATCGGCCCCCTTCTGTCCGGAAAACAGGTACCCGTAGTTCTCGAAATACCTCCGGTGGATGTGGAATCCGATGTCCTTCATGGAAACGATGCGCTCCTCCGGGGTGGTATTCTCGCGCAGGAAACAGGCCGTCTCTTCAAATCCGAGCTGGCCATAGTCGTAAGTCGTCGGATAAGGAGCGCGGGCCATTGCGAGGGCGGTGCCGGTCATGTGGCTCGAATGAAGCGCAATGCCGGCCAGCACAAGCCATGGGCCAGCCTTGGCGTGGCGGATCAGGGCCCCGGCCGCGACGAAGAGAACGGGCGCGACGAATATCCACTTCCCTTCTGGCACGGGATTCGCTTCGAGAATCATTCTGTCCCGCAGCCAGCGGCCGCCCGCCAGGAAGCCGCCCGCGAAGACAGGAATCAGAAGCGCAATCATCATCGCCTGCCTCGCCGCCGGATGCGCTTTGAGCCTTTCGGCCGAGACAACCGCCAGCAGAGACAGACAGGCCGCCACCAGGCCCCAAACGGGGAACAAGTACTTGAACGGGGAACGGCCAAACGAATAGAGAAGAGCGCAATAGCCCCCGGCAATAGCGAGGTTCAATACCAGGAGGACAGAAGCGTCCCGCCAAAGCCTCTCGCGGTGGCGCGCCGCCCTCCAGGCCGACCATCCGGCGGCAGCCAGGGCCGCTGCCCAGGGCAACAGGCCCGACCAGAGCACCTGCCAGACGGTCATGTCGAGGAGCGTACGGACGTGGGCCAGGATCCTGGCCCGCAGCCCGGACTCCTGAAGCCGCCCCTGAAAGCTCATGAAGGTGAAGCGGAAGGAGTATCCCACGTCGAGTCCGGTCCACCAGCCATAGGCGAAATAGCTGGCGAGGAACAGCGCGGCGCCGGAGGCCATAGCTGCCGTCGAGCGGAACAGGACTTTGCGGCTGCCTCTTCCGCCTGCGGCCAGAACTGCGGCGGCGGGGATCACAGCCAGCACGGTCGTGAGCTTGGCCCAGAGCGCCGCTGCCGTCACGGCAGCCAGCAGGGCATATTCCGCAGCGCGCGGTTCATCCTCGCGGAGTTCTCCGTTCCGCCAGCGCAACCGCAAGGCTGCCAGCAGCAGAGCCGTCAGCAGCGGGCCGTAGACGGTGGTATCGATATCGAGCACGGCCGCGCCCTGCAACGCAAAGGGGTTCAGAAGGAACAGGGCCCAGAACCAGGGCGCGGCCCCGCGGGCACGACTGCTGCCGAACAGCAGTCGCACGCAGCTCACCGTCAGCCACCCCTGCACGATCAGAAGCACGAATCCGAACAGCCGCGCCTGCACGGCGCCGAAGCCCCAGAGGCGGAACCATGCCGCCAGCGAGTAGATGTACAGCGGCGGATGGTAGAGGCCGGAATGATGCGGATTCTCCTCGCCGCGGTAGTACACAGGGAGCCCCGTTTCCGCCGTGGCCTTCGCCGCTGCCGGGAATTCCATGTTGTCCAGATAGAGGGGCTTGGCTGCGGGAATTGCAAAAAGAAGGGCAGCCAGGGCCAGCGCAGCGAAACTGGCGCGCGACGACATGAACTGCGACATTGCGGATCCGGATTCGTTCCAATCGGGAACCGGGCGTACGGGCACCCACGCCGGGATGGGCGGGGCCGGAGCGCGGTCAATTCCAGGTACGATCCTAGCACGGCGCGGCAACTCCGTGGCGCCGGTTTCGTTGGGCCATGGTCCAATTGCCGCTTGTCCAAGACCTGGTCACCCGCCGGGTGCGGGCGGCAGGGGAACCTCCGCTGGGCTGGAACACCGCAAGACTCCGGTGGATGCGAGCGATTCTCCCGCCCGCCTCCCTGCCGGCATCAGCCTCCATCAGGAGACTGTCTCCGCAGCCGCCGCCGGCGCCAGTTCCCGCTGATACTTGCAAGTCTTTTCGGGGCAGGCCAGTACGGTGCCCTTCTTCAGTTGCTTCTCCACCAGGTAGGGCGAGCCGCAGGAGGGGCACTTCTCGAGTACCGGACGCGCCCAGGCAACGAAGTCGCATTCCGGATAACGGTTGCAGCCGTAGAAGGTCTTCCCGCGCTTCGAACGCCGCTGCACCAGTTCGCCCTGCCCGCATTTCGGGCACGCGACGCCGATCGTCTGCTGCTTGACGAACTTGCACTTCGGATAGTCCGAGCAGGCGGTGAATTCGCCAAAGCGTCCCTGCTTGAGGACAAGGTGATGGCCGCACTCGGGGCACTTCTCTTCCAGCGGCACGTCAGGCTTCTTTTGCGCCTGTCCCAGTTGCCTGGTCGTCTTGCAGTCGGGGTAGCCGGAGCAGGCCAGGAAGGAACCGAAACGGCCCTTCTTCAGGACCATCTCGCGGCCGCAATTCGGGCAGTACTCGGTAGAGTCTTGTTCGCTGACCTGAACAACCTCGCCTTCGCCTGAGCCGTTCAGCTCATGCAATCCGCGGGTCATCTGCCGTGTGTTGGCGCACTCGGGATAGCCGGAGCAGGACAGGAACGAGCCGTGCTTGCCCCATTTGATCACCATCGGCCTGCCGCACTTGTCGCAAGTCTGGTCGGTGGGCCTCTCCATGCGCTTGATATCGCGCATCTCCTGCTCGGCGCGCGCCAGATCGTGTTCGAAACGGCCGTAGAACTCCCGCATCAGGTCGCGCCAGTCACGCCTGCCCTCCTCGATCTCGTCCAGCTCTTCTTCCATGCGGGCGGTGTACTTGACGTCGAAGATGTCGGCGAAATTCTCAACCAGCAGCTCGGAGACGATCATGCCAAGTTCGGTGGGAACGAACTTGCCGCCCTCCTTCTTCACATACTCGCGGTCCTGGATGGTGGTGAGGATGGATGCGTAGGTGGACGGGCGTCCCACGCCGTCCGCTTCCAGCTCTTTGACCAGCGTGGCTTCCGTGTAACGCGGGGGCGGTTCTGTGAAGTGCTGCTCGGGATGGATAGAGCGCAGCTTGAGCACCTCGCCCTGCTCGACGGCGGGCAGCCGCGTGTGCTCCTCCTCGTCCTCCTCGTCCTTCTGGTCCTTGCCCTCTCGGTAGATCGCCTGGAATCCTTCGAACTTCGGCAAGCTTCCAGTGGCGCGCATCAGGTAAGCCGCGCCGTCGCTGCCGGTGGCCGTAACCTCGATCGTTGTCTGATCGTAAACGGCGGGCGTCATCTGGCTGGCGATGAAACGCTGCCAGACGAGCCGGTACAGCTTCAGCTCATCCTCGCTGAGGAAGGCTGCCACGGCGTCGGGATCGCGCCACACGGAGGTCGGGCGGATTGCTTCATGCGCGTCTTGGGCGCCCTTCTTGGACCGGTAGAAGTTGGGCGACTCGGGCAGGTAGCGGCGGTCGAAACGCGTCTCGATGAACCCGCGAACCTCTTTCAGGGCCTCATCGCTGACCCGCGTCGAGTCCGTTCTCATGTAGGTGATGAGGCCGACCGAGCCTTCGGGTCCAAGATCGACGCCCTCGTACAGCCGCTGCGCCAACATCATGGTCCGCTTCACGCTGAACCGGAGCTTTCGTGCCGCTTCCTGTTGCAAAGTCGAAGTGATAAATGGAGGGACGGGATTGCGCCGCTTTTCGCGCGTCACCACGGACTGCACGCGGAATTCGGCCGGCTCCAGGGCGCGGTGGATGGCCTCCGCCACCGCCTGATCCGGAATCTCGAGATTCTCGCCGTTCCGCTTGGCGAGCTGGGTCTTCAGCACTGGCGGCTTCTTCGCCGCCAGGTGGACCCCGATGGTCCAGTACTCGCGCCGGACGAAGGCCTGGATTTCCTTCTCCCGGTCGGTGATCAGCCGCAGCGCGACGGTTTGCACGCGCCCGGCTGAAAGCCCGCGCCTTACCTTGTCCCACAGCAAGGGGGAGATCTTGTAACCGACCAGCCGGTCCAGCACCCGGCGCGCCTGCTGGGCGTTCACGAGGTTCATGTCCACGGGTCGCGGGTGCTGGAAGGCGGTCTTCACCGCCGGCGCCGTGATTTCGTTGAAGGTCACCCGGTGGATGGAGGGCTTGCCATCCTTGCCGCCCTGGAGTTCTTCCTGAAGGTGGTAGCAGATCGCCTCGCCCTCGCGGTCAGGGTCGGCCGCCAGGTAGACGGCTTCTGCAGAACGGGCGGCCTTGCGCAGCTCTTCGATGAGCTTCTTCTTGCCCTCGATAACGACGTAGGTGGGCTCGAATCCGTCATCCACCGCCACAGCAAGCTGGTTTTTCGGCAGATCCTTGATGTGCCCCAGGCTCGCCTTCACGGCGAAGTCCTTGCCCAGGTACTTCCCGATGGTCTTGGCCTTGGCGGGCGACTCGACGATGACGAAAGATTTTGCCATATAAGTTCAACCGGACGAACGGTGGCGGCAACCTGTCGCGCTTCCTGGTGGATTGGCCCCGTCCGCGGTGGCTATTCGATCCATACCTTAACATAACTTCTCCCAGGCAGTTGCCGGACGCGCCCGGATTGCTCGAGTTCGAAGAGCACCGCAATCAGCTCGGAGGGTGAGACGTGGGGCAGGCGCTCCACCAGATCGTCGAGGCAGACTGGTTTTTCAACTGACAGAAAAGAAAGGACTTGTACCGCCACATGGGACATAGGGCCTTCGGTTTCGGCCTGGGGCTGGGGCAGCGGGAGCCTCCTCTGGCGGGCTAGTCGCGCCCGCGCATCGGCTCCGATGCCGTCCAGGATGTCGTCCACCGATTGCACCAGTTGCGCCCCCTGCTTGATCAGCAGGTTGGGGCCAAAGCTGGCTGGCTGCGTGATATTGCCGGGCACGGCGAAGACCTCGCGGTTCTGATCCAGCGCCAGCCGGGCAGTGATCAGGCTCCCGCTGTACTGCTTGCCTTCCACGACGACCACGCCCTCGCTCAAGCCGCTCACGATGCGGTTCCGGATGGGGAAGTTCTGAGGGTGCGCCGGAGTTCCGGGGGGAAATTCGGTCAGCAGCAGCCCATCGCGGGCGATCCGCTCGGCCAGCGTGCGGTTTTCGGCCGGGTATATCACGTCCAACCCGCATCCGAAGACAGCCACGGTGGCCCCGCCGGCGCTAAGGGCGCCGCCGTGGGCTGCCGTGTCGATCCCTTTGGCCATGCCGCTGACTACGGTGACCCCTGCTGCGCCCAGATCCTTGCCCAAGCGCTCCGCCACTGCCACGCCGTAGGCGGACGGGCGCCGGCTGCCGACTACGGCCACCATCACCGTATCCAGCAGCTCCAGACGCCCCTTGGCGAACAGCACCGGCGGCGGATCGTAGATCTCGCGCAACCGGGCAGGGTAACGCCTGTCGGTAAGGGGAACCACCTCGGCGCCCTGCGCCTTCAGCTCCTCCACCGCTCTGGCCGCCTCGTCGAACATGCAGCCGCTGGCCATGCTTTGCGCCAATGCCGGCGCCACGCCCGCGCTTTCCAACACGCGCGGCTCCTGGCGCAGGACGGCCTCGGCCGAGCCGTACTGCCTCAGCAAATCAATCGTACGCTTCGTGCCTAGCCCGGGTGTCAGCACCAGCGCCAGCCAGTGAAGGGTGTCGTCGTCGCCCAATCTCTGCGAAGTTGCGCTTGGCAGGGTCATCACTGGCATTGTGGGTGGCGGGGAGCCACGCTCTCACACTTTTCCCGCCGCCCCGCCTGCCGGGAGTCCCTGCTCAAGCCGAACCATCGTATGATCGCTGAGCGCAGGAGGAGTTTTCGCGATGGCGGACGCGGCAGGCGCGACTGTCTGCGTCCGCAGCCGTGTGTGTGCTCCTGTGCGATCCGCCATCCCGCGCCTCGCATACCCGATTCAAGGGATTGGCACGCACCCCGTCCTGCGCCACACTGAAGTTATCTCCGCAGCCCCGTGTGGCAGGCTCTCTCATGGCCCAGGACATCCTCCCTCAAGAAGCCCGGCTGGCAATCGAGAAGCTCGGCCGCGCCGACATTGTGATCGGCATTCCGAGTTACAACAACGGCCGCTCGATCGGGCACGTGGTCCGGGCGGCGCAGGCGGGGCTGAACAAGTATTTCCCCGAATTTCAGGGCGTGATCATCAACTCCGATGGCGGCTCGAAGGACGATACTCGCAAGCAGGTGCTGGAGGCGCAGCTGGACGCCTCGCAGCTGCTGCTGCTGGACACGCCGCTGAACCCTGTACACCGTCTGTCGTTCCCCTACCACGGCATCCCGGGCAAGGGAAGCGCGTTCCGAATGATCTTCCAGATGGCGCGCGACCTCGGCGCCAAAGCCTGCGCCGTGGTGGACTCCGATCTGCGCTCCATCACGCCGGAGTGGTTCGATCTGCTCTTGCGCCCGGTGTTGCACCGCGGCTACGACTTCGTCGCTCCCTACTACCACCGGCACAAGTACGACGGCACCATCACCAACAGCATCATTTATCCGCTCACGCGCGCCCTATACGGATACCGCATCCGGCAGCCCATCGGCGGGGATTTCGGCATGTCGCTTCCCGTCGTGGAAACCTATCTGAAGCGCGACGACTGGGAGACGGACGTCGCCCGCTACGGGATCGACATCTGGATGACGAGCATCGCCGTTGCCAGCGGGTTCAAGGTTTGCCAGAGCTTTCTCGGCGCCAAGCTGCACGACGCCAAAGATCCGGGCGCGGACTTGAGCGCCATGCTGCAGCAGGTGGTGGGCAGCGTCTTCAGTCTGATGATCGAGTTCAAGTCGGTGTGGATGGGCGTTCATGGCAGCCGTGAGATCGAGCTGTTCGGCTTCCGCTACGATGTGGGGCTGGACCCGATCGCCGTCAACCTGGACCGCATGGTGCAGGCGTTCCTTCGAGGGGAATCCGACCTGCGGGAGATCTGGACGATGGCGCTCTCTGACCGGACGCTGCGCGAGATCCACGCCATTGCGCGGCGTGCGCGCAGCTCGCCGGCGGAGTCGTTCCGCATCTCCGACGAGCTGTGGGTGAGCCTGATCTATGAATTCGCCTCCGCCTATGCGGAGCTTCCTGCGGCGCGCGCGCATCTGGTTCGGTCGCTGACGCCTCTGTACCTGGGGCGCGTGGCGTCCTTCGTCAATGAAACCCGGGACATGAACGCCGGCGAGGTGGAGGAGCGGATCGAACGGCTTTGCCTGGCCTTTGAGCAACAGAAACCGTTTCTCGTCGAGCGGTGGGGCGGCCCCCGCGTGGACGAGCTACCGAAGCCATCCGCCCCGGCAACGGGCCATCCTCAGGAGGTGTCCTCATGATCGAGACGTTCCGCCAGGTCCTGGAACAATCTGTCGCGCGCCTGTCGGCGCAGGCGACCCAGTACCTGCCGCCTCTGTTTGTGGCCATCGTCGTCTTCGGAGTGGCGTGGATCGTCGCGCTGCTGTTGCGATGGCTGCTGCTGCATGCCTTCAAGGGCGAGAGATTCGACGCCTTCTTGCGCCGCACGGGCATCGGAACGATGCTCGACCAGTCGGGACGGCTGCGGGCCAGCCCGCTGCTGGCGCACGGGATCTACTACGGCATCCTGCTGATCGGGCTGCTGAACGCCATCAGCGTGTTCGAGACGGAGATCACGCGCGAGATCGTGGACGGCGTGGTGCATCTGCTGCCCAAGCTCTTCGCCGCCGCCGCCATCATCCTTGCCGGCGTCTGGCTGGCGCAGTACCTGGGGCGCGGGGCGCTGCTCTGGGCGAGCAACGAAGGCTTCTCGTGGGCGCGCCGCTTCTGCGCCTTCGTGCGCGTGGTAGTGGTGTTCGTTTCTATCGTCGTCGCCGCTGACGTGCTGAACTTCGCCCGCACGGTGTTCTTCTCGGCGTTCCTGATCTTTGCGATCGGCGCCGTGTTCGCCGCCTGCCTGGTGCTCGCGCTCAACAGCCGGGAGGTGTACCGCTGGTTCGCGGACTCCCGGGGCCGCGCCGGCGAGGAAGAGGGCGAGCGGTCGATCTGGAACCACCTCTAGGACAGCCGGGTCAGGCGCGCACCAGCTTCAGGCGGCCGTTGGAAGCGGTTCGCGTGGGGAACACGCGACGGTCGAGATTCCCGCGAAGAGTCTCGAACAGGTCACAGGCGAAGACGCGGTTGCCGATGTGCCAGGAGTGGTCTAAGGCGCCGATCACTTCAGCCTGGTCGGTTGCCTTGACTGCTTCATCGCGGCTCAACTGCGATGAAGTAGTCCGAGCAGTCCACGTCCGCCGCTTTCTCCGGAGCTCCGGGCGGCAAGCCCACCCGCCCGGCGCGCGGCGCTACTCCTGCCCGTTTCACGTTCGAGAGCTTCAGCACGGAATCAAACTGGTTCGAGTAGTTGGTCAGCCGGACGCAGTGGCGGTAGAGCGACGCGCTGCTGTCGCTGTCGGCGCGCAGCGAAGCCGAGGACACGTCCGCCCCAATGAAGGCTACTTGGCTCACCATCCATCCCGGATCGGGGAGCCTGGCGTCGTCTGCGTCGTCGAATGCCTCGCGAATCACGTAGGCGCCGGTCGAGTGCCCGAGCAGATGGATGTTGATCGCGCAATCCGGCTCCTGCTGTTCGGAGAGAAGCCGGATTCCGGCCGTCACCAGTTGCAGGGCCGTCTGCTTGGCGTCGTGCCGGTCCTCGATGTAGTTGAGAGCCATATTGGCGCTCGGCCAGTCGAAGCTCGCCACTTCACCCCGGAAGCCGGCTTGGGCGAGGTCGGCTTTGAGCCGTCTGTGTCTGGCCAGCACGACCACGTGGTCGTTGTTGTATCCAGGCACAAACACAAGAATGTCGCCGCGGGCGCGCCGGGGGACGCGAGAGTCCTTGCCCCAGACCGCCGCCTTGCGGAGCTTGCGCGCCCACTGGGCTGCGCCCGCTCATGATCCGGCTTCGGGAGTTCCGTCTCCGGGACAAGAAGATACCTGGCGGGTCCAGGTTCGGCGACAAACTTGCCGCCCTCGAGTCTCCGCGTCGACAGGACAAACAAATCGCCCATTCGTCCCTCCTCCGACTGGCGGCCAGCGGCCGTGGCGGCCGAAGGCTGAAGCCAGTTTGGGCGATTGCTGGTGTCCTGTCAATCGGTGGTAGCCCCGAGCGGAAAAGAAAAGCCGCCGCGCGGCGGACGCGGCGGCGGATCTCACGGGCAGAGCGTTATCGCCCGCCAAAGGTGTAGCCGACGGAGACGCCGTATTCGGGCACCCAGTTGCGCCCGAACTGGAACAGGTCGTTCACCCAGCGCAGCTTGAACTCCGGCTTCAAGTAGACGTCCTTGTAGACGAACGTCTTGAAGCCGCCGCCGAAGTGCGTGGTGAACTTCTTGCTGGAGCCCACCAGCGCGCTCGAGGTCGTGCAGCCGGTGAAGTTGTTGCAGAGCCGCTGGTCATAGTAGAAGCGCAGGTTCGCCGCGCCCATGCCAGCCTGGAGTTCGGGCACGAACCACTTCGACCAGGCGGGCGGCGTGTACATGCCGTAGAAGTCATAGAAGAACGGCCTGTACTTCAGAGCGGCGTAGTCGCCCTTCGATGCGCGCCAGCTCATTTCGCCGCCGACGGCGAACTTCGAGTTCAGCTTCAGGTTGGCGCCGAACTTCGGGAAGGCGCCCGTCATCTGCGGGCCGAACCGCAACACGCCGTCGCCGAAGGTGTCGACCGGCGTCGCGCGGGCTTTCACCTGGTTGGTCACCGTCCCAACGTAAACGTCCAGGCTTTCCTGGGCGAAAGCGGGAATTACAGCCGCCAGCAGCAAAGTAGTTGGCAGCACAAAAAGGGACAAAAGTCTCCCACGCAAGTTCATGAGCGAATCTCACCTCCCGCCGCGCGAATGGAAAATCCGCCGCGGCATATTCCTGAGGTATTGGCGCGCAGAAGATTCCTTCCGGCGCCTCTCTCGACTCGCCGGATCTCTGCGTCCATCCGGTGGGACGCATGGGGATTTCTGAAGGTTTCAGTGTCTCTTGAAACGCGCGGTTCAGCGCAGGGAGGAGGCCACGCGGGCGCGGAACACGGCAGCCTCGCGGAGGATCCGGGCCGCGTCGAGCGTCAAGGGCTTGCGGTCGAGCACGGTGATTCTTCCGCCGATCACGACGTCCCGCACGTCGCCCGCCTTCAGGCTGTAAACGAGCATGGAATAGATTCCATGCTCCGGCCGGGCATGGGGGGCAGCCACGGATACCGTGATGAGATCGGCCTGCTTCCCGAGTTCAATGGAGCCGATTTCCCGGTCCAGACCAAGGACTTTCGCTCCATCAATTGTTGCCATCTGGAAGGCTTTCGTGGATGGCAAAACCGTCGGATCGAGGGTAGAAACCTTGGCCAGTTTCGATGCCAGATCCATCTCCTCAAAGAGATTGAAGTCGTTGTTGGATCCGGCGGGGCCGTCGGTTCCAAGCCCGAGGGGCACTGCCGAAGCCAGCCACGCCCGGTAATCCGGCACCCCGCTGGCGAGTTTCGTGTTGCTCGACGGGCAGTGCGCGATGCCCACCGGGCGGCCCTCCAGCAGCCTGAGGTCCTCTGCTTTGGCCCAGACCATGTGGGCGAGGATCGTCCGTCCGCTGAAGAAGCCGACGGAGTCGAGATACCGGGTGGGAGACATGCCGTGCGTCTTCACGGCGTCCTCGTTTTCTTTTCTGGTTTCCGAGACGTGCGTGTGGACGGGCACGCCGTAGCGGTCGGCGAGCGCGCGGCAGGCTTTGAGCGTGGCACCGTCGGTCGTGTAAATGGCATGCGGCGCCACGGCGGGTGTGATGAGGTCGTCGCCGCGCCAGCGTTGGATGTAGCGCTCCGTGGCTGCCAGAGCTTGCTGCGGGGTCTTGTAGTCCGGGGCAGGGAAGCCGATGACGGTCTGTCCGAGGACGGCGCGCATGCCCGCGCGTTTGGTCTCCTCGGCGATGGCGTGCTCGAAGTAGTACATGTCGGCGTACGTGGTGATGCCGCCGAGCATCATTTCCAGGACTGCCAGCCGGGTTCCCGCGCGGACGAAATCCTCGTTCACATTGCGCGCTTCGGCGGGGAAGATAAACCGTTCGAGCCATTCCTGCAACGGCACGTCGTCGGCGATGCCCCGCAGCAGGGACATGGGCGCGTGAGTGTGGGCGTTGATGAGCCCGGGTGTGAGGATGGCATCGGGACGGTCGATGCGGCGGCGGGGGCGGAAGCGGCGGTCGATCTCCGTCTTCGGACCCACCCCGGCGATGCGTCCGTTGCGCACGGCGACGGCGCCATCCTCGATCACGCGCCCCGCGGCGTCCATAGTGACGATCTTCGCGGCGCTGATCACAAGATCCGCCGGCTCGGCTGCGCCGAGGCTGAGGCAGAGGAAAAGGCTAATCCAGGAATTTCGCATCGAATGGCCGCGGGAACAGGGCGGAGAGGCGCATGGTTTCCACGCCGCCCTTCAGATTGACGAGCAGAATCTCCAGGTCGCCGCACAGCTCCCATAGCACCTGGCGGCAGGCGCCGCACGGCGGCGTGGGCGTCTCGGTATCGGCGGCGACAACCAGCCGTGTGAACTGCCGCGCGCCGTCCGCCACGGCGCGGAACGCCGCCACGCGTTCGGCGCAGATGGTGAGCCCGTAGGAGGCGCTCTCCACGTTGCAGCCCGTGAAGATGCGGCCGCCGGGTTCTTCGAGCGCCGCGCCGACGAGAAAACCGGAGAACGGCGCCCGCGCCCGCAAGCGGGCTTCCAGCGCCGCTTCCACCAGCCGGTCCACGTCAGACCTCCAGCCTTTCGAGAAACGCCTCAAGAAAACGCCTCAACTCCGCGGCGCTGGCCCTGCCGGTTTCCAGCACCTCTTCATGGCTGAGCTTTTGCTGCATGCCGGCGGCCATGTTGGTGACGGTCGAGATGGCCAGAACGCGCATCTCCATGTGACGGGCGGCGATCACCTCGGGCACGGTGGACATGCCTGCCAGGTCCGCCCCGATCGTGCGCAGGAAGCGGATCTCGGCGGGCGTTTCGAAGCTCGGGCCGAGCATCGCCGCATAGACGCCTTCGCCGGTTTCGATGCCGAGCTCCTGCGCCGTGCGCCGGGCCAGGTCGAGCAGGCCGCGGTCATAGGCTTCCGACATGTCGGGAAAGCGTGGCCCGAGGCTGTCGTCGTTGGGTCCCGTGAGCGGGTTGGTTCCTTGCAGGTTGATGTGATCGGTGATGAGGACCTGCATGCCCGGCCGGAAGGACGGCGAGATGCCGCCGGCGGCGTTGGTGAGCACCAACGTCTTCACTCCGAGCAGTCCCATGACGCGCACGCCGAAGACCACCTGTTGTGGCGTCCAGCCTTCGTAGAGGTGCACGCGCCCGCTCAGCACAACCACGGGCTTCGAGCCTGAACGGCCCAGGATCAGCTCGCCGGCATGCCCCGTGACGCGCGGCACCGGCCAGCCGGGGATTTCGCCGTACGGGATCACAATGCGGTCCGCCAGCGCTTGGCTGAAAGACGCCTGCGCGCTCCCCAAAACGAGGGCGATCCGGGGCCATTCAGGAACCCGCCGGCCAAGTTCCGCGGCAGCGGCGCGAATCATAACAGAATCCCTGCAATACAGGCTGACATGAAATTGGCCATCGTGCCGGCCAGCATTGCCCTCACGCCCAGCCGCGCCAGATCGGACTTCCGGTTGGGCGCTAGCGCGCCGATGCCGCCGATCTGAATGGCGATGGAGCTGAAGTTGGCGAATCCGCACAGGGCGAAGGTGGAGATTACAAAGGAACGGGAGTCGAGGCTTGCCTTCAGTTCCCCGAGCCGCAGGAACGCGATGAATTCATTGAGCACCATGCGCGTGCCCAGCATGTCACCCACGGCTTGCGCGTCTTTCCAGCTCACGCCCAGCAGCCACGCCACGGGCGCGAAGACGATTCCAAACAGCTTCTGAAGCGAGTCCGGGAACCACGTGAAGACGCCATGCACCCATCCCATGACACCGTTGAGAAGGGCGATGAGCGAGATGAACGCGATGAGCATGCCGGCGATGTTCAGCGCCAGTTGCAGCCCCTCGCCCGCGCCGCGGGCGGCGGCATCGATCACGTTCACTCCGGGGCGTTCGATCTCGACCCTGACATCGCCCGCCGTCTCCGGCTCGTCAGTCTCCGGCACCAGCATCTTGGCCAGAACGAGCGTCGCCGGCGCTGTCATGACCACCGCCGTCAGCAGGTGCTTGATGTCCACGCCCGCGATCTTGACGTACGCCGCCATCACGGCGCCCGAGACGTGCGACATGCCCGCCGTCATGATGGTGAACAGCTCGCTCTGCGTCAGGCGCGGGAGAAACGGGCGGATGGTGAGGGGCGCCTCGGTCTGCCCCATGAAAATGCTGGCTGCCACATCGGTGGATTCGGCCCCCGAGCAGCGCATCACGCGGTGCATCACCCACGCCATGCCGCGGATCACCACCTGCATGATGCCGAAGTAGTACAGCACAGAGAACAGGCTGGCGATGAAGATCACGATGGGCAGAACCTGAAAGGCGAAGACCACGCCGAAAGCGCCGGTCTTCACTCCCAGAGGGCCGAACAAGAATTCGCTGCCCTTCTCGGCGAATTCAAGCAGCGCGTTCACGGCGACGCTGGCGGCCTGGAAGAGCAGGCCGAAATCGGTCTTCAGCACCAGAAAGGCAAAAAGAAACTGGAGCGCGAGCCCCCAGGCCACGATCCGCGGCCGGATGGCGCGGCGGTTCGTGGAAAAGGCGTAGCAGAGCGCCAGAATGCATACGAGCCCGAGCAAGCCGGTGAAGCGTTCCATGCCGCGCCTCTTCCGGCGAGCTCAGCCGACCACTTCGAGGATCAGATCCCTCTGCTCGGGTTCGCTGGTCGAGATGCGGAAGGCATCCTCGATCCGCTCCACGGCCTCGTCCAGCCGTTCCGTCTGAGTATGGTGGATGCGGCAGAGGACGTTGCCTTCTTCCACGCGGGCACCGACCTTCACTTCGAGGAACACGCCCACGGCGGGATCCACGGAGTCTTCCTTCGTGTCGCGCCCCGCGCCCAGCATGGCGGATGCGCGCCCGATCTCTTCGGCGTCGATCGCCGCCACATAGCCGGCCCGCGGCGAGAGGATCTCGAAGCTGCCGAGCGCATTGGGCAGCAGGTCGAAGCGGTCGAGCACCTGCGGGTTGCCGCCCTGCGCGGCGATCATCTCCTTCAGCTTGCGGTAACCCGCCTGCTCGAGCAGCAGGTTGGTGGCAAGGTTGCGCGCGTCGTCCAGCGTCTCGGTGATCTTGCCGAGGAAGATCATGCGCGCGGCCAATTCCAGAGAGATGCGGGTGAGGTCATCGGGACCCGAGTTCAGCAGCGTCTGCGAGACCTCCATGATCTCAAGCGCGTTGCCGATGGCGCGGCCGAGCGGCTGGTTCATGTCGGTGATCAGCGCCTGCGCCCGCAGGTCGTTGCGGCGGGCGATGGTCACCATGATCTGCGCCAGCCGCCGGGCGTCGACCTGCCTCTTCATGAAAGCGCCGGAGCCCACCTTGACGTCCAGCACCAGCCCGTCGAGCCCCATCGCCAGCTTCTTGCTCATGATGGAGGCAGCGATGAGCGCCGGCGATTCCACCGTTGCCGTGGCGTCACGCAGCGCATAGAGCTTGCCGTCGGCGGGAGTGACGGACTCGCTCTGGCCCATAACGGCAAAGCCGACGCGGTCGAGCACGTCCTTGAATTCGTCGATCGAAAGGTTGGTGCGCAGGCCGGGGATGGATTCGAGCTTGTCCAGCGTGCCGCCGGTGTGCCCCAGCGCGCGCCCGCTCACCATGGGCACCTTCACGCCCGCCGCCGCCGCCAGCGGGCCGGCGATCAGGCTTGTCTTGTCGCCCACGCCTCCGGTGGAGTGCTTGTCAATCTTCGGCCCGGGGATTGACGACAGATCCACACGCTCGCCGGACGCGATCATCGCCTCCACCATGGCGCCGACCTCGTGGTCCGTCATGTTCTGGAAGTAGACGGCCATCAGGAATGCCGCCATCTGGTAGTCGGGGATTTCTCCGCGTGTGTAGGAGTCTACAAGCCAGCGGATCTCTTCAGGCGACAGTTCCTCGCCGTTTCGCTTGCGCTGAATGAGGTCGACGGTTCGCATTTTCAATTGCTTAGGGTAACACCCCGCAGTCCGGAAACACAAATCGGCCGTCCCTGGCGGGACCGGTCGCGTTTAGTGAATGCCGGGCACGGGAAAACGGTATCGTCCGGCGAAGACATCGCCGAACAGGGCGAGCAGAGCGTCGTGGATGCGCCCGTTGGAGACGGCGATGTGCGAGCCGCGGATGTCGGCAGGCTCGCCCTTCATGGTGGTGGTGCGCCCGCCGGCTTCACGCACCAGCAGGAGTCCCGCCGCCATATCCCAGGGATTGAGCCCGAACTCCCAGAAGCCGTCGAGCCGCCCCCAGGCGACGTAGGCGAGGTCGAGCGCCGCCGAGCCGCTGCGGCGAACGCCGTGCGAGCACATCGCCACCTGATGAAAGAAGTGAACGTTGACGTTTTCGTGCCGCTTGCGGGAGGGGAAGCCGGTGGCGAGCAACGCCTCCTCCAGGCGTTCGGTGGCGCTGACGCGGATCCGGCGTCCGTTGAGGAAGGCGCCGCCTCCCAGCTCCGCCGTGAAGGTCTCCTGATGGAGTGGATCATGGATCACACCGGCGATCAGCTCCCCACGCCGCTCGAGCGCCAGCGTCACATTGAATGCAGGGTAGCCGTGGGCGAAATTCGTGGTGCCGTCCAACGGATCGACATACCAGCAGAACTCGCCGGTCTTGTCGCGCATTCCGCCCTCTTCTCCGAGCACGGAGTGCGAGGGGAAATAGGCGTGGAGCCTCTCCACCACCAGGGTTTCGCTGGCGCGGTCGGCTTCGGTCACCAGGTCGAACTCGCCTTTGAGATCGAAAGAGATGCCGCGCTCGAAGTGATGCGCCAGCAGCGCGCCCGCCTCGCGGGCGATGTCCACTGCGGTTTCCAGAAAGCTCGTCATTTTGACCCGGAAAAAGCGTGCATGGGCGCTTTATCCGCCCAGCTCGGCAATGTAGCAGATGTCGTGCTTGAAGATGAACAAATTGGGGGCGTCAGGCTCCCGCGTGAGGCGGATGAAGGACTGGTCCCAGTATTCGATGTAGCCTTCCAGCGTCTCGCCGGACATCAGCCGCACGCGCACAGACGCTCTGGCGCTGGAGAGCTTGCGCAGATAGCGCGCCTCTTCGAATGTTTGCGCCGGTGCTTTGGACTTTGCCACTGGCCGTTGCCCTCCCCGCTGCCCCTATGGTAGCGCATCGGCGAAATAGCCCGTCCTGGCCGACACCGTGTAACCGGGTCTGGCTACAGTGAGCCGCACGCGGTGGAAACGTTCCTTCGAGGGGGGGATGTTCTTCGGGTAGTAGCCGATCAGGTATTGCGTGCGCAGATCTCTCAGAATGTCGGCGAACGCCGCATCGAGCGCCGCGGGCGCCGCGGGGTAAAACATCCTGCCGCCGGTGCCAGAAGCGAACTGAATCAGCGCATTTTCGCCGCGCAGATTGCGTCCTGCCTCGCCTTTGACGGGCACCAGCAGCAGCGCGTAGAGCACGGCATCGGCGCGGTGCAGCGCCTCCAGCGCCTGTTCGAAATTCGTTTTGCTGATAGTGTCCGCGCCGTCTGTCACAACCACCGCGACGCGCCGCCCGTCGCGTTCGGCGAGCCTTCCCGCGCCCAGGTAAATGGCGTCATACAGCGCCGTGGCGCCCTCGCTGCGAAGCCGGCGCAGCGCCTGCTCCAGGCGGTCCAGCCGGCGCGTAAAGCCGGATTGCAGGACGACTTCGTAGTTGAAAGAGATGAGCGCCGCCGCGTCGCGCGGATCGCCCTCCCGCACCAGCGCCTGAAAGAACCTCCGGATGGCGGTGAGCTCGTAGGCGCGCTCGCGCTGCGTGGACCGGCTGCGGTCCACGAGAACCGCCACCGAGAGCGGCTGAGCCGACTGCCGCTCGAACACGGCGATTTCCTGCTCGACGCCGTTGTCGGTGATGCGGAAGTCCTCGCGCTTTAAGTCCCCCGCCAGCGCTCCCTGCGCATCCCGGACCGTGGCCAGCACGCGCACCAGTTTGACGTCGACGCGGAACACGGGTTCCTGGACGGCGGCGCCCGCCAGCGCCGCTACAGCCTGCCGGCGATCGAGGAGTCCCACTCTCCCTCCACCCACACCGCGCCGTCCTCGAAGTGTTCCTTCTTCCAGACCGGCACTTCTTTCTTGAGGCGGTTGATTGCCTCCATGGCGGCTTCAAACGCCGGTTGCCGGTGCGGCGCCGCCACCGCGATGATGACGCTCGCCTCGCCGATCTCCAGCCGCCCCAGGCGGTGCACAATGCCGATCCGCGATACCGCGTGGCGCGCGGCGATGCCGCGGCCCATTTCGGCCATCACCCGGATCGCCATCGCCTCGTAGCATTCGTATTCAAGAAACAGCGTCCGCCTGCCGCCGCTGTGGTTTCTCACGATCCCCTCGAAGACGACCACCGCCCCGTCTTGCGGCCGCGCAATGCGGGACCGCAGCCATGCGGCGCCGATCGGCTCGCGTGTGAGGGCGAAAAAATGTCCGCCGGCGTCTTCCTCCACCTGAATCCACGGCCCCTGCCCGCCGCTCACCGGAGGGAGCAGGGCCACTTCGTCGCCGTCATGGAGCGGATCGGTTCTCAAAGCGTAGCGCTGGTTCACGGCGATGACGATCGACCGCCTGTGCCGCTCCAGATCCGGCCAGGCGGCCTCGGCGGCTTGATAGGCAGCCTCCACGGTTGCGCCCTCGGGCAGTTCCAGGGCGGCTTCCGCCGTGCCGGCGGCGTCTTTCAACATTCCGAAAAACAGGACGCGAACCTTCACCCTACGGCCATCGTAGCATTGCGCCTCCGCGTACCATAAAAGAGATGAATCGCGCCCCGGCTGAGCGCTCCGAGGTCCGCTTTCGCGTGCGCTATGCGGAAACGGACCAGATGGGAGTGGTGTACCACGCGAATTACCTCGTCTGGATGGAGATGGCGCGCACAGAGTTGTGCCGCCTGCGGGGGGGCAGCTACCGGGAGATGGAACAGCGCAGCGGACTCCACCTGGTGGTGGCAGAGGCGCGATGCCGGTATCTCCAGCCGGCGCGGTATGACGACGAGATTGCGGCCTGCGCCTGGCTCGAGAGCGCGCACCCGCGCATGGTGGCGTTTGCCTACGAGATCCGTCGGGCCTCCGACGGTGCACTGCTAGCCACGGGCGAAACGCGCCACCTGTTCATCCGGGACGGAAAACCGGCGAAAATTCCCGAGGAATTCCGCCCCATTTTCGGCCTGAAATGATCTCGCGCCGGCACATTTTCGCTGCATTCGCTACAGCGGGTTTCCGGGGAGGCGCCGCGGTCGTGCTGCGCATTGAAGACGGGGCGCTTCTGCGCGTGGAAAACGAGATGGCGGCCGCGGGCCGCGGCGCCGCTCCGGGCTCGGCGCTCAAGCCGTGGCTGCTGGAGGGGATGCAGCCATGGCGGCGCCACGCTTGCACGGGGATGCTGCGGATCGGCGGACACCGGCTGGACTGCATTCACGCGCCTCTCGCCAGCGCTCTGGATGCGGAGACAGCGCTGGCCGCCAGTTGCAACCAGTGGTTCGCCGCTTCGGCGCTTGCCGCTGGACCGCAGCGGATTTTCCGGCGGCTTCAGGAGGGAGGCGCCGAGGCGCGGCTGGCGCAGACGCCGGAGGAACTCCAATTGCAGGCATTAGGGCTGGAGGCGGTCTCGGTCACCGCGTTCGCCATGGCCCGCATCTACCGGAGACTCGCACTCGAGGGAGGCCCGGTGGTGGCCGCGGGGCTGCGCCGCGCGGTGACCGAAGGAACGGCGCAGGGAGTTCAGGTCGAAGGTATCGGGATCGCCGGCAAGACGGGCACGAGCCGCGACGGCGCATGGTTCGGCGGGTTTGCGCCTATCGACAAGCCGGCAGTAGCGGTTGCGGTGTTCCAACCCGGCGGGCGCGGCCCGCGCGATGCCGCGCCCGTGGCGGCGGAGCTGTTCCAATGGGCAAGACGGTCCGGTTTGCTCTGATTCTTGCCGCACTGGCTGCCGGGGCCCGCGCGCAGACGATCCGGGTGCCCACGCCGGCGGGAATCAGGACAGTTCCAGTCGAGAGCTGTGTGGCTGCCGCTGTGGCAGGAGAGATGGGCGGCGCACAGGAGATCGAGGCTTTGAAGGCGATGGCCGTGGTGGCGCGCACGTATTTCCGCGTCCATGCGGGCCGCCACAAGAAACAGGGATTTGATTTCTGCTCGACGACGCACTGCCAGCGGCTGGACTTTTCCGCGCCGTCTGCCGTTGTCCGGCAGGCGGTTGCCGAAACGGAGGGGATTTTCTTGTGGTGGAAAGGTTCGCCGGTGCTGGTCTTTCATTCTGCTCACTGCGGGGGACGGTCGGCCGCAGCGGACGAGATCTGGCCCGGGCTCGAACGGCCGTATCTTGTTTCGCGGCAAGATCCCTGGTGCGTCCGTACGCCTTCCGCCGACAGGAGTGCGCGCCTGGAATGGCCGCGGTTGGAGAAGGCGCTCGGCCTTGCGGGGCTGCGATCGCTTGGCGTCAGCCGCCGCACGGCATCCGGACGAGTCCTGGAGCTGCTGTCCAACCGTGGTCCGATGAACGCGGAGATGTTGCATCTCGCCGTGGGCCGGGCATTGGGATGGAACCTCCTGCGAAGCCGCATCTACGAGGTTGAATCCTCTGCGGAAGGCGCCGAGTTCCGCGGCCGTGGGGCCGGCCACGGAGTCGGCCTCTGCCAAAAAGGCGCGGCGGAGATGGCAAAAGCCGGCCGGGATTACCTGGAAATCCTCGCACATTACTTCCCGGGAACGTCGGCCGGAATTTCGGCCCGCGGGCTGAAGTGGCGGCCGCACCGGGGCGAATCTTTGGACGTTTGGACCACCAGTGGCGCGCCGCCGGTCTCCCTGGCCGCCGCTGACGCCGCATGGAGGGAAGCAGCGCGGCGTTCGGGGCTGAATTCACGCTGCCGGCCCTCGGTCCGCGAGTATCCCTCCGTGGATCTCTTCCGGGACACGACGGGCGCGCGCGGAGACTTTGCCGCCGTTACACGCGGATGCACGGTTCACGTTCAGACACCGCAGCGTCTGGCAGGGCAGGGAAGACTGCGGCAGGTGTTGCTGCATGAGATGATTCACCTGCTGATCGAAGCCAACCGCTCCGCCTCGCTGCCGGAATGGTTTGAAGAGGGGCTGGCTGAACACTTTTCGGACGGCAACGCGCGGCCCACAGAACGGGCTCGCGTGGAGGAACTGCTGCGGCGCTATGGGCGCGAGTCAGTCCTGCGCTTCCTCAAGAACGGACTCCCGGAATAGCTGCTCGTAGATCCTGAAGGCGCTTTCCCCGAACTGCACGAAGATGACTTCCCGCAGGTTCGACGCGCGGTTTTCCAGAAAGCGGCGAACCTCGGCGATGGCAATCTGCGCGGCCAGCTCCGGCGGATAGCCGTAAACGCCCGTGCTGATCGCCGGAAAGCTGAGGCTGCGGCACGCGCGCTCTTCCGCCATCTCCAGACAAGTCCGGTAGCAGGAGGCAAGCGCCTCCGGCTCGCCGTGCCGCCCATCGCGGTAAACGGGGCCGACGGCATGGAAGACATACTTCGCAGGCAGCCGGCCCGCGCCGGTCGCCACCGCCTGGCCCGCCGGCACACGCCCCACGCGCGGGCGGATCTCGTCGAGCTCGCGCATGATGTCCGGCCCGCCGGCGCGGTGGATGGCCCCGTCGACGCCGCCCCCGCCTGCCAGCGCCGAGTTCGCCGCGTTGGCGATGGCATCGGCGGCGATGCGCGTGATGTCGCCCTCGATCAGGCGCAAGCTCCGCCCGTTCGGCAACCGGTAGCGCTTTCGCATCATGTACGCTCCTTCGAGAGCACTCCAAGGCAAGCCAGCAGCCAGCAGATGCCCGCCGTGAACAGCGCCCATGCGGCGGCGGCGCGGAGTCCCGCGCTCCACGCCTGACCGGCCAGGCTTTCGAAGCGCGGCACCCATGTGACCAAACGCGCCGGAATCCAGATCCCCGCGGCCGCAAAAATGGCCAGGGTGCCCCAGAACTCGGCCCGCTGCACGGCCCGGAACAGACGGATGCCGTCCGGAGCGAACCGGCGGTGCGCGTAGGTCAGAGCCCAGGCCGCCGCCCCCGCCGATCCCAACAGGTAGAGAATGTTCAAAACGATGTGCCAGTTCCGTTCGAGCGGCGTCCACAGCCACGCGGCTGCCAGGCCGCCGGCTGCGCCCAGAACCACGGCCACCCACAGCCAGCGCACCCACAACTGCAGCACCAGGCGCAGAGCTTCCTTCCATGCCGTCACCGCAGCACCTCCCAAACGGCTTCTTCGCTCCATGATTTCACGCCGGGCTCGTACATCGGCTGCACGCGCGCCGGCGCCGCGCGGAACTTCCCGGCGTTCGTGAACCGGAACAGATACACCGCCTCGAAGCCGTCCCCGGGGATGGCCCAGGGAAACCATGAGACGCGCTCGTCCCGCATCTCGCCGCGGTTCAGCCACCAGTTCCACCACACGGGCGCCCCCTGCAGGGCAAAGCCGCGGTCGTGCGGGATCGCCTCCGCGCCGGCGGGCAGCGGATCCTCCACCACAAAAGCATTCAAACGCGCCGCCCCGCGCACGCTGACGCGAACTGCCACGATATCACCCCGCCTTGCAGCGCCGGTCCACGGTTCGAGCCGGTACGTGATGCTTCCGCCAGCGTTCTGCGGGCGCAGCCTGTAATATTGCCTCTCTATGCCCAGAGGGCTCTCTTCCGGCGTGCGCCGCGCCCCGCTGCCCGCCGCCATGCGCCACTGCCACATGGCAGAAGCATACAGCCGCCCCCGCCCGTCCATCTCCACACGCACCTCGCTTCGGTCGCCGGAAACGGGTGCCTCCAGCTTCACGGGCTTTGGAGAAACCGCATCGGAAGCCGTGAACCGCCGCCGCAAAATCTCCTGCCCGCCAGCGAACACGCGCGCTGTAAAGTCCGGTTGCAATTCGCCGCTTCGCTCGAGCAGCGGGATCAGCCCGTAGATCACGAACGCAGTGCGTTTGGTCGACTTCCAGTAGTAGCCCCGGTCCCGGTTCCGCATGAGCCACTGCGCCGCCCGGTCCAGCAGCGGGCTGTCGGGCGCCTCCGCCGCAAGGAAGCGCACTGCCATGCCGGTGGCCTCGAACGAATGTTCCTGGTCGTGCAAGAACATGGGATCCGCGCGGCTTTCCCAGAACGTTTCCTGCCCATCCTGTTTTGCGATCTCCGCCAGGCGGCGCGCCGCCTCGGCGCGGCGCGCATCGCCGGAGCGCTGCATCGCAAGCCCCATTGACGCGAGGCCGAACGCGGACATCTCGCAGCTGCGGCGCCAGACGCGTTCCACCAGGCGCGCCTCCGGCCTGCCCTCCATCGACAGCGCCAGGAGAGCGTACGCCGCCTGGTCCGCATCGCGGTTCTCCTCCAGTTGCGCCGCCAGCCATGCCTCCGCGCGCCCCCGCCGCCATGCCGGAACCGGATAGCCGTTCTCCCGCGCATGGCCGAGCCCCAGCAGCACATACGAAGTCAGGAACAGGCTGCCATCCTCTTCGCGCCACCAGCCCCAGCTTCCGTCCCCGTTTTGGTATCCGTAGAGCTTTTCCAGCCCGGCGCGGATGTTGCGGTCGAGCTGCGCGCGGTCTGTTTGTGCCTCCACCTTCAACTTCCTGAGGGCTTCCGCCACCACGAGGTTCGGCAACAGGCTCGACATGAGCTGTTCGGTGCAGCCGTAGGGGTATTTCAGCAAGTACTCGAGCGCGGCAAACACGGCGCCTGCCAGCGACGGCGCCAGCCGCACCTCCAGGATTCTGCCGGAGGAATTTGCGCCGGCCGGGAACTCGTGCGCGAGCGTGTGGGACGATGTTCCTTCCAGCCTGGCCTGCGCCGCCGCTTCCATGGGAATCCCGAAGGGATGCACGGGCAGCGAGACTTGCATGGCGTCTCCGCCGGCGGCGCCAGCGACCGATGCCGTCAGAGTCGCCTTGCCCGGGCGGTCCGCGCGCAAGCGGTACTCCACCTTCGCTTCCTCCTGCGGCGCCAGTTCGAGGTCCTGTTCCTGCCCTCCCAGAATTGTCAGGCCTTCCACCCGCAAGCCGGCTCGCGCCCGCAGCGTCTTGTCCGTGTAGTTGCGCGCCAGCACGGGCACCACGGTTTCGTCGCCTTCGATGAAGAACCGCGGCGCCGCCACGGACACGACGACGTCCTTGCGCACGAGCACGCGCTCCACGGCGCCGCCGACGCGCGTGTCCTCGGTGACTCCACGCGCCGTGGTCCGCCAGGTGGTGAGCGAATCGGGGAACGCGAACCGCACCTCGGCCTCGCCCCGGGCATCCGTTTCGAGATTCGCCACCCAGAACGCCGTGTCGGGAAAATCCTTGCGGATTTTCGGCGCAGGAATCTGGTCCCGCTTCAGTTGCGCGCGGAATGGACCTGAAGGACGGCGGGCCAGTTCGATCCGGCGCGTTCCTGCCTCCCCCCAGAAATAGAACGAATGACTGGAGGCTGTGTGGACGCGGTTCCACCGCCGGCCGTAGAAGACCTTCAGGAGGTCCGGCTGCGGCTCGCGTTGAATGGCGTAGATGGCCTCGTCCACGACTCCCAGCGCGAATTCCGCACGGACGGGCCGGCCTTCGTGGTCCTTTGCCGCCAGCCGGAACGAGGCTGGCTCTCCGGGCTGGTATTCCGGTTTGGATGGCGTCAATTCCACGAAAATCTCATGCTGCACGGGAGGAACTTTCATCGTGACTGCGCCCTCGTAAAGCCGGCCTGCCGTGACGAAAACGGCCTTGACAAAAACGTTGGGCGCGAATTCGGGCTTCACGGGAATTTCCACGGCGGCGGCGCCGCCCTCGACACGAATAAATCGCGACCACAGCAGGACAGGGCCCTCGACGGTAAGCCACACATCGGCTGCGGGCACGCCCGTGACCACCGTGGCGGTGGCTGTTTCTCCGGCCTTGTAGGAGGCCTTGTCCAGCGTCACGCGGATCCTTTCCGGCGGCTGCCAGCCCGTCATTTGCCCCGCGACCCACAGCCAGTGATCCTCGCGCACCGGGTCCGCCGGACCCTGCGCGACAACCCGAACGATCCAATAACCGGCTTCCCCGGCGGGGAATTCCATGATGGCTGCACCATCCTTGCCGGTGGCGCCGCTGCGGACGAGCGAAGGCTGCCCCGCAGCCTTGCCGTCAAAAGCCCGGTACACTTCCAGACGGAATGAAACGCCGGGCGCCGGACGGCGCTCGAAGTCCAGCGCTGAGACCCGCCACCGCACGGTCTCGCCCGTTTTCCAGCCCCACTTTTCTCCTTCGGATCTGAGCAGGAAGGGCGCGCGCGTGGCGACGAACGAGCCGGCGCCGCTGATGACTCTTCCCCCTTCGTCCATCACCCGCGCCTCGACGCGGTACTGATAGTCGAACTCGCTCCGCTCGACCGGAACCGAGACGGCCAGCCGCCCTTCCGGATCGAGACGGCCCCTGGCTTCGTAGACCTGTTCACCGCCGAAGTACTCTTCGGCCTCCCCCATTTCTTCCTCCATCCAATCCCACCACAGCGGGAACCAGCGGTAGCGGTGCACCACCCACTCCACCTGCGCTCCAGACACCGGCTCCCCATAGTAATAACGGGCCTCGATTTGCACTTCGACTCCCGATCCCTGGATCGTCCGCTGGAGCGCCGGCCGCACCCTCACCTCATAATCGGGCTTGCGGTATTCCTCCACATGTAATCCTCCGTAGACGGCCTCTTCCTCTCCTTCAGGCGTCACTGTCACGGAGAAATACCCCAGAGGAGCATCGGCTGGCAGGTTGAATTCACCACTGACCGTGCCGTATTTCGTGAAGTCCAGCGTTTTTGCAAATACGGGATTTCCGCGGGAGTCCTCCACCTTCGCACGGGCCTTTCGAGCCGACGGCCTTGCGTAGAAGCCTTCGTCTTGCTCCCGGACGATGGCGCGGAAGCGCACTTCTTGTCCGGGACGGTACACGGGGCGGTCCGTGTGGATGACCCCTTGCAGCCCGCGCCACCGGGGCGAGAGCGCGTATTCCGGAGTCTTGGCCACGACCGTCGCTTCCCCGCAATTTGCGAGCGTGAGAGGCGTCTGCTGGAACTGCTGCCGGACCTCGAAATGCGCGGCGCCTTCGCTGTCGGTCACGGCCTCGCCCAGGCTGGACGCGCCCGCCGGGTCCAGCAACTCCACGCGGCAGCCGCGCTGAGGCTTTCCGCTGGAGCTATCCAGCACGCGCAGAACGGCCTTTTGCGGCCATGATTTCACCACTGCCGTCAAGGGCGTCGAGATCAGCACAGTGTAGGCCGTCTTCTGCTGATCGGTCGCCTCCAGCACGTAAACGCCCGCCTGCTCCAGCGGCACACGCACAACAGCCGTATCCCAGCGATCTTTCGTCTGCACGGTCTGCGTCCAGCGCCGCACGAGGTGGTCCGGGTTCAACAGCGGGACAGCCGCAAAGGAGGGCGCGGCCCCGGCGGGAGTCGGCGGACGGCTCTTGTCACGCTGAAGCCAGGCACGAATCCGGCTGCGGTTCTCCGCAGAGAATTGCATGCGGGCCAGGTTGCGAACCCTGGTGCGCAAGCGCCGCTTCCAGGCGGCGATCTTCTCGATGGGGGTCCGCGGCGGATAGAGGCGCCTGCCGCGGGAAGGGAAAGTATTTGGATCACCAAGTTTCAGGAAGAATGCGCGAGGGTCCCGAACACGGTAAAGGCGGAATTCAAGTTGCCGGACTCCCGCCGAACGCACCTGCACGGGGACCTCCCCTCCCGGCATCACGGTAGAGTCCGACACCAGGGAAAAGTACCTGCTCGGCTCGTGTTCCTGGGCTGGAACGGGGAAAAGGATCAGGAAAGCCGCAGATGCCAGCCACCGCGCGCGCATGGTTCAGTCTCCTTCCCACAAGAGGTTCCACCGGCAAACTCCCACAAACCAGGGGTTGCCCGGCACGGGGCGCCAGCGAGGCTCGGGATGCGCGAGAAGCTGGCTGACCGCCGGACGACGGACTTCCCCGCGCCAGCCGCCATCCGGCCCCGTGTGATAGATCACGTATTCTTCGTTGGAAGGTTCGAACCGGCTTGTGCCCAGCCACGCCATGGCGTGCCACGAGGCGCCGTCCGGCGAGCGGTAAAACAGCAGGTCGCCGGGCCGGGCCGCCTCCAGACGGTTCGCCACGCGGCGGGTGCTGAACCGCATCAAGTGACGCGCGTCCGCGAAATGGCGCGGTCCGACCGCGGTGCCGAACAGCGCCGCTCCCTCAAACCGCGGCTCCGGATAGGGCGGCAGCCACGAATAACCCCACTGCCGCGCCCATTCGCGCGTGTGCGGCCGCAGCGCCTCGCGGTAGGCGAACCGCAACAGCGAGGAGCAATCCCGGATCTCCGCCGGAAGCTTCTCCACGTAATACAAAGACTCCGCCAGCCAGCAGAACCACAGCCGGAATGCTTCTTTTTCCACCGCCGCCCCCGATGCCCGGGCGGCAAAAAGCCCGCCGCCGCAGCCCGCAAGAAAACTCCTCCGCGTCATTTTTGTCCCATCATGATACCCGCATCTGCGGCGGAACTGAAGGGCGGAAACAGAAGCTCGCTTTCCCGGAAGGAAAGGGCTTCCCGGCACTGCTAGAAGCGGGTCTCGCGGCCCCGGCCCCGGGGCGCGCACCGTCAAGCCGTCTTCACGGCCTCGTGCCTCTTCACCCAGTCCGGATCGAAATCCACTCCGAACCCGGGTCCCGACGGTACCTGAATCTTGCCGTTCACCACCTTCAGCGGGGATGACTTGCACTCAAACCTGACATGTGTCTGGTAGCCCTTGAACTCGTGGTGCTCGCCGGCGTTGGGGACGGCGGAAACCAGGCAGATGTTGTAGAGGTAACCCAGCCCCCCGCCCGACATGTGCGGAATGAACTGCTTGCCGAATGCCGCAGCCATCCTCGCCACCTTCATCGACCGGATCAGCCCCCCGAAATAGTAATTGTCCGGCTGCACGATGTCGAGCCCGCCGTTCGCCAGCAGCCAGCGGAATCCGTAGAAAGAGTAGTCCTGCTCTCCGTTCGACACCGGAATGGACAGCGCGTCCGCCACCTGTTTGATCTCATCGAGGTGGTCGAACATCACCGGCTCCTCGAAATAGCGGTACCCGTACTGCTCGAGCAGCCGCCCGACGCGAATCGCCTCCGGCACGGTGTAAAAGCCGTTGGCGTCTGCATACAATGCCATCTCATCTCCGAATGTCTTGCGGATGAGAGGAATGATCTTCTCCGTCCGCCCGGGCGGTCCTGCGGCATACATGTCCGTGGTCATGAACATCAGCCCGCCGACCTTGATTTTCAGCGCCCTGGCGTCATATTTCGCCACCTCTTTCCGGATGAGTTCCAGCGATTCCTCCACTGGTTTCTCCCGCCACTCCGTGGCTACGTACACGCCGACCTGCGGATGATGGATCTCTCCGATCAGTTCCCCCACGGGCTTGCCGGCGATCCGGCCCAGCAGATCGAGGATCGCGAACTCGATCGTGGCCAGCGGGATTCCCAGAGAAATGCCGCTGAACCGGAAATTGAAATCGTAAACAAACACCCGCTCCAGAATCAGATCCAGTTCCCGCGCGTCTTTTCCGAGGAAGAAAGGTTGCAGCCGCCGCAGGAAAATCGGATAGAGGTTGCGCATCTCGCTGTGCGCCACGGAAATCCCTTCCGCTCCGTCGCGCCAGCGCACCCGGCACAGGAAACGGTTGTCGAGCCGGAGCAGTTCCACCGAATCCAGGATCACCGGGGCGGGGAACAAGTGCTTCTTCAGCACCGGCTTTTTCAGAATCTCGTCCAGAAGGGCGAAGCGGTCCCGCACTCGCGCCGGCGCCTGCCCCGCCTTCTGCTGCTGTGCTGCCCCCAGTCCCGTTCCGCCAGCCGCCAGGCCTGATAACATTGCCCGCCTGTTGATACGCATTGGCGTCGCTCCTTCCACCGGCCTTGCCGTGATCGTCCACCGCCAAGCCCGGCGGCTTCGAGCCTACCATGATCCGGCGAGCGCGGCGCCGGCCGGAGAGCACCTCGCTGCCTGCAGGCAAGAGCTTCCCCGCAAAGTATGGGGGACGGTCAACCCGCCCCCCAGCCCCGGTTCAACGGAACAACAGCGGCGCGAACTCTCGGAGGCACCGCCGCCATGTCAGCCATTCGTGAGCAGTGCGGGGCGAAACATAGTACACGTTGCGGATGCCGTTCTTTGTCAGCAGATCGCTGAACTCTTTCGTGCGCGGTCCTTCCTCCGAGCCGATGCCGAGGAAAAGGACCTTCACCTTCTTGTTGAACTCCTCGGGATTGGCGAACACTCCGTTGTGCGCAGTTTTGATATCGAAGCCCGGCCGCCACCCCGAACTCCCGCTGAATCCGCCAATGTAGGCGAACTTGTCGAGGTTGGCGAGCGTGGTCATGAACGTCTGCATTCCCCCCATCGAGAGCCCCGCCATTGCGCGGTTCTCCCGCCCCGGCAGCACGCGGTAAGAGCTTTCCACCATCGGAATCAGATCCTTGAGCATCATCTCGGTGAAAGCGGCGCCGGTGAAGGAGGCCAATCCTCCCCGCGCGGGCGCGGCAGCTCCAGGCTTGGCAGGCGCGGCGGCGGGCGGCGGGGAAGGCTGCGGCCACAGCCACCGCGCGTTGAAAATCGACCCGTCCTCCCCGGGCTTCACGGCGTTCAGATTGTCCATCACGACGATCATCGGCCGGGCTTTCTTCTCTGCGATCAGGTTGTCCAGGATCACATCCACGCGCCCCTGGTTGTGCCATCCCTGCTCGTTCTCCCCCCAGCCGTGCATCAAGTACAGCACCGGATAGCGCGCCCGTGGGTTCTTCTCATAGTCCGGCGGCGTGTACACATAAGCCCGGCGCCATTTCTGCGTTACCTGGGAGAAATACCACTTGTACCGCCCCCGATTTCTTGGACAGTTTTTTGAATTATCGTCATGCGGCAGGTTCGAGGGCAAGCAAGGCTTGGTGAGCCTGCCGCGGGGTCTGAAAGTGAAGCCTTTCGATCAGCCAGTGCTCGT
>JBBIIK010000002.1:0-275030 GCA_037446555.1 Acidobacteriota bacterium
TCACAAGGAATTGCACGAATAGAATCAATTACTTAATGGGTTAGCGCTTGCCCCGCCGTGCGATACTCTGTGCTGCGGGGACAAAAGTCTCTGGCCAGAGCTCCCCCGCTTGAACCGGACTGCCTCAGTAGGGCGGCCGCTTCGGCGGTTTTCCAAACCAGGCAGCCTCGTCGCTTCGGCGGCAGGATAGCGGATGTCCCAAGGTAAGGCCTGATGAGCCCGAACAAATACGGCCGGCTCTGCCGCGCCCTCTCCGGAGGGCCGCCATCCGGCCGGGCTGCGCCATAGATGCGCGTTCTGGTCGACCGCGGCGGATGGCTCGCGGGCCGGTTCCCCTTCAGGGAGCTGGCCCGCCGCCGCCGAACCGCATTCCGGCGAGCCCCAAGTCGGGGCCGCTGACATCCCCACAAGAACCAGCGAGGCCCAGGTGTGCCCGCTCGCTGCGCTGATGCAAGTTTCCGGTTCCTCAGCCCGACAGCCCCGTGTGCAGCGCCACGATCCCGAACGTCATCCGCCGGAACCGCACCCGCGTGAACCCCGCGGCTTCCATCTCCGCGGCCAGTTGTTCGGCGCCCGGGAATTTTCGAACCGACTCAGGCAGATACGTGTAAGCGCTGCGGTCGCCCGAGATCCATCCGCCCAGCGCCGGCAGCAGCGTCTCGGAATAGAACCGGTACAGCCCCCGGAACACCGGATTCGGCGGCGTGGAAAACTCGAGGATCGCCAGCATCCCGCCCGGCTTGATCACCCGCCGCAGCTCTGCCAGCCCGGCCCGGTAGTTGGTGAAGTTGCGGAAGCCGAACGCAATCGCCGCCAGATCCAGGCTGTGGTCGGGAAACGGCAGCTGCAGCCCGTCGCACTCCACCAGCTCGATCCTCGCTCCGCGCCGCGCCTGTTTCCGCTTCGCCTCCTCCAGCATCGGGCGGCAGAAGTCACCCCCCAGGATCAACGCATCCGCCCCCGCGCGCGCTTCCAGCGCCAGCGTCAGGTCCCCCGTGCCGCAGCACAGATCCAGCACCCGCGCCCCCGGACGCCTCAGGAACGGCTCGGCCTCCAGCGCCGCGCGGAAGCGCCAGTAGCGGTCCATCTGAAAGGAAAGCAGGTGGTTCAGCAGATCATAGCGCCGCGCCACGCGCCCGAACATGCGCCGCACCCAGGCGGCGGCTTCCTGCTCGCTGGCGGCCCCGGGCGGAGTGGTTCCTCTCACGGCGCTGTCTGAAGAAGGGATGCCACGGCGTCGCGCACCAGTGCATCCGGCACGTCCGCCGTCACCTCTGTCGATCCGATCCCCGTCGCCAGCACCCAGTGCACCGCCCCTTGAATCGCCTTCTTGTCCTTGCGCAGCCGCGCCAGCACGCCCTCCACCCCGATCCCCTCCGTCGAAGGAAACGGCCCGTAAGCGCGCACCACTGCGCTCATCTCCTCGCACAGCCTCGCGCTGATTCTGCCCGCCAATTGGGAGAGCCGCAGCGCCGCCAGCATCCCCAGCCCCACCGCCTCCCCGTGCAGGAACCGCGCGTAACCGGTCTCCGCCTCCAGCGCATGGCCCACCGTGTGCCCGAAATTCAGGATCCGCCGAAGCCCGCTCTCCCTTTCGTCCCGCGACACTACCTCGCACTTGATCCGCACGCTCTCCGCCACCATCTCCTCCACCACCGCGGGCTCGCGCCCGAGCACCGCCTCGCGGCGCCGCTCCATCAACCGGAACAGCGGCTCGCTGCGGATGATGCCGTGCTTGATCACCTCGAACAGCCCCGCGCGGTACTCCCGCTCCGCGAGCGTCGCCAGCACGTCCGGATCGGTGATCACCGCCAGCGGCTGATGAAACGCTCCCACCAGGTTCTTGCCCGCCTTCAGGTTCACGCCCGTCTTGCCGCCGACGCCCGCATCCACCTGCGCCAGCAGCGTCGTCGGCACCTGAATCACCGGCACGCCCCGCATGAACACCGCCGCGGCGAAGCCCCCTACGTCGTTCACGATCCCTCCCCCGAACGCGATCACCGCGCTCGTCCGGTCCCCTCCGCCCTCCGCCATCTGCTCCGCCAGCTCCTCCACTTGCGCCAGCCGCTTGTTCTCCTCCCCGCCCGGAAACACGAGCTTCCTCCATGCGCGCCCCTCGAGCGCCCGTTCCACCGCGCTCCCGTGCAGCCGCCACACGGATTCTTCCGTGATCACAAACACCGTCCCGCACCGCGCGGGCAGATGCTCCGCGATGCGCCCGAGCGCGCCGCGCTCGGCCACGACCGCATAGCGTGCGCTGCCGGTGTTCACCTCGAACGTGGGCATATCTACGGTTGTACCATGTGGATATCGGACCCCTGACGGAAACAATTCGCACGGATTTTCTCGTCATCGGCGCAGGTGTCGCGGGCATGCGCGCCGCCATCGAACTCGCCGGCGCCGGCAGCGTCCTGGTCGTGGCCAAGGACAGCCTGGAAGAGTCCTCCTCCGAATACGCACAGGGCGGCATCGCCGTCGCCCTCAGCGACGAGGACGACGTCTCCCTTCATGAAGCCGACACCCTCGCCGCCGGCGACGGGCTCTGCGATCCACCCGCCGTCCGCGCCCTCGTCAGCGAAGGCCCCGCCCGCATCGCGGAACTCATCCGCTGGGGCACCGAATTCGACCGCGAAGGCTCGCGCCTGCTATTCGCCCGCGAAGGCGCCCATTCCCGCAGCCGCGTCCTGCACTCCCACGGCGACTCCACCGGCCGCGAAATCGCCCGTACCCTCTACCGCCGCGCCGCCTCCCTCGAAGGCGTCCGCTTCGAAGGCTTCGCCGCCGTCGCCCATCTCCTCCTCGACGAGGGCCGCGTCGCCGGCGCCTCCATCCTCGACGCCCGCCGCAACCGCATCCTCGCCGTCCTTGCCCGCGCCACCCTGCTCGCCACCGGCGGCCTCGGCCGCGTCTACGCCCACACCACCAACCCCGACGTCGCCACCGGCGACGGCGTCGCCATGGCCTGGCGCGCCGGCGCCCTCATCAGCGACATCGAGTTCGTCCAGTTCCACCCCACCGCCCTCCACATCGAGGGCGCCCCCTGCTTCCTCCTCTCCGAGGCCCTCCGCGGCGAAGGCGCCCTCCTCCGCAATCTCGCCGGCGAGCGCTTCATGCCGCACTACCACCCCATGGCCGAACTCGCCCCGCGCGACGTCGTCAGCCGCGCCATCGTCTCCGAAATGCGCCGCACCGGCGCCCCTCATGTGTGGCTCGACATCAGCGGCTGCGGCCCGGACTTCCTCCGCCGGCGCTTCCCGCGCATCCACTCCACCTGCCTCGCCTTCGGCATCGATCTCGACCGCCAGCCCGCCCCGGTGCGCCCCGCCGCCCACTACGCCATGGGCGGCGTGTGGACCGACCTCGAAGGCCGTACCTCGCTCGACGGCCTCTGGGCCGCCGGCGAGGCCGCCTGCACCGGCGTCCACGGCGCCAACCGGCTCGCCTCCAACTCCCTGCTCGAAGGCGTCGTCTTCGGCGCCCGCGCCGGCTTGAGCATGCGCGAGCGCGCCGGCCACGCGCCCGCCGGTTTCGCGCCGCCGGAGCCGCCGGAGACGCCAGCCCTGGCGCTGGACGAAATGCGCCGCCTCGCCATCGACGCCCTCGGCATCGTGCGCGATGGCGAAGGCATCTCGAGCGCTCTCGATCAGCTCTTGCGGACGCACGCCGCTCCCGGAGGCGCCGTCAACCGCGGTTTGCTCGAAGCCGCCAACACCCGCACCGTGCTCGAACTGATCGCCCGCTGCGCCCTCGCCCGCCGCGAAAGCCGCGGCGCGCACTTCCGCGCCGACTATCCGGAAAAATCCCCCACCCTCCGCGCCCACTCGCGCATCTGCCGCGGGCGGTCCGAAGTCGCTTTCGCTCCCGTCGCCGAAACCTGACCCGCCTCAGTTGTTGTTCGCGCTCAGATTTTCGCTCACCACCGCGCCATCCAGCTCCGGCAGCGGAACCCGCCGCGCGCCCACGAAGGCGCGCCGCCAGTAGTTATCCCCAAACAGCGGGCTCACGCGCACGGTCTTGCGGCGGTTCGGGGCGTGCAAGAATGCGTCGTTGCCAACGTACAGCCCCACGTGCCAGCCGCGGCGGGTGCGGAAAAACACCAGGTCGCCCGGCTCCAGCTCCCACTTCTCCACCCGCAGCCCCGTCTGATACTGCTGTGGCGCCGTCGGCGGCAGCGAGATCTGGAAATTGCGCTCGAACAAGTAGCGCATCAGCCCGCTGCAGTCGAACCCCGTCTCCGGGCTCGCACCCCCGCGCCGGTAGCGGATGCCGATCTGCTCGTACGCCGACGCCAGCAGCATGGTCTCGCACACGCGGCAGTTGCCCCCGACGGGCGGCGCCGGCGGCGTCTCGATCCACGCCGTGGGAATCCGCGCCACCGCCTCCGCCGGCCAGTTCTGCACCACGTACGGCTCGAACTGCGGCGCCTCCGCCTTGCGCCCCTTCCGCCGCGCGGCTCTCTTCCGCGTCTTGACCGGCTGCGCCTTCGCAGATGCGCGCTTCGCTTGCTCCGCGCGCGCCGCCTTTGCCGCGGGCTTCGCGCGCTTCTGCGCCGGCGCCTGCGGTCCGCGGCTCGCCGCACTCGCAGCCGCGGCGCGCTTCTTCCCGGAAGCCTTCGCGCCCGCGCGCACCGCGCCCCACGCCGTCGCTGCGGCGCATCCGGTGATCAGGAGCAGGAGGAGGAGAACCTGAACTCGCAAAACAGCCTCAACCGGAGCCGTAGGAACGAAACCTTCACAGTATATCCCGGAAGTGCCCGTCCGCAACCGCTGCTACCATGAAAGTATGACCCTGGAAGACCTCAGCCAGGCCTACTCCGAGCTCCGCCGGCAGTCAGAGGCTGTGCGGAGCTATCTTTGACACCCCCGCAAAGAAGAAGCGCCTGGAAGAAATCGAACAGATCATCTCCGCCCCGCACTTCTGGTCCAATCAGGAAGCCACCCAGAAGATCATGCAGGAGCGGAAGAAGCTCGAAGCCGCCATCAACCGGGACCGCGAACTCGGCGCGCTGATCAGCGACATCGACACCCTCATCGAACTCGGCAACGAGGGCGAGGACGTCGGCGCCGATCTCGAGCGCGAAATCGAGCGCCTGCGGAAAGCCACCGAGCAGCTCGAAACCGAAATGCTGCTCTCCGGCGAAAACGACCACCGCAGCGCCCTCCTCACCATCCACCCGGGCGCCGGCGGCACCGAAAGCCAGGACTGGGCGGAGATGCTTCTCCGCATGTATCTCCGCTGGGCGGAACGCAGCGGACACGATGCCGTGGTGACCGACCGGCAGGAGGGCGAAGGCGCGGGCATCAAGTCCGCCACCGTGGAAATCAACGGCGAGAACGTTTATGGGCTGCTGCAAAGCGAGATCGGCGTGCACCGTCTGGTGCGTATCTCTCCCTTCGACGCCAACGCGCGCCGCCACACCTCCTTCGCCAGTGTCTTCGTCATTCCGCAGATCGACGACGACATCGAAATCGAGATCCGCCCGGAGGACCTGCGCGTCGACGTCTTCCGCGCCTCCGGCGCCGGCGGGCAGCATGTGAACCGCACCGAAAGCGCCGTCCGCTTCACGCACATCCCCACCGGCATCGTCGTCCAGTGCCAGAACGAGCGCTCCCAGCACAAGAACCGCGCCTCCGCGCTCAAGCAGCTCAAGGCCCGCCTCTACGAGTACGAAATGGAGAAGCGCAGCGCCGAGGAGCGCAAGCTCGAAGAGTCGAAGGCCGACATCAACTTCGGCTCGCAGATCCGCTCCTACGTGCTCGCGCCCTACCGGCTGGTGAAGGACCTGCGCACGCGCCTCGCTATCGGCGACGTGGACCGCGTCCTCGACGGCGACCTCGACGACCTCATCCACGCTTACCTCGTGTGGAAGAAGACCGGCAAGACCTTCGGCGACGGCAAAGACGACGAGTCCGAATGATCCATCCGCAACTGGAACAGGCCGCTGCGCTGATCCGCGCCGGCCGCCTCGTCGCTTTCCCCACGGAGACCGTCTACGGCCTCGGCGCCAATGCGCTCGACGAGGCCGCCGTCCGCCGCATCTTCGAGGCCAAGGGCCGCCCGCCTTCCAGCCCGGTCATCGTCCACGTGGCGTCCATCGAAATGGCGCGCTCCCTCTCGAGCCGGTGGCCCGCCAAAGCGGAAGCTCTCGCCGCGCGCTTCTGGCCCGGGCCGCTCACCCTCGTGGTCCCCAAACAGCCCGCCATTCCGGACATCGTCTCCGCCGGGCTGCCCACCGTTGGCCTGCGCATGCCCGCCCACCCGCTCGCCCTGGCCTTGATCGAAGCGAGCGGCTGCCCTGTCGCCGCCCCCAGCGCCAACCGCTTCACCGAGCTCTCTCCCACCACCGCCGGGCACGTCCGCAAGTCGCTCAGCGATGCCGTCGACCTCGTCCTCGACGGCGGCTCCACGCCCGTCGGCATTGAATCCACCGTCGTCTCTCTCGCCGCCGATCCGCCCCTGTTGCTGCGTCCCGGCATGATCACGCGCGAGGAGATTGAAACTGTCATCGGCCCCGTCGAAGTGCGCACCGCTGCCAGCGAACGCGCGGCCCACCCCGCCCCCGGCATGCACCCGCGCCATTACAGCCCCCGCACTCCGCTGCTGCTGGTTCGCGGCGGCGCGCTGCCTTCCTCAGGCCGCGGCGTCTATCTCTGCCACGGCGAATCGATGCCCGCCGACCCCCGCCAGTACGCCGCCGCCCTCTACGCCACGCTGCACCGCTGCGACGAGCAGGGGTACGATTGGATTGCCGTCGAGGAGCCGCCGGAGGGCCCCGAATGGGCCGCCATCCGCGACCGCCTCCGCCGCGCCGCCGCCCCATGAGCCCTGCCGCGCCGCCGCTGCTCGCCAACTGGATCGGCTACACCGCGGGCACCATCGTCTTCGGCATCTTCCTCTTCCTCGTCCTCAAGGACCTCTCCGGTCGAGGGCTCCGCGCCTCCTGGCGCACCCTCGCCGCCGCCGCCATGGCCTTCCTCTGGAACGCCGGCGCGCTGGCCAATCTTTTCATCGACTCCTTCCTGCTGCGCGTTGTCACCACCGCCGCGCTCAGCCTCCTGCCCGCGCTGCTGCTCGACCTCCTCATGGAAGGCAGGAGCCGCCGCCTCGCCGCCGCCGGGTATTCGATCAGCGTCCTTTCCATGGCCCTGCACACGCTCGAACCGCTCGTCCCCGGCTTCCCGCTCCATCACCGCACGCTGCAATGGACCGCGCTCGGCTTCGCGCCGCTCACCACCGCAGCCATCATTCAACTGCGCCGGCAGCGCACGCCCGCGCGCCGCGCCGCCGCCGCTATGGCGCTGTTGCTGTTCGCCCTCTCGTTCACGCACCTCCACTCGCAGGACGCGCCCCACGCCTGGCCCGTCGAACTGCTGGTGCACCACGCCGGCGTGCCTCTGGCGCTGTGGGTGCTGATGCAGGACTACCGCTTCCTGCTGCTCGACGCCTTCTTGCGCTTCCTGGCCAACATCCTGCTCGCCGCGCTGTTCGCATGGCTCGGCGCGGTGATCGCCGCCGCCATCGGCTGGTTCGACTACCGCACGCTCCCTCCCGCGCGCGTCGTCCTGCTCGGGCTCGGCGTTACCGCGGCGCTCGCCGCTTTCGCCGCCCTGCGGCATGCCGTGCAGCACCTGCTCACGAGGCTCGTCTTCCGCCGCGGCGACGCGGAAGCCCTGCTCGAGCGCATCCGCCGCATGCCCGTGCGCGGCGAGCAGGAGTTTCTCGAAGAAGCCGGCGCCGAAATCGCCCGCTTCTTCCAGGCGGAGCGCTCCCCCACCTCCGCGCACTCCGCGCCCGCGCTGCCCTTTCACCTCGGACGCCGCGCCGGCGGCAGGCCATACTTGAGCGAGGACCTCGCGCTGCTGGCCCGCCTCGAAGCGCTCGTCAACGAAAAGCTCGAACACGCGCGCGAACAGCACCTGCGCGAACTCGTCTCGCAGGCAGAACTCCGCGCACTGCAGGCGCGCATCCACCCGCACTTTTTGTTCAACGCGCTGAACGCCCTCTACGGCTCCATCCCGCGGCAGGCAGAGGCGGCGCGCCGCGCCGTCCTGCATCTGGCCGAAATCTTCCGTTACCTGCTCCGCGGCGAAGGCGGGCCGATCCCGCTCGAGCGCGAGCTTGAGATCGTGGAAGCGTATCTCGAAATCGAGTCCCTGCGCCTCGGCGAGCGGCTCCGCTGGCGCCTGGAGATCGCGCCGCAGGCGCGCGGGGTATTGATCCCCGTGCTCAGCCTGCAGCCGCTGGTGGAAAACGCCGTGCGCCATGGCATTGCCCCGCTCGCCGAAGGCGGCGAGGTCCTCGTGCAGGCGCGCCTGCCCGGCGCGCGCTGCGAAATCTCGGTGACCGATACTGGCCCCGGCTTTGCGCCGCAGACTGGCGGCGCGGGCATCGGGCTGGAAAACGTCCGCCGCCGCCTCGCGATGCACTTCGGCTCGGAGGTCGAGGTGCGCCGCGAACACGGGCGCACCGTGGTTGCATTCAGCGTCCCGGCCGCGCGCGAAGCGGCCGCCGCGGCGCCTTCGCCATCTTCCGGTTTCGAACCATGAGAGTGCTGATCGCAGACGACGAACCCATCGCGCGGCAGGTGCTCCGCGAACTGCTCGAAGAGTGCCCCGGCATCCACGTGGCCGGCGAGGCAGCCTCAGGCGAGGAAACTCTCCGGCAGGTGGAGCGACTCGATCCCGACGTCGTGCTGCTCGACATCCACATGCCGCAAGCCGACGGGCTTGCGGTCGCGCGCCGTCTGCGCCCGCTGCCGCTTCCGCTGGTGATCTACGTCACCGCCTACGAGCAGCACGCGCTGGCGGCATTTGACGCCGGCGCGCTCGACTACCTCCTGAAGCCCGTCAAGCTCGAACGCCTGCGCGCCGCGCTCGAAAAAGCCCGCCGGCAACTGGAAGGCTTGCGCGCCCCGCAGGCGCCCGCCGGCGAGCCGCCTCGCCGCCTTGCGGTCCGCTCTGGCGAGGAGATCCACCTGCTCGACACGCGCGACATCGTCGCCTTCCGCGCCGCTCCCGGCGGCGTCGAGGTTCTCGCCACCACCGGGCGCTACCACGCGCCCCATTCGCTGCGCGAAATCGAGCAGCGCTTCCCCCCGCCGCAGTTCCGCCGCATCCACCGCTCCTTCCTCGTCCACACCGCGCACCTGCGCTCCATCGCCCCGCTTTCCTCCCGCCGCTGGCTTGTGCGCCTCACCGGCGGCATTGAAGCCGTGGTCAGCAAGCGCATGGCGAACGTCATTCGCGAGACGGCGCAGTGGTGAGCTCCAGCGCCGCCGCCACGTCTTCCGGACGCCCGACGTCGCGCCACCCGTGCGCGAGCGGCTGCGCGAGCACCCGCCTCCCGTTCGCGATCAGCAGCTTCAGCGCGTCTGTCAGCTCGTACTCGCCCCGCGGCGACAGCCCGATCCGCCCCAAGGCATCGAACACCGGCTCGCGGAACGCGAAGATCCCCGCGCTGTTCCAGCGCGTGCGGCTCGCGCCCGGCGCGGGTTTTTCCACGATCTCAATCACCACGCCGCCCGTTTCGTACACCGCCGCGCCTTGCCACGGATCGTCCACGTCCTTCACGGCCACCACCGCAGCGGCCGCCTCGTCTTCCTGAAGCCTTCGCCACACGGCGGCGATGTCCCCGGGCGCCGTCAGAATGTCGCCGAAGATCAGCAGGAACGGCTCGCCGCCTGTGAACGGCGCGGCCAGCCGCGCCGCAGAGCCCGTTCCGTTCACCGGATCCTGCAACGCGAAGTGAATGCTGCGGTTGCCTGCGAACCGCGCATAGAACAGCTCGTGCCGGTAGCCCACCACGAGCAGGAACCGCCCGAAGCCCGCCGCGCGCAGATTTTCGAGCACATGCTCCACCAAAGGCTTGCCGTGCAGCGGCAGCAGCGGCTTCGGCAGGCCTTGCGTGACTTCCCTCAGCCGCTCTCCGCGGCCTGCGGCCAAAATGACCGCGGCCGGTTTTGACATTTCAGTATAATCGGGTTCGTGCATCCGCAACCCACGAAGACCCGTTGGTGGATCCTCGCACTCCTCTTCCTCATTACCACGAACAACTACCTCGACCGGATCATCCTCGGCATTCTCAGCCCGGTGATCCTCGAGGACCTGCGCTTCTCCAAGATCGAGTATGGCTACGTCACCGCAGCCTTTCAAGCCGCCTATGCCGGCGGCTTCCTGCTCATGGGCTGGTGGATCGACCGCGTGGGCACGCGCCGCGGCTACGCCGACGCCATCACGCTGTGGAGCGTCGCGGCAGGGCTCCACGCCCTCAGCACCAGCTGGCTGCACCTCAGCTTCTGGCGCGCACTGCTCGGGCTCGGCGAAAGCGGCAACTTCCCGGCGGCGATCAAGGCGGTCACCGAGTGGTTCCCCAAGCGCGACCGCGCCTTCGCCACCGGCATCTTCAATGCCGGCACCAACGTGGCCACCATGATCGGTCCGCCGCTGTTGGTCTGGATGAACTCCCACTTCGGCTGGCGGACGTGCTTTCTGATCACGGCATCCACAGGCGCGATTTGCCTGGCGGCATGGTGGTTTTTCTACCGCGTGCCCCGGCAGCACAAGTGGGTGAACGAAGCCGAGCTCGCGATCATCGAGAGCGACCCGGAGGAGAAGATCGAAGCGCGCATCGGCTGGGCGCAGGCGCTGAAGATCCGGCAGACTTACGGCTTCGCGCTGGCCAAGTTCTTCTCCGATCCCGTGTGGTGGTTCTATCTCACCTGGCTGACGCTCTACTTCAAGGAAGCGCGCGGGCTGAGCCTGGAGCAGATCGGCTGGGCGCTGCCGGTCATCTACCTGATGGCCGATTTCGGCTCGGTCTTCGGCGGATGGGTGAGCGGCTTCCTGATCCGCCGCGGCTGGCCCAACGGAAAGGCGCGCAAGACGACGATGGCGTTCTTCGCGCTCTGCATGCCGGTGGCAGCGACAGCCGTCGCCGTGCCCAAAACGTGGATGGCGGTGGCGCTGATTTCGCTCGCCACGGCGGCGCACCAGGGCTGGTCGGCGAACCTTTACACCACGGTCTCTGACGTCTTCCCGAAGTCCGCGGTGGCCTCGGTCACCGGGCTCGGCGGCTTCCTCGGCGGCTTTGGCGGCATCATCTTCACCGCTCTGTTGCCCGGCTACCTCATCACCTACTTCGGCTACCTGCCCGTGTTCGTCATCATGGGCAGCTTCCACCTGATCGGCTGGACTTGCGTCCACATCTTCCTGGGCGACATGCGCAAACTCGGCGCCGACCCCGCCTGAGGCGCGCGTCACCCGGCGTGGGACTCCTGCATCACAATAGTGGACAGACAGCCTATGCCGATGTACGAGTACCGGTGCCTGGAATGCGGCGCCAAGTATGAACAGCTCCGCCGGATGAGCGACGCCGACAAGAACCTGGAGTGCCCCGTTTGCGGCAGCCCCAACGTGCGGCGCGAGATCTCGGCCTGCGCCATCGGCAGCTCGTCTTCCTCTTCGAGCTCCGGAGGCGGCTGCGTTCCGCGCGGCGGCTTCTCTTGAGCCCGCTGAGCCTGCGCCGCCCGGGTGGCGGCGTTAGAGAAACAGCGGCGGCGCGCCGCATCATTTCTTCTTCAGCAGCCGGTAGCTGACAAAGGCGAAGCGCGTCGCATCGGGCGACCAGTTGGGCACGTTCATCGTCCCCTGCCCGCCGAACAGCGTCACCAGCACGCGCGGCTCCGAGCCGTCGGCGCGCGCCAGCCGGATCACCACGTCCTTGTTCGGCGGGTGCCCCTGCACGCTCTTGTCATAGCTGAGATAGCAGATCCACTGGCCGTCGGGCGAGAAGTGCGCGAACCAGTCGGCCGAGTCCGGCCCCTGCGAGACCATCCTCTGCCCGCTGCCGCCGGCGTTCATCCCCCAGATGCGCATCAGCCCCGTGCGCTCGCTGTTGAAGTAGATCTGCTTCCCGTCTGGCGAGTACTCGGGCCCGTCGTCGAGCCCGCGCGCGTCGGTGAGCCGCCTCTCCTCGCCGCCCGCGGCCGGAATCTCGTAGATGTCGTACTCGCCATTCCGCTGCGCGCAATAGACCAGCGTCTTGCCGTCGGGCGACCAGCCATGCAGATACGACGGCGCGTTCGGCGTCACCAGCCGCGGCGCGCCTCCCGTGATGGGCACGATGTAGATCTTCGATGGGTCGCGCCCCACGCTGCCGCTGATGGCCAGCCACTTGCCGTCAGGCGAGATCACATGGTCGTTGTTGCAGCGCACGTCGCCGGTGGGGATCCACTCGGGCGTCCCGCCCTCCACGGGGATGCGCCAGATGCGCCCACCGCCGTTGTAAATGAGGGCCTTGCCATCGGGGGTCCAGTTCGGAGCCTCGAAGTGCTCGATCGCGCGCCGCACGATGCGCCGCTCGCCGGTGCGGATGTCGACGATCTCGAGCGTCGATTCTACCGCGCGCTCTTTCTCCGCCGCAGGGCCGTCTTCGATCAGCTCCACGCCCCGGATCAGCGCCGTCTCGGCGCGCGTTGCGTCATGCGAGCAAACTGCCAGCCCGGCATGCACGGTCTCGGGCAGCTCCACGGTCAACGCCCCGCCGGGTTGAAACTCGCCGCCCGGGCGCGCCGCCTCGAACGAGATCACTTGGCCGTGCCGCGCCAGCCGCACGCGCGCCGGGGCTATCACGGGCGAGCGGATCTCTTCCGTCACGCCGCCTTCCGCGCGCCGGTATTGCAGCGCGATCAGCCCGTCGGCATGCACCATCACGCTCGCGTGCGGCGCGGCAGGGCCCAGCGACGCGCGCAGCATCAGCCCGGCCTTCTTGTGCGCGTGGCCGCCCGTGTCAGCCCACGCGATCTCCGCCGTGATGATCACGTCCCCGGCCACGCGCTTCCACGCGAAGTGGAAGCTGTCCTCGGCGCCCCAGATGTTGGCGCCCGCGCCGGTGATGCGGTAGACGCCTGTGGCAGCATCGTACTGCGTGCGTCCGGGGAGCCCTGTGCGGCCGACATCCGTGCTTTCTGGGAAAGGCCCTGTTTGCGCCAGCAGCAGCGGCCCTGCCAGGAGGACGAGAAGCGCGCGTTTCATGCGCACTATCCTAACTCTTCCCCGACCGGAAGCTTCTTCGCCCGGCGCGCCGCTGCCGGCGCAGGCCGGCCGCCCCGCGCGTCAACGTCTCTCGGAGGCGATGATCAGCCAGACCAGCACCGGAACAAGGGAAGTCGCGGCAACCAGCATCGCCGCAGCCAGCCAAGCCCACGCAGGCCAGGCGGCCGTGGCGACGCCCGGGCCGGCAGCAGCCGAGACCCACGCCGCGCTGCGCGCGCACAACGATTGGAACCACTCTGAGGTGGCTCCGAAGCACGCGCCTGCCACTCCGGCAGCGCCCGCAAAGGCCAGTCCCTGGACGAACGTGATGGGGCGCCCGGCAGCGGCGGCGGCATCGCTCCAGGCCCGGCGCTGCATCCGTCTCCAGACGGCACCCGCATCCGGCACGGGGGCGAACCCGGCCGCGCGCGCGCGTTCCTCCCGCAAGGCTGCCGCCAATGCGGCCAATTCCGCGCAGGACGGGCATTCGAGGAGATGCTGCCGCAGCGCGTCCGGCCACTGCGGCTCGGCGCCCATCTGCGCCAGAGCGTCACGCACCAGGTCTTCGAACCGGCACCGCGCCGTGCTCATGAGCCCTCCTTGTCCGGCTGCCCGCGCAGCAGCGCCGCCAGCCGGCTCCTTGCACGGGACAGAAGCGATTTGACACTCGACTCCCGCACGCCCGCGGCCGCGGCGATCTCCCTGTGCGTCGCCCCTTCGGCGTACGCCAGCCACAGCATCAGCCGCTCGCGGGGCTTCAGAGCCCCGAAGGCGCGCATCAGGTCCAGGCGCAGATCGCCGGAGTTCCGGCTTGCGTCCGGCAGCGATTCCGTGCCGGCGCCGTGGCTGCCGAACAGCTGCCGGATCCGCCGCCGCCGGTGCGCATCCCGGGCGAGATTGGCGGCGATGCGGAACAGGGAATTACGGGCGTGGACGCCGTCTTCCGGCGCCGCTCCGGCGCGAAGAAACCGGTAAAACGTCTCCTGAAGCAGATCCTCGGCCAGCTCGCGGTCCGACGTCATCCGGTAAAGGAACGCCCACAGGCTGCGCGCGTGCCGCTCGTAGAGCGTTCGGAAAGACTCCTCTGTCATCGCCGCCTCGCGCGCAAGCCCTTCCGCGGGGCGGAAACAGTCCGGAATGGCGTCCTCGTGCGACAACTGAGCCTCTTTCGGCGAACCGGGCTACATCGGCGCTTCCTGGCTGCCGGCGCCGGGCGCCGGAGACGGGATCAGTCCCAGCCGGCGCGAGAGCAGATACGACGCCCCCGCGGAAAGCAGGAAGCCGCAGCCGAGCGCCAGCGACAGAATGCCAAACGCCTGCAACGGCTGGGCTGCGATGGCGGAAACCCTCGTGCTGATGAAGAGGAGCCCGGTTCCCGCCGCCATCAACACAATGCCGCCCTGAATGGCCCAGAGGATCCGCCCGAGCGGCGCCGCCACGGCCCTCGCGGCGGACTCGATGTGGATGGGCGCCGATTGCAGGAACCTCTCGCCGGCCGGAGTCCGGATGTAGGCCAGCAGGTCTTCGTTGGAGGCGAGCCGGTCGAGGATCTTCGCGTGCACTTCAGCTTGAACCCTGGCCACGCGGCTCCACCGCCGGTAATCGACCAGCGTGCGGATCAGCCAGGCGATGAGGCTGGCGGCAAGGCCCATCCCGATCAGCACCGCTGTGGCCTCCAGCACGCGCGACCACAGGTCCATCAGCCGCTCTTCGGCGCCGCGCGGGACGTCCTCGCCGGTTCCGAGATAATAGGCCGGATTCCGCGCGATGACGGGATGGGCGGCGAGGAAAGCCGAGAGTTCGGGATAGGTCGCAAGGTAGGTCTGGCTGGTCAGCAGCGTCGGATCGAGCGCGAGGATGCGGCGGACGGCGGGCGGGTGCCGGTCGAGAAGCTGATGAAAGCGGGCGCGGACCTGCTCGGCATCGGCCGTTTCGGCGATGGAGACAGGGGCAGACTGTTGCATCTTGGGCGCCGGCGGCGGCTGGTCCAGGCGCTGGCTTTGCGCCGTGGCGGCCATGCCTGCGGCCACCAGGAGGAAGGCGGGGATGAGCGTGAGCTTCATGTAGCTGTGGAACCTCGTTTCCGCAGGTGTACTACGCGCCTGTGGCCCAAAGGTTCACAGCGAAAGGACAAAAGGTCCGGCCGGCGCCGGGCTCAGCCGGCGGCGAGGCGGCTGCCGCGGCGGCTCTCGATGAAGTTGCGCAACTCGGCCACCAGCAGCTCGTCGGGGCAGGGCTTGACGAGGTAGCGGTCGACGCCCAGCCGCAGCGCCTTCTGGCGGTGCTTTTCGCCGGCGCGCGAGGTAAGCATGAGCAGCGGGACGGACTCGAAGTCGGGCCGCGCGCGCAACGCTGCCGCCAGTTCGTAGCCGTCCATACGCGGCATTTCGATGTCCATCAGCACGGCGTCGGGCGGATTCGCGCGGCGCTCGAGCAGCTCGAGCGCCTCCTGCCCGTCCCTCGCCTCCAGCGTCCTGTACCCGCTCGAGCGCAGCAGGTTGCCCACCGAGCGGCGGATCGAAATCGAATCGTCGACGATGAGCACGGTCTCCTCGCGCGCGGCCCGCTGCCGCGCCGGCGACAGAGGGAGCGGCGGCGCGGCCTCCAGGCCGATGGCCGACGGGTTCAGGATCAGCACCACGGAGCCGTCGCCCAGGATGGTGCCGCCGGAGAAATGCGTCAGGCGCGCCAGCAGCGCGGCCAGCGGCTTGGTGACGATCTCGCGGGCTTCGATGACACGGTCGGCCAGCAGGGCGAACTCGCGTTCGCCGTTGTTGACAAACAGCAGGGCGCAGCGCGAGGGGCGCTGCTCGGGCGTCGACAGGCCCAGCCATTCGCCCAGCCAGCAGGCGGGAAGCCAGCCGCCGCCGGCCACGACGCCCCACTGCCCGTCGCGCTCCACCGGCTGCGAGTCGAACACCTGCATTTGCCGCGTCATGGCCGTCATCGGCAGGGCGAACCTCTCGCCGGCGGCTTCCAGAATCACCACGCGGTCCACTGCCATCGAGACCGGCAGCACGAAGGTGAACGTCGTGCCGTGGCCCGGCCGCGTCTGGACGGAAAGCCGGCCGCGCAGGCTTTCCATGGTGCTGCGGACGACATCCATGCCCACGCCGCGGCCCGAGATTTCGCTCACGGCTTCGACGGTCGAGAAGCCCGGCTCGAAGATCAGGCGGATAAGGGACTCATGGCTGGCCGCGGCGGCCTGCTCTTCAGTGAGCCACTCCAGCTCCACGGCGCGCCGCGCGATCTTCTCGAAGTCGAGACCCGCGCCGTCGTCGCTCAACTGGAGCGTGACGTGCGCGCCCTGCCGCGACGCCGACAGGCGCACGGTCCCCGTTTCCGGCTTGCCCGCCGCCACGCGCGCCTGCGGCGGCTCGATCCCATGGTCGATGGCGTTGCGCAGCAGGTGCTCGAGAGCCGGCGCCAACTGCTCGACGACGCTTTTGTCGAATTCCGTCTCCAGGCCCGAGGTCTCCAGCCGCACGGGCTTGCCGGTCTTGGCCGCGGTGACTCGCACGGTGCGGCCCAGCCGGCTGGAAAGGCTTTCTAGAGGCACCATGCGCAGCCGCATGAGCTGGTCCTGCGCCTCGCCGCTCAGGCCGCGCTGCCGCGCCGCCCAAGTGTCGAATTGCGCGCGCATGGACTGGAACTGCGCGCTGAGGGCGGACAGGTCGGTGGTGGCTTCGGCCAGATCCCGGGCGATGAGGTTCATCCGCGTGTAGCGGTCGAACTCGAGCACGTCAAACTCGGAGGCCGACGAGGTGGCCTCCTGCGAGACGGCGGCGCCCCCGGCGCCCGGCGCCGCGGCCTCCTGCGCCTCGGAGAGCTGGCTCGAGATGCGGCGGATGCGGGCCAGGTTCAGCGACAGCTCGTCGAGTTCCTTGCGGAACGCCTCGATTTGCTGCTCGAAGCCGGAGGCGTTCATGAAGATCTCGCTCAGTGTGCGGGCGATGCCAGTCAGGCGCTCGACGGGCACGCGGACGGTGGCCTGGTGCTCGGCGTGGGCGTGGGCGGGCGCCGGGGGCGCAGCCGGGCGGCCCGCCTGGGTTGGCTCCGCAGCCGGGGCCGCTTCAGCGGGCGCGGAGGCGGAAGCGGCGGCGGCGATCAGGGCCAGCGCCTGCCGCGCCCGGTCCAGCAGAGCTTCATTGTCGCCCTGCGCCGCCACGAGTTCCGAAAGCACGTCGAAGCCCGCGCTCATCGCCTCCAGACAGGCGTCGCCGTAGGGAGCCGAGCCGGACAGGACGGCGTCGAGCAGCAATTGCAGCCGGCGGGCCACCGTGCTGGCGGCCATCAGACCCACCATGCCCGCCGACCCCTTGATGGTGTGCACCGCGCGGCGGAAGGCCGTCAGGTGCGGGTTCGGATCGGCGGGCCGCGCGGCCAACTGGCTGAGCGCGGATTCCGCTGCGGCCAGGTTGGATTCCGCCTCGGCCAGGAAGGTGTCCAGCAGGAAAGAGTCGGTCTCCTCGCGCACCGGCAGCGGGTCTTCGCCGGCCGCCGGCGCCGTGGCGCCGGGCTGCCGGCTGGCGGCCTCTTCCGTGCAGATGGCCATCAGCCCGGAGAGCTGTTCCAGAAGATCCGAGACGCGGGGCCGCAGGGCGCGGTTGTCGCCGCGGGCGGCGGCGAGGTCGGCCAGGCAGTCGTGGCAGGCCTGCAACAGGTCGAGAATCTCGCCCTCGGCGGGGAGGCTGCCGACGATCAGCAGATCGAGCACGTCCTCCATGCGGTGGGCGACGCCGGCGGCGGTCTCGAGGCCCGCCATCGCGGCCGCGCCCTTCAGCGTGTGGGCGTGCTGGCGGAGTTCGCGCAGCAGCGGGGCGGCATCGGCCGGCCGCACGCGGAGCCCCGCCACGGCCTTGTCCATGCGGCCGAGGAGCTGTTCTGCCTCGGCCAGAAACGTGTCCACCAGCTCGGCGGCCACCGGGTCGAACTCGGCCACTTCCGGGCTGCCGTCCGGCGGCGCGGGCCGGACGACGGAAAGGGTTGCCGGCGGCGCGGATTCCGGCGGCGGCGCGCCGAGCCCGCGGTGCAGATCGCCCAGCGCCTCTTCGAGCCCGGCCAGCCCCTGCGCATCCATTCGAAAGTCGCCGAACAGCGCCGGCCCGGCCAGGTTCTCGACGCGGCCGGCCGGCCCGGCCAGCGATTCGAGCCCGATCATCTCGCTGGCGCTGCGGATGGAGTGGGCCAGGCGGTGGATCTCGGCCAGCGCCCCCGGCGCGGCGGGATCCTGGCGCAGCCGCTTGGCCTCCTGCTCGAGCGCAGGCAGATAGCTGCGGACTTCTTCGAGGAAGCTGTGCAGGACCGCGGGATCGAGTGCTTGGCTCATGAGGCGCCTCCCATGCGGTGCTCAGACAGCTTCCACGCTCTCCGGCGTCTCGGTCGCGGCGCCGGGGGCGGCCTGCGGCGCTTCGCCGGAAGGCACGCGGAAGCGGGCGAGCGACTCGTTCAGGCTGGTGACCATGGAGGCCAGCCGGCGGATGTTCTCGGCCGCCTGAAGCGCGCCGGCGGCCGTGGTTTGCGTGGCGCGGCTGACTTCGGCCACCGTGCCGGCCACCTGCTCGCTGCTTTCCGCCTGACGCCGGGCCACTTCCGAAATGCCGCGGACAAGATCGGAGATGTGCTGGCTGACGGTTTCGATCAGGCTCAGGCGCTCGCCGGCCTCGGCCGCCACCGCAGAGCCCTCCACCACTTCGCGCGTGGTCGCCTCCATGGCCGAGATCGCCTCGTTGGTCTCTTTCTGGACCGACTGGATGAGCACGGTGATGCGGCCCGTGGCCTCGGTGGCGCGTTCGGCCAGCCGCTCCACCTCCTCGGCGACGATGGCGAAGCCCTTGCCCGACTCGCCGGCCGCGGCCGCCTGGATGGAGGCGTTCAGGGCGAGGATCGAAGTGCGGTCCGAGATCTCCGAGATGAGCTGCACGATCTCGCCGATCTCCTGCGAGCTTTCGCCGAGCCGCTTCATGCGGCGCGCGGTCTCCTGCACGTGGTGGCGGATGTTGTCCATGCCGGCCACGGTGCGGCGCACCGAATCGCCGCCGGCCAGCGCCGCCGCCAGCGCGTCCTCGGCCACGCGGGCGGCCGAGTTGGCCTGCTCGGCCACCTTCCGGATGGACTGGGCCATGGCCTGCAATGCGTTGGAGGCCGCCAGCACGCGCTCCGACTGCGCCTGGCTGCCTTCGGCCAGCGACTCGGTGACCTCCCTCACCTGGAAAGCGCTGCGGTTGACGCGCGCCGTGGTGTCCTGCACGGCGCCGATGATGGAGCGAAGCTCGCCGAGCATGTAGTTGAAGGCGTCGGCGATGGCGCCGGTCATCTCGGCGGTGACCTCGGCTTCCTTGGTCAGGTCGCCGCTGGCCACGCCGCTGACGTCGTCGAGAAGCTTCAGGATGCTTTTCTGGATGCGGTCGCGCTCCTCGCGCGACTGGATCAGCGACAGCGTGTTGGCCAGCATCGCGTTGGTCGTCTGCGCCATCATGCCCAGCTCGTCGCGGCTGAAGACCTCGGCGCGGGCATCGTAGTTGCCCACGCCGATCTGCTCGAACGTCTCGCGCATGGAGCGGATCTGGCGGGTGATGCCGCGCTGGATGAGGAAGGCGAACAGCGCCGAGCCGGCCAGCAGCAGCAGCGCCGTCTGCAATTGCGAGTTCTTCTGCGCCGCCAGCCGCTGGAGGCGGCGGCCGAACAGCCCGTCGAGGCTGGCTGCCGTGGCGTCGTGCAGCACGAACAGCTTCTGCACCGCCGAGGCGCCGTTTTCGATGTAGCTGACCGGCTGCACCTCGATCGAGCCCCGGTCGAGCAGCTCTTTTTGGGTCAGGTTGCGCAGGTAGCCGGCCGAATTCAGCGCCGTGGCCAGCGTGTCGTCAAGTTTCTCCCGCAGTTCGTCGTTGTAGTTGAACGCGGCGCGGTAGTCGCGCTGCAATGTTTCGAGCGAAGCGGTGACCTGCCGCACCAGGAAGCGGATCTGGGCCTCTTCCTCCGCCGTCATCGACTGCCGCGCGGCGACGCCGGAACCGTAGGTGGCGAGCTGCCCGAGGTACTCCACCGTCCACGGCACCTGTTGCAGGACCGAGTCGACCAGGTAGTAACTGTCCAGCTCCGGATCCGTGGTCAGCCCCGTCTTGTCGCCCACCAGGCGGATGTGCTGGATGATCTGGCCCACAAGCTGCGTGTGCTGCTGGAAGCTGTCCTGCGCCTTGAGCTTTGTATAGTTCTCGCGGAGGTCGTTCCAGGAGGCGCGGATCGCCTCCCAGGATTGCGTCGTGCCAAGGCGGCGCCCCATGCGAGCGTCCACCTGGTTGACGGCTTCCATCGCCTCGGCGATCTGCCCCTGCGTCCTCTCAAGGATCGAAGCCACGCTGGCATCGCCGTTCAATAGCGCGCTGGCGGCGGCACGGTGATGGGGGACGCGCTCAAGCAACTGGCGAAGAGGCCGGATGTAGGCCAGCCCTTCCCGTTCCCGCTCCGTGCGGGCGATCTGTTCGTTCTGCGAGTTCAGGAACAGGTACAGCAGGGTTGTCACCGGAATGGCGGCCAAAAGGCCGGCGATGAGCAGCTTCTGCCAGATCTTCAGGTTGCCAATCATCTCCTCGCTACCTCCTGCCCGGCGCGGGACCGGGCGCCTTCGGCAATGCGTTCGCGCCTCATGCCGTCTCCACTAGGGCCGGCCGGCGGACTGGGCCGCCCGCTCCAGGGCCTCGGTGCTGAACAAGGCCGAGGGGTCAAGCCACAATACCTGGCGGCCGCGGTGCTCGATCACGCCGCGGCTGACCTCGGGGCGCGGCGCCCGCGCGACACTGTCCGCACGCAGCGGCGCAAGCCCGTTGAGTTCCTCCACCAGAAGCGCCACCGGCGGCTCCTCCGGCCCTGCCTGCGCCACCACAAGGCGGGCCTGCGTCCCTGCCTGCCCCTCCGCGCCGAGAAGGGCGGCCAAGTCGAGCAGGGGAAGAATCTCGCCGCGCAAATTGATGAGGCCCTTGACGAAAGCCGGCGCTCCGGGCACTGCGGTGACACGCCCCACCCTTTCGACCTCGCGGACATGCTCCATGTGGAGGCCGCAGGACTGGCCGCCTACGCGGAACACCAGAAGGCGCGGCCCCTGCTCGGGCGCTGCCGTCAACGTGGAGCGGCTCTTCAGAATCTTGTCGAGATCGCCAATCGACTCCAGGCGAGTGCGCAACCGCTCCGGCAAGCCCAGCGCCATCAAAGCCGCGGCCGGCGGAATGGGGGACGCATCGGACTGGGACTCCTCCGGCAACCGCCGCACCGGCCCTTCCGCGGGTGAGGGGGGCGGCGGCGCGGCGCTCGCGGCGGACGGTGCCGCACCGGTCTGCGCCGGCTTCTCCTCCGGCGAGGCGGGCGCGGTGGCAGGAACCGACGAGCGCATGATGGAACGCGCGGCATCCAGCAGCCGGTCGACCATCCGCTCGGCTTGCTCGGCGTCTACCAATTCAAAGTCGTCTTCTTCGTGGGAGGGCTCTGCCGCTGGAGCTTGCCAACCGGAATGGGCGGGCGCGGCAGGAGGCGCAGCTTCGCTCCGGGAAAACTCCGGCGTGGCCGCCGGCCCGGCGGTGGGCGACGGCTCCAGCGGCTCCGCCGGCTGCGTCACACGCTGCACCAGAGCCGCGTCCACCGGCGGGATGGGCTCTTCCACCGGCTCTGCAGAGGGCAGATCCAGCCCGGCCGCTTCCATCTCCGGCGGGGGCGCGAACGCACTCTCCAGCGTCTGCGCCACCTTGCCGCCAGCCTCTTCCGAGAGGGCCGTCTCCTCTGCCGCTTGGGCATCCGGGTGCGCCCGTACCTCATCGACAGGCAGGAAGGGTTCTTCGATGGACGGTTCTGCCGGGAGGTCCGCGGCGTGAGACTCGCTCGCCCGCAGGGGCCCGGCTGCGGCCTCGGGCTGCTCTGCAGGCAGGGATTCAGGCGGCGACAGGACGGGCAGGAGCGCAGGGATCTCATCCACCGGTTCCGCCGCAGGCTCGAGGGTCCGGGCGGATTCGAGCTCAGCCGCCGGGTGGAGCGTCTCCTCTCCGCCAGACGCCTCTTCAACAAGCGCTGACAGGATCTCCGGGAACTCCGCAGTGGCTTCCAGCGGCGCTGAGGACGCAAAGCCGGACTGGATTTCCGGCTCATCCCGAGTGTCGCCGGGCGCCTCCGCTGGCAACTGCGGGGATTCCGCCAGCGCCGGCGGCTCCGCCGGGGCGTCAAACTCGTCCGCCGCTACTGCGGGCTGCGCCTCCAGAACCGGCGCGACCGGGCCGGCCTCTGCGTTGGCGGCCTCTTCCGCAACGGCCTCCGCGGCGGACTCCTCCAGCAACCTCACCAGCAGGATGCCGGAAATATCGGCGCTTTCGGCCTCCTCGCGGAGCTGCCCGGATTGATCGAGGGCGCGGAGCAGTTCGGGCGCCTCGGCCGGCGGCGGCGTGGCCTCCACCGGCCATTCCACGGCCTCGATCGCGCCTCCTTCCGGCAGCTCTTCCGCGACCTGTTGGGCGGCTTCGCTCGAGGCCAGCAACTCGGCCAGCAGTCCGGCCAGGGGCAGGTCCTCGGTGCCGGGCGGGGGATCGGAGGGCTGTTGCCATTGCTGGTCCATCGGGTGTTTCTCCGGCTTCCGGGCTTCAGTGCAGGCGCGATTCGACCTCCGCGGCAAGTTCTTCTGGACGGAAGGGCTTGGTGATGTAGCCGTCGGCGCCCTGCTTCAGACCCCAGTAACGGTCGAATTCTTGCGTCTTGCTGCTGACAAAGATGACAGGGATGGCGCGCAAGTCGGCGTCGTTCTTGATCTGCCGGCAGACCTGGAAGCCGCTCACCTTGGGCAAGACCACGTCGAGCAGGATCAGGTCCGGCTTGTGCAGCCGGGCCTGCGCCAGCGCGCGCTCACCGTCTTCGGCCACCAGCAGGTCGTAGCCGCGGTTGGCCAGTGCGGCCTGCATCAACTGGAGGTGAGCGGGGCTGTCTTCCACCAGCAGGATTCGTTTCGCCATGATCGGTTCCACCTCTTCACGCCGCCCGCTCATGCGTGGCGGGCGGCCGCATACTTCTCCACAACTTCGGCCAGAGTGGCCTCCCGGAACGGTTTGGTGATGTAGTCTGTGGCGCCGGCCAGACGGCCTTTCACCTTGTCGAAGAAGCCGTCCTTGCCGGAGAGCATGACGACCGGGATGGACTTTGTGGCCGGCGCCTGCTTGATCACCTTGCACACCTGGTAACCGTCCATGCCGGGCATGGTGATGTCGAGCAGGACCAGATCCGGCGTCTCCTCCTTGAGCCGGGCCAGCGCCTGCATGCCGTCTGCGGCGGTCAGGACGCGGTAGCCGAGGCGCTCAAGCGTGATGGAGACGATCTTGCGCACCGTCATGCTGTCGTCGACGGCGAGCACGAGGCGCCGCGCGGCGAGCTTTGCGGCCAGCCGCTCGACGCCCGCATGGCCGGGATGGAGTTCGGCGGCGCGTTTCAGGTGCGGCAGGGCCTCGCCCGAGCGGTTCAGGTTCAGCAGGCACAGGGCCATCAGCAGGCGGTCGGCGAAGCTGTCCTGCCGTGACAGGCGGGCCTGGAGCCGCTGCATGGCGTCCTGGAGGAACTCTTCGTTGACGCCCTTGTTCTGGGCGTACTCGTCCGGATCGGCGAGCATGGCCAGGATGCCGCAGCGGGGGCACCGGCGCTCGGCGCGCGGCGAGCGCTCGCCGCAAGCGGGGCAGGTCCAGGCCGCCGGCGCGGGGGCGGCGGCGGACGGGGGCCCCGCCTGGGCGGCGGGTGCATGGCCGTTGCCGCTTGCGGCTGCGGGCTTCTGGCCGCCGCGGGCGTAGCGCGCGCCGCTCTCCTGGAGCCGGGCCAACGCCATGGCGTTCAGGGCCTGCTGGTTGTTCGGGTTGATGTCGAGGACGCGCCCGAGCGCCTCCATGGCCTGCTGCTTGTCCTCGCTGAGCGCGGCCACCCACAGCCAGGCGCTTTCGTTGCGCGGATCGCGCTCCACCAGCTCGGCCAGGATCTGGCGCGCCAGCTGGCGCTGACCCAGCTTGGCCGCGGTGATCGCCTCCGCCAGCGCGACCTGCGGCTTGACCCAAGCCGCATCTGTCATGCTCCGAGTCTCCATGAGCCGGCCTGTACGCTCTGTTCCGCCCGGCGCGGCGGACGCTTCACACCCATCTTGCGTACTACCTGCTATTCGGAACAATCAGAGAAACACTTTAGGGAGAATTGCCCATTCGCCGGATCCACGATCCGCCGCAGCTTTCCCCGGCAGCAGCGGAGCTTCATTCAATGCGAAGCGACTCCAGCACAAGGCTCAGTTCGCGGGCATCGCCGGCGGGACGGAACCAGCGGTCGGCTTCGAGAACGATCTCCAGCCGGTCCCGGGCGGCGGGCAGAGGGGCGCTTCTCACCAACTGCTTCCCAGGCTGGAGCGGGGAGCGAAGGACCTCCGCTCCGTTGACAGTGACTGTGAGGCTGCGGGCAGGGGAGGCTTCGGGCAGGAATAGATCCACGACGAGCACGCCGGGCTTGGGCTTCAGCGCGACGCGGGCGCGGCGCGCCATCCAGCGGTAGGCGCCGTTTTCGAGGCCGTAGATGCCCTCAAGGATGTAGTCGTCGGCGTCCGGGGCGTTCATCGGAAGCTCGGACCGTTCGAGGGAGACGGGCACGACACGCGTGACGGTGACGCGGTCGAGCGGCTTGCAGCTCCAGTCGAAGGGGCGCAGCCCGAGAGCGCTGGTCATCCATGCCGATCTCGAGTGAAGCCCCATCAACTGCAGGGGCAGGGCGGGCTGGATGTCGAAGGCGGCCTCGGTTCGGGCGCGCCCCCCGCCGGTGGAATATTGAACGGGGAAGCCAAGTTCGCTGCGGACGATGACAGAATCCGGGCCGAGCCGTTCCCCGGCCATCACCGGGTGCGCGCCGCGCTGTTCGAGATAGTAGCGCAGGCTCCATTCTCCTGCGACGTAGAGCCGGGGCGCCGGCGGGACCTTCTCCGCGATCTCCTTGTACCCTTGCCAGTGGTGCATGGCGGCCCAGGCGAGGGCAAAAGCGAGCGCTGCTTGTGCGGCGGCGGAGACGGCGAAGCGGCAACGCCCGAGCCTCTCTGCGGCGAGAATCGCCAGAGGAGGCGCGATGGGCAACAGGTATCGCGCCGCTCCGGCGAAGAAGAGAACCAGAGAGGCAGCGAAGTAGATCCGGACCCACCAGCCGAGCCAACCCTCCACGCGCCAGAGGATCAGGACTCCCAGCGCGAATGAGGCCCAGAACAGGGGGTGCGGATCGAGCCACGCCGCCGGAAGGCCGGCGGCGAGCGGCCAGGCGAGCCGCAGCTCGGCCACGGGACCGGTGAGCCAGCCCAGATGGGCCGTAAGCGCGGCGGCGCTGGAGAGCTTGTTCTGCCATCTCTGCAAGCCGTAATCGCTGAAATACTGCGCCGTCATGGCCAGCGGCCAGACGCCCGCCGAGACCCGCTCCAGCAACTGATAGGCGGCGACGGCGGCAGCAGGGGCGAGAGCCGCAAGGCGTCCCGGACCGTAAAGCCAGAGCACGGGAATGAAGATCACGGCCTGATAGGCGGCCAGCCCGGACAGGAACAGCGGGATGGCAGCCAGCCAGGGCCGGCCGTGAACATAGAACGCTGCGCCGGAGACGAGGCAGGCGAGGAAGAGCACGTCGGAGTCGAACGTGTTGGAGGATACCCAGAGCACCGGAGTGCAGGCGAAGAGAAGCGCCGCGGCCAGCGCGTGCTCTGTAAAGCGGCGGGCCAGTGCATAGCAGGCGACCACGGCGGCGAGCATCAGGGATCCGTACCAGAGGCGCTGCACGGGGAGCGAATCAGGCAGCAGGCCGAGGAGGAATGCGTTCAGCGGCGGGTGCGGGTGGCCAAGCATCGAGACGAGGCGGCCGTGGAAGACATATTGCGCCTGATGGGGGTGCAGGGGATTCGTGCGCGCGTGTCCGGCGCCCTTCAGGTAGTAAATGTCGTCGCCCTGCAAAGGGTGATGGAAAAACGGGGCCCGCACGGCAGCCACGAAGAGGGCCAGCAGTAGCAAGTCGCGCAGGATTGTCCGCATAGGCGCCACGCCAGTGCGGCGGGCAAACGTCCAGTGTAAGGCCGCGTGCAGCGGAGCGTCCAGCGGCGCTCAGCGGGCGAAGCCGGCGGCGGCTTCGGCGGCGTCTTCCGGCGGGGTTTCGAAAGGCAGGACGCAGACGCGGCCGCGGGGCGCCCACACGCGGGGATCGGTGGGGCCGAACAGGGCGACGACGGGTACGCCGCAGGCGGCGGCCAGATGGGTGGTGCCGGAGTCGTTGCCGATGTAGACAGCCGCGGCGCAGAGCCAGCGTGCGAGGCCGCGCAGATCGGGAAGGCGCACCGCGCCGGGGAGTTGCTCTTCCGGGCCGGCGCACCAGTAGACGGGCATGCGGCAAGCGAGGAGGTCGGCGGCGGCGCGGAAGCGCTCGAGCGGCCAGTTCTTCTTCGGGCTGCCGGAGAAGGGGTGGATCACGGCGAAGCCCGCGGATGGAGCCTGGAAGGGGAGACGAGGGACGCCGCCCGGGGACGCGCCGGCGTGCTTAAGATAAAAGTCGACTGCATGCAGGCCGCAGCCTTCAGGCGGGAGGGCGCGGTGGAACTCGAAGGGGAGGCCGCGGACCTGTTCGCGGAAGTCGTCACGCGCGGCGCCATACCAGGAGACGATGCGGCCGAAGCGGGCGAGCCGTTCGATCGCCGCGGGGGAGAGGCGGAGCTGATCGAGGCCCATGCGGTAAAGAGAGCGCGCCGGGGCGATGTGCTGGTAGAGGGGGATGTTCTGCTCCGGGCACCAGATTTCGGCGGGCGCGAGATGTTCGACTGCCGGAAGGCTGACGATGGCGTCGCCGATGGCGCCGGGGCGGATGACGAGGGTGCGCGGGGCTACTGGACGAGCAGCGGGACTTTGACGTCGATCGTCTTCGGGGGGAAGCACATCTTGTCGTTGCACGCCTGATAGCGGAGCTTGCCGGAGAGGAAGGCCGGGCCGGGGGCGGCGCCGGGAGCGCGGCGGAAGCGCGTGACGATTTCGAACTCGCCGTCCACCACGGAGATGGGCTTTTCGGTGAACTCGAACTTTTCGAGCTTCGCCTTGGGGTAGAGGATCTCGACGGGCTCAAGCGGCGCCTTGGCATCCCACGCGAGCCGGAGCGGGACGAGGTAGTCTTCCGAGGGCTTGTCAGAGTTGGCGTGATAGCCGGGGCGCATGAAGAGCTTCAGCGTCACGCGCGTCTCGCCCTGGCGGGGGACGATGACTTTTTGCGGCTCGGCGAGGGCAAGGATCTGGGGCGCCTGCGCAGGCAGGGACAGAGCCAGCAAGGCGAGGGCGCTAGTCCAGAAGGCTGCGGATTTCGTCTTCATAGGTCTTCTTGGTGACCAGGCCCACATGCGTGTTGGCGATGCGACCTTCGCGGTCAATGAGGAAGGACACGGGCAGCGCTTCGACGCCGCCGTACTTCTGTTCCACTTCCACGGTGCTGACGACCACGGGGTAATTCACCTGCCGCGAGGCGAGGAAGGGGCGCACGGCTTCCCAGCCGTCCTCGTCGACGCTGACGCCGATGACGGTGAAGCCTCGGTCCTTGTAGGCGCGCTGGAACTCGACGAACCAGGGGATTTCGATCTTGCAGGGGCCGCACCAGGTGGCCCAGAAATTGAGCAGCACGACCTGGCCGCGGTACTCGGACAGACGGATGGTTTTTCCGTTCATGTCCTTGAGTTCGAAGTCTGGGGCGGGCTTGCGTGCGGAGGTGTCGCGGCTGGCGCCTTTGGCGGGTTCGCCGCGGCTGACTGTCGATGCGCAGCCGGCCAGCAGCAGGCAGGCGGCGAGCACGGCGGCGCCGGTGAGGCGGAGGAGTTTGTGCATCCGATGGGCGATCCTAAGGGGAATTCTATCAGGTTAGATGGAAAACACCCCGCGGCGGTGACGGGAAAGAGAGCCCTGCGGCACCGGTGCGAGAGCGCGGCGGCGCGGCCGGGCGGCGGGCGGAAGTGTGAGGCGGGGGCGGGGCGGGCTAGGATGGAAGTCTCTGGCCATGGCAGAACACGATTCGGCCATTTTGTTGGTGCGGTGCCCGGACGCGAAGGGCCTGGTGGCGGCAGTGGCGGGCTTCCTGTACGAGCACGGGGCCAACATTTTGTCGACCGACGAGCACCGGGACGACGAGACGGGGCAGTTCCTGATGCGGGTGGAGTGGGACCTGGAGGGGTTCGGGCTGGACCGCGAAAACTTCGCGCGGGCCTTTGAGGCGGCGGTGGCGCGGCGCTTTCTGATGGAGTGGCGCGTGGCGTACTCGCGAGAGCGGATGCGCGTGGCGGTGTTCGTATCGAAGTACCTGCACTGCCTGAGCGACCTGTTGCACCGGCACCGCGAAGGGGAGCTTCGTGCCGACATCCGCCTGGTGGTGAGCAACCATGAGGACGCGGCGCCGCTGGCGGGCTTCTACGGAATTCCCTTTCATCACGTGCCGGCGGCGCCGGGGGCGAAGGCGGAGGCGGAGCGGCGGCAGATGGAGCTGCTCGAACAGGAGAGTGTGGACCTGGTGGTGCTGGCGCGGTACATGCAAGTGCTGTCGCCGGAGTTCGTGGCGCGCTACCCGGCGCGGATCATCAACGTGCATCATTCATTCCTGCCGGCCTTCAGCGGGGCGCGGCCGTACCATGCGGCGTTCGAGCGCGGGGTGAAGCTGATCGGGGCGACGGCGCATTACGTGACCGAGGTGCTCGACGACGGGCCGATCATCGAGCAAGAGGTGGTGCGGGTGTCGCACCGGGACCAGATGGAGGATCTGATCGAGAAAGGTCGCGACGCGGAGCGGCTGGCGCTGGCGCGGGCGGTGCGGTGGCATCTGGAGCACCGCGTGCTGCTGGACGGGCGGAAGACGGTGGTGTTTGTGTAAAGGAGGCGCGGCGGTGATCCTGGGAACGGGCATCGATCTGGCGGAAGTGGACCGGATTCGGGAAGCGGTGGAGGGGTACGGGAAGCGGTTCGTGGAGCGGGTGTTCACGCCCGGGGAGATCGCGTATGTGGAGGGCAAAGCGAACCGGCACGAGCGCTATGCGGCGCGGTTTGCGGCGAAGGAGGCGGGGATGAAGGCGATCGGAACGGGGTGGAGAGGGGGCGTGCGGTGGCAGGACTTCGAGGTGAGGAACCAGCGCGGCGGGCGTCCGGAGCTGGTGTTGCACGGGGTGGCGGCGGAGGTGGCGCAACGCATGGGGGTGGAGAGGATCCACCTGTCGCTGACGCACACGGCAGCAATGGCTCAGGCGTTCGTGATCCTGGAGGGCGGGGACTGAAGGGAGGATCAGCGCGGCTGGGGCGCTTCCTCTTCCCGTTCGTGCGCATGCGGCGCGGGCGGGATGCGGTCCATTTCGCGGGTCACTTCCCAGACGTGCCACATGCGGTGGATGACGGTGATGTTGCCGAGCACGGCGATGATCCAGAGCACGGCAGCCATGCGGTCGAACAGCGCGCCGATGATGAGCAGCACGACGCGCTCCGGGCGCTCGAGGAAGCCGACCTTGCAGGAGGGGATGACGTTTTCGGCGCGGGCGCGGGTGTAGCTGATCATGACGGTGGCGGTCATGACCACGGCGGTGAGGACGACGTAGAAGTTGCGATTGATGTTGGCGTAGTAGACGAGCAGGCCCATGAGGAGGGCGAGGTCGGAATAGCGGTCGACGACGGAATCGAAGAAAGCGCCGAAGCGGGTGACCTGGCGGGTTTCGCGGGCCACGCGGCCGTCGACCATGTCGAACAGGCCGGCGCCGATGATGACGAGGCCGGCGTGGAAGAAGCGGCCCTGGGCCAGCAGCCAGGCCGCGCCAATGTTGATCAGCAGCCCGATGAAGGTGAGGACGTTGGGGTGGATGCGGGACAAGGCCAGCGCGCGCACAATCCAGAGCAGGATCTTGCCGGCCCCGACGCCGATGGCGCGCGTGAAGGTCATGGTTCCAGCCCTTTCAGTTTAGCTGGCCGAATCGTGGATGGTGGTGAGCTGGAGGATCTCGAGGCGCCGGACGCCGCCGGGGCTCGGGATGGAGACCTCGTCGCCCACATTCTTGCCTACGAGCCCGCGGCCGATGGGGGAGGTGGTGGAGATGAGCCCTTTGGCTGCGTCGGCCTCTTCGCTGACGACGAGCTTGAAGGTGATCTGCTCGTTCTTGTCGAGATCGAGCACGACGACCGTGGAGCCAAGGCCGGCGCGGTCGCGCGGGATGCGCGAGAGGTCGATCATGGAGAACTCGGCCAGGCGCTTCTTGAGCTGGGCCAGCCGGGCGTCGACGAAGCGCTGGCGCTCCTTGGCCGCGTGGAATTCGGCGTTTTCACGCAGGTCGCCGTGGGCGCGCGCCTTCTGGATCTCCTTCGGGAGCTGGGTGCGGAGCTCGTATTCGAGCGCGGCGATCTCGTCTTGCAGCTTTTTCTTGATGTCGTCCATCGGCTGAGGAACAGCCCCTTCTCTCGATTATATCGGACGGCGCCGCCCCGCCCGTGCCAGCAAGACTGCGGGGTTGCGTTCGGCGCGAGAATCGGCGATGATCCGCTTTATATCGCCCTCCGAAGGACCGGGGCTTCCCCGGTGCGGCGAGGGGCAGTAGAATACCGAACGGGACCGTGGGGGCATGAGCGACAGGCCGAAACGGGCTTTTTGCACTCTATGGGCAGCCGCGGGGCTGGCGGCAGCGGGCTGGATCGTGCCGGCGGGCGCGCAGTCGCTGATCCAGACCGAGCCGGGGCGCGCGCTGAGCGGCACGGACCTGGCGGTGCTGGAGGCACGCGAACCGAGGGACGACCTGCCCTGCCGGCTGACGCCGGTGAAGCCGGTGGTGGGCTTCGACCTGAAATTCCACGCGGGTTATGAAGTGGCCATCCCGATGCGGGAACTCGCCGGGCTGGAGAACCTGCTGACGGTGATCTTCCGCATCGCGCCGGCAGGAGCGCCGGAGCGGGCGGCCTACTTCACGCAGAAGATCCGGGTTCCGTCCATCGAGGCCGATGCCAAGGGGGATGCGTACTTCCAAGGCTCTTTCGATCTGGGCGAGGGCACGTATCAGGTGGACTGGCTGATGCGGGACCGGGCCGAGCGCGTGTGCGCCAGTTTCTGGCACGCCGAGGCGGCGCTTTCGGCCAGGGAGAAGGAACTGGCGGTGACGCTCCAGCCGGGCACAGTAGCCGCGTCCGACGAGGACGAGTTCGCCGACGAGCCTCCGGCAGAGAAGGACTACAGATCGAACCCGCTTTCGGTGAAGGTGCTGGTGAATTTTGCGCCGCAGAACAGCAACGCCTCCACTTTGCAACCTGCCGACACGGCGGCGCTGGTTTCGATTCTGCGCACCATCCACCGCGACCCGCGCATCGCGCGCTATTCGGTGGTGGCGTTCAATCTCCAGGAGCAGCGGGTCCTGTACCGGCAGGAGTCGAAGGACCGGATCGACTTCCAGTCCATCGGGCAGGCGCTGAAAGGGCTGCAGCTGGGGCGGGTGGACATCGCGCGGCTGCAGAACAAGAACAGCGACGCGGAGTTCCTCGGCTCGCTCATCCAGAGCGAGTTCAAGGTTCGCGACGGAGAGCCGGCGCCGGACGGGCTGATCATTGCCGGCCCCAAGGTGATGCTGGCATCCGGCATTTCTGCGGACGCGTTGCGCGAGGTGGGCGAGACCGAGTATCCGGTTTTCTACCTGAATTACAACCTCACGCCGCAATTGACGCCGTGGCGGGACTCGATCAGCCAGGCGGTGCGGTATTTCAAGGGGCTGGAATTTACCATCAGCCGCCCGCGGGAGCTCTGGTCCGCGGTCACCGAAGTGGTGGCGCGGATCGTAAAATGGAAATCAGGGAGGCGGCCGACCGATGCTTCCATCAGGGGTTCCCACCTGGCTCCGCCGCAGTAGCGTGCTGGCGGCGGCAGGACTGGTTCTGGCCGGCGCGGCGGCGGGCCAGGGCCATCCAAGGCTCGTGCAGCCGCAGAAGCTGGCGCCGTATGTCAGCTCGCCGCAGCCGATTGTCGTCAAGATGCTGGAAATCGCCGGCCTGAAGAGCGGGCAGACGCTGTACGATCTGGGCTGCGGAGACGGCCGGATTGTTGCGACGGCGGCAAAGGAGTTCGGCGCGAAGGCGGTGGGAGTTGAACTGAGCCCGGCGCTGGCGAAGCGGGCGCGTCAGGCGGTGGAGAGCATGGGCCTGCAGGAGCAGGTGAGGATCGTCGAAGGCGACATGATGCAGGTGGACCTCTCCGGCGCGGACGTGGTGGCCTTGTACCTGCTGACTGAGGCCAACGAGCAACTGCGGCCGAAACTGGAGAAGGAGCTGAAGCCGGGGGCGCGCGTGGTGTCGCTGGAATTCCGCATCAAGGGCTGGAAGCCGGCGCGCGTGGAGAAGGTGGAAGTGCACCGCCATCCCTACACGATTTATCTCTACCAGTGGCCGCAAAAGTAGAACCTGAGCGCGGCACGATATCCTCAGAGTGATGATGGGACGGATTGCGGCCGGCCTGTGCCTTGCCGCCGTGGCCTTGGCGCAGACCGGGCTGAAGCCCGGCCGGAAGTACACGGCGGCGGAGCGGCTGGCCCCGGAACGGCTGGCGGCGGTGCGCGCGGCGCGCGAAAGTCTGGCCGCGCAGCGCAAGATACTGCCGCCGGTGGGGGTCTACGACGACCATGCGGCGGTGATCCACGTCCACGCCGAAGATGCGCCCCACACGCCGGGCAAGCGCGAAGAGGCGCTGGCGGCGGCGAAGAAGGCAGGCATCCGCGCAGTATTCTTCACCGATCACGGGGGGCCGCATGCGGGCACGTGGCACGGGCTGCGCGACGGGGTGCTGTTTTTCGCCGGCGCGGAAAACGGCGGCAGGCATGAGCTGGTATTTCCCCGCCCCGCGCCGGCGCTGCGCTTCCACTCGCACGTGGAAGGCGACCTGGACGCCGCGCCTGATGGATGGGACGGCATGGAGATCTACAACCGCCACGCCGACCACGAGGACGACGCGGATCTGATCGAACACATGAAAGCCGTGGCGAAGGATCCGAGGCGACTGGAAGAGGTTGGCAGGCTGGCGCGGCAGTATCCGGACGAGGTCTACGGCGCGGGCGCCGACTACTGGCCGGCGCTGTTCGAGCGATGGGACCGCGTGCTGGCGTCGCGGTTCTTCCCGGGGATCGGCGCCATCGACGCGCACCAGAATGCGCTGCTGGGCGGCAAGGTTCTGCTGGACCCGTATGAGGTGGCGTTCCGCAACACGGTGACGCACATTCTGGCGCGCGAGTTCACCGAGGAGGCGCTGGCGGCTTCTTTGCGCGAGGGCCGCGCCTACGTTTCGCACGACTGGCTGTGCGATCCCCGCGGGTTCGCCTTCTTCGCCGTCAACACGCTGGGCGTGTACGAGATGGGGGACACGGTTCCGATGGCGGGCGCGACGCGGCTGGTGGCGCGCGCGCCCGTGGCGGCGCGGTGGCGGCTGATCCGCGAGGGCAAGGTGGTGCATGAGGCCGCCGGAGACACGCTGACGTGGCAGGCGCCGGAGCCGGGGGCGTACCGCGTGGAGGCGTGGCTCGAGATCGACGGCGAACAGCGCCCGTGGATCTATTCGAACGCGATCCGGCTGGCGCGCCCCGATGCGAGCCTGTTGGCGCTGCCTTCGCAACAGCTCGACGCGGGCGTGGAAGCCGTGGCGGATCTCGAATACTCGGCGGGCGCGCCGGAGGACGCGGAGAAGCACCGGCTGGACATCTACCGGCCACGCGGAGCGGAGCGGCGCCCGGTGCTGTTCTTCCTGCATGGCGGCGCGTGGGTGCGCGGGGACCGGAAGCAGTATCCGTTTTATGGGAACTTTTTCGCGAAGGCGGGCTACGTGGTGGTGATCCCGAGCTACCGGCTGGCGCCGAAACACCCGCACCCGGCGCAGATCGAGGACGCGGCGGCGGCGTTCGCCTGGACGGCGCGCAACATTGCGGCGCACGGGGGCGATCCGGCGCGGATCGTAGTGGCCGGGCATTCCGCGGGCGGGCACCTGGCGGCGCTGCTGGCTGCCGATGAGCGCTGGTTGCAGGCGCACGGAGTGGAGGCTTCCGCCATCCGCGGCGTCATCTCGCTGAGCGGCGTTCCCGATGTGACGGGCGAGGCGGGCGCGCGTGTGTTCGGCAACGATCCGGCGGTGCGCCGCGACGCCTCGCCGCTGTTCCACGTGCGCGCCGGGCTGCCGCCGTTTCTGGTGGCGTACTGCCAGTGGGACTACCTGCGGCTGCCGCAGCAGGCGAAGCGGTTCCATGAGGCGCTGACGCGGGCGGGCGTGCGGAGCCGGCTGGAATACATCGGGCGCGAGAACCACATTTCGGAGATGACGAACCTTGTGAAGCCGGGCTCGCGCGCGGCGTCCGTGATTCTGGAATTCCTGGGAGCATTGCAGTGAGCCAGGCGCAATTTGACGTGGTGGGCGTTGGGCTGAATGCCACCGACACGATGATCCTGATTCCGCACTTCCCCGCCTATGGCGGCAAGGTGCCGTTCCTCGAAGAAGTGCTGAGCCCCGGCGGGCAGGTGGCGAGCGCGATGGTGTGCTGCGCGCGGCTCGGGCTGAGGACCAAGTACATCGGCACCATCGGCGACGATGAGCGCGGGCGCATTCAGTGGGAGAGCTTACAAGGCAGCGGCGTGAACCTGGATCACGTGCAGCGGCGGCGCGGGACGCCGAACCAGTCCGCCTACATTCTGATCGACCAGAGCACGGGCGAGCGCACGGTGTTCTGGCACCGTCCGGAGGCGCTGCGGATCGCGCCAGAGGAGATCAGCGAGGACCAGATCGCCTGTGCGCGGCTGCTGCACATCGACGGGCACGACACGCCGGCGGTGTCGCATGCGGCGCGCATCGCGCGGCGGCACGCCATTCCGGTGACGGTGGACGTCGATACCATTTACAAGGGCTTCGAGGATGTGCTGCCGAACGTGGATTACCTGATCACGTCGAGCGAGTTTCCGGAGCGGTGGACCGGAGAGAGCGACCCGCTGCGCGCGCTCGAGCTGTTGCAGGAGACATACGGGATGAGGGTGGCGGCGATGACGCTGGGAGCGCACGGGGCGCTGGCGCGCGCTGAGGGGCGGTTTCATTATTCGCCGGCGTTCGTGGTGAACTGCGTGGACACAACAGGCGCGGGCGACATTTTTCACGGCGCGTTTTGCTACGCCGTGCTGGAGGGCTACGATCTGGACGGGGCGCTGGAGTTTTCCAACGCCATGGCGGCGCTGAACTGCACGGCGATGGGCGCGCGCGGGCGCATCGCGACGCTCGAAGGGGCGCGCTCGCTGATCGAGCGCGGCGAGCGGCGCGTGAAGGCGGAGTTCCGCCAGTACTGGACGGCGGCGCGATGATCCCGATTCACGATTCGCAGAAGAGCTTCTCGCAGCCGCTGGTGACGGTGGCGCTGATCGTTGCGAATTCGCTTGTGTTCTTATTCCAGGTATCGCTGGATTCCTACACCCGGAACGATTTTGTCTACGCCTTCGGGCTGGTGCCGGAGCGGTTTTCGTGGGTAAACGTGCTGACGTCGATGTTCCTGCACGGGGGCTGGCTGCATCTGACGGGGAACATGCTGTTCCTGTGGGTGTTTGGCGACAACGTGGAGGACATTCTCGGGCACGGGCGCTTCCTGCTGTTTTACGTGCTGTGCGGGGTGGCGGCGGCGCTGGGGCAGTATGCGGTGAATCCGGATTCGCGCGTGCCGATGGTGGGCGCGAGCGGAGCGATCGCGGGAGTGATGGGCGCGTATCTGGTGAAGTTCCCGCATTCGCGGATCGTGATGATCGGATGGTTCCTGTTCGTCTTCACGTTCGAGCTGCCGGCGTATGTGGTGCTGATGTACTGGTTCGTGGTGCAACTGTTCAGCGGCATCGGGTCGATCGCCGACGCGGCGGCGCACCGCGGGGGAGTGGCCTTCATGGCGCATGCGGCAGGCTTCCTGGCCGGCGTGGCGCTGATTCAAGTCTTCCGAACGCGCGACCGCTACCGGCTGCGGCGCGACCTGGTGTGGTGAATGTTTTATCCGCCTGCATTGGACCTGGAAAACGTCGACCCGCTGGATGTGCTGGCGATCGCGGCGCACCCGGACGACATCGAACAAACTTGCGGGGGCGCGCTGCTGCGCATGGCGGCGATGGGCTACCGCACGGGAGCGCTGGACCTCACCGCCGGCGACATGGGCACGCGCGGCACGCCCGAGCGCCGCATCGAGGAATCGCGCGCGGCGGCGCGCATCCTGGGGCTTGCGTTCCGCGAGAACCTGCGCATGCCGGACGCGCGGCTCGAGAACAACATCAGCCTGCGGCTGACGCTGATGGCGGTGATCCGGCGGCTGCGTCCGCGCGTGGTGATCCTGCCCTACTGGGAGGCGCGCCATCCGGATCACTCCTATGCGAGCTGGCTGGGCTTCGAGGCGTCGTTTCTTGCCGGGATCCGCAAGCTGGACGACCAAAGCGAGCCGCACCGCCCGTTCAAGATCGTGTACGCGTCGCTGTATGCGAACGTGCCGCCGTCATTCGTGGTGGACATCACGCCGTGGTTTGAACGGCGGATGGAATCGCTGTTCGCCTACGAATCGCAGTACGGCGCGTCCGGCAGCGGCGCGGATCTCTTCCCGAAGAAGGAGGAGATTCACGACCGGCTGCGCTCGATCGCAAGGTTTTACGGCAACCTGATCGGCGTGAAGTATGGGGAGCCATACGTCGTCAAGGAGACGATGCGCGTCGACGACCTGGTGACGATGGGCGTGCGCACGTTCTGACGCGGCGAAGCAGCAGGCAGGAGGTAGCAGGAATGGTGGTGAAAGGGATCGCAAGTCTGGCGGAGTTCGGCGCGGAACGCATGGGCAAGGTGTCTCTGGCGGCGGGCGAGCGGCTCTACGCGGGACTGAATTGTTTCCTGCCCGGACAGGAGCACGCCGCGCATGTGCATGCGGATCAGGACAAGCTCTATGTTGTGCTGGCGGGGCGCGGGCAGGCGCAAGTGGGCGGCGAGACGGCGGACGTGGAGGCAGGCGATCTGATCTTGTCCGCGGCGGGCGTGCCGCACGGGCTGAAGAACACGGGCGAGGCGCCGCTGACCGTGCTGGTGGTATTCGCGCCGCCGCCGCGCAAGTCATGACGCGGCGGGAGGCACTTCTGGCCTGTGCCGCGCCCCTGGCGGCGCAGGAGCCGCCTGCATTCGCCGCGCCCATGCGCGAGATCGAGGCGTCTGTGGGAGGCGTGCTGGGCGCGGCGGCGCTTGATCTGAAAACGGGACGGCTGGCCGGGTGGCGCGCGAAGGACCGCTTTCCGCTGATCGAGATGGCGCAACTGCCGGTGGCTCTTCACGCGCTCGCGCAGATGGAGCTGGGCGAGATGCCTTTCCGGAAGATGGTTTCCGTGGAGCCCGCGCAGCTCAGCCCCGGCTACAGCCCGCTGCGAGACGCCTACCCGCGCGGGGGCGTGTTCACGATCGGGCGGCTGCTGGAACTGGCAGTGCGCGACAACGACGCGAGCGCCTCGGACGCCTTGCTGGCGCTGGGAGGGGGCCCGGAAGCCGTGCAGAAGCGCATGGCACGGTGGTTCGGCGAGGGGATTCGCGTGGACCGCTCCCTGATGGCGCTGGACGTGGCGTTCCGCCTCGCCGAGTCGCGTGAGCGGTTCCTGATGGACGCGCGCGACACGGCGGCACCGGAGGCAGTGGCAATGCTGATGTCGATGATTGAAGGCGGGCAGCTTCTGCATCCGGCGAGCCACGAGCGGCTACGCGAATGGATGCGGGCGACGCCGCACGGCGTGGAGCGGATCCGCCCGGCGCTGGGCGGCGCTCATCTGTATCACAAGTCCGGCACCACGGCGTTCTGGGACGGGCGCAGCCTCTGCATGAGCGTGGCGGGCGTGGCGGAATTACCCGGCGGGCGCGGCAAGCTGGCGCTGGCGGTGTTTCTGAAGGGAAGCGAGCGCGATTTGACGCAGAGAGAACGCGCGTTGGCGGAAGCTGCGGGGGCGCTCTACCGCTGGTTCTCTTCGCCACCGGAGAAGTAGAACTCGCCTCCGGCGACGATCTCCGCGGGGCCCGTCAGAAAGATGGCGCCGGCCTCTGAGCGAACCGCGAGCGGGCCGGCGGGCGTGTGGATGGCGGCTCGTTCTCCGATGAGCCCGCGGGCGCGCGCGGCGGCGAAGGCGCCGGTGGAGCCGGTTCCGCTCGATTCGGTGACGCCCGCGCCGCGTTCGTAGAAACGCACTTCGAGATTCGCCGCGTCCCGCACCTGGACGAAACTGACATTGGTGCGGTTCAGAAACCGCGGATGGCTCTCGATGGCCTCTCCGAGAACGGTCCAATCGGCGGGGATCTCATCCACGAACACGGCGCATTGCGGATTGCCTGGCCAGACGAGCGTGCAATCAAGCGCCCGGCCCTGGATTTCGAGTGTCGCGCGGAGAGCTTCGGGTTCGATGCGCGCTTCGCCCATGTCCATCTCGAATTCGAATCGCAGGCCATCGTGGCGCAGCAGCCGCAGGCGCTTGTCGCCGGCGCCGGTCCGGATGACGATCTGCTCTCCAGCGAGCCCCGCGTCGCAAAGGAATGCGGCGGCGCAGCGGGTGCCGTTGCCGCTGATTTCGGCCTCGCTGCCGTCGGAGTTGAAGAGGCGGATCGAAGCGGGCTCGCCTTGCGCGGACGGTTTCACGAGCAGCCAGCCGTCGGCGCCAACGCCCGCGTGTCGGTCGCAGATGGCTGTTGCGGCGCGTTTCAGGAGGTGTTCGGCGGGGGCCTCGTGCGCCCAGGTGAGCAGGAAATCGTTGCGCGCTCCGTGCGCTTTGGTGAAAGGAATCATGGCTCGACAAACGCCCCGATGCGGCGCCAGATCTCGATGCCCGGCGCGTCTTTGGCTGCAAGAATTTTGACACACTCGTAGCGCCGCGGGCCGCGCTGGAGGCGCGCGGCGGCGCGGCAGGCGCGGTCGCCGGCGTTGCACAGCACCCATTCCTCGCGGAGGAACAGATCGGGGCGCGCCACCGCGGCCTCGAACTCCAATCTGTCGTCTACATGCAGCGACTCGCGGATGGGGATGCGCGCCAGCCGCAGCGCGGCCGAGAGGTCGCCGAAGCTCAGAAGAATGCCCGCGCCGGGGCGGTATCGCTCGCGCAAATATGCGGCCGCCTCGGCAGCCATGCGGCGGCGCGAGACCGAGTTGACTTCGGATTCTTTCCAGCAGATCCACGCATCCGGCCGCGGCGCCAGAATCCACGGAGAAACGGCGGCGGCGAGGATCACCAGCGCCGCCCAGACGCGCCACCGGAGGGGGGCCAGTGCTGTCAGGGCGGCGGCGCCCAGGGCGGCCACGACGATCCAGGCGATGCCGTAGCGGGTGTTGTAATAGCTGAACGGCCAGAGGTGCGGCACGAAGATGGGCGTGCCTGAGGAGTGCATGCTCAGCACGTAGAAGAAGGGAACCAGCGAGACAAACAAGGCCGTAGCAGGGAAGCGCCGGAGCGCCGCCACGGCGCCCGCCAGGCTCAGCCAGAACAGCGGGAGCCCGCAGCACAGACGCGCGGCTTCCAGATAGTAGCGTGCCGCAAGAGCCCAGTCTGCGTCGCCCGGATAGCGCGCCATGCCGCGCTCGAGCTGGTGCTGGTAGATGGCGCGCGCGGACCACTCGCCGCGCAGGAATTCGAGGGCGTCGCCGTAGAACCACCAGTTGTGCGCCAGCCACCATAGGGGGCTGGCGGCGGCCAGCGCGCAGTACATGGCGGCGCTCCGCCAGCGCATGGCTCCGCCGCGCCAAAGGATGAAGAGCGCGGCGAAGGGGATCAGAAACCAGAGTTCGTAGCGCGTCATGGTTCCTGCCAGAGCGCACACGCCGGCCAGAAGGGCGTCGCGCGTGCGTTGCGACGCGTGAAAGCGAACCAGGCAGTAGAGCTGGCCGCAGAGGCACGCGAGCGCGAGCGGCTCGGTCATCGGCGTAGCTTGCAGGTAGAGCAGGTTCGGGTTCAGGGCGAAGACGGCGCTGCCGGCAAGCGCGGCCGCTGTGGAGCCCGCCACGCGGCGCAGCGCGAGGAACAGGAACAGCCCGGCGAGCGTGAACCCGGCCACGGACGGCACGACGCCGGCCAGGCCGCTGTGCCAGAAGTCATCACGGCGCGCGAGCGGGGCGGCGAGCAGGTGCGGCAGCGGGAGCCATACGGTGCCGATGCGGTGCATGCCCGAGGTGCGGGAGTCGACAAACCGGCGGGCGATGTTGAGGTGCGCCTCGGCGTCGCCGTAGTAGAGCGTCCAGCCGTGCTGATGCACGAGGGCGGCGGCGCCGCCGCCAAGAGCGGCGAACGCGAGCGCCACGGCCGCGGCCGCGGCTCTAGAACGCGGTGAGGCGGCGGAATTCCTGGAACCGGCTTTCAATGTCATCCCGGGTCAGCGCGCGGAAGCGGCCCACGCCGAAGTCTTCGCAGCAGAAGCTCCCCATGACAGAGCCGTAGGCGACGGCGCGGGCGAGATCGGCGGGAGTGGCGGTCTCGGCGGTGACGCCGCGCTCGGCCAGGGAACCGATGAAGCCTCCTGCGAAGCAGTCGCCGGCGCCGGTGGGGTCCTTGAGCGTTTCGAGCAGGTATCCGGGCAGGCTGAACGCGCCTTCGTCATGGAAAAGCGTGGCGCCGTATTCGCCGCGCTTGATGACGAGGATGCGCGGCCCCAAGGCGCGGATGGCGGCGGCGGCGCGCCGCAGGTTGCGCTCGCCGCTGAGCAGCCGCGCCTCGCTGTCGTTGATCAGAAGAAAATCCCAGCCGGCGATGGTTTCGAGCAACTCTTCGCGGTGCCCTTCAATCCAGAAATTCATCGTGTCGCCGCCGGCGAGCCGCGTGCCGCTCATCTGGTCCCGGACGCTGCGCTGGAGCGACGGCTGGATGTTGCCGAGCATCAGGTAAGGCTTGCCGCGGTAGGAGACGGGCAGCCGCGGGCGGAAGGCGGCGAACACGTTGAGCTCGGTGGCGAGCGTCTGGCGGTCGTTCATGTCTTCGCTGTAGGCTCCCGCCCAGAAGAACGTTTTGCCGGGCGCGCGTTCCAGCCCTTCGAGGTCGATGCCGCGGGAGGCGAGCAGCGCGGCGTCCTCTTCGGCGAAGTCCTCTCCGACGACGGCAACGATGGAGACGGGCGTGAAATAGCTGGCGGCGAGCGAGATGTAAGTGCAGGCGCCGCCCAGCATGCGGTCCACCTTTCCCGCCGGCGTGGCCACGCCGTCGTAGGCGACTGATCCAACAACAACGAGCGACATTGTTTTAATTGTACCCGCGGCGTCCGGAACCGGCCGGACGGAACGTAGAATGGGAGCAAGACCTCATGGAGATCCTCCGGCGCTGGGCGCCGATCTTCCTTGTCATCCTGCTGACGCTCGCGATCCACAGGCGCCTGTACCTGCGACTGGAGGGCGATGCGCGGCTTCAGAACGCGGGGAAGCTGCGCCGGTTCGCTCGCCTTTGGCTGGGATTCATGTCGGCATGGATGGTGCTGGCGGTGCCGGTGCTGACATCGCACAGCTTCGCGTGGCTGCCGGCGGACTTCATCGCGTGGGCGCTGGCGCTCTCGCTGTTCTGGGTGCTGACGGCGCTGGCGCTGCTGTCGTGGTTGCACTGGGCGGCGCCCGCCGCGTTCGATCCGTCGCGGCGGCGCATGCTGGCGCTGGCGCTGCCGGCGGCGGCGGCGCCCGTGGGCGGGGCGGGGTTCGGCATCGTGCTGGCGCGCTACGGGCTCTCGGTGGTCGAACAGGAGATGGCGATCCCCGGCCTGCCGCGCGATCTGGACGGGCTGCGGATCGTGCAATTGAGCGACGTCCATTACGGCCCGTTCTTCGGCGCGGCGGAGCTGCGGCGCGCCATAGATATGGCCAACGAGACGCGTGCTCATCTCGCGGTACTTACCGGGGATCTGATCACGCGCGCCGGCGACGATCTGGAGGGCTGCCTGGATCTGCTGCGGCGGCTGCGGGCGGAGGCGGGCGTCTATGTCTGCCACGGCAATCACGAGAAGTACGCGGGGGTGACGCAGGCGGCCACGCGCGGGGCCGCGCGCCGCGGCATGACGGCGTTGCGCGGGCAGTCCGCTGTGCTGCGCTTCGGCGCGGCGCGGCTGAATCTGGCGGGCGTGGACTACTTCGGCACGGGCACGCGCATGGATCCGTTCGTACGTCCTTTGATGGATGCTTCCGCCTTCAACGTTCTGCTCCAGCACAATCCGGCGCATTTTCCGGCCGCCGCGGCGGCGGGCTTCGATCTGATGCTGGCGGGCCACACGCACGGCGGGCAGGTGAACGTCCCCGTTCTGAGGGAGAACATCAATGTGGCGCGGGCGTTCACGCAGTACGTCCGCGGCGCCTACGAGCTGGGCCGTTCGCGGCTCTACGTCTCCTGCGGGCTGGGCACAGTGGGCGTTCCCGTGCGGATCGGGGCTCCGCCTGAGGTAAGCTTGGTCAGACTATGCGCCGGCTGATCGTCAGCGACATTCACTCCAACCACGACGCGCTTGCCGCTGTGCTGGCGCACGCTGATGGGCAGTACGACGAGATTCTTTGCTGCGGCGACCTGGTGGGCTACAACGCCTGCCCGCGCGAGGTGATCGACTGGGCGGCGGGCGCCGTGAGCCGCCTGGTTCGCGGCAATCACGACCGCGTTTGCGCCTTCATCGAAGAGCCCAACGACTTCAACCAGTACGCCTTGGAGGCGGCCCGGTGGACGCACGAGCGGCTGGATGCACGGCAACTGGCCTGGCTGCGCGCGCTGCCCCCGGGGCCGCTGGTGGCGGATGGATACGAGCTGTTCCACGGCTCTCCGTGGGACGAGGACGAATACATCGTGGACCGTGAAGAGGCCCGGATGCTGCACGGTGCCGTGCACGCGAGCATCTCCTTCTTCGGCCACACGCATTTGCAGGGCGGATGGATGTGGACGCGGGGCGGCGTGCTGGAATTGCGGCGGCCGCGGTTTGGAGAAACCGAGGTTGTTTACGAACTGGAGGACGGGGCGCTGTACGTGATCAACGCCGGCTCGGTGGGCCAGCCGCGCGACCGGGATCCGCGCGCCGCTTACGCGCTGTGGGACTCGAACCGGCGCCTGATCGCGTTGCGCCGCGTGGAATATCCGGTGGAAGCCGCGCAGAAGCGCATTCTCGACGCCGGGCTACCCGAGCACCTCGCCATCCGGCTCGCTTTTGGGCGCTGAGTCCGCGGCGAGCGCCGCGCGGATTTTCCGCGCCGCCGCGGCTCCGGCCAGGCGCGCCAGTTCCTCTTCGCCTGCGGCGCGTACAGCGGCCAGGCTGCCGAGGCTCTTCAGCAGCTTGTCCACGGTCTTCGGACCGATGCCGGGGATCTCCAGCAGCTCGCTGCGCAGCGTGCGGGCATCGCGGCGGTGGCGGTGGAAGGTGACCGCGAAGCGGTGCGCCTCGTCGCGGATTCTCTGAACCAGGTGCAGCACGGGGGACGTGCGGTCCAGCAGGACTGGCTCGTCCTCGCGCCCGGCGACGTAGAGGATCTCCTCGCGCTTGGCGATGGCCGCCAGCGGCTGGTTCAGCACGCCCAGCTCTTCGAGCGCCGCCGCGGCGGCGTGCAGCTGCCCGACGCCGCCGTCGACGAGCACGAGTCCGGGCATCTGGCCGCCTTCCTCGCGCAGGCGGCGGTAGCGGCGCAGGACCACCTCGCGCATGGAGGCGAAGTCGTCGCTGCCCTCCACTGTGCGGATGATGAACTTCCGGTAGCCGGATTTCTTCATCCGGCCGTCTTCCCAGACGACCATGCTGGCGACCTTCTCCGAGCCCTGGATGTGCGAAATGTCGAAGCACTCGATACGGCGCGGGGCTTCCGGCAGATCGAGCGCCTCTTCGAGGGCCGCGGCGATCTCTCCGGCGCGCGGCTTGCGCACGCGGAAGCGCTGCTCGAAGCTCTGGCGCGCATTTGTCTCCACCAGACCGAGCAGCGCCTTCTTCACGCCCCGCTGCGGCGTGTGGATCGAGACCTTGCGGCCGCGCGTCTCCGAGAGCAGCTCTTCGAGGATCTCGCGATCCTCGAGTTCCACCGGCAGGTGGATCTGCGCCGGCACGGGCTGCCCTTCGCTGTAGATCTGCATGAGCAGGGAAGAGAGGAAGTCCTGCTGCTCGTACTCCCATGCGTCTTCCCAAAACAGCTCGCGGCGGTCGACGACGCGTCCGTTCCGGACGTGGAAGATATTGACGGCGACGAGCGGCGGCTCGGCGTGCAGCGCGAAGAAGTCGGCGTCGTCGCCCGCGGCGGAGGCCATCTTCTGGCGATCCTCGAGTTCCTCCACCGTCTGCAGCAGGTCCCGGAGGGCCGCGGCGCGCTCGAAGTCGAGCGACTCGGAGGCGTCTAGCATGCGCTCCCGAAGGCTCGCGGCAAGGTCGCGGACGCGCCCGTCGAGGAAGGCGCGCACGTCACTTACCCGCTCGGCGTAGGTCTCTTCGGCCGCCAGTCCGGGCACGCAGGGCCCGAGGCAGCGGTGGATGTGGTATTCGAGGCAGGGCTGTGCGTGGGGCTTGCCGAGGTCGACTTTGCAGGAGGGGATCTGGAAGTTCTTGTGGATGAATTTCACCAGGCGGTGGGCCAGATTTCCGGGGAAATATGGGCCGAAATATTGGCCGTCTTTCCGGATTCTCCGTGTCACATAAACCCGCGGCCATTTTTCGTGAGTGAGCTTGATGTAGGGATAGGTCTTGTCGTCCCTGAGCAGCACGTTGAAACGCGGTTTGTGCTGCTTGATGAGGAGGTTCTCAAGCGCAAGGGCCTCCTTTTCGTTGTCCACGAGGATGCAGTCAAGCGAGTACGCGGCGTGGACGAGCCGGCCGGTCTTGGCTTCCGCCAGGCGCTCCGCGCTGAAGTAGCTGCGGACGCGGGCCCGCAGGTTCTTTGCCTTGCCGACGTAGAGAACCTCGCCATCAGCGCCGCGGTAGATGTAGACGCCCGGCTGCTGCGGCAGCCCGGCAGCCTTCTCGCGCAGCTCTTCCGTGCGGGACATGGGTGGGACGCCCTATACTTTGATTGTGGCACGCACGGCCGCGGCGCTGATCCTGGCGGCATCGCTCTGGGCGGTGCAGCCGCCTCCGCCTGCGCAGCCTCCGCCCGCCGAGCCGGAAGAGGAGGACGCGGCGGCGAAGGAGCGGACTTACGAATTCAATCCGATTCAGGCCGAAAACGAGGTCAAAATCGGGCGTTTTTATATGCGGCGCGGAAGCTGGAAAGCCGCCGCCGGACGCTTCGAGGAAGCCACGAAATGGAATCCCGGATTGGCGGAAGCGTTCTTCCTGCTCGGCCAGGCCCGCGAGAAACTGAAGGATCCCGCCGCCGCCCGGGCCGCCTACGAGAAGTTTCTTGAGCTCGACCCTGGCTCGAAGCAGGCAGCGGAAGCCCGGCGGCGGCTGGCGAGGTTGCCCGCTCCGAAGAAAGACGGGCGCTGAGAGCGGCTCACGCGGCGGCACGCTTCCGCATCTCGCGGCGAATGATCTGCACGAGCTTCTTCACTCCGTCGCCGAACGAAGGGAACAGGTCGACGTAGTGCCAGCGGCGGCGGATCTCCTTCGGCGGGCGGCAGTCGTCGAGCCTCACCGGGATCAGGAACACGTCATCGACGGGCGCCAGGCGCGCGCAGTCGAGCGCGTAGCGAAGTTCGCTCTGAAAATTGCCGCGTTTCCGTGTGGACAGACGGGAGAAGCAGGCCACGAAGAAGTCGGCTGTCTCGATGGCGCCCTCAATCGCACGCGGCCAGTTCTGTCCCGGCAGAAGCTTGCGGCGGTCCATCCACGGGGCGAACCCGGAGCGTTCCAGCTCGTCGTAGAGGCGCTCCACGCACGCGGCGTTCTCGGCGGCGTAAGCCAGGAATATGGATGGCTTTGCGTCCGGGCGGAAAGAGAACGCGCCGCCGGAGTCAGGGCGGAAAGTGCCGAGACGCTCGACGTGCACGGCGCGTCCCTCTCTCAGGCATTGGCGCAGCAGGCGCGCCAGTTGCTGCACGGACGCCGTGTCACCCGCGCCCACGCCGCCCTCCCGGCTTCGCCGCCGGCTCCAGCCGCACGCTCCGCCTCCCGTCCGGCACCAGACGTCCGACGCCGGGCAGCGACACAGCCATGCCGCGCTTGAGCTTTCGCAGAATCGCCTCCACAGCTCTGGCCACGGCATCGGCGGAGGCGCCTTCCTGCCGCTCCTTCTGAATCAGATCCAACAACTCCTCGGGCTTCACGCGGCCTCTTTAGCACGGCTTGCGGCCCAACAGGGCACCCGTTTTCTCAGGGGTTCCCGCAAGTGGCTGAGCCGGCCGCGGATCCGCGCCGGAACTTTTTTTGCTCCTCTTGTGACTGCCTCGGCCGCTAGCGCCAGAAATGGAACCAGTGTGACTTCAGGAATGGCGCGCGCAGCGGGCCGGGTTCGAGCTCCGCCCCCTCGACGACCGCCCGCGGGTGCGCCTCAAGCAGTTGCTCGACGAACTCGGGCAGGTACTGGCCGATCAGAATAAGCCGTGCGGCATCCAGCCGAGGCGGACGGCTTCCCAGATTGTGCCCGCCGGAAGCCACAAAATGGACCAGTCCCTTGTTCAGAAGCCTGGCGGAAACCTCTTGGGCCCGCGAGCCGAAGGCGCCTGACAGGCTGCCCGCTCCGACTTGCAACAAAGCGCCGGCGCGCACCCACCGCGCCAGCCGCCCCGTCTCGCGCGAGACGGCCGGATGCAGCTCCGGGTGAACCAGCACAGGCCGCAGGCCACCTTCCAGCAGCTTCCGGAGCACCTCCTCGATCTGCTGTGGCTCCGCGTCATCGGGCAGCTCGGCCAGCAAATACTGCGTTCCGTTGACCGTGTACCGCGCCGGGTTGGCCAGCACGAGGCCGGCCATCTCCGGGGTCAGCTCCACCTCGCAGGCGCGATGGATGCCGATCTCGTCCTTCACGAGATGCTGCAGCTCCTCCCACCGACGCTGCGCCAGCCCGGGGAAGTATTGCCACTTCCGGCTGGCATGCACCGTCGCCACGATCTCCTTCGTGCCCGCATGGACCGCCATCCGCACCATCGCCAGGCTCTCGTCCAGAGTGGCAGGACCATCGTCCAGCCCGTGAAGGATGTGGGCGTGCAGGTCGGTCACGGATTCCATCATCGCAGACGGGGCCCGCCAGGCAGAGGGCGCCGGAAATTTCCGCCGGCCCGGCCCGAACCCGTATCTTGAATAACGTGGCTCCTGAAAACCCTCTTCTTGAGTTGATGCTGCCGCTGCCGTTCGGCGCGATCCGGCCGGAGCACGTGCGTCCGGCCCTCGAAGAGCTCATCGCGCGCTGCCGAACGCGGATTGACGGGATCGCAGCCGCGCCCGCGCGGTCCTGGCAGGACACCATGGCGGCGCTGGACACGGCTACAGACCCGCTGGACGTCGCCTCCAGCGTTGTCCGCCACCTGGAAGGCGTAGTCTCGACTCCCGAGTTGCGCGAAGCCTGGAACGCTGTCCAGCCGGCGGTGAGCGCCTTCTATTCCTCGCTCCCCTTGCATGCAGGGCTGTGGCGGGCGATCAACGAGTTCGCCGCCACGGAGGAGGCGCGCGCGTTGCAGGGCGTCCGCGCCCGTTTCCTGTCGCGGACGGTGGAGAATTTCCGCCGCCATGGCGCGGCGCTCCCGCCCGAGGGCAAGAAGAAGCTGGAGGAACTGGACGTCGAGCTGGCGGTCACAACGACAAAATTCGCCCAGAATGTACTGGACGCGACGGCCGCCTTCGAATACTGGATCGAGGAGGAGGACGATCTGTCCGGCCTTCCGCCGAGCGCCCGCGCCTCGGCCCGGGCCGACGCCGCCGCGCGGGGGCGCGAGGGATGGCGGTTCACATTGCATGGGCCGTCCTACCACGCCGTGATGACCCACCTGGATGACCGCGACGTCCGCGAATACTTCTGGCGCGCCTACAACCGCCGGGCAGCAGAGGAGAACGGGCCGCTGGCCGCGCGCATCCTGGACCTCCGGCGCAGGAAGGCGCGGCTGCTTGGCTATGACAACTTCGCGGACTTCGCCCTGGCCGACCGCATGGCCAAGACCGGCGCTGCGGCGCAGGCTTTCGTCCGGGATCTGCGCGAAAAGACGGAGGCCGCGTTCCGGCGCGAGAACCGGGAGCTGGAGGAGTTCGCCGGCCGCCCGCTGGATCCGTGGGACATCTCCTGGTGGGCCGAGAAGCTGCGCGAGGCGCTATTCGACTTCGAGGAGGAAGAGCTGCGCCCGTATTTTCCTGTCGAACAAGTTATCGAGGGAATGTTTTCGCTTGCCTCCCGGCTGTTCGGCATTCGTGTGGCGCCTGGACCGAAGGTGCCCGTCTGGCATCCGGAGGTGAAGTATTACGAAATCCGCGACTCTGAAGGCGAGCTGCTCGGAAGCTTCTACACGGACTGGCATCCGCGCGACAACAAGCGCGGCGGCGCCTGGATGGACTCATTCGTCACCGGGCACTGGCACGACGGCCGCTGGCTGCCTCATGTGGGGCTGATCTGCGGCAACCTCACGGCGCCGGCGGGAGACACGCCCGCGCTATTGACGCACCGCGAAGTGGAGACGATCTTCCACGAGTTCGGGCACCTTCTCCACCACTGCCTGTCGCGCGTGGAGGTGAAGTCCCTAGCAGGCACGAACGTCGCGTGGGACTTCGTCGAGCTGCCGTCGCAGATCATGGAGAACTGGTGCTGGGAGCGCGCCTCGCTCGACCTGTTTGCGCGCCACTACCGCACCGGCGAGCCGATGCCCGAGGAGCTGGTCCGGAAGATGCGCTCTGCGCGGGCCTTCCGCGCCGCCAACGCGCAGATGCGGCAGCTCGGATTCGCCACCGTGGATCTGGCCCTGCACATCGACTACGATCGGGAGCGCGACGGCGACCCGGTGCAGTACGCGAACCGGATTCTTCGGGAATTCAGCCCCGCTCCGCTACCGGACGATTATGCGATGCTGGCGGGGTTCACGCACCTGTTTGCGGAACCGACCGGCTACGGCGCCGGCTATTACTCATACAAGTGGGCCGAGGTGCTGGACGCCGACGCCTTCACGCGGTTTCTGCGCGAGGGCATCTTCAACGAGCGAACGGGGCGCGAGTTCCGCGACGCGATCCTTTCGCGCGGGGACAGCGAGGAGCCGATCGTGCTGTTCCGGCGATTCATGGGGCGCGATCCCGACCCGCAGGCGCTGCTCGTCCGGCTGGGGCTGGCGCCTTCCGGCGCGTGATTCGTTGCCGGCGGGCGGGACATCCCCGTTGCTCTGGCGCAACAGGCGAGCGCTGTGGCATATTGGGATTTGGGCCACCCTAGCTCAGCTGGCAGAGCGGCTGATTCGTAATCAGCAGGTCGCCGGTTCGATCCCGGCGGGTGGCTCCACTTCAAAATCAATCGCTTACAAATCCCCGCCCAAACGCACCGCAAGCGAGTTTGTAAACCGTCTTGGTAACTCTTCCAGGTCACTCCCGAGCCGGAGACTGCCCCCCGCATGCCCCCTCGGCGGGGTGCGATTCTGGCTTCCGACCAGAATTCTGCTCGTCGCGCCTGGCGGCAAGGGCCAAGGTCCTGCGCCCGACGACCTTCACCCGCCCCCGCCTCTCCACCCGTCCCGGTGTACCAATCTCGGTTCCTGGACAGTCTTGTGACCCTGCCGCCAGAAAGGCGCCGCGCCATTAGCAAAAATGGCGGCCGCGACGTTCTGTTTGCGGCGTGTGGACTCCAGATCAGCGCCGCGAAGCTGATCGAGAACGACACTCATCTTGCGCTTGGCCGCGAGAGGGGCCATTGCCGCTGCGGCCAGTTTCCGGGCCCGTTTCGGTCGCCCTCCGGGCTCCCTCCGCGGCGGGCGGAAACAGGGGATTTCGTGCTGGACATAGTCAGACTCCATATCGCAAATCGCTGTCCAACGAAATCTTTGGGCGGGGGAGAATCGATCACTCAAGGATCTCCCCTCCGACGACCCGCCGGAAATTCCGTGTGCGATTTCTGCGACGCGGGCGACTACGTCGCTGCTTCGGGAGGCTTCGGGGTATCCGGCTTTTCCGGACTGGCAACGGGTTGCCGGAGAGCTCCGTCTTGAGACGCGCGTGAGAGGAAAGGCGCAAAGGCACAGGCCGGGAATCTGAGCCGCCGGGAGGAGCGGTTGGATCAGAGTCCGCGGACGAACACGACAACGGCTTCGACTTCCTTGCGCTTGTGGAAGCGGCCGCGGATCAGCACATCGAGTTCACCAAGTTCACCGGCGCGGAGACGTTCGTATACCTGAGCCGGCGTCAAACGGTTTCCGATGCCAGTCAGCGGCTTCACGTCCTCGCAACTCTGAAGCGCGCCGTCGTCGCCGTGGCAGCGGGCGCAGGAGACGAGGAAGACCTCGCGCCCCAGACGCCATTGTTCGACGAACTCCTCCAGCTTTGCGCTCTCGAGCAGCAGCCCCGGTTCGATGCGCCGCACCACGCCGCCAGAGTCCACCAGCAGCGTGGCCGGCGCCAGCGGTTCTAGCCCCTGACGCTCTTGCCCGGGTTGCGGCGGGACGATGAGCAGATCGGCGTCCCGCTTGGAGAGCCGCACGGCGCCTTCCTCCAGCGCCGCCCAAGGCGGAGCTGCGTCTGCGCGCGGCACGAGCACAACCGCATCGCGCTTGCTCTGGCGCAAGTGCCGGACCAGCGATCCCGGCTTTCCTGACGGGGACTCCACTGCCCAATCCGGCGCCGAGGCGCCGAGGCGGACAGGTAGTTGCGCGGCAGAACTGAGGATGAGGGGCAAGATGAATACAGTCCTTCGAAGCGAACGCATATGCCGACTCCGATTTTGCGCCCGCACCACAGCGGCTGCAAGCCCCGGACGCGGTGATTCCGCCATCGCCTGCCGCTCCCATTGACCCCGGGGCGTTGCAGACGCCATAATCGCAAATGCGAGCGGTTGGCCGGGTTCGCGCCCGGCCACGCAAGAGGGAACCCGGTGGAATTCCGGGACTGCCCCGCAGCGGTAAGCGGGAACGAACGCCGCAGACTCCGGCACTGGGAGCGCATGCTCCTGGGAAGCCGCGGCCAGTAGGAGAGCCGGCCACCAGCGACGGCCGGAAACGCCCGCGAGTCCGAAGACCTGCCGCCGCCCCCGGGATCCGCTCCCGGCGGAATCCAGAAGAAGCTCTCGAGGGAGGAGCGAATGAAACAATTCGCTGTATTTTTGTTGTCCACATTCAGTGTATTCGCGCAAGGGCCAAACGGCGCCGGTCTTGCCGGCTCCGTTACTGATCCGTCCGGCGCGGCCGTGCCGCAGGCAACAGTCCGGCTGTACACGCGCGATGCCACGTTCCAGCAAACCACCACAACCAGCGTGGAGGGACGCTTCCGGTTCGACCGCCTGCCGCCGGCAGAGTATCTGGTGGAGGCGCGCACGGACACGCTGGACCAAGCAAGTCCGGTGACGGTGCGAGTGGACGCAGGACGGATCACGGAGGTGGAGCTGAAGCTCGACATCCGCGGGCTGGCCACGCAGGTGCAGGTGACGGCGGCGGTGACGCCGCAGTCGACCGTGGAATCAGGCAAGGCGCTCGACATCGTGGATTCGGCGATGCTCGAACGCCGCGCCGAGATCCTGCTGTCGGAGGCGGTGCGGCTGGTGCCCGGGCTGCGCGTGCAGCAGCTGGGCGGACCGGGTTCGTTCACGCGCATCCAGATGCGCGGGCTGCGCGCGGCAGACACCGGCGTGCTGATCGACGGCATGCGGCTGCGCGATCCGGCCAGCGTGCAGGGCGACGCGACGGCGTTTCTCGGCGACATGCAGCTGATTCAAACGGATCGCGTCGAGATCCTGCGCGGGCTGGGGTCGAGCATCTACGGAACCAACGCCACAGCCGGCGTTCTGAACCTGGTGACGGATTCGGGCGGCGGACGCACGCGCGGCGAGATCGGCGGCGAGGGCGGCGGGCTGGGGCTGGCGCGCGGGCTGGCGCGCATCGCCGGCGAGATGGCGCAAAGCCGCCTGCACTACAGCGCGGGCGTGGCGCACCTGAACGTGAACGGCGGGGTGGATGGAGTGGAGAGCGTGCGCAACTCGAGCGCGCAGGGGCAGCTTCAATGGCGGCCGTCGGCGACGGCATCGCTTTCGGGCCGCGTGTGGGCGACGCTCAGCACGGTGGGGATCAACTCCAGCCCCTACGCGGCGCCCGCACCGAACCTGCCCGCCACGAACGTGATCCGCGCCGTTGCGCTGGACGCGGCGCAGGCGCGGCTCGGTGACCGCGGGCTGCCTTTTCAGTGGGGCGACGCCACCTTCGCGCCGAACTTCTTCGATCCTGACGGCCGCCGCGAGGGCCGCTTCGTGACGACCTTGGTGCAGTGGGCGCAGCAGGCGGCGCCGCGGTTCCACTACAGGCTGAGCTACCAGAACGTGGACACGCGCCGCGACAACCGCAACGGGCCGGCCGGGCAGGGCTACCAGCCGCAGTTCAACTCGTCGAGCTTGTTCGGGGGGCGGATCGACACGGCGCAGGCGCGCGCCGATGTGGCCGCAGCGCGGTGGAACGCCTTCAGCGCGGGGCTCGAGTGGGAGCGCGAGTTTTACGAGAACCCGTCGAGGGACGAGAATCCGGATCCCGCGCAGAGAGTGAACGCGCGCGCCTCGGCGCAGCAGCGCAGCCTGGCGGTGTTCGTACAGGAGCAGCTGCGGCTGCTGGAGGAGCGGTTGCAGATCGGGCTGACCGGGCGCTACCAGACGTTTCAGCTCTCGCGCCCGAAGTTCGAGGGCGGATTCGCGCTGTATCAGAACGCGCCGTTCACGGCGCCGCCAGACGCGCTGACGGGCGACGCGGCCATCTCCTACTTCCTGCGCAAGGCGAACATGAAGCTGCGGGCGCACGCCGGCAACGGGTTCCGCGCGCCGACGCTGTATGAGAGAATCGGCAGCTCCTTCTTCTGGGGGGCGTTCAGCCCGCTGGGGGACCCGCAGTTGCGTCCGGAGCGCACGGTGTCGTTCGACTTCGGCGCGGACCGCTATTTTGCGGGCTCTCGCTACAGGGTGAGCTCGACGTACTTTTACACGCGGCTGCAGGAGGTGATCGGATACTCGGGGCTGGTGAACGATCCCTACGGGCGCTGGGGCGGATACGTCAACATGGGAGGCGGGCTGGCGCGCGGCGTGGAATTGGTGGCGGAGGCGCGCCCGCGCCGCAGCCTGATGGTGACGTCGTCCTACACGTACACGAACGCCGACGAGCGCCGGAGCGCTCTGATCGGCGGCTCGCTGCGTTCGATCCGCGTGTTCCCGCACATGTTCACGATGACAGCGTCGCAGCAGGTGACGCGGCGCTGGCAGGTGACGGCGGACTTCCTCGCTGCGAGCGACTATGTTTCGGGTTCGTTCTTCGTCGGCAGCGGGAGCCGGCCGTATGAGTTCCCTGGACCGCGGAAGCTGGATGTGGCTGGGAGCTACTCGCTGCCGCTGGACGATTTGCGCACCCTGCGCTTCTACGTGCGTGCGGAGAACGTGCTGAACCAGCGCTATTTCGAGGACGGCTTCCGGACGCCGCGGGCGTGGGCTTCAGCGGGACTGAAGCTCATGTTCTGACGGGCGGCGGGCAGGCGCCGCGCGGCAGCGCCTGCCCGGCGATCGACCGGGCGGCGCGGGGCAGCTGCCCGGCTGCTCCGCGCCGCGCATGGATCAGGAGAGTTTCTTGAAGCACAGGAACCAGTCGACGCAGCGGATGATGGGATCCTTCGTTTCGACGCGTTCCTTCGCGGCGCCGCAGCTGCCGGGAGGGGGCACGATGACTTCCTCGCCCGGCTGCCAGTCGGCGGGCGTGGCGACGCCGTGCTTGTCGGTGGTTTGAAGCGAGATCAGCAGCCGTTTCAACTCCTGGAAATTGCGGCCGGCGCTGAGGGGATAGTAGAGAATCGCCCGGATCTTCGATTCGGGATCGATGAAGAATACCGCGCGCACCGCCTGCGTAGTGCTGGCCGATGGCTGAAGCATTCCATACAGGCGCGAGACTTCCATGGTGAGGTCGCTGATCACCGGGAAGGTGACCTCGATGTTCTTCATGCCACGGAACTCGATCTTCTCCTTGATGGTGCGCAGCCAGGCGATGTGGCTGTAGGTGCTGTCGATGGAGAGGCCGACGAGCTCGCAGTTCAGGGCACGGAACTCTTCCTGCATTGAGGCGAAGGTCATGAATTCCGTGGTGCATACCGGCGTGAAGTCCGCCGGATGGCTGAAGAAAATGACCCACTTGCCCCTGTAATCGTGGGGGAAATGGATGGGCCCCTGCGTGGTTTCCGCGTGAAATTCCGGCGCCGGTTCGCCGATCAGGGGAAGACGGGTTGCAGTTTCAGTCATAAAAGAACCTCCTGTGGAGAAGATGTCGGGCGGCGGGCTGCGTGACCTATGAGACGCATAGGCGAGTGTGGCTGCATGCGGCTGCAAGTAAGCTGGAGGCTATGGCTGAAGCGGAGGCGCGTTTCCCGGAAAGGATTATTGTCGACGGGGAGCTGGAATTGCGGCAGCTGGAGACAGCGGACGCAGAGGAGGTCTTCGCCTTGGTGTGCGCGAACCGGGAACATCTGGGGAAGTGGCTGCCGTGGGTGGAGTCGACGGAGACGGCGGAGGACACGCGGCGGTTTCTGGAGCAGGTGGCGGAGAACCGCAGGGAGGGCAAGACGGCGGCCTACGGCCTTCGCGTGGCGGGCAAACTGGCGGGGCTTGTGGGGGTTCACGACATCGATGCAAGCAACGGCACGGCGCAGATCGGCTACTGGCTGACGAGTGCGCAGGAGGGGCGCGGGCGCATGACGGCGGCGGTGCGGGCGCTGATCGAAAGGGCGTTCCGGGAGGCTGGGCTCGAGCGCATCGAAATCCGCTGCGCTGCCGGGAACGCACGCTCGCAGGCGATCCCGAAACGGCTGGGTTTTACCTGTGAGGGCACGCTGCGCGGCGCGCAGCGGCTTCACGGAGAGCGGGTGGATATTCGTGTGTACGGGCTGCTGCGGGAGGAGTGGGAGCGGATGCGCGCCGCGTCATCCGAGGATGCCGAGCGAGGCCTGTAGTTCGCTGGCGGCGTGGAAGCCGCTTCATGAGGTAGCGGCTCCCACGCTGGCATAATTATCAGTTGCCGCATCCTTGCAAGGATTTGACCCGGATGGCGAACACTCCGCCGGGCCCCATGCGGGTTAATGGGATCCGATTTGCAGGGAATGGAAATCCACTTAAGGGATCGATCAGCCATTCCGGCCAGTCGGAATAATCCCCTGACTTCTCTCGCTGGGTGGCCAAGGAGACTTCCGCCGTGCACCCTGCAGCCAGGGTCAGGCGCCGGCAGAACATCTGGTTCGGGAAGGCTGGGGGGGAGCCATCCAAATGAACAAGAACGGTCCACCGAGACCCGTAGCGGGCTGGAGTGTTCCGACCACCAGTCGGTCGCCGTTGGCTTTCGGAGCGGTGATCTGTTGGATCTTCGTAAAGAGCGGCTGCGCGGGATCCCAGGTGGTGCCCCACCAGCAGTTCGGGGCAACGTCTTCTTGGGAGGGGACCACGCGCACCGTGGCAGCGATTGGCGTTTCCGCTCCTGGCATCAGGAGCACTGTCCAAGGGGAAAACAGGCACAACTCCGGCGAAGACATCGGCGCGAAGGCTCGGACCTCCCACGACCCCAAGAAGAAGGGGGCACCCGGACTCGGCGACGATCCATGGATGCAAGTGCTCGTGACCGTGTTCCAGGAGAGCCCGATCTCCCGCGAAGTGGCGAGCGGCGGGCGCAACAGATCTCCAAGCCCGAGGTCCATTAACTTGTCGACGACCGGCCCAGTAATGGGCGACAGGACCCTCTCGACCAACTGGGTCGAGGAGAAATCTGACCCGAGTGACTGGCCCAGCAGGTTGCCGACGACGGCCGCCGCAGCCTGTTTGATGGCCTCCTTCGTGCCAGCGGCAGCGTCGAGCCGGCTGATAAAGCGGCCGCGGACGTCGAAACAGGAGGTTTCACTCTTGCGCAGTTCCAGAGCGGGAGGGGAGACCCGCAGCTCGTCCAAAGTGTTCGGGCCCATCTCGATGTTCATCATCCCTGCAATCTGCAGGAGGCTGTTCGCGGCATACAAGGGCGCCGCCGCAGAAAGCGCCGCAGCCAAGGGCAGGCACGTGACGCCAGAGGCAAGGCAACTTGCAAGGGCCCCGCCCGCCACCGCGAGCTGCATCTTCGAACTCAGACTGGCAAGGTTCTCCAATTTTCTGTAATTGGCGGACATTGCCAGCACTTCTTTCTCCAGATCCCAGTCCACGGCTTCGCGTCCGCCTTGTTCCGGCCCGGCTTCCGGGCATGCCAGCACCGTCTCCAGCACAGGAAGGCTGGCCGCCAGGACGAACTCCGTTCTGCGAATCATTTCCAGATCGAAAACACCCTCGACACGCTCGCCGTCTGGAAGAACGAGCTCCACCATTTCCGGAGTTCCCGCCAGGGCAGCGTCGATCCGGGCACGGAGTTCGCTTCTCGCTTTGGCCTTCAGGGCCAGGTACTTGCCGGCGAGTTCAGGGTTGTTTGGGCGAACTTCGGCCTCCATCCGGTCATAGATCCGCTCCAGCGTGGAGATCAGCAGGTCTCCCGGCGGAGTGTTGACGGCTTGAGGCTGAAGCAGTTGTACGGGACTCTGTGCGCAGCCGCGAAGCCCGTCGGTTTCCACGCACAAGCGAGCGGGACCCGCCCAGGCGTTCCCCTGTTGAGCCAGGAGAGGCCCAAGTGCTTTTAGCTTGACGACTTCGCCGGATCCTTCGGCGGACCCGACGACGGATGCCTCCAGAGGAAAGGCCACGGCGGAACCTGCTTCCCCGGCATCCAAAATCACGCGGCTGCTGCCATTGAGCGATTTGGAAAAACCGGTCCCCGTGATTTCGACCACCTGCCCCGGCGCCGCCTGTGCCGGGGCAACGCTGAGAATGATAGGCGGCTTGCCAAACAAGACCTCCAGGCCGGCGACATTCGACTGCTTGCCGTCCACTTCCAGCGCCACAAGCACCGCGCCGAGTCCGTCCAATTCGGAGGGGAGCGCTGTGACCACCTGCTCCAGGCCGGCATAATCTTCCACTGATCGAATTTCGTCCGGGACGGTGGAGAATTCGCTCACGCTGTTCCACACATCCAGCACGAAGAAGACAACTCTCACGGACTCACGGACCGATGCTGGCGCGAATGTCTGGCCTCTGAAGAGCTGCCTCAGTCCGGTGGCCGCGAGGATGATTCTGTTGTTTGCGTAGCCCTCCTCTGTTCCGGCATTTCGCACGCGAAATGGGCCGCGCTGCCGGGTATCGGCGTCATCAATGCGGCCCGGGCCTCGTCCCGTGTTGTCCTCCGAGAACAATGCAGGCGCAGTGCGGGAAACAATTGCCTTGCCCCTGGCAAGGATAGCGTCGCTCCCGCGAATTACGACTGTTTCGAACTCGCCTTCTGCGAGGCCCGCGGGGGTTACGCAATAGATCTCTTCCGGCGTGATATGGATGAGGCGATCCGGGATGCCACCCATCAGCACGCGGATTCCGCCCAGGACTTCCGGCGGGTCCGCCACTTGCCAAGGTTCGATGGCGACCGCCCCGGAGATGAAGCCTTTGCCGGAGATGATTGCCAGCGACTCCAGTGCGACTTGCGCCTCCCGGCTGCCGGCAGAAGGAATCTGAAGGCTCTCCTGAAGCGCCCAAAGCGGGCGAGGCGCCAGCAGCCCCACGCAGACAAACAGGAGGCGAAAAAGAGCAGAGCAATGAACAGCCGATGTGCACTTCATGGAGCACGACTTACCTGAAATGCCTTCCCTCTGGCAAGCGAAAAATGGTGAAAAATCGCGCATTGCGGGAGGCAAAAATGAAGAGATTCCGTAAACTGCTGGCGATAACCTGTGCGTTACAGAATTACGCTAACGTCCCCGGCCGGGTGGCCTCAGATCGATGTCGCAGCGCTTGGCGGGGAACAGTTAACGGCAAAGTGCAGGACTGGCAGAGACCTTTCAGCCGAGGATGTCAAGTGCGGCTTGCAGTTCGCTGGCGGCGTGGGAGTCGCCTGCGCGGCGGGCGGCGTCGATGCCGCGACGGTAGAAGTCTCGTGCGGAGTCGAAGTCGCCGGCCTGCTCGAAGGCGCGGCCGGCCTGGTAGTAAGCGGGGACGTAGCCGGGATCGCGCTCGATAAGGGAGCGGAGCGTGGCGGCGGCCTCAGCGGGCTTGCCCTGTCCAAGGTATTCCATCGCCAACATATATTGGATGCGGTTGTTGGCAGGATGCTGCTCGAGCAGCCGCTGCAAGTCTTCGAGGCGTCCCATGAACTTCATGGTACCTTCTTGTCATGGAAGGCCGCCCTGTGCGCGAATCGGCGAGCGAGCTGAGCGAGTTTGCGCTGCCCATTTACGCCAATACGCTGGGCAACCTGCTCGGCGGGCGCATCATGCACCTGGTGGATCTGGCCGCCGCCACCGCCGCCATGCGACATGCGCGGTGCCCGGTGGTGACGGCGTCAGTGGACCGCATGACATTTCTCCACCCGATCCACATCGGGCAACTCGTGATCCTGAAAGCGAGCGTCAACCGCGTGTTCCGCACGTCGATGGAGGTGGGCGTGAAGGTGTTTGTCGAGGACCTGGAAACGGGCGTGGTGCGGCACACCAATTCGTCGTACCTGACCTTCGTGGCTCTCTCGCCCGATGGCAAGCCGCGCGAAATCCCGCCCGTGATTCCGGAGACTGAGACGGAACAGCGGCGGTGGCGCGAGGCGGGCGAGCGGCGCGCGCAAAGACTGGAAGTGCGCAGGCGCGCGATCGAGAAGGAGCAGGCGCAGGGAGGCGGGGGTCAGGCCTTGTAGATGTACTTGATGGCGGACTTGTAGACGAGCAGGTTGGGACCTTCTTCGCGGGTCAGCTTGATGCAGCCTTTGTCGTACCATTCGAGCGTGCCGTGGAGCTCCTCCCCGTCATGCAGCACCACCACCAGAGGCGTTTTCGCCTGCATCTGCTTCACGTAGTAAAAATTCTCGGCGTTGGTGACATCCGGCGGCGCCTGCTTCTTCGCCTGCGGAAGAGTGGACCTGCTGGCGGCGCGCTCCTTGACCTCTGCGAGCGCAGGACGGATCAGGCGGCGGTTGGAGGATTCCACGGCAATGCTCCTGTATGATACAAAGATACCCGAATGCCCCGATTGGGCTGGGGGAACAATCTGCCTCCATTGATACCACAACGGGCATGGGGCGGCAAGCGCATCCGGGGCCTTGCCGCCGCGCGGGGCGCGGCCTAGCCTGTCAATCAGGAGAAGCTGCCATGCGGTTGCGGAGACGTTGCACAGCCGTGGCCCTTGCGCTGGCCTCGGCTGCGGTTTCGGCGGCTGCGCCGCCGCGGGTGGACGTGGTGAGAGGCGCGGAGCAGCGCGCCCGGGCGATGTCCGGAAGGGATCTGTACGTCGCCTACTGCGCCAGTTGTCATGGAAGCGGGGGCCGCGGAGATGGTCCGGCGGCGGAGGCGATGCGCATGCGCCCGACGGACCTGACGCGGCTGTCGGAGAAACAGGGCGGGCGGTTCCCCGTGGCTCGCGTGCAGAGATTATTGGGAGGCGTGGAGGGGATTCCGGCGCACGGAGGGAAGCGGATGCCGGTGTGGGGCCCGGTGTTCCTGCCGCTTTCGCCCGCGGAAGGCGAGGCGGCGGCGTTGATCGACAGGCTCGTGCGCTACCTGGAGTCGATCCAAATGCGGGCGGGCGAACGCTGAGCCGCGCTGCGCTATTTGGCGGGGATCATGCGGACAGGGAGATCCACTTCTGCGCGTCCGGCGGGAGATTCGGCGATCAGTTTTCGCGGCGCCTCCACCGGGAACCATGTGGCGCAGCGTTTGGCCGAGACGGGCAGTTCCAGCGGTCCGGGCTCCACGCGGACGCGCGCGGCGTTCCGGACGCCGTAGCAGAGGGTGAAGCGGTCCCCGCGGCGGATCTCGCGACTGCTCAGGTTGGCGAAGAGGATCTCGGGCTGCGGCTCGCGCACGGGGATGTCGATGGAGGCGGAAACGGACTTGCCCGCTTTGTCGAATGCGGTGAGCGTGACCGTGGTGCGGCGGTGGATCACCGCTTCCACGCAGCGGCTGATGGAAGGGGTCAGCTCGGCCAGCGGCGGATCCAGCTTGACGCGCGCCGCATTCAGCACGCCGTAGCAGAGAGTGAAGGGGCGGCCGCGCTCGGGAATCTGCGAAGTGTGGAGGGAGAGGATCCTGACTTCACTGCCTGACAGCTCGGGGGGGATGTAGACTTTGCGCGGCGGCGGCTGAGGCGGCTTCTCCCATCGCCGCAGCGCGAAGCGGACGAGACTGGCGGCTGCGATCACTGCCGCAACGGCCAGCATCATGCGCAAGACTCTTGGAATCGCGCTCAAGCTGACTTCATTCTCGCGCCCGCCGGCGGCGGGAAGAAACCACCCCTTGACACGAGCGGCGAAGGTGCCAAACTGCCAGTGGAAAGGGTGAGCCGATGCCTTTTCTGGCGCTGGACAGCACGACGAGGGACTTGCAGCTGCTGGAGGAGGAGTTTGTGCGCTGCATCCGGCGGCGCGATTCAGAAAGGCTGATGGAGACCTTCTACGCCGCGGACGCCGAGCTGCAGGCGCCGGGCGCGCCGGCGATGAGCGGGCGCGAGGCGATTCTGGGGTGGCTGCGGGCGCAGTTCGACAACGGCCTGATCGAGCTGAAGCGCGAGGCCAATCACTTCGAGGCGGAGCACAGCCTGGCCTGCGCCTCGGGGCGGTACAGCCTGACGCGCGAAACACAGCCCGGCATTCTCTGCACCACGGAAGGGGCGTTCACTTCGGTCTTCCGCAGGCAGCCCGACGGCCACTGGCGTGTGATCATCGACTGCCTGACGCCGGCGCGCTGAGGCGCCTGGTGGGCGCGGGCGCGCGGGGCCGCGCTACAATGGACGATTACCGTCCCGACTCACGCAGTTTTCCAGCATGGCTCAACAGATTCCGCTCGATTTCCTGGGCTCGCTGCGCCGTACTCACTCCTGCGGCGCGCTGCGCGCAGCCGACGAAGGCAAACGCGTTATTCTCATGGGGTGGGTGCACCGCCGCCGCGACCTCGGGGGCGTGATCTTCGTGCATCTGCGCGACCGCGAAGGCGTCACGCAGATCGTGTTCCGCGCCGAATGCGACGCCGGACTGCATGCGAAGGCGGAGCTGCTGCGGTCGGAGTACGTTCTGGCGGTGGAAGGCGTGGTGGAGAAGCGCTCGCCCGAGACGGTGAATCCGGCCATTGAAACGGGCGAGGTGGAGGTGGTGGCGGAGAAGATCTGGATCCTGAACACGAGCGAGACGCCGCCATTTCCGATGGAAGAGCACATCGACGTGGGCGAGGACATGCGGCTGCGCTACCGCTATGTGGATCTGCGCCGGCCGCATATGCAGCGGAACATCATTCTCCGCAGCCGGGTTTCTCTGGCAGTCCGCGAGGAGCTTTACCGCCAGGGTTTTCTGGAAATCGAGACCCCGTTTCTGACGAAATCGACGCCGGAAGGGGCCCGGGATTTTCTGGTTCCCTCGCGGATTCAGCACGGGTATTTTTACGCGCTGCCGCAGTCGCCGCAGATCTTCAAGCAGCTGCTGATGGTGAGCGGGTACGACAAGTATTTCCAGATCGTGCGGTGCTTCCGGGACGAGGACCTGCGCGCGGACCGGCAGTATGAGTTCACGCAGATCGACCTGGAGATGTCGTTCCCGCAGGAGGAGCAGATCTTCGAGACGATCGAGCCGCTGATCGAGCGCGTGTGCGAGACGGCGGGCTTTTCCGTGAAAGGCCCGTTTCCGCGCATGACCTATGAAGAAGCCATGCAGGGCTACGGCACGGACAAGCCGGACCTGCGGTTGCCGCGGTTCTGGCCCGTCGAAGACCTGTTTCCGGCCGAAGCAGGGCTGACAAGGCAGGGGTTGCCGCTGGTGGCAATCCGCATTCCGAAGACCGGCGCGCTGAGCCGCAAAGAGCGCGATGAACTGAAGCTCTACGGGGGCGAGCGCGGGCTGGCGGTGTATGACGACGTGAAGCGTCTGGACCGAGATTTCCCGGAGCCGATGCAGAGGGTGCGGGAGCGCACCGGGGCGGGCGAGGACGACCTGCTCCTGCTGGCGGGATGGCGCGGCGAGCCCAAGGGTCCGCGGCCGGTGGAGACGGTGCTTCAGGCGTGCGGGCAGCTGCGGCTGTACGCCGGGCAGCAGTACAACGACCGGCACGGGCTGCTCGATCCGCGCGATTTCCGCTTCCTGTGGGTGCTGGACTTCCCCATGTTCGAGTGGGACGAGGAAGACCAGAGGTGGGTGGCAGCGCACCATCCGTTCACGTCTCCGCGGGAAGAGGATCTGGATCTGATGGAGAGCGACCCGGCGCGCTGCCGCGCCCGGAGCTACGACTTCGTACTGAACGGCGTGGAGCTGGGCTCGGGTTCGATTCGTATTCACCGGCAGGACATCCAGAAGCGCGTGTTCACGGCTCTCGGGCTGTCAGACGAAGAGGCGCGAGCGAAGTTCGGGTTCCTGCTGGACGCGCTGACCTATGGAGCGCCGCCGCACGGAGGCATCGCGCTGGGGCTGGACCGGCTGGTGATGATCCTTGCGGGCGAGAACTCGATCCGCGACGTGATCGCGTTCCCGAAGACGGCGAAGGGCACGGACCTGATGTGCGACGCGCCATCGCAGGTGAGCGACCGGCAGCTGCGAGAACTCGGGCTGATGCTGCGGCGCCCGCCGCAGGCTTGACGAGCGGCCGGGGGATCAGGGCAACGGCACGTCTGGCACGGTGACGGTTTTGCGCTCGCCCGCCTGGACGCGGATTTTCTCTGCTTTCGCGGCAAGCACCTCCAGCGTCTCCGGATCATAGAGAGTGCTGCTGTCGCCGCTGCAGACGCCGGAAATCAGGTACTCGCCCGGAGGCAGCGGGAAGAAGACGGCGCGGCCGTCCAAGCCGGCAGATTCCGAGCGGAAAAGACGGAGCGGGCGATCCTGATTCCGCGCCTTCATCAGCACGATGACGTAGGGCTGGCAGAGTTCCTCCTCTTTGTCCGCCTTCGGGCGTTCCGCCGTGATGCGCGCGGCATCCGGGCGGAGCGTGATGACAACCCCGTCCGGCGCTCCGGCGGTCAAGTCGATCTCCCCGGTGACATCCATGCCTGCGAGGGTGCGGATCGAGGAGACATAGAGATGCCGCACTGCCTCGCCATCCACATGCAGCGTGTACCTCCCGGGAAACTGGATGGCCATCTCGAACGAGCCGTCTTCCCCGGCAGGGACGTTGGCGAAGCCCATGCCTCCGCCGACAGGCATGGCGATGATCCTGAGGCTGCCGAAGGCAACTTTTCCCGAATCGCCGGCTCCCTCGACGCGGACTTGTCCGCGCAGGGAGAACGGCGGCTGGAAGCGGAGCTCAATTCCCTCCAAGTCCTCATCGCGCACTTCCAGGTGCATTGCGGCCACTTGCCGCCTCTGCGGGCTAGCTGAGTCGATCTCCCTGGCAACGAGATCGTAGGAGCCTGCCGGGACGCCCTCGAGGAGGAATGAACCGGGCTCGCTGCCGTCCTTCGTCTGCGTGAAGAACCAGGGGATTCCCGCACGGTCGCGGTGGGCCAGGTGGATTGCCACATTCCGGGCAGGCGTGCCGTCTTCCCGCAGGACACGGCCGGAAACACGCCTGGCAGCGGCGCGTCGCAGGCGGAAATCGACACTGGCGACCTCCTGTCCAGCAGCCACCGAAATCCACGTGCCCTGTTCCGGCGTGAGGGCGTCGGGATAACACAGCGGTACGTAGATGCTCCTGCCCGCCCCCTCCGGCAGGGTGGTACTCGAGGGAGTGACATGGACACAGGGCAAGTACTTGCCCGCCGGGAGATTCACCAGGCGGAAGTAGCCCCTGTCGTCGGTTCGCGCGCCCGTTCCTGCCGACATGAGGCCCGCCCTCCCGCCCTGAGCGAACGTTCTGCGAAACGCCACCACCTGGACGCCCTGCGCCGGCTCGCCTTCCTCGTCGAGCACGCGCCCGGAGATGACAGCCTGCGGAGCGAGCGCATAACGAAGCCCCGAAACCGGGACGCCCGCACGCACGCGGATGCGCTGGGGGGACAAGCCGGGGCCGTGACGCCCTGGAAACATGCCCTCCCGGCGGACGAAGATCCCGTACTCGCCTTCCTCGACGTTTTCGAAACGGAAAGAGCCGTCCGGGCCGGTGACAGCGGTCCTGGGCTGCTGGCGGATGTCCCCGGGCGCCTGCGCCGCCGCTCCTGCACGGACAGTGAGGGGAACTGCGGCGCTCGCGCCAGGGCTGGCTTCACTCCGCAGGAATGTCAAGATCACTTCCGCGCGGCGAACGGGCTCCCCAGTGATCGAATGGATCACCGTGCCGCTCACCGCGGCTCTCTCCTGCTTCGCGGCAGGTTCGGGCGCCTGCAAGGCAATGAGCAGCTGCGCTGACAAAATCCAGAACAAGAACCAGGCCATCCGGACCCGCATTTTCCTGCCCCTTGAGGAAATTTCCCGGAAATCCGGATTTTAGTCCATGGGCCGGAAGAATTCACCCGGCCGGAACGAGAGAGGGCCGTGCATTCCGTTGCACGAGCGGTGCAGCCGGGCGCGAAGAGCAGGAAGGGCTGCCAGCAAGCGCGGTCCCAGGGGCTGCCGTGCGGAGCAGGAATCCCGCAATGCGCGCGCGGGCCCCGCTATAATGGTGGCGAGCGGCCGCAACTCGGTGCGGCCGTGCGACATCCAAACTCTTGAAATTCCCGGCACCCTGAAAACAGTCATGTCCAGAACGCAGTGTTTCCTTGCGGGGCTGATTCTTGCCTCCTTCTTGCCCGCCGCCGCCCAACAGAAGGGCGATCCAGCCAAGGGCAAAGAGGTTTTTGACCAGTGCGGCGTTTGCCATTCGGCCACCACGGACGAGAAGAAGATGGGGCCATCGCTGAAGGGGCTGTTCAAGAAGGCCAAGATGACGAATGGCCAGAAGCCGACAGAAGCCAACGTCATGGCCATCATCAACAAGGGCAAAGGCACGATGCCCGCGTTTGAGGACGTCCTGACGCAGGAAGAGAAGGCTCACCTGCTTGCCTATCTGAAGACGCTCTAGCGGCGCCGGGCGGAGCAGCGGGATCCGCTTGCACAGGGCTGCGCGCATGGCTGCAAATTCTCCGGCATTCGGGCCGCCGGGATGGGAGCGCGGGGCCGGTGAATTTGACCCGGCGCAGCCGCGCCCGCTAAAATCGGAAGCGCGGCAGCTTGTTCCGGGCTGCCGAGCAAACGCGTCCCCATCGTCTAGCCAGGCCTAGGACACCGCCCTTTCACGGCGATAACGCGGGTTCGAATCCCGCTGGGGACGCCACTTCCTGCCGCATCCCCGCTTCCAGCCCTCAGGAGACGCCGTTCACTCGAACCGGAATCTGGAGCGCCCCTCGCGCTCGTGGGCGATGCCGCGTTTCGTTCCCCGCACAAAGTCGACGATGTGCCCCGCGTGCGGACTGTCGATCTCGCGCTCGATCCGATCGAGCGCGTCCTTCAGCTTGAGCCCCGAACGGTACAGCAGCCGGTAGGCGCGCTTGATGGCGGCGACCTCCTCGCCCGAGAAGCCCGCCCGCCGCAGTCCCACGACGTTCAGCCCCACAGGGCTCGCATAGACGCCGCTGTAAAGGAAGAAGGGCGGCAGATCCTGGTTGACGCGCACGCCGCCGCCGATCATGGCAAGCCGCCCGATGCGGCAGAACTGATGGACGACGACGCACCCGCTGATGAATGCCTGGTCCTCGACAGCGACGTGCCCGGCGATGAGCGCGCAGCTGGCGATGACCGTGTGGTTGCCGACGGTGGCGTTGTGCGCAATATGGCCCGAGCTCATGATGAAGTTGCCGTCGCCGACGCGCGTGACGCTTTCGGGGGCGGTGCCACGGCTGATGGTGAAGTGTTCGCGGATGCGGTTGCCGTTGCCGATGACGAGGTAGCTGCGCTCGCCGGTGAAGTTCTTGTCGAACGGATCGGTGCCGAGCGCGGCGCCGGCGCTGATCTCGTTGTCGTCACCGAGGGTGGTCCAGCGCTTGATGTAGATGTAGGGCTCGAGGCGGCAGCGCGCGCCGATGACGACGTCCTGCTCGATGACACAGAACTCTCCGATGCGGGTCTGCGGGCCGATGCGCGCATCCGGGTGCACTTTCGCGGTCGGCGCGACATAGGCGGACGGATCAACGGGCATACACTGGGTATGATACCGGCCGGGGCCGGGGAAACGAGGCGCGCCATGAGGGTGAGGGACATCGCGGAACGGCTCGGGGCCACCTGGGAGGGTGATGGTGAGCGCGAGGTGTTGCGCGTCGCGCCGCTCGACAGCGCCGGCTCAGGGGAGCTGGCCTTCGCCAACAACCGCCGCGCATTGCGCGACGCGCAGTCGTCGGCGGCGGGCTGCCTGCTGGTCCCTCTGGAATTTGAGAATCCCGGCGGGCGCACGATCATCCGCTGCAAGGACCCTCGCGCCGCGTGCGCGCGCGTGATCCCGTGGCTGCACCACTTACCCGAGCCGCCGCGCGGCATTCATCCGGCGGCGCTAATCGGCGAAGGCTGCGACATCGGCGAGGACGTGAGCATCGGGCCGCTGTGCGTCATCGGCGACGGGGCGCGCATCGGCGCGGGCAGCGTGCTGTATCCGGGGGTGCACGTCTATCCGGGAGTCGAAATCGGACAGCGCGTGATCATCCACTCCGGGGCGGTGATCGGCGCCGACGGCTTCGGATTTGTTTTCGAGGAAGGGCGATACGAGAAGTTCCCGCAAGTAGGCCGCGTGGTGATCGGCAATGACGTGGAGATCGGCGCCAACTGCACGATCGACCGCGCCGCGCTCGGCGTCACCAGCATCGGCGACGGCACGAAGCTCGACAACCTGGTGCACATCGCCCACAACTGCCGCGTCGGCCGGCACGTTGTGATCGCGGCGCAAACCGGGCTTGCCGGCGGCACGGTGATCGAGGACTACGCCGTGATCGGCGGGCAGGTGGGCATGGGCGACAACGTCACAGTGAAGTCCGGCGCCGTAGTGGGCTCGGGCGCGGGCATCCTGAGTTCGAAGGTGCTGCGCGGCGGCGGCGAAGTCTGGTGGGGCACGCCGGCGCGGCCGCTGAAAGAGTATCTCGAGACTCTGGCCCACATCAGCCGCCTGCCGCAATTGCGGCGCGAGGTGGAGGAGCTGCGAAAGCGCCTCGGCGAGCTGGAGAAGCAGCGCGGCGCATGAGGATTATCGTCGGCGGGACAGGGAGGAAGTGCGGCAAGACGACGCTCGTCTGCCGAATCCTTGCACTGGCGCGGGGTCTAGGCTGGACCACTGTCAAGATCTCCCACCATGTGCCCGAAGGCGGCGTGCCGTTTGAACTGATCGAAGAAACCGAGGCGGGGCCGTCGGGCGACACGCGCCGCTACCTTGCCGCCGGGGCGGCCCGCGCCTACTGGTTGCGCGGGGATTTCGAGCAGGCGCTGCCCGCGCTCCGCGCTCTGCTGGCGGGATCGGAAAACTGGATCGTCGAGTCCACGCGGGCCGCGCGCCATCTGGAGGCCGACCTTGTGTTGACGGCCGGCGCGCAGGCGCCGCCGGAGGATGCGGAGTTACTGGCCCTGATCGGCGGCGGGCAGCCACAGAGTGAGCTCGAGCCGCCCTGTTGACTGCTCCGCGCCCGCCTCGAAGCGGCCGCCGGCGGCCTGAAGGAAGCGCCCAAGCGCGCCTCCCGCGGCGGCAGACCGCAAAGCCCGGGCCGCGTCTTCGGGGTCCTCGCAGCCGCCGGCCCAGACGCGCAACGCCACCCGACGGCTGTCGCTGTTCACCGACGCATGCACCGGATCATGGCAGCCGGCCACGTCGCGGAAGAACGCCACCACATGCTCCACCAGCCGGGGCAGGACCGACGGCGCGCGCACCCAACCCTCGGCCTCCAGATGCAGGTCGAGCACGGCTTCTTCCAGCTCGTACAGCCGCCTTCCGGCTTGCGCCAGCGCGACGGCCACCGGCTGCGCGACGGACTCGCCGGGCAGAGCCGCGCACAGCGCGGCATCGTCAAGCAGCCAGTTGGCTTGCTGTACCATCACCCGCAGCCGTCGGCAGTGGGGGATCAGGTCGGGCCGCGCCTCGCTCACCACCATGTCCACGTAATAGGCCACCGACTCGATGCCCGAAAGCGGCTGCCGCAGTTCGTGCGCCAGATGGCGGATCAATTCCGCGGCGTCCTGTGTCGGGGTCTCGTCGATTTGCGGCGCGCGACCGGCGGGCTGCATGGGGAATCCTCCAAGAAGAATAGCACCGGCGGTCAGCGCGGGTGCTCGCGCGAGTGACGCTCGTCGTGGTCTTCCTGCGACTCCAAGTGAGTGATCATCTCCAGCGGTTGCCCGAAGCCGCTTTCGAGCGCTTCTTCAATGAGCGTGGCCGTACGGTGCGCCGAGCCGAGGCTGGTGGCGAAAGGGAAGATCAGGTGCGCCTCGGCGAGGAATCGCCCGCCGGTGGCGCGCAGTCGAAGGCCGTGCCAGGCGATGCCGTGTTCGCGGGTCAGATCGTCAAGCGCCGCGCGCAGCCGCGCCTCCACCTGCGGGTCGGCGTAATCGAGCAACCCCTGCGCGCTGCCCCATACCAGTTGCGCGCCGGACCACAGGATGTAAAGGGCCATCAGCGCCGCCACCAGCGGATCGAAAGGCTTCCAGCCGGTGGCGAGCACGAGCAACACGCCGGCGAACGCCGCGACGCTGGTGATGCAGTCGCTGAGCACGTGTTTGCCGTTGGCTTCGAGGATCAGCGAGTGATGTTTGCGGCCAGTGCGGATGAGGTGCCAGCCGAGCGCGCCATTGGCCAGCCCCAGAGCCAGCGTGATGCCCGCGCCGAGGGTGAGCCGTTCGAGCGGCAACCCCTGGCGCCACTGGTAAGCGGCAGTGACGAGGATCGAGACGGCGGCGGCGGCGACGAGCGCGCCCTCAAAGCCTGCCGAGAAGAAGGCGATGCGGTCCAGGCCATAGTGATAGCGGCCTCCCGCAGGGCGGCGGCTCAGCCGCAGCGCGAACGCGGCAAAGCCGACCGCGCCGGTGTGGACCACGCTTTCGATGGCGTCGGAGAAGATCGCCGAAGAGTTGGTCAGATACCATGCGGCGGCCTTGCCGGCCAGCATGAGCAGACCGACGGCAAGCGACAGCCGCATGGCCCGGGCGGGCGCCACGCCTTGCTGCGAGTGGTCCACAAGCAGGATTCTATCCGAGCCGCGCGCGGGGCACGGCCGCTACTTCTTCCAGGAGATCGAAAGCCCCTGCGGTGATTCGGCGAGGAACTCGGTGTGCACGGCCGGGTCGGTCCGGATGCGTTCCAGAAACGGACGCAGCTGGAACTCGGCGTTGCGGGTGTTGTGGGCGAGGACGGCGCCTCCGCGGCGCACCTTGGGCAGCACGAGTTCGTAGTAGCGGAGGTAGTCCGGCTTCCAGGCGTCGATCAACACAATGTCAAACGGTCCTTCGAGACGCGCGGTTTCCACCAGCGCGTTGGCCAGCCGCGCATCCACCACGTCGGCCAGCCCCATGGAGGCGAAGTTCTTCACCGCCTGAGCGTAACGTTCGGGATCGATCTCGAGCGTGACGAGCCTGCCGCCGGTCTTCTTCAGGGCCATGGCGAACCAGCCGCCGGAGTAGCCGGTGGAGGTGCCGATCTCGAGCACGCGCTTCGCCTTGAGTTCGAGCGTGAGACGGTAGAAGAACTGGCCGTCTTCGGGGTCGACGCTCATGTTGCGGCGCGCATCCTTGCGCATGGCGGCGAGCACCTCGCGGGCGCGCGCCTCGGAGTAGGGCTCGGCGAGCAGTGAAAGAAGAAGCAGCGGGATCATGCGGCGGCGCGGGACGCCGGCGGCGCCCCTGCCTCTACAGTATCAGCCCCAGGCGTCGATTCCGCCGCGGAGGTTGTACACCTCGCGGAAGCCCATGCGGCGCAGCAGCTCGCAAGCCATGGCCGAGCGGACGCCACTCTTGCAGTGCACGATCACGGGCTTGCCGGGATCGAGCGCATGCAGGCGCCGCGGCAGCTCGCCGAGCGGGATGTGGAGCGTGCCGGGGATCGAGCGCGCGAGCCGCTCGTGCGGCTCGCGCACATCGACAAACTGCACGTTAGCGTTCTGCGAGACCAAACTCCTGGCTTTCGAAGGAGACAGTTCAGCAGCCATCTGGCATAGACGATGCAGACGGGGCCGCAATGGTGACGCCCTGCGTCTCCAGAGATTCCTCTTCGCAGCCGCCGTCCGGATCCACGCGCCAGGAGCGCGCTTCGACGAAGACGCCTCCGCGGAAGGCCAGAACGAGGTTGGAAACCCACGGGTGGGCCTGGCGGCGGTCCTCGTCCGAGAACGCCGCGCTGCCATTGTGGTGCGAATGGTAGAAGCCGACAATGTCGAAGCCCCGATGGCGGGCTTCCCGCTGTGCGGCGAGCTGCTGTTCCGGGTCGATGAGGAATCGTTGGAGGCGGCTGCCCTCGGACACGTTGCGGCAAGGCACGGCGTGGAGCACTTCGCGTTGCGTGCCGCGCCGCAAGCCGACGAGGATGCCGCAGGCCTCTTCAGGGGCAGCGGCAAGCGCGTGCGCGATCAATTCATCCAGCACCTCCCTGCCGATCCGCAGCACAGCCGCAATGTAGCACGGCAGATGGCCGGACGTACTGTGAAACGGCGAAGCTGCCGGATCAGGCTGTCCCCTTCGGGAGTTCTTTCTCGTATTCGGCGATCTTCTTTTGGAGCTTGTCGCGTTCGGGCGACTTTGGCACCGGAGCGAGCGCCTCTTTGGCTTCGTCGAGGAACAGCTTGACGCGCGCGGCCCGGTCGAGTTTCTTGGGCGCGAACAGTTGCGACAGCTCGGTGAACTGGGTGGCGAGGAAGAAGAGGAACTGCTCCCGCTTCACTTTCGGCTCCTGCTGCGAGAACAGCGTGCGCGCCTTTTCGAGGTCGCCGCCCGGATCGGCGACGGCTATGACGCTGAGCAGCACGCCGCGCCGCATCATGAGGTTGTGCAGACGCTCGACCTCGGCCGGCAGGGGCAGGAGTCCCTTGATAATGCGCTCGACCTCGACGGGGCGGTCTTTGTTGACATCCGGCACGCTGAACGGCAGGGTAATTTCCTCGTCGGTCAGGACAGGCATCAATTTGTGCCCGGTGTCGGCGAACCGCATGGCGCTCTGCCCTGCGAGCGTGCGCGCCTCGTTGGCCAGACGGCGGAAGTCGATCTCGCGCGCCTTGGCGGCCGGGCGGCCCTCATCGAGGATGTCGGCCCACTCCATCTCGCCGCGGGCGAGGCCGGAGCCCAGCACGAGCTCCCAGATCTGCGCCCGGCGGGTGAATTCGTTCTCGGTCGCCAGGATGCTGTTCAGGTTCTTCATGGCCGCCTGGAAGTCGCCCTTCTGGTAGGCGGTCCTGGCGGCTGCCCAAAAGAAGGGCGGGGTGCCTGGCTTTGGCGGGGCAGGCCCTTTCGAGGAAGTGCCGCATCCGCCGCCGCTCAACGCTGCCACCGCCGCCACCACAGGAATCACACAGCGCCACAATCGCCGCATGCAAAAGCCTCCTCTGCGCAATATGTGCAAACTGCATGACGGAGTCAAGGGTCCGAAATCAGAATTACCGGGGCCAGGCAAAGGGGAGGGGGAGCGGGGCGGGTTCAGGCGCCGAGGTTCAGCATGGCGACGCCTGCGAGGATGAGCAGAATGCCGCCTGCCTTGCGGCGGGTGAGGGGTTCGCCGAAGAAGAGGCGGGACCAGAACATGGTCCAGATGTAGCCGAGCGCGACCATCGGATACAGCACGCTCAGCTCGCCCTCGCGCACCCCGAGGTAGTAAAAGACGAAGGAGAGCAGGTAAAGGCCAACGCCCGCGGCGAGGCGCCAGTTCAGCAGAAGGGTCGACAGTTGCCTGTGGAGCCGCCCGGCGCCGTACTTCAGAAACACCGCGCCGAAGCTGCCGATGAAGCTGGCGACGAGGACCAGCAGGATGGAGCGGGCCGGCGTGCTCACTCGCTTCTCCCCTTGCCGAGCATGGCCACGCCGGTGCAGATGGTGGCGATGCCGGCAATCTTCCAAAAGGTCATGCGCTCGTGGAAGGCGAGCACGGAGAGGATGGTGACCCAGACGTAGGTGAGCGAGATGACCGGATAAAGCAGCGACAGCTCGCCGTCGCGCAGGGCCAGAATGAGCAACCCGGTGCTGAGGCCGTAGAGGCTGAGCCCGGCCCAGAGTTGCCAGTTGGCGAGCAGGGCTGCCAGGGTGATCTGCGCCACCTGCATGCCGCTGGTCTTGATGAAGTACTGCGCCGCCACGCCGAACAGCGTGCACAGGAAGACCAGACCGATCGACTGGCGGTGCGAAAACCGGAACGATTCCCGAGGCACGGACTTCCATTCTAGCCGACTGCCGGGCCGTTCCCGCCGGCCGGCAGCGGCATCCGGCCGGGACCGCGGCCCGGGACGCCGGTCCGCGGGAATGTAAACTTGGGGAAGCGACCGCAGGAGAACATACGCACTATGTACTGGCTTGGACTCGATATCGGAACGGGCGGCAGCCGCGCCCTGTTGGTGGACGGCAAAGGGAAGCTGGTGGCGGGCTTCACCGCCCCGCACGAGGACATCCGCATGGAGCGCCCGCTGTGGGCCGAGCAACGCCCGGAGAACTGGTGGGAGGCGGCGCAGGCAGCCATCCGCGGGGTGCTGAAAGAAGCCGGAGCGAGCGGGGAGCAGGTAAAGGGCGTAGGCCTGACCGGGCAAATGCACGGGCTGGTGCTGCTGGATGCGGACAACGCCGTGATCCGTCCCAGCCTGATCTGGTGCGACCAGCGCAGCCAGCCGCAGGTGGATTTCATCAACCAGACCGTGGGGCGGGCCAACGTGGTGGCTCACACGGCCAACCCGATGCTGACCGGCTTCACCCTGCCGAAGCTGCTTTGGGTGAAGGACAACGAACCGCAGAACTTCGAGCGGGCGAAGAAGATGTTGCTGCCGAAAGACTATGTGCGGTTCATGCTGACCGGGGTGCATGCCACCGAGGTGAGCGACGCCTCCGGCACGGGACTGCTGGATGTAGTGACACGGCGGTGGTCATCGGCGATGATCGAACGGCTCGGGCTGGACAGCGGGCTGCTGCCGGAGGTGAAGGAGTCGGCGGACATCACCGGGACGGTAACACGCGCGGCGGCGGAAGCAACGGGATTGAAGGAAGGCACGCCGGTGGTGGGCGGCGCGGGAGACCAAGCGGCGAGCGGGATCGGCAACGGCATCGTGCGGGCAGGCGTGGCGTCCTGCACGATCGGGACATCGGGCGTTGTTTTTTCGTACCTGGACCGTCCGCATTACGATCCCCAGGGGCGCGTACACACCTTCTGCCATGCAGTGCGCGGCAAGTGGCATGTGATGGGAGTAACGCAGGGCGCCGGGCTGAGCCTGCAGTGGTTCCGCAACCAGTTCGCGCCGGGCACGGACTACGACACGCTGATGGCGGAGGCACGGAAGTCTCCGCCGCTGGCGCACGGGCTGTTCTGGCTGCCGTACCTGATGGGCGAGCGGACGCCGCACCTGGACCCGATTGCGCGGGGCGGATGGATCGGACTCACCGCCAAGCACGGGCGCGCGGAGATGATCCGGGCGATCGTGGAGGGAGTCAGCTACAGCCTGAAGGACTGCCTCGGCGTGATCGAGCAGATGGGCGTCGACATTCAGACTGTGCGCGCCAGCGGAGGCGGGGCGCGCAGCCCGTTCTGGCGGCAGATGCTGGCGGACATCTTTGGGCGCGGCGTGGCGACGCTCGAGAACACCGAGGGCTCCGCTTACGGCGCGGCGCTGCTGGCGGTGGCGGGCACGGGCGAGTACAACAGCGTGGAAGAGCTGTGCGATGCGGCGATCCGCGAGACCGAATGCCTGACGCCGAACGTGCATGAATCCGCGGCGTACGAACGGGGCTACGAGGTGTTCTCGATCCTGTATCCGACGCTGAAGCCCGTTTACAGCCTGATCCAGCAGATGGCGTAAAGGGTGGATCGGTTCATCGCGCGGGCGTTTGGGCGGGCGCCGGGGCGCCCGCTGCCGCTTTCGCTTTGCGCCACACGAGGCGGGCGGCGAGCAGCGCAGCCAGAATGGCGGCGTAGAGCGCCGGCTCGCGGATGTCGGACTTCACCAGCCACCAGAAATGGATGACGCCGGCGGCGGCAGCCGGGTAGACGAGCCGGTGGAGCCTCTGCCAGCGCGCGCCGCCGAGGCGGGCGATCCAGGCACGGGTGGAGGTGAACGCCAGCGGCAGCAGGAGCGCGAAGGAGAGCATGCCGGCGGTGATGAAGCGGCGTTTGGCGATGTCGCGTGCGATGGCATTCCAGTCGAAGAACTGGTCGAGCCAGAGATACGTGAACAGGTGGAGCGTTGCGTAGCAGAAGGCGGCGAGCCCGAGCAGGCGGCGGAAGCGGATGAGTTCGGGCCAGCCCGCAATGCGCCGCAGCGGGGTGACGGCAAGCGTGGCAAGCAGAAGGCGGAGCGTCCACTGGCCAGTTTCGTGGGTGATTTTTTCCACGGGATTCACGCCGAGCGAGCCCCGCCACGCACCCGCAGCGAGCCATGCCGCGGGCAGGAGGCAGAGCAGGAGCAGAACGAGCCTGGCGGCGCGGGAGGCGAGCAGATCCCGGATCAAGGGCAATCCTCAGTAGTGCTTGCGGAGGTCCATGCCCGAGTAGAGCGAAGCCACTTCGTTGCCGTAGCCGTTGAAGATGAGCGTGTCGCGCTTGAAGAACTCGCCGATACGGCGCTCCTTCTTCTGGCTCCAGCGGGGGTGATCGACATCCGGGTTGACGTTGGAGTAGAAGCCGTACTCCTGCGGGTTGGCGAGGTTCCAGGTCGTTGGCGGCTGGTTCTTGACGAGCCGGATGCGTACGATGGACTTGATGCTCTTGAAGCCGTATTTCCAGGGGACGACAAGGCGGAGCGGCGCGCCGTTCTGGTTGGGCAGCAGCTCGCCGTAGAGCCCGGCGGAGAGAATCGTGAGCGGGTGCATGGCTTCATCCATGCGAAGCCCTTCGACGTAGGGGAACGGGATGCCCGCCCATGCGCCACGGGGCATCTGCTTCAGGTCGAAGTACGATTCAAAGGCGACGAACTTTGCCGTGGACTTGGGCTCCACTTGCCGGAGCAGACCGGCGAGCGGGAAGCCGATCCAGGGGATCACCATGGACCAGCCCTCGACGCAGCGCAGGCGGTAGATACGCTCTTCGAGCGGGGCGAGGCGGAGGATCTCGTCGATGTCGAAGGTGCGGGGCTTGAGCACCTCACCTTCGACACGCAGAGTCCACGGGCGCGTGCGGAAGTTGCGGGCGTGGCGGGCAGGATCTTCCTTCGCGGTGCCGAACTCGTAGAAATTGTTGTAAGTCGTGACGGCGTCGTAGGGAGTGAGCGTCTCGCCCTTGCCGTAGCTCGTCTTGCGGAAGTGCTCGATCTTCTGTCCGGCGGAAGCGGCGGCGGGGAGAGCGAGAGCGGATGCGAGCCAGCGGCGCCGGCTCAGATAGACGCGCTTCGGTGTCACCATCGACCAAGGCAGCGAGTATCGTTTGTCGAGTTTCATGCGATCCCTGCGGGCGCGCCGGAGCGCCCCGCGCCCCTCACGTCTGCTTGGATGCCCGGCAAGGGGCGCCGGGTTCCGGAAGCCATCTCAACTCCCGCGGAAACGGAAAACGGCTTTGGCGACGGGCACGCCGGCAACTTCGATGCGGCGCAGATCGCGCGTGCCGACGCCGAGCTGCCCGGCGAGTTCGAGGAAGCTGTCGCAGCGCTCGAAGGGCGGCGTTCCGCGCGAAGCAAGGGGGTCGAAGCCCATGCATGCGGTGGCGACGGCGTCGGTGCAGACGGGGTTGAGCCCGGCGACGAGGAGCCCGGGATGGACGGGGCGGACGCCGCGGATCCATGGCCCTTCGCCGCCAGCCATGGTGTCGATGCCGTCGATCACAGTGAGATGAACGGGCACGGCGGCGGAAAGATCAGCCACGATGCGGGGCATGCGCCACTTGTCATCACGCGGCGTGCCCTCGTCCCTGGGCTGGGGCGCGCTTCGGGAAGGCCGGCGGCGCCCGTGATGCATAACCATGACGCGGCCGCTGCGGGCGGCGCTTTCGTCAGGCTCGTCCTTGCCGGCGTAGTCGCCGTAAATGGTGAGGGGCGTGGCGCCGAACATGTTTTTCATCCCCAGGGTGACGCCGCAGGTGGCATGCTCCTTGAGCTTGGCCACGCTGATCAGGACGTCGCAATCGGCGTAGACGCGGTTGAGGTCGAAGCCCGGGAAAAGGTGCCCGCCGCCGGGCGTGGAGAAGCGTGCGTAGCGGCGGGCTCGCCCGGCGGTGTTGGTGTTTTCCAGCACGACGCGCGGGGCGGCGGAGAGCCACGGTGCGGGGTCCCAACCGGCGGCGAGGAGGAACTCTTCGAGCGGCTCTTCGGAGGCAAAGCAGCCCTCGGCAATCTGGACGCGGCGCGCGCCGGCGTCGCCGAGGATGCGGATGAGCGAACCGATCACGGCGGGGTGCGTGTACTGCGCCTTTTCGGCGGGTGTCGCGCCCATGCGCATCGTGGGCGAGCCGGTGAGATTGATCTTGAGGGTGACGGTCTTGCCATGAACGAGCCGTCCGGCGCCGCCGAGCTGATCGAGAAGGGCGCGCAGAGTGCCGTGCAGTTCGCTTCCGTAGGAGTGGCAACGGGCGATGGCGACACGCGAGGAGGGAGCGTCCGCGCGAAGTGTGGCGGCGGCGCCCGAGGCGAGGAACGCCCGGCGCGTGAGAGCGAATCGTTCAGGATGCATTCCGGTGGACCTCCAGTTCCAGGGCGCAATAGGCGTCGAAAGGCTCAAGCACGGCTTCCCATCCTCCCGCTTCGCGGCGGAGCTGTGCCGGCCGGCGTTCGGCGCCGGGGCGTTCGATCCAGGCGGACTTCACAGGCTGCCAGGTTTGCACGGCGACATCATGGGCCGCGCCATAGAGGCTGTAGTTCAGCAGATGCACGAGCAGGCGGCGGCGATCTGGCGACTCGACGGGCCAAGCGAGGATCGAGCCGGGACTGAAGAGGCGGATGACGTCGTGGCGGCGGCTCATGAGGAGGTGGATGTCCTGCGCCATCAGATACGGGTCTTCCCAACCGGCGCGGCTCAGCGCGACTCGGCCCTTGCCGCAGCGGTGAATTTCAAAGCGCGGGTGCGCGGCGGGGTGGGGATCGAGATTCCGGATGCCGCCGCCCGCTGAGGAGAGGCAGACGAGCAGCCCGCCGCTCGCGGCGAATCGCTGGAGGGGTTCCAGGAGAGGCGGAGCGAGAGGCTGCTGATCGGCATAAAGGGCCGCGCTCATGCCGCGCAGGTGCGCGTCTTCGAGGCGCTGCGCGAGGACCGCCTGCCAGGGAAGGTTCCGGCGAGCGGAAAGGTTGAGAAATTCCGTGGCCGGGTAGAGGTTCGGGCCGGCGAAATCGGAGACGACGAGCAGGCGCGCACGGGTGAACCACTCCTGCCACGGCGCACGGCTCTGCCACCAGGATTCGGCGCTACAGACCCTGCGCCACCATGCGAGGGCGGAACTGTTGCCCGCGGCGAGCCCGGCGGCGATGGGGGGCGGGAGGGAGAGCAGGCGGGCGGCGCCGTGAGCTCGCGCTTCCATTTGCGCGAAGGCGGCGAGAGCGGCGTCGACGGGCGCGGCGTCTTGCGGGGACTCAGAGCGGATCCAGATGCGGCTGGAGGGGGCGAGGCTGCGGGCCATTCGGAGGAGCCAGCCGTTGGAATCGAGCCACGGGAGCCCGGTGGGGCCGGCTTCGGCGGAATCCGCGGCGCCGCCGGCGCCGAGGGACGGCCACACGGCGTCGCCGATGAGGAGGGGATCGCCGGGGGCGCGCCAGTCGATCTCCGCTTGCTTGCGCCACGCAGGACGCTCGAGGAGGGTGAAGCGCGCCGCAGCGGCGGTGGCAATCTCCGGCGTTGCCCCGTCAGCAAAGGCCAACACGCGGAAGGGGGAATCCTCGAGCAGAGACAGCGGCGCGGGTTCCCGCCAGGACTGCGGCCACTCAAGCAGCGCGGGACAGGCGGCGGACCCCATGAGGAACACCATCATACAAGGAGCCCGCAGCCAGCGAGGACCGCTACTTTTTCTGGAAGCCGGGCGCGAGCGAGAGGGCGAGGTAGTTGATGACCTGCGACTCGTTGCGGCAGGCGTCGAGGTAGGCGTTGCGGAGGAGCTGTTCCTTGCGCGTGCGGAGGGTTTCGCGGACGTTCTGCTGGACGCGGGGGTCATTGAGTTCGCGCTGACCGGCCTCTTCGCGGGCGATGAGCTTGAGGATCTGCCAACCGCCCTGGCTGCGCAGCGGAGGTGAGATCTGGCCGGGGACAAGGCTCATGATGACGCGGCGGGTCTCGGCGTCCGCTTGCTGGAGGGCGGATTCGGGGATGAAGCCCATGTCGCCGCTGTTGGGGGCGCTCTGGGAGTCCTCGCTGAAGGCCTGCGCGACCTTGGCGAAGTCCTCGCCCTGCTTGAGGCGGGCCTCGATCATCTGGATCTTCTTGCGGGCCTGGTCCTCGGTGAGCGCCTTGGAGCCGGAGAGGTTCCGGACTTCTGGCGAGGGGCCGGCGGTGACGACGATGCGGGCGATGTGGTAGTTGGTTTCGGGGAAGCGGAACATCGCCTTGTTGGCGTTGTAAAACTCGGCGACATCCTTGTCGGAGATGACGATCTGGTTGCCGATCTCGCGGTTGAGGAGCTTTTCGATGGAGAGGGAACGCCGGATCTGGCCCTTGAGCTCCTCGAGGGTCATGCCCTGGGCGTCGAGCTGCTTCTGGAACTCTTCCTGGGTGTAGGGGGCCTTGATTTCGTTCAGGCGGGCGTCGACGTCCTCGTCACGGGCAAGGAGGGAGAGCTTCTCGGCGCGTTGGAGGAGGATCTCCTCGTCGATCATGGCGCGGAGAAGCTCAAGCTTCTGGAAGAGGATCTGATCCGGGGTGGCGCCTTCCTGCTGCTGGGGGAACTGGCGTTTGTACTGCTTGTCGAGGTCGGCGTAGGTGATGGCGCGTCCGTTGACAGTGGCGGCGACGTTGGGAGGGACGGTCTTCTTGCAACCGGCCAGCGCCCCGGCCAGCGCAGCCGCAACCAGCAGCGGAGCGGAGCAACGCGGGAGGATCATGGGTTCGCCTTATTGTATCGAACGGCGAAGAAGACTCAAGAACAGCGGGGCGCTCGCCCCGGCCAGCGTAAAGCCCCCGGGGCGGCGCCGACTGTCGCCAGGGGCCGGAGCGGCTGTGCGGGCAGCCGCGCGGCGCCAGGCGAAAACCGGAATTCTCAGAAGAGGAGTTCGCGGACCTTGTCGAGGTCGGCGGGTTCACCGAACTTGGCCGTGCGGATCTGCGGAGCGATCTGGCGGAGAAGCCCGCAGAGGACGGCTCCGGCACCCACCTCGACGGCGCGGGCGCAGCCGAGTTCGGCGAGCTTCAGCACCGATTCCGTCCAGCGTACCGCGCCGGAGACCTGGAGGCAGAGCCCTTCCCGCGCGTCGCCGCCCGTGGTGACGACGCGCGCCGCAACGTTATTGACGAGGGGGACGTTGAGATCGGCGAACGAGGCGGCGTCAAGATCGGCTTTGAGACGCTCCTGCGCGAGGAGCATGAGGGGGCAGTGGAAGGGGGCGCTGACCGGGAGAGGGACCACGCGCTTGGCGCCGGCGGCTTTGAGGGCTTCGCCGGCGCGGGCGACGGCGCCCGCGTGTCCGGCGATGACGACCTGATCGGGCGAGTTGAAGTTGGCCGCAGCGACGATTTCTCCCTGGGCAGCTTCGGCGAGGATCCGCTCAAGCTGATCCAAGGGGGGCTTGAGCACGGCGGCCATGGCGCCGACGCCGGGCGGCACAGCTTCCTGCATATACCGGCCGCGCAGGCGAACCAGACGCACTGCGTCTCGGAACTGAAGCGAGCCGGCGGCGACCAGAGCCGAGTATTCGCCGAGGCTGTGGCCTGCCACCCACGCCGGACGGAATCCCTCCTGTTCGAGGACGCGGAGGGCGGCGATGGAGACGGTGAGCAGGGCGGGCTGGGTGTTCTCAGTGAGGCGGAGCTGATCCTCCGGCCCTTCGAAGCAGAGGCGAGAAATGGGGAAGCCGAGCGCATCGTCGGCCTCTTCGAAGGCGCGGCGGGCGGATTCGAAGGTTTCCGCGAGCGCCTTTCCCATGCCGGGCGCCTGCGAGCCCTGTCCGGGGAACAGAAACGCGATATCGGACATAGAAACCCTCATTTTCGCACAGGGTTGGCGGGCAGAGAGGACGGCCGGACGGCGCGAAAGTAACTTTCCGACCTTGGCGCAGCATCATAAACAGACAGGAGTCCGACCACTCGTGCGTCTCACCGAAATCTGCGTTCAACGCCCTGTCTTCGCCTTCATGCTGATCCTGTTTCTGGCAGTGATGGGGCTGTTCAGCTTCTTCGACTTGGGCGTGGACCTGTTTCCGCGAACCGATCCGGCGACCGTGTATGTGAACACGCGGCTGCCTGGGGCGAGTCCGGAGGAGATGGTGTCGCAGGTGGTGATGCCGCTGGAGGAGGCCGTGAGCGCGATCAGCGGCATAGACGAGCTGAGGGCGATGGTGACGGAGGGATCGAGCAACCTGATCGTTACCTTCACGCTGGACAAGGACATCTCGGAGGCGGTAGAGGAGGTGCGCGAGAAAGCGGCAGGCGCCGTGAGGAGGATGCCGCCGAACGTGCTGCCGCCGGTGGTCCGCAAGGCGGATCCGGACTCCGATCCGGTCGTGACGATGGCGCTGAGCGGTGAGGCGAGCGTCCGCGAGCTGACCGAGGTGGCAGACAAGATCGTGCGGCGCGGGCTGGAGACCGTGGACGGGGTGGCGTCGGTGAACATCGCCGGCGGGCGGAAGCGGCAGATCAACATCATGCTCGACATCAACAAGCTGAACGGGTACAACCTGACGGCGCAGGACGTCGAGCGGGCGGTTCGGTCGGAGAACGTGGAGTCGCCGGGCGGGCGGATCATCCGCGGGCCGCAAGAGGTGGGCGTGCGGACGATGGGACGGGTGGAGGAGGTGGAGCAGTTCAACAACATCATCATCAAGAACGTGAACGGGGCGCCGATCCGGGTGCGCGACGTAGGCTTCGCCGAGGACGGCATGGCGGAGCGGCGGTCGTTCGCCTACTACCAGGGGCAGGCGGCGGTGCTGCTGGACGTGACGCGGCAGACGGGCACGAACACGGTGAAGGTGGTGGACGAGGTGATCGCGAAGGTGGACGACATCAACCGGCAACTGCCGGCGGGGCTGAAGGTGACCGTGGTGAAGGAGACGGCGACCTACATCAAGAACTCGGTCCACAGCCTGGAGGAGCACCTTGTGCTGGGCTCGCTGTTTGCGTCGCTGATCATCTGGTTCTTCATCCGGGACTTCCGTACGGTGCTGATCAGCTCGGTGGCGATTCCGACGTCGATCATCACGACGTTTTCGATCATGCGCTACCTGGACTACACGCTGAACTCGATGACGCTGCTGGCGCTGACGCTGGCGGTGGGGATCGTGATCGACGACGCGATCATCGTGCTGGAGAACATCTACCGCTACCTGGAGAGCTATGAGGGGATCGACCCGAAGCGGGCGGCGATCGAGGCGACGAAGGAGATTTCACTGGCGGTGCTGGCGACGACGCTGTCACTGGTGATCATTTTCGTGCCGATCGCATTCGTGAGCGGCTATGCGAAGAGGTATCTGAACCAGTTCGGCTGGACGATGTCGTTCTCCATCCTGGTGTCGATGCTGGTGGCGTTCACGCTGACGCCAACGCTGAGCGCGCGGGTGCTGAAGCTGAAGAGCCGCAAGGCGGGCGAGCTGGGTCACGGGCACAAGCAGCAGCCGTGGGAGCGGGCTTACTTGCGGGTGCTGCGGTGGGCGCTGGACCACCGGCTGGCGATCGTGGCCATCTGCCTGGTGACATTCGGGTCGACGTTCGTGCTGGGACGGCTCATCGGGCGGGACTGGATGCCGCAGGAGGACCAGAGCGAGCTTGGGATTTCGATGGAGATGCCAGAAGGCTCGTCGTTGGAGGCGACCGAGCGGGTGGCGCTGGAGATCGCCAACAGGGTGGCGAAGGTGCCCGGGGTTACGACGGTGGTGCCGGCGAGCGCGGGCTTCATAGACCGCGTGACGATGGCGAGGTTCACGGTGCTGCTGGTTCCGCCGAACCAGCGCGGTCCGCTGAACGAGACGGCGCAGCAGATCCGCGCGATTTTGCGGGAATACTCGTACGCAAGACCGGCGGTGACATTCCCGAACGTGCTCGGCGGGCGGGACACATTCGCCCCGATCCGGGCGTCGCTGATGGGGCCGGATTTCGAGCAGCTGGTGCCCATTTCACGAGAGCTGCTGGAGCGGCTGCTCAAGCAGCCGGAACTGGCCGACATGCGCGCGAACCTGAACTTCAGCAACCCCGAGCTGCAAGTGCAGATCGACCGGCAACTGGCCAGCGACCTTGGCGTGCGGGTGGCAGACGTGGCCAGCGCGGTGCGGCTGCTGATGTCGGGAGAGGACGAGATCACGACGTACAAGGAACTGGGCGAGCAGTATCCGGTGACGATGCGGCTGTTGCCGGAGCAGCGCGATAATCCTGAGGTGCTGAGCCGGCTGTTGGTGCCCTCGGCAAAGCTGGGGCTGATCCGGCTGGACTCGATCGCGAAGCTGGAGCGGGGGGTGGGACCGTCGCGGATTGACCGGGTGGGGCGGCAGTACGCGATTTCGTTTTACGGGAACCCGGCGCCAGGCTACACGCTGGGGGACGCGGCGGCGGCGGTAAACCGCGTGCTTGGAGAGATGGACTTGCCGGTGGGGGTGCGGCTGGCATTCAGCGGGCAGGTGAAGATCCTCGAAGAGACGACGGCGAACATGGTGCTGGCCATCGGGCTGGCGTCGATTTTCATGTACATGGTGCTGGCGGCACAGTTCGAGAGCCTGGTGCATCCGTTCATCATTCTGCTGACGCTGCCGCTGTCGGTGCCGTTTGCGCTGATCAGCCTGCTGGCCACGGGGCGTTCGCTCAACCTGTTCAGCGCTCTGGGGATCCTGCTGCTGCTGGGCATCGTGAAGAAGAACGGGATCTTGCAGGTGGATTACATGAACCGTCTGCTGGAGGCGGGCAAGCCGCTGCGGGAGGCGATCCTGGAGGCGAACCAGGTGCGGCTGCGTCCGATTCTGATGACGACGTTTTCGATCATCGCCGGGCTGGTGCCGACGGCGGTGGCGATCGGGACGGGCGCGGCGACGCGGTCGGCGATTGCGGTAACGATCATCGGCGGGCAGCTGTTGTGCCTGATGCTGACGCTTCTGGTGGTGCCCGTGTCGTATTCGTATGTGGAAGACGTGCGGGCGTGGCTGGGGCGGCGGCGCACGGCGCACGCCGAGGCGCCGGCGGCCGGGGATTGATCTTTGGGCCGGAGCGTGATTAGCTGGAAACAGATGGCGAAAAAGACGAAGCGCCCCGGGAATGTCCGTCCGCGGGCGGCGTGCGTGGAGAACGCGAAGCCGGAGCGGAAGAGGAAGGGGTGCGTGGTGTGCGGATCGGAAGTGGCGCCGTTCTCCGACGAGAACCTGTGCTGGGTGTGCCGCCGGCTGAAGATCAGCGCGTGGCGGGAGATGGACTCTCAGGCGATGATGCAGGAGTAGGCACCGCAGCGCCGGGGCGGGGTTGCGATAATAGCGGCGGAAGGGGGCGCCGGACGCGCCCGTGATTTCCATATGAAGCTGGCGATGTATCAGACGCCCGGGGGGACGGCTGCGCCCGGGGTGATTCGCGACGGGCGGATTTACAGTTTGCAGCCGGCGGGGTTCGGTTCGGTGCTGGAGATCATCGCGTCTGCGCCGGCGTCGCTGGACCGCATCCGGCTGCACATGGAGACAACGCCCGACCCGGGGCTCGCGCCGGAGCAGGCGGCGCTGCTGGCGCCGCTGCCGCGCCCGCCGAAGATCCTGTGCGCGGGGCTGAATTACCGCGATCATGCGGCGGAAGCGAAGATGGAAATCCCTTCAGTTCCGACAATATTCAGCAAGTATTCCAACACAATCATTGGCCCCGGTGCGCCGGTAATTCTGCCGAGAAACTCGAGTAAACCGGATTACGAGGCAGAGCTGGCCTTTGTGGTCGGGCTGGGCGGGCGGCATATTCCAGCGGACAGGTGGCACGGCCACGTGTTCGGTTACATATGCTTCAACGACGTGAGCGCGCGGGATTTCCAACTGGCGACGTCGCAATGGCTGATGGGGAAGACCTTCGACGGGTTCGCGCCGACAGGCCCCTGGATCACGACCGCGGACGAGATCCCGGACCCGCATGCTCTTTCCATCGAGCTTTTTTTGAACGGAGAGCGGATGCAGGCGTCGAATACCGGGGAAATGATTTTCAAGATCCCGGAACTCATTGCTTTCATTTCGAGCGTATTGACGCTTGAGCCGGGGGATATTGTGGCTACGGGGACGCCGGCGGGCGTGGGATTTTCGAAGAAGCCTCCCCGCTGGCTGCGTCCCGGAGACGAGATGGCGGTGCGCATCGAGGGGCTGGGGGAACTGCGAAATCCGGTGGTGGCGGAAGCGTGACGGAGTTTTCTTCGCGCACTCCGCACTCGCTTCTGCCAAACAGGCTGTGGAAGCGCGCGCAGGAGCTGAGGCAAGCCGGGAAAAAGATTGTCGATCTGACGCTGTCGAATCCCACTCAGGCAGGGATCAGCTACCCGGAGGAGGAGATTCTGGCGGCGCTCGGGGATAAGCGGGCATTGCGGTACGAACCTGCGCCGAAGGGTCACCCGGAGGCTCGGCAGGCGATCGCGCGCTGGCACGAGCGGCATGGCGTGAGGCTGGATGCGGAGAATCTGGTGCTGGCATCGAGCACGAGCGAGGCGTACTCGTGGCTGTTCAAGCTGCTGTGCAATCCAGGCGACGCGGTGATGACGCCGCGGCCCTCGTATCCATTGATCGAGTGCCTGGCGGAGCTGGAAGGGGTGCGCGCGGTGCAGTATCCCCTGCTGGAAGAGTGCAGTTGGCATCTGGATGTTGCAGCGCTGGAAAGAAGCCTGGACGAGCGGGCGCGAGCGGTGGTGGTGGTGAATCCGAACAACCCCACCGGGACGTACCTGCGGGAGGAGGAGTGGCGCGAACTGCAGCAGTTCGCAGAGGCGCGCGGGCTGGCGCTGATCGTCGACGAGGTGTTCTACGACTATGCCTGGCGCGGCAGCTCGCGGCGCGTGACGTCTCTGGCGGGCCCGCACAGGGGGCTGACGTTCACGCTGAGCGGCTTGTCGAAGACGGCGGGGCTACCGCAGATGAAGCTGGGCTGGGTTCATGTCGGGGGACCGGAGGCGCTGCGCCGGGAGGCGCTGGAGCGGCTGGAGTGGATTGCCGACGCCTACTTGCCGGCGTCGGCGCCGGTGCAACTGGCGGCGCCACGCTGGCTGGAGCTGGCAGGAGCGGTGCAGGACAGGATCCTTTGGCATGTGCTGGACAACTGGGGAGAACTTGCGGCGCTCACGGAGCAGGCGCCGGCGTGGCGGGCAAGGGAGCCGGAGGGCGGGTGGACCGCGGTGCTGGAAGCGCCGCGGATCTATAGCGAAGAGGAGTGGGCGCTCCGGCTGCTGGAGGAGGCGCACGTTCTGGTGCAGCCGGGCTACTGCTACGACTTCGAGCGGGAGGCGTTCCTGGCGGTGAGTCTGCTGCCGCGTCACGAGGAGTTCCGGGAGGCGATGCGGTCGATACTCCAGATAATCAGACCGAATTGACTGGAAATGACGCAGGCCGCTAGACTGCTGGTCAGGAGAACACGATGTCGAGCCTGACCACGCAGCCGGTTCCCGCCCCAGCGGCGACGCGTACTTTTCTGTTGCTGGGGCCTCCGGGGTGCGGGAAGGGGACGCAGGCGGAGAGGTTGGCGAAGCACTTCGGGATTCCGGCGGTCTCGACGGGCGAGATGATCCGCGGCGAGATCCAGGCGGGCACGGAGCTGGGCAAAATCGCCGCGGGAGTGACGATCACGGGCGGGCTGCTGGGCGATGATCTCGTCAACCGGATCGTCCGCTCGCGCCTTTCCAGGGACGATTGCCGCAGCGGCTTCCTGCTCGACGGCTATCCGCGGACAGTCCCGCAAGCGGAGTATCTCCGGTCCTTGCTCGAGGAGCTGGGGATGCCGCAGCCGGTGGCGCTGCACATCGATGTCCCGCTGGAGCTGCTGATCGAGCGGACCTGCAACCGGCGCTATTGCGCGCAGTGCGGAGCGATTTACAACCTGAGCACGCATCCTCCGAAGCAGCCCGGGCAGTGCGATGCCTGCGGCGCGGAATTGAAGCAACGGGACGACGACTGCGAGGACACCGTGCGCAACCGCCTGGCGGCGTACGAGAGGAGCACGGCTCCCCTGATAGAGCACTACGCCAGCGGCAAGTACCTGCGCGTGGACGGCGCGGGCACTCCGGACAGCGTGTTTGAGGCGATTCTGAAAGCCCTGTCCTGAACCTGGCAAGAGCGGCCGCAAGGCCGCCCCCCCAAATGGGGGGACTGATCCCCCGCAAAGAACCCTCCGCGCCCCCGCAACAGGTGTCTGGGATTGGGCCCGATCCTCGGGCAAAAAGGAGAAGTACGAGCCGCCGAAACGAGGTGGCCGGACGCGGAACCCGGGGCAAGACCGGGTGCCGCGAAGCCGATGGAAGGGTCAGGAGGATCGCCGATGCCCGCAGGCCGCCCCAGAGGAGACAGACGGCTTCCCGAATGCCGGGAGGCAGGGCTCTGCTGCCGGGAGTGCGTGGCGGCGGCGGCGGAGAATGTGGCGGCGATCAGCGGAGAGCTGGGCGCGTCGCTGGTGCGGCAACTGTTCTTCCTGATGTACCCGCAAACGGCATGCGCGCCGATGGCCACGGAGTTTGTGCAGATCCTGAATGCGGGGATCCCGCAAACCGGGCCGTGCCGCGCGGGAGCAGCCGCGGAGGAACCGGCGCGGTGGCAGGCGGCAGTGGCCTGAAGGATGGGGCGGCAAACCGGATTCCGGCAATCTTGAAAGCGTTTCAGTTTCCTCAATCCCCTGCCCGCACTGGGCGTTGAAGAATTCGCTTGCATTCGAATGAAAGCGGTAATAGAATTCTGCTAATCCACGGGCGCGCCCGCCACAGACGCGGGCGCCGCCCGGGGTGACAACATTGAAAGGGGTACATCGCATGAATCTGAGAAGGGGGCTGGCGCGCCATGTCTTGTGCGCGGCAGCCTTGCTTGCTTTGCTCAGTGGCGCCATGTTCGCCCAGCAGATCTCCGGCTCGATCACAGGCGTGGTAAAGGACACGCAGGATGCTGTGATTACGGGCGCGCGAGTGACGCTGGTGGACCAGGCGACAGGAAGCGGCCGCTCCACGACGAGCGGCAATGACGGCGCGTTCGTGTTTACCCCGGTTCAGCCGGGCAATTACACGATCAGCATTGAAGCGCCAGGGTTCAAGAAGTTCGAACAGAAGGACGTGAAAGTGTTCGCCAGCGACCGTGTGACGCTGGGCGATCTGGTCCTTCAGGTTGGCGCGCTGACGGAGACGATCACGGTGGAAGCCAGCGCCGCCCAGGTGAGCACGCAGGGCGCGGAGAAGGCAGGCATCCTGACATCGCGGCAGGTGCTGGACCTGGCGATGACGGGGCGCAACTTCCTCGACCTGGCGCGCACGATCCCGGGCGTGGTTTACACCGGCGGGTTGGGCGGCATCATGGCCAACGGCAACCGCGGCAACCAGAACAACCTGCTGCTGGATGGCGTGACCAACGTGGACACCGGATCCAACGGCGGCGTTCTGGCGACGACCAACATCGACATGATCGCGGAGATGAAGGTCACCACGAACGCGCAGCCGGCGGAGTTCGGACGCTCGTCGGGCGCGCAGATCCAGGTGGTGACCAAGTCCGGCACGCAGGACTTCCATGGCACGGGCTACATCTTCCACCGTCATGAGGGGCTGAACGCCAACTCGTGGCGGAACAACATCGAAGGCCGGCCACGGCAGTTCTACCGCTACAACTTCGCCGGCTTCAACGTGGGCGGACCCGTTTACATTCCGGGCAAGTTCAACACGGACAAGAACAAGCTGTTCTTCTTCGTCGGCTGGGAGTGGCAGAACCAACTGGTGCCGCAGGGGCTGCGCAACGTGACGGTGCCGACCGATCTGGAGCGGCAGGGCAACTTCTCGCAATCGCGCGAGGGCGGCGGCAGCCCCGTGGTGGTGAAGGATCCGCTTGCCGGCGGAGCGCAGTTCCCCGGCAATATCATTCCTGCATCTCGGCAGGATCCCGACGGGATCAAGATCCTGAACTGGTATCCGAAGCCGAACGCCCTCGGCGTGGACCCGAGCTTCAACTACCAGACGCAGTTCTCCGACACGTATCCGCGGCGCGAGCAGGTTTACCGCGGCGACTACGTGATCAACGACAAGTGGCGGCTGTACAGCCGGTTCATCAAGACGTACAGCCAGACGAACAAGAACTACGGGCAGTGGAACGCGGACTACAACATCCCGTTCGCGCCGATGAATTTCGGCGATCCGGGCTGGAGCTTCATCACGAACGTGACGACGGTGATCAACCCGACGCTGACCAACGAGTTCGTCTTCGGCTCGTCGAAGAACGTGCTGAACATCGACCCGGTGGACGACACCTTCAGCCGGGCGAAGCTGAACCTGCGCTACAAGATGCCGTTCCCGGACGCGGACAAGCTGGGGCTGGTGCAAAACTGGCGCTGGGGCGGCGTGCCGAACTCGCCGTTCACGGGCTTCAACGGGACGCCGTTCCGGAACTTCAATCACACGTACGACATCACGAACAACGTGGCGAAGATCCTGGGCGCGCACACGCTGAAGTTCGGCATTTACCTGCACAAGAGCCTGAAGGACCAGACGGCGTTCACGAGCGTGAACGGCAACGTCTGGTTCGACCGCGACTCGTCCAACCCGTTCGATACGAACTGGGCGTGGACGAACGCGCTCACTGGCACTTACCAAAGGTTGCAGCAGTCCAACGTCGTGCTGAACGGGCAGTACCGCTACTGGAACGTGGAGTGGTTCGCGCAGGACTCGTGGCGCATCACGAGGAAGCTGACCATCGACTACGGCATGCGGTTCTATTACATCCAGCCGCAATATGACCGGGCGCTGCAGACCTCCTCATTCAACCCTGTGCTGTACAACACGGCAAATTCCGCTCAGTTGTGGCAGCCCTATCGCGACCCCAACACGGGCACGGTGGTGGCACGCAACCCGGTGACTGGCCAGACCGGACCACGGGCGCTGACCGGCGCAATCGTGAACGCGGGCGGCGGCTTCGTGGACGGGCTGTACGCCAACGGCATGGGACGCGCGGGACGGGATGGCTACCCGAAAGGGCTGATCGACGGGCAGGGCGTGCTCTTTGCGCCGCGCATCGGCATCGCCTACCAGTTCATGCCCAAGACGGTGCTGCGCTTCGGCGGAGGCGTGTTCTACGACCGCTTCCAGGGCAACCCGGTGTTCGACATGCTGCCGAACCCGCCCTCGACCAACAGCCCGCAGTTCTATTACGGGCAGCTGGCTTCGATTCCGCCGGCAAGCGAGGGTATCTACTTCCCGGCGAACGTGAACGGCTTCGACAAGAACGGCGAGATCCCGACGACCTACAACTGGAACATGAGCATCCAGCGGGAGCTGCCGTTCAACGTGTTGTTTGACATCGGCTATGTGGGCTCGCTGTCGAACCACATCATCTACCGCCGCAACTTCAACGCGGTGCCCTATGGCTCGGCGTGGCTGCCGGAGAACCAGGACCCGCTGAACGCGAATCCGCAATTCGACGGGTCGACGACGAAGAACGTGCTGTTCTACCGGCCGTTCCAGGGCTACGCGAACACGAACATCATCGCCTTCGGCGCCAACTCAAACTACCACTCGCTGCAGATGAGCGCCAACCGGCGGTTCGGGCGCGACATCACGTTCGGGTTCGCCTACACGTGGTCGCGGGCGCTGGGCACGACGACGGATGACTACACCACGAACCATCCGTTCAACATGAGGGCAGCGGACTACGGGCCGCTGTTCTACCACCGCACGCACAACCTGGTGTTCAACTACGTTTACACCCTGCCGAAGTTCGCCAAAGGCGACTCTGGCGCATCGAAGTTCCTCGGCCAGATCGTGAACAACTGGCAGATCTCGGGCATCACCACGATGCAGACGGGCCAGCCGGACAACCTGAGCTTCTCGATCGACGGCCTGGGCAACCTGAACGAGCGCTTCACCGGATCTGTGGACGTCGGTCCGCGTCCGGTGATCAAGGGCAAGTTCAACTACACGAAGGGCGACTACGCGTGGATCGACACTGGCGCCGCCGGGTTTGCGCTCCCCGCGTTCAAAGGCAGCCAGGGCTTCGACAGCAGCCCACGCGTCGTCTACCGCCCCGGCGACCACAACTGGGACATCTCCGTGTTCAAGAACTTCCCGTACTGGAAGAACGACGAATCGAAGTACATCCAGCTGCGGGTGGAGATGTTCAACGCCTGGAACCACACGCGGTTCAGCGACTTCAACCGTTCGATGGTGTTCAGCCGCGATGGCTCGCGCATCATCAACCTGCCGAACGCGCTTGGCGGCAACGGCGGGCGGTTCGGGTTCGGCGCGTTGACCGCGACGCGCGATCCTCGCATCATTCAGCTGGCGGCGAAAGTGTACTTCTGACGCCTGCTGAAGGCGCGATATCCTGAACACGGGATGTTGGGATTCGCGCTGATCCTGATCTCGCTGGCCGTTCCTCAGCCTGACCTGCTGGGGGACGGCCAGCGTGCTTTTGCGCGCGGGGATCTGGACCGGGCGGAGGCACTGTTCCGGGAGCATGTGAAACGCTATCCGGGATCGGCGGAGGGCTGGTCGAACCTGGCAGCGGTGCATGCACGGCGGGGGCAATACGCGGAGGCGGTGCCGCTGTACGAGCGGGCGTTGAAGGCGAATCCGAAGCTCGTGCCCGTGCATTTCAATCTGGCTGTGTCGCTGGGGCAGTTGAAACGCTACGCGGAAGCGGCCGCCCATCTGCGCGTCTTCTTGAAGAGCTATCCGAACGAGGCGCGGGCGCGGCAGTTGCTGGGGCTGTGTCTGATGGAGTCGGGCGATCCGCGGGGAGCGCTCGAGGATCTGGAGAAGTCCTACCGGCTGAATCCGAAGGACACGAGCATTCTCTACGCGCTGGCGTACGCGCACGCGCGTGGCGGGAATGAGGAGAAGGCGGCGGAGCTGCTGGCAAAGTCGGAGTCGAATCCGGCGCAGGCGAAGCTGATCGAAGGGCTGCTGCTCTACCGGAGAGGGATGTGGGCGGAGGCGAAACAGGCGTTCGCGGAAGTCGTGCGGCTGACTCCGGACTTCCAGCCGGCGGTGGCGGCGCTGGGGCGGCTGGAGCTGCTGGAGCGCAACGACGCGGCGGCCATTCCACTGCTGGAACGGGCGGTGGAGCTGAACCCTCAGGACGCGGAGTCCGCCTATCAGCTTGGCGTGTTGTATGAGCGCAACGGGGACAGCGAGCGGGGGAAGAAGATGCTGAAGCGGGCGATGGCGCTGCGCGCCGGGTACGGGGATCCGCACTATCAGCTAGGGCGGATCTATCAGCGCGAGGGGAAGCTTGAGCTGGCTCTGGCGGAGCTGGAGAAGGCGAGGGTGCTGCTGCCGGAGCAGGAGGCGGTGCGAATGGCGCTGGGGCGGGTGTATCAGGCGATGGGCAGGACGGCGCAGGCGAAGGCGGAGTTCGAGGAGGTGCGGCGGCTGAAGGCGCGCGTGGTGGAGCGGGACCGGTTGCGGGTGGAGTCGGATAGCCTGATGAAAGAGGGGCCGGAGAATCCTTGAGAGCACTGGCAGCATTGGCGCTGGCGGCGTGCGCCGCCTGGGGGCAGGGCATCGCCAGCCGCGGCGTGAAGCCGCAGGCGAAGCCGAAGGCGTCGGGAATCCCGTGGCATGCGAAGTTCACAAACGTGGCGCAGCAAGCGGGGCTCACGCAGGTTCTGCATTACGGGGGAACCGAGAAGTCGGATTACGTCCTGGAGACCTCTTCGGGTGGCGTGGCGATCTTCGATTACGACAACGACGGGCGGATGGACGTTTTCCTGGTGGTGGGGTCCAAGATAGAGAACCCGCCGCCGGACGCAGTGAGCCGGCTGTACCGCAATCTCGGGGGACTGAAGTTCGAAGACGTGACGAAGAAGGCGGGATTATGGCGCGAGTCCGGATGGGCGCAGGGGGCGGCGATCGGCGATTACAACAACGACGGTTGCATGGACCTGTTCGTGACTTACTGGGGCGACAACGCGCTTTACAGGAACAACTGCGACGGGACGTTCACGGACGTGGCGGAGAAGGCGGGGTTGCTGCCGTCGCCGCGCCCCAAGGCGCCGCGGTGGGGCGCGGGGGCGACGTTTGTGGATATTGACCGGGACGGATTTCTCGATCTCTATGTGTCGAATTACATTGATTTCGACCTGAACAGCACGCCCAAACCCGGAGAGAATCCGAATTGCAACTGGAAAGGCGTGCCGGTTTCCTGCGGTCCGCGAGGGTTGAAGACGGCGCGCCACTGGCTGTACCGCAACCGGGGGGACGGCACCTTTGAGGACATCAGCGCGCGGGCTGGGATCGCGAAATACGACAAGAGCTTCGGAATGTCGGCGGTGGCGTTCGACGTGGACGATGATGGATGGCAGGACATTTACACCGCCTGCGATTCGACGCCGAGCCTGCTGTTTCGCAACAACGGGAACCTGACGTTCACCGAGGAGGGGATCGAAAGGGGCATTGCGCTGAACGACGACGGCATGGAGCAGGCGGGCATGGGGCTGGGCATCGGCGATGTGAACCTGGACGGGGAGCTGGACATTTTCAAGACGCATTTCGCCGACGACACGCACGTGCTTTATCTGAATGACGGCAAGGGCATGTTCCGGGATGTGACGCTGAAGGCGGGCATCGGGGTGGAGACGCGGCGCGTGGGCTGGGGCACGGGGATTTACGATTTCGACCACGACGGGCTGCCGGACATCTTCGTCGGCACCGGCTGCGTGTACCCGGAGACGGAGGCGGCGCTGCCCGCCTACCCTTACAAGACGGCGCCGATGCTTTTCCGCAATCTGGGGGATGCGCGGTTCGAGCTGATCGAAGGGGAAGCGGGACCCGCCATGCTCGAAAAACATTCCGTGCGTGGGGTCGGGTTCGGGGATCTGGACAACGACGGCGACATCGACATTGTGTTGTGGAACCGCAACGAGGCGCCGTCTCTGTTGCGCAACGACCTGAAGGCGGAAGGACGCAACTGGTTGGTGCTGCGGCTGGAGGGGACGAAGTCGAACCGGGGGGCATTCGGGGCGCGCGTGGTGCTGGAGTACGGGGGCAAGAAGCAGGCCAAGGCGGTGCTGTCGCAGTCGAGCTTTTACTCTGCGAACGACCCGCGGGTACACTTCGGGCTTGGCGCAGCGGCGAAGGCGCGTGCGACGGTGCATTGGCCCAGCGGCCTGACAGAGTCGTTCGAGCTCGAGCAGGCCAACCGGGAGATCGTGCTGAAGGAAGGGACGGGGCAGGCGGTTGGGCGGGTGGCCGCAGGGCAATCTGTACCTTAAGGGCCACATTTCTTGATCGCGGTTTTGCCGTCCGTTATCATGCAATTGACGGCGAATGGACGCCGCGCACGGTTCAAGGTGCTCCAGGGAGGTTCCCGTTGTCCTGCACGCGCGGTAAGCTCATCGTTCTTGCAGCCAGCACTTCGGAATCAACGGAATACCAGCAGAGCACGTGGCGGCAGATGCTGCTGGCCACGCTGCCGGACAAATACGCCCGGGTGATGGGCACGGACTGGTCCACGGCAGTCGAGGTGAACCCGGACGGAACGGCGAAGTACGTACCGCACGGCTTGCGCGTGATCGAAGCCCTTCTGGCAAGGCATTTCGGCGAGGAGAACGTGGCGGTCTGTTATCCGGACCAACTGGGGCTTTTCGTCGGTCCGGAGACGCGCGCGATCGGAGTTCACGCGCACAACCCGCTGGGGATCACGTTTGCGACGGATGTGTACGCAGGCTTCTATGGCAGCGACTGCGAGCCGATCAACGCGGCGGAGTTCCGGCGGTTGATCCAGCATCCGGTGATCGACAAGCACCGCGGGCACCTGAAGCTGATCGTGGGCGGTCCGGGGGCGTGGCAGATCGCGCACAAGGGGTTGCAGGCCCAGTGGCGGATCGGCACGCTGGTGGACGGCGAGGCGGAAGAGGTGGCAGTGGACCTGTTCGAGCGGGCAGTGCGAGGCGAAGCGCTACCGGAGAGGATCGAGTGCAAGTCGCCGAAGCTCGAGTCGATCCCGGCGGGGGTAAACCGGTCAACGTTCGGAGTCGTGGAGATCACAAGGGGCTGCGGGCGGGGATGCCAGTTCTGCTCGGTGGCGCTGCGTTCGGGCAAGAGCATCCCGCTGGAGCCCATTCTGGAGAACGTGCGGCGGGCGGTCGCGCAGGGCGCCGACACGATCACGCTGTGCACGGAGGACCTGTTCCTGTACGAGCAGGGCAAGCGGTTCGCGACGAACGTGCCGTCGCTGAAGCGGCTGTTTGAGAGCGTGGCGGCGGTGCCGGGCGTGAAGCACATCATGATGACGCACGGCACGATGGCGCCGGTGGTGGTGCAACCGGAGATCGTGGAGGAGCTGCACCTGGCGGTGGACAAGAGCGTGAACCAGCATCCGGAATCGACGCACCCGGACAAGCGCTACGCGATGATGTTCGTGGGGCTGGAGACGGGGTCGGTGCGGCTGTTCAAGCAGTTCATGAAGGGCAAGAGCTACCCGTTCCGCCCGGAGCAGTGGCCGGACGTGGTGCTGAAGGGGATGGAGATCATGAACCGGGCGAACTGGTTCCCGATGTGCACGTTCATCATCGGGCTGCCCGGAGAGACGGACGACGACACGCGGCAGTCGCTGGATCTGCTGTACGCGCTGATGGACGCCAAGTGGTGCGTGATCCCGACGCTGTTCGTGCCGCTGGAAGACACGAAGCTGGCATCGAAAGAGGGTGCGAAGATCGCTCGGCTGACCGAGCTGCAGTGGGAGTTCTTCTTCACCTGCTGGCGCTACAACATCGATTTCTTCCGGCGCGAGCGAAGCGTGCAGTGGAAGTTCAACCTCGGGATTCCGGTCTACTATTACCTGCTGGGGCGGAAGATGTTCGGGCCGGCGATGAAGTGGCCGCTGTTCCGGCTGGCGCATTTCCCGGAGCGGATCCTGCGCAGGCACCTGCATCTGGACTTCAGCGACGGGGCGAAGCCGGTGTACACGGCGCCCGAGCATGTGCCCATTCCGGAAGAGCGGCGGCGTCCCGAGCTGCCGGTGCTGAACTGAGCAGGCGGGTTCAGCAGCAGCGCGGGCGCTGGTATTTCAGGCGCAGGCGTTCTTCGCTGAAGCGGCGCCATTCCTCGCCGGAGGGGGCGCGCCCGTGGACGCGCAGATGGCGCTGATAGGCGCGCTCGTCGGCGAGTTCACGCAGGATGGCTAGCAAGGTTTGCCAGAAGCGCTGCCAGGAGCGAGTCATCCGAGTTCCTCCGCGCCGAGTTGCGAGGGGACGAACGGCGCCTCGAAGCTGCGGGCTTCGCGGGTGCCGCGGAGGATGCCGGCCCAGATGCGGATGGAGTCGACGAGGATCGCCGCCACAAGCACCAGGAAGATGCCGCAGACGACAGCGTCTAGGCGGTTGTTGAAGATCAGCTGCCTGGTCTGGGCGGTTTGCGGCCCGGCTTCCAGAAGCCGCGCCTGAGCGAGGAAGCCGACGCGCGGCGCGTTGCTGAAGATCTTCTGCCAGGCGCCGGCGAAGGTCACAGTCACCAGCCATGCCAGCGGGAGGGTGGTGATCCACATGTATTTCGCGCCGTGCATCTTGATGAGGATCGTGGTGGCGACGCAGAGGGCGACGGCAGCCAGCAGCTGATTGGCGATCCCGAACAAAGGCCACAGCGAATTGATGCCGCCGAGCGGGTCGAGCACGCCCTGGACGAGAAAGTAGCCCCAGGCGGCGACGATGAGGGCGCTAGTGAGAAGGACGGAGGGCATCCAGCTGGTGCGGCCGAGCGGTTTCCAGAAGTGGCCGAGGAAATCCTGGAGCATGAAGCGGCCGACGCGGGTGCCGGCGTCGATGACAGTGAGGATGAAGAGCGCCTCGAACATGATGGCGAAGTGGTACCAGAAGCGGAGCACCGCCTCGTTGCCCGCGATGCGCGAAAAGATGTGAGCCATGCCGAGAGCCAGCGAGGGCGCGCCACCGGTGCGGTAGAAGAGGGTTTCCTCGCCGACGTGGCGGGCCAGCTCGTGCATCTGCTCCGGTGTGACCGGAAAGCCCCAGCTTGTGATGGTGGCAGCCGCCGCGGCGGGCGTGGGGCCGACGATGCCCGCCGGCGAGTTGACGGCGAAGAAGACGCCGGGCTCGAGGGCGCAGGCGGCGACGAGCGCCATCATCGCGACAAAGCTTTCCAGCAGCATGGAGCCGTAGCCGACTTGCCGGACGTGGCTTTCGCGGGCGATGAGTTTGGGCGTGGTGCCGGAGCTGATGAGGGCATGGAAGCCGCTGATGGCGCCGCAGGCGATGGTGATGAAGCAGAAGGGGAAGATCTTTCCGGCGAAGATGGGTCCGGTGCCGCCGGTGAACTGCGTGAGCGCGGGCATCTGCAGATCGGGACGGACGATGAGCACGCCCAGACCGAGCAAGAGTACGACGCCGAGCTTGACGAACGTGCTGAGGTAGTCGCGGGGGGCGAGCAGCAGCCACACGGGAAGAGCGGAGGCGGCGTAGCCGTAGATGATAAGTGCGACGGCGAGCGCCATGCCGCCGAGGGTGAACCAGGGGCCGAAGACCGCGTGGTGGGCGACCCACTCGCCGGCGAAGATCGAGGCGACGACAAGCAGGAAGCCGATGAGGGAGACTTCGAGGACTCGCCCGGGGCGCCAGAAGCGCAAGTACAGGCCCATGAAGACAGCGATGGGCATGGTGGCGGCGATCGTGAACGTCCCCCACGGACTGCCCTTCAGCGCGTTGACCACCACGAGGCCGATGACGGCGAGGAGGATGATCATGATGAGCAGCACGGTGAGCAGGGCGATGCCGCCGCCGATGCGGCCAATCTCTTCACGGGCCATCTGTCCGAGCGACTTGCCGTCGCGGCGGACGCTGGCGAACAGGATCACGAAGTCCTGCACGGCGCCGCCGAGGACGACGCCGAGGATGATCCAGAGCGTGCCGGGCAAGTAGCCGAACTGCGCGGCGAGGGTGGGGCCTACCAGAGGCCCGGGACCGGCGATTGCGGCGAAGTGATGACCGAAGACGATCCACTTGTTGGTGGGTTCGAAGTCATGCCCGTTGCGAAACCGTTCGGCGGGCGTGGCGCGGCGGTCATCGAGCGCCATCACCCTGGCGGAGATGAACGCCGAGTAGAAGCGGTAGGCAGCGAGATAGGTGCAGACGGCGGCAGTGACGAGCCATGCGCTGTTGACCGGCTCGCCGCGCTTGAGCGCGACTCCGGCCAGGGCAAAGGCGCCGAGTGCGGCGACAAGAATCCACGCGCCCGTGCGAAGAAACTTCCCCATTGAGAAGATTCTAGCTTGCGCCGGCAGCGCGGCTGGGCGCTTCTCTTGCCGGGGCCCTTACTGCGCCGGCGTGCCGCGCGGCTGGCCGGTAGATGGCCGGACCGGACCGCCGAGGGGCGCGCCGGGGAACTCCTGGACGGGTGTCTTCAGGTTCGAAGGCAGCACGGGCTGGCGCGTGGCGATGTCGAAAAGGGTCCAGATCAGGAAGATCGCCAGGAAGAGCAGCCCGCCAACGAAGATCACGGCGTTGAACTTGTCGTGGCGCAGGTGCATGAAGTAGAGCGCCACAAGCGAGCCTTTGGCGGAGGCGATCAGAAGGGCGACCACGGTGTTCCAGGGTCCGAAATCAAAGTAGGAAGCCTGCACGGTGATGACCGTCAGGACGAGCAGGGCGAGCAGGACGAGCCCGTAGGTCTTGGGTCCCGTGACCGGATGAGCGTGTTCGTTGACGTGCGACATGGGCGGGCTCCTCAGGAGATCAGGTACATCAGCGGGAACAGGTAGATCCAGATCAGGTCCACCAAGTGCCAGTAGAGGCCGGTGATTTCGACCGGCGAGTAGTATTCGCTCGAGAAGTGGCCTTTCAGCGCGCGGAAGACGAGCCATGCGATGGCCACCATGCCGAGCAGGACGTGGATGCCGTGCAAGCCGGTCATCATGAAGTAGAAGCTGAAGAACAGGAACTGGCCGGGCACGGTGTCGCCCTTGTGCGAGTAATACTTGCCGGGCAGCAGGCCTTCGTGGAACTTGTGGCTGTACTCGAAGTACTTCACGACCATGAAGGTGCCGGCGCAGGCGAGGGTGAGCAGAAGGAAGAGCACGAGCAGCTTCTTGCGGCTCGTCTGGGCAGCCCACACCGAGAGCACCATGGTGAAGCTGGAGACGAGCAGCACGACGGTGTTCAGCGCGCCGAGGGTTTTGTCGAGGTGGTGGTGGGCGGCGACGAAGGCTTCGGGGTGGCGGGCATGCATGATGCCGTAACCGACGAAGAGGCCGCCGAAGAGGAGGACCTCGGTGACCAGGAACAGCCACATACCGATCTTGGCGGCATCGAACTGCTGCGACATTTCGCGGAAGTGATGCTGGAGAAACGGCGTGTGGCCGTGTTCGGCATGTGCGTGCGCGGAGGGCGTGGCGGTGCTCATCGAATACGACTCCCGGAATGGATTCAGTGGGCCAGTTCCTTGACGCCGACAGGCGCGGGCTCCGGACGGTAATCGTAGGGACCGTGCTGCAGAACGGGCTGGCCTTCAAAGTTGTGCGTGGTGGGAGGCGAGGAAGTCTCCCACTCGAGGGTGCGGCCGCCCCAGGGATTGGCGGTCATGCCCTTGGGCTGCCGGAACGAGGCCAGCAGGTATGCGGCGGTGAGGAACAGGCCGGCGGCGAGGACCCAGCTGCCGATGGTGGATGCGACGTGCAGGTCCTGGAACTGCGGCAGGTAATTGAAGTAGCGGCGCGGCATGCCGCGGCTGCCGAGGACGAACTGAGGAAGGAAGGTGAGGTTGAAGCCGACGAAGATGAGGGCGGCAGAGATGGCGGCGAGCTTCTTGTCGTAAAGCCGGCCGTACATCTTGGGCCACCAGTAGTGCATGCCTGCGAGCATGGCGATGAGGTTGGATCCGGCCATGACGTAGTGGAAGTGGGCGACCACGAAGTAGGTGTCGTGCAGGTGGACGTCGGTGGAGAGCGCGGCGAGGAAGAGCCCCGTCAAGCCGCCGATGGTGAAGATCAGCAGGAAGCTGATGGCGTGCAGCATGGGCGCCTCGAGCGAGATAGAGCCGCGCCACATGGTGGCGATCCAGTTGAAGACCTTGATGGCCGAGGGAATGGCGATGAAGAAGGTGAGGAAGCTGAAGATGGCGCCGGCGAAGAGGCTCATGCCGGCGACGAACATGTGGTGCGCCCAGACGAGGAAGCCGAGCAGGGCGATGGCGACAGACGAAAACGCGATCGCCTTGTAGCCGAAGATCGTCTTCTTCGAGAAGGTGGGGATCACCTCGCTGATGACGGCCATGGCGGGCAAGATCATGATGTAGACCGCCGGGTGCGAGTAGAACCAGAAGAAGTGCTGGAACAGGACGGGGTCGCCGCCGAGCTGCGGATCGAAGATGCCGACGCCGAGGACGCGCTCCATGACGATGAGCAGGAGCGTGATGCCAAGCACGGGAGTGGCAAGGATCTGGATGAGCGCGGTGGCATACATGCCCCAGCAGAACAGAGGCATTTCAAACCAGCCGATGCCGGGGGCGCGCAACTTGTGGATGGTGGCGATGAAGTTGACGCCCGTGAAGATGGAGCTGAAGCCGAGGACGAAGGCGGCCAGCACCATGAGAGTGACGCCGCCGCCGGTGGTGGTGGAGTAGGGCGTGTAGAAGGTCCAGCCGGTGTCCACGCCGCCGAGGGCGAGCGTGGCGACTGCCATGGCGGCGCCAGTCCAATAGATGTAGAGGCTGGCAAGGTTCAGCCGCGGAAAGGCGACGTCCTTGGCGCCGAGCAGGAGCGGCAGGGCGAAGTTGCCTAGCGCGGCGGGGATGGCGGGGATGATGACGAGGAACGTCATGATGGCCCCGTGGAGGGTGAAGACGCGGTTGTAGGTTTCCGCGTCCATGATGGTCTGCTTGGGCGTCAGCAACTCCAGTCGGATGAGCAGGGCGAAGATGCCGCCGACGAGGAAGAAGAACAGGACGGACCACATGTACATCAGGCCGATGCGCTTGTGGTCGACGGTGGTGAGCCAGCTCCAGAGGCCCCTGGGTTCTTCGAGGTAATCGGCGTGGTGCACGGCGTGCCCGGCGCCGGCGTGCAGAACTCCCTCTGACATGGTCTATCTCCCTTTCCTACTGCAACTCTTTGATGAACTCGATGACGGCGAGGATCTCGCGCTCGCGCAACAGCCCCTGATAGGTGGGCATGATCGGCTCGAATCCCTGGACCACGACCGCCTGCGGCATCAGGATGGACTGCCGGATGTAGTCGGCGTCGACGAGATGGTCCTTGCCATCGGCGCCGCGGTGCGTCTTGTTCCAGATGCCCTTCCACGAGGGCCCCTGCCCGCGCGTGCCGTCCAGCGAATGGCAGGTAGCGCAGCCCTTGTTTTCCCAGACAAGACGGCCGAGATCCTTGAGCGGCATTTTGCGCGTCTGCTCGTCGCCCTCGCGGAGGAAGGTTTCGTATTGTTCAGGCGTATCGACGAAGATGCGGGCGAGCATGTCGGAGTGGCCCTTGCCGCAGTATTCGGTGCAATACACCTGGTAGATGCCCGGCTTGGTGGCAGAGAACCAGAGTTCTGTGTAGCGCCCGGGAATGGCGTCGCGCTTGAGGCGGAACTCGGGGATGTAGAAGCTGTGGATGACGTCTTCGGAGGTGAGCACGAGCTTCACAGGCCGGTCGACCGGGACATGGAGGTCATTCAGCGTGCGCGTGCCGTCGGGATACTCGAATTCCCAGACCCACTTCTTGCCGGTGACGATGATTTCCATGGAATCGTTGGGCGCCACCCAGGCTTTGACATAGCCCTTGAAGCCCCACAAGAAGATGAGCATCACGACGGCGAGCGGGATGAGGCTCCAGACCAGCTCCAGCCGAGTGTCATGCGTGATGTGGGGCGTGACTTCCTTGTCCGAGCGGCGGCGCCAGCGCCGGACGGCGTAGAAGATGAGTCCGCCGTTGAAGAAGAAGAAGAACACGGTGAGGAGAGTAATGAACATGAAGAGTCCATCCATCTCTCCGACGTGCGTGGAAGCCCCTCGGGGCAGCAGGAAGTCGCGGAACCAGTTCATTTGGCAGTCACCATGGAGGTTGGGGTCGAGGCACGGAGGCGCTCGCGCCGCCACAGGCGGAAGAGGGCGAAACCGAGCACAAGGAGCGCGAGCACGCCACCGGCGCGCATGATGCTCATCGCCACCAGCGCGTAGCTGCGGGCGGCGGGGTCGTAATGGAAGCAGTAGAGCAGAATCTTGTCGCTGATGCCGGTCTTGCCGCTGGCGGCCTCGGCGATGGCGAGGCGCAAGTCGAAGGGCTTGAAGCGGACGCCGTAGAGGTAGCGGCTCACCATGCCATCGGGAGACAGGATCATGATGGCGGCGGCGTGAGCGTACTGTTTGGAGCGGTCGTCCCAGCGATAACGGAAGCCGACCTGCTCGGCGAGGCGGGCGACGTTGTTACGGTAGTCGGCCAGGAAATGCCAGCCCTTGGCGGAGCGCTCATAGGAGGCGAGGTAGGCAGCCTTCTTGGAGAGAGCGAGCTTGTAGTTCTCTGTAGGATCGATGCTGATGGTGACGATCTCGAACTCCTTGCCGGCGGCCTGCGGGATTTCGCGGAGCGCCTCGGTCTGCCCGTTCAGCACGAGCGTGCAGAGCATGGGGCAGGAGTAGTAGACGAGATTCAGGATGACGGGCTTGCCCGAGGAGAAGTACTCGCGGAGAGGGCGCGGATAGCCGTCCTCGCCGATGAATTCGAGCGAGAGGTCGATCTTCTGGCCGAGGCGCTCCTCGATGCCGACACCTTCCAGTTCGCGCGGCGTCTGGTGGGAAGGCAACTGTGCACACACGGGCGCCGCTGCCGCCAGGAGCGCGGCGAGAAGCACCAGGAACGCGCGTGCGGGTCTCATGAAGGGTTCCTACTGTTTTGCAGCGGCAGGCTGTGCAGGCGCAGCCGCGCCCTCGCCACCCGCGGCGCCGCCCGGAGGTTCGGGCTTCGCCGGGTAGGTCTTCGCGTTGTAGCCGATCTTTCCGGCGGCAAACTCGGCAGCGAGGATTTCCATGGCGCGGTCGATCGGGATGCGCACAATGCCCTTTTCTTTATCGATGAAGCTGTAGCGGTGAAGATTCTCCTCTTCCCGTTCGCGGATCGCCATGAGTTCCTTGCTGGGCGCGCCGGAGTAGACCTGCTGGTCGATGCGCTCGTAGGCGACGACGTAGAGCCAGTAGACGCCGACGATCATCACCACCAGCAGGGCAAGGATGGCGCCGCTGACGGCGGCGATGAGCCCGGCGCGGGCGTCGCGGTGATCGTAGTCGATGCCATCGACGAAAACAGCGGTGTCGGGGGCGGTGGAATCGAGTTCGGGCTTGATTTCAGACATGGCTTGCCTCCGCTCCTCAGACGTTGTGGAATGCCAGGCACTGCTCGAGCCGCGGATCGCCGACGGGTACGAGCGGCTTTTCTTTGAGTCCCTGCCAGAAGACCAGTCCGTAGGCGCTGCCGACGGCGAGCCAGGCGGCGGCGTCGAGCCAGTGCAGGGCCACGCCCTTTGCGTGCAGTACTGGCATGATCTGCCAGTACAAATCGCAGTAGTGCATGAGCATCATCCAGCCGGCGAAGAAACCGAGCAGCTTGAGATTGCGCTTGTTGGCGCGCGGCAGAAGGGTGAAGAAGGGCAGCAGGAAGTGGCCGACGGCGAGGATGGGGCCGAAGGCAGCCCAGCTGGACTGAAGCCGCTTGTGGAACCAGAAGGTCTCTTCGGGCAGGTTGCCGTACCAGACGAGCATGTACTGCGAGAAGGTGACGTAAGCCCAGAAAGTGGTGAGAGCGAAGAGCCACTTGCCGAGGTCGTGGTAATGCTCCTCGCGCACGGACTGCGTGAGGTAGCCGGCCGAGCGGAGCCCGAGGACGACGGCGATGAGGATGGCCATGAAGCCGACGGCGCCGCCGGCGAGAAAGTACACGCCGAACATGGTGGAGAACCAGTGCGGCTCGAGAGACATGATCCAGTCGAAGGAAGCCATGGAGGCGGTGAGGAAGAGCACGACGGTGCCGGGGGCGCTCCAGCGGGCGGCGGCGCGGGTGTATTCGATGGCGCCAGAGTCGTCCTGCCGGCGGCTGATCGAGTAGAGCCGGAGGGCGAAGATGCTCCACAGCGCGATGGCGAGGATTCCGCGCAGGATGAACCACTTCTCGTTCAGGTAACCGAGCTTGGCGGAGAGGATGGGATCGCGGGCGGCTTCCGGATGCGACCACTCATAAAGGGAATGGATGCCCAGGAAGACGGGCACCACCAGCAAGAAGGCCAGCGGCACGGTGCGCATCATGTTCTCCATCAGCCGGCGGACGGTGACACTCCAGGCGCTGCCGGTGAGGTGCTGCATCATGACAAAGAACAGCGCGCCGAGAGAGACGGAGGCGAAGAACGCGAAGGCGACGAGGTAGGAGAAGTGGAACTGCCGGGGATCGAGCGCGTAGCCGGCGGCGAGGGCGAGCCAGGAGACCAGCGCCACCAGGGCGAGCGAATTGCGGACGGCGCTCCAGGCTTCCGGCGCCAGGAAGTAGCTTTCCGAAGCGTGTTCTTTGTGGTGTGCCATACTTCTTCCCTCGGGGTTATCGGATCCGGGTCTGCAGCTCCGGCGGCACGTCGGCGAGCGAGCCGCGCCAGGAGCGCTGTAGGGCGCGGATGTAGGCGACGACCGCCCAGCGGTCCTGTTCGGAGATCTGATAACGATAGCCGGGCATGGAGCGGCGGCCGTTGGTGATGACGTGGTAGAGCTCGCCGTCGACGAAGTTCACGATGCGCTCGTCGTGGAGATTGCCGGGCACCCAGACGGACTTGGCGGGGACGATGCCGCGGCCGGAGCCGGTGCGGTCGTGGCAAGGGGCGCAGTAGATGTCGAACTTGCGCTGCCCCTGGGCGAGCGTCTCTTTGGTGAGCGGCAACGGGTTGCGGGCCACGTAGGTGCCGTCCGGGTTGATGCCGGTGGCGAAGGCTGCATCCGGGCGGTAGAGCTCCTGAGCCAGGGTGCCGGCCACGGGGGCGCGGCTGGCGCGCCCATCGGCGAAGAAGGCGCTTTCTGCTTGCGGTTTGTACTTGTCCTGCTTCTTCATGTCCCACCAGACCCAGATGGGCGGCTGGCGGGAGGGGAAGTTGGAGCAGCCGGTGAGCGCCGCGGCGGCGAGCGCGAGGAGCGCGGCTGCGGCAGGGCGGCGGGCGGCGCGGATCATGCTTCGACGACCTCCGTATGTCGGCTTCCGCAAGATTCGAGGAAGCGGACGACTTCCTCGGGCTGGAACTTCGGGTCCTGCGCCTCGACGGCGAGCAGGAAGCGGTCGTTGCTCGCGCCCGCGTGGCGCGAGTAATTGAAGAACGGGTGGTAGTAGGTGGGAATGCGGTTCAGGTGGAACATGCCGAGCACGGCGGCGAAGGCGCTGAGCAGCACGGCGAGCTCGAACATGATGGGGACGCTGGGTTCAAGGGCGAACAGGGGCTTGCCGGCGATCATCAGCTTGTAATCGACCGCACCGGTCCACCACTGGAGCAGCACGGCGGCGGCGAGGCCGATGAGCGCGAAGACGATGACGATGCGGCCCAGCGGGCTGCGTGGCGCGCCAAGCGCCTCGTCGACGCCGTGGATCGGGAAAGGCGAGAAGGCCTCCATCCTCGTGTAGCCGGCGGCGCGGGCGGTGCGGATGGCGCGGAGCAGATCCTCGGGCGTGTCGAAGTCGGCGATGACGCCGAAGACTTTCTGGCGCGCGGCTGCGGGCCCGTAGCCGGGCAGGCCGAGTTTCGAGAGAACGGCTTCCAGCATCAGTGGCTGCCTCCGTGAGTGGCGTGTCCGGGGCTGACCTGCTGGTGCAGCACGCCCTTGACCTCGCTGATGGCGATGGAGGGCAGGAAGCGGAGGAAGAGCAGGAACAGCGTGAGGAACAAGCCGAAGGTTCCGGCGTAGGTGCCGATGTCGACCCAGGTGGGCTTGAAGTAGCCCCAACTGGAGGGGAGGAAGTCGCGGTGAAGCGAGGTGGCGATGATCACGAAGCGCTCGAACCACATGCCGATGTTGATGAAGATGGAGAGGATGAACATGGCGGGGATCGAGGTGCGGAACTTCTTGAACCAGAAGAACTGCGGGGCGATGACGTTGCAGGCGATCATCGACCAGTAGGCCCAGGCGTAGGGGCCGAAGGCGCGGTTGAGGAAGATGAAGCGCTCATACTGGTTGGCGCTGTACCAGGCGATGAAGAACTCGGTGCCGTAGGCGAAGCCGACGATCATGCCCGTGGCGAGCATCACCTTGCACATGTTTTCGAGGTGCTTCATGGTGATGAGGTTCTCGAGCCCGTAGATCCAGCGGGCGAGCGTCATGAGGGTAACCACCATGGCGAAGCCGCTGAAGACGGCGCCGGCGACGAAGTAGGGCGGGAAGATCGTGGTGTGCCAGCCGGGCAGGAGCGACGTGGCGAAGTCGAACGACACGATGGAGTGCACGGAGAGCACCAGAGGCGTGGAGAGCCCTGCCAGCAGCAGGTAGGCGAGCTCATAGTGGCGCCACTGCGTGGCGGAGCCGCGCCATCCAAGGCTGAGCAGACCGTAGATGGTCTTGCGGACGGGCGTGGTAGCGCGGTCGCGCAGGGTGGCGAGGTCGGGGATCAGGCCGACGTACCAGAAGAGGGCGGAGACGGTGCCGTAGGTGGAGACGGCGAAAACGTCCCACATGAGCGGGCTGCGGAAGTTCTGCCACATGTGGAGCAGCTCGTTCGGCAGCGGGAAGAGCCAGTAAGCGGCGCGCCAGGGGCGGCCGGTATGGAACAGCGGGTAAATCGCCGCGCACGCCACTGCGAACAGCGTCATGGCTTCTGCCGCGCGGTTGATGGACGTGCGCCACTTCTGGCGGAAGAGGAACAGGATGGCGGAGATCAGCGTGCCGGCGTGGCCGATGCCGATCCACCAGACGAAGTTGGTGATGTCCCAGCCCCAGCCGACGGGCGAGTTGTTGCCCCAGACGCCGATGCCCGTGGCGACGAGGTAGCCGAGGCAGGCGAACAGCAGCAATGCCAGAGGCACGGCGAAGGCCATGGCGATGTACCACTGCTTCGGCGCCTTGCCCTCGACGATGGAGCTGATCTTTTCGGTGACGTCCGAGTACGTCATTCCGCCCGTCACCAGAGGCGGGTTGAGTTCCGTTCGCGGATCGATTGCGAGATCGGCCATGGGTCAGACAAGCTCCGGGTTGGGATTGCGGACGCGCGCCAGGTAGGACGTGCGCGGCCTGGTGTTGAGCTCTTCGAGCACGGAGTAGTCACGCGCCTGGCGCTTGAGCTTCGAGACGCGGCTTTCGGGGTCGTTGATGTTGCCGAAGACGATGGCATCGGCCGGGCAGGCCTGCTGGCAGGCGGTGACGATCTCGCCGTCGCGGATCGGACGGCGCCCTTCGGCTTTCGCCTGCGAGCGCTTCTCCTCGATGCGCTGGACGCAGTAGTTGCACTTCTCCATGACGCCGCGCATGCGCACGGTGACGTCCGGGTTGAAGACCATCTTGCGGATCTCGGGGACGTCCTTGTTCCAGTTGAGGAAGTTGAAGCGGCGGACCTTGTAGGGGCAGTTGTTGAGGCAGTAACGGGTGCCCACGCAGCGGTTGTAGGCCATCTCGTTGATGCCTTCGGGGCTGTGGGCGGTGGCGGCGACAGGGCAGACGCTTTCGCAGGGCGCCTTCTCGCACTGCACGCATGCCATGGGTTGCATGACCGCCTGCGGATCGTCCTCCTCGCCGCTGAAATAGCGGTCGAGGCGGATCCAGTGCATCTCACGGCCCTTCGACACCTGGTCCTTGCCGACGACGGGGATGTTATTCTCCGCCGTGCATGCGACCATGCAGGCGTTGCAGCCGATGCAGGCGCTCAGGTCGATGGCCATGCCCCACTGGTAGCCCTTCGAGTAGTCGAACCCGGGGAAGAGGTCCGTGGGCGGGTGGGATTCGTGCTTGCCGTGTCCGGCGCGCTCGCGGTACTCGCCGAGGGTGAACTCCTCGACGATGTTGTGGCGCTTGAGTCCGGTGATCGGCTCGATCAGCGTGTGGTGCTCCTGCGTGGTGACGAGGCGGTAGGTGGCGCCGGTCTTGCGGACCTCCGCAAGTCCGAACCAGAAGTTGGACGCAGCGCGGAGGGACTCGACGCGGTGGCCGACGCCGCGGCCGACGCGGCCGCAAGCGGAGCGGCCGAAGCCGAGCTGGAGCGAGATGGAATCGTCGGCGTGTCCGGGCAGAACGAGAGCGGGGCAGCGCGCCGCGCGGCCGCCGGCGCTGATCTCCAGAACGTCGCCATCCTTCACGCCGAGCCTCTTCGCGGTGGCGGGGCTGAGCAGCGCGGCGTTGTCCCAGACGAGCTTGGTCATCGGGTCGGGCGTTTCGTGGAGCCACGCGTTGTTGGCGAATCGGCCATCGAATGCGTGCCACGAGGGATAGAACACGGCTTCCACGCCCGCCGGCGCGGGTTTCAGGGCTGCCTGCACGGCCGCGAAGACGCGGGGCGCATCAGCCTTGGCGTCGACACTCGACAGAGCCGTGCCGTCGATCACGCCTTCATAGAGCGCCTTCTTCCACTTCGCTTCAGCATCCGCGCCCCACTGGGCACTCCAGAAGGAGCGTACAAGCCCGTGGCCGCGGCGGTCCGTACGGCCAGCGATGAGCGCGGCGATCTCGAGGGTGCTGCGGCCACCGTAGAGCGGTTGAATCTGCGGTTGCCGGATGCTGGCGGCGCCGTCGAGGGCGCGCACGTCGCCCCACGATTCGAACGGGTGCGCTTCGGGCAGTTGCCACGTGGCCGCTTTCCACGTTTCATTTTCATCCGCCGCAAGAGCCACCACCGTGGTCTTGCGGCAGAGTGCGGCCCAATCGGCACTGGCGGGCAAGTTGAACACGGGGTTGCCGCCGAGCACGAAGAGCGTGGAGACGCGTCCCGCGGCGAGGTCGTCGGCGAGCTTCTGCACCGAGGCGAGCGAATCTGAAGGCTGGTACGGCGGGCGCGTATAGGAAACGGTTTGCCCGGCGTTGCCGAGCGCCTGATTGATCACGGCGACGAGCGCGTGCACCTCCGCAGGCTGCCGCGGACCGGCAACGACGAGCGAGCGCCCGCGGTGCGCGAGCAGGTCCTTGGCCACAGCAGCGAGGAACTTGCGTTCACGGTCAGCGGGCGGGTTCAGGACGTTGAGTTCTGCGCCGGTGACATTGAGCTGACGCGCCAGGGCGAGCGCGAAGGCCGCAATGTCGGAGGCGCGGGCGCGCAGGCGGTGATCCGCCATGGCGCCGGTGATCGTGAAGTTCGATTCCACCGCGTATAGCCGGTTCAGCTCCTGGCCTTCCTCGGGGCGGCGGCGCGAGGAGAACTGGCGCACCGGCTGCGCGGAGAGAGCGTCGAGACCCAGGAAGTCGCAATCGAGAGCGACGATCACGTCCGCTTTGTCGAACCGGTAGTGCGGCTGGAGCGGCTGGCCGAAGGCGAGGCGCGCGCCTTCGAGGACGCGGTCGAAGTTCACCGGCTCGTATTCGATCCACGCCGACTGCGGATACTTCTTCGCGATCTCCGCTTTCAGCGATTCCAGCGTGGGGGAGGTGGAGCGGGGCGAGAGGATGCGAAGGCCCGCGCCATCGCCGAGCTTCGCGCTCTGCTCGAGCCACCAGGCCTCGAAGTCCGCCAAGCTGGATTTGACGCCCTGCTTCTGGACCTGGCGGGCACGGTCCGGATCGTAGAGATCGAGGATCATCGCCTGCTGGAAGGCGCTGGTGGCGCCCAGCGAGAACGGGTGGCGGGGATTGCCCTCGACCTTGGTGGGCCGGCCGTCGTTGCATTCAACGACGAGACCTGTGGCCACGCCGCAGGTCTCCACGGCGGTGGCGTAGTGCAGCGGGCGGCCGTGCACATATCCCTCGACGCCCTTTGACAACGGAAGGATCTTCTCAACGGGGCGGCGGCAGGCGGTGAGGCCGGCGAGGCCGAAGCCGGCGGCCATCAGCTTGAGCAGCGTGCGGCGCGATCCACTGTCGAGCAGTTCGGAGGCGCCTTCAGGGAACTCGCGTTCGACCCACTGGCGGAACTCCGGCGTGTCGGCGAGCTGGTTGAGGCTGCGCCAGTATTTCCTGCCGGCAAGGCTGGAGAGGTTGAGCTGGATGAGTTCGTTCATGGTCGCAGGCCCGGAATCAACGATGACAAGCGGAGCAGTTATCGGGCGGGTGGATGCCCTTCTCCCGGATCAGCCTGAGGCCGAGCGCGGCGGGGTCACCTTCCGGTTGCCAGTCGAGGCGGGTGACAAGCTCGGCCGGGCGCACATGGGGAGCGGGATTGCGATGGCAGTCGAGGCACCATGCCATGGAGAGAGGCTGCACCTGGCGGACTTCGGTCATCTGATCGACGCGTCCGTGGCAGCTGACGCAGCTGACGCCGGCGGTGACGTGCGCGCGGTGATTAAAGTAAACGTAGTCTGGAAGCCGGTGCACCTTGACCCATTCGATGGGCTTGCCGGTGGCGTAGCTGTCGCGCACGGGCTGGAGCTTGGGGCTCTTCTCCTTTACCCGCACATGGCAGTTCATGCAAATTTCCGTCATCGGCACGGCGGCGTAGTTCGACTGCGCCACGGTGGTGTGGCAGTAGAGGCAGTCCATGCCGAGGTTTCCGGCGTGCAGCTTGTGGCTGTAAGGCACGGGCTGCACGGGCGTGTAGCCGGTGTCGAGCTGCCGGGGATGCAAGAGATAAGCCGCGATGGCGCCGCCGGCGCCAAGGATAACCACGACTGCTGCGGCGGCGAGACGCAGTTTCGTGTCGAACTGCTGCGAAAAGAGTGCACTCATGGCAGGATGTCTGTGTGTGGGGAATCCGCTTCAGCCCCTCTGAACTGGCCTGGCAGCTCCACGCGCCCCGGGCGCGCCGGAGCACTTGTACTTTTTTCTACCACAGCCATACTATTTCCGCAATAGGAGCAAGAATTCTTGTCCGGCAATAATGAGATGCCGACAGGGCCGGAAAGGACGCAGCCGATCGGAGCGGCGCCCGGGCTCCCGGCAAGGCTGATGGAAGCGAAGCCGCTGACCGGCGTCAGCCGGCGCTTTGGCGACCTGAGGGTCCGGCCGAAGCTGATGGTGCTGCACAACAGCTTCTTCCTGCTCCTGGCCTGTGCAGTATATTTCACGGTGATCGACGTTGTCGAGGGGCAGATGCGGCAGGCGCAGGAGCGGGAGATGACGCTGATCCTGAACGCATTCTCGGCGCTGGCGCCGGAGGCGGGCGACGAGCTGGCGTTGCGGCCGTACGATGTGCGGCAGGGCACGGCGGCGGAGTTCGGGCTGCCCGAAGAAGCGGCGCGGTGGATGGAGCGTTATCCGGGGCGGATCTGGCGCTCGCCGGGCGAGCATATCTACAAGCTGATCCCCGGCACGGCGCGTTACTACCGGCTGACACTGCCGGTGCGGTTCTATGAAAGCGTGGTGGCGGGTGTGCGATTGGCTCTATTCGCGGCGCTGGGCGTGTTGTACGTGCTGGCGGTGCTGGTGCTGGAGCTGGTGATCCTGCCGCGCTACGTGTATCAACCGCTGCGCCTGCTACTGGAAGCGGACGCGGCGACGCGGCGCGGCGACAGGCGGGCAGAGATCATCGGCGAGATGTTCATTCCGGGCGACGAGATTGGACTGATTTTGCGCTCGCACAACGACACGGTGCGGGCGTTACGGCGGCGCGAGGATGAGCTGGAGCAGGCCAAGCGCAACCTGGAGGCGCAGGACCGGCTGGTGAGCCTGGGCATGCTGAGCGCGAGCGTGGCGCACGAGATGAACACGCCGCTGGCCGTGCTGCACGGTTCGATCGAGAAGATGCTGGAAAAGGCGTGCGACGCAGCGGCGCGGTCGCGGCTGGAGCGGATGATGCGGGTGACGGACCGGCTGAGGAAGATCAGCGCCTCGCTGCTGGACTTTGCGCGGCTGCGGCGCGAGGCGATGGAACCGGTGGAGTTGCGGCCGCTGGTCGAGGAGGCGTGGCACCTGGTGGGGATCGACGAGAAGGCGGGCGAGGTGGCGTTCCGGCTGGACGTGCCAGACGGGACGCGCGTGTGCGGGAATTCCGGGCGCCTGGTGCAGGTGTTTGTAAACCTGCTGCGGAACGCGCTGATGGCGGCGCCTGCGGGCAGCGGCGAGATCGTGGTGCGAACAGAGGCGGCGGTGCTCGACGGCCGACGCGCATTGCGGATCACCGTGGAAGACAATGGCCCGGGCATTCCGCCGGAGATTCTGCCGGAGGTCTTCGATGCGTTCGTCAGCGACCGGCTCGATGCGCAGGGAACCGGGCTGGGCCTGACGGTGGCGCAGGCCATCGTGAGCCAGCATGGAGGCACAATCCGCGCCTACAACAGAGAGACGGGCGGCGCGGCGCTCGAGGTGGTGCTGCCCGCGCGGGAAAGAGAGGCAGGGGCATGAGCGAAGGGCCGCAGGAGCAGGAGCTGATTGACATTGCGGTGCTCGACGACGACCGCGATTTCCTGAACTACATCGAGGATTTGCTGTCGGACGAGGGGCATTACGCGGCGCGGGTGTTCGAGCGCGCCGAGGCGCTGTTCGAGGCGGCGGAGGAGCGGCGCCCGGACATTGTGCTGCTCGATATGAAGATGGGCCGCACGCGCGGCGACGAGGTTCTTGAGGAGTTGCTGCGGAGGTGGCCGGAGCTGTGCGTGATCATCGTCACGGGCTATCCGTCGCTGGAGGACATGCGGGCGACGTTCAAGAAGAATGTCTTCGACTACCTGGCCAAGCCCTTCACCCTGGGGCAGCTGAGGCAGGTGCTGGCGAATGCGGCCGAACAGTACGGGCTGGGGCGGGCGGCGGCCGGGCGCCTGCGGGAGAAGCTGGGGCAGAGGATTCGCGTGCTGCGGGCGGAGCGGGGGTGGTCGCTGAAAGACCTGGCGGGTGCGACGCGGCTGAGCGTCAGCCAGATCAGTTCGATCGAGCGCGGGGCGAACCTGCCTTCGATGGAGAGCCTGCTGGCGATAGCACGCGCCTTCGGGATGAAGCCGAGCCAGATGCTGTCGTCGATCGACTTCTGAGGGGGCTCACTCGACTTCCTGCTCGATGGCGCGGGCCAGTTCGTCGGCTTCGTAGGGCAGAGGCAACTCGGCGGGGCGCGGCGAGAACCACGGATACATCAAAGGCAGCAGGAACAGCGTGAGGAAGGTGGAGGAGACGAGGCCGCCGATGACGACGGAAGCGAGCGGCCGCTGGACTTCGGCGCCGGTGGTGGTGGCCAGCGCCATGGGAAGGAATCCGAAGCTGGCGACGAGGGCGGTCATCAGAACGGGGCGCAGGCGGATGCCGGCGCCGGTGAGCAGCGCCTGTTCCATGGACATCCCGAGCTGGCGGAGGCGGTTGATGGAGCTGACCAGCACGATGCCGTTCAGCACGGCTACGCCGAAGAGGGCGATGAAACCGATAGCGGCGGAGATGTTGAGGTTCAGCCCGCGCAGCCACAGGGCGGCGATGCCGCCGATGAAGGCGAAGGGGACGTTGGTGAGGATGAGCAGGGCCTGGCGGGCGCTGGAGAAAGTGAAGAACAGCAGGCCGAAGATGATGAGAATGGAGGCGGGCACGACGATCATGAGGCGGCGCATGGCGCGGCGCTGGTTTTCAAACTGGCCGCCCCAGTCGATCGAATAGCCGGCGGGGAGCTGCAATTCGCGGTCGAGACGCTGCTCGGCTTCGGAGACGAAGCTGCCGAGGTCGCGGCCGCGGACGTTGCACTGGACGACGATCCGGCGCTGCCCGTTTTCGCGCGAGATGACTTCGGGGCCGCGCGCCATGGAGACGCGCGCCACCTGGCCGAGGCGGACGCGCTCGCCGCCGGGGGCGTTGAGAATGAGTCCGCGGACAGCTTCATCATTGGCGCGGTAGCTTTCCGGCAGGCGGACGACGATGGCGAAGCGGCGCTGGCCTTCGATGAATTCTGAGACGGCGCGGCCGCCGATGGCGGCGTCCATCATGTCCTGCACGTCGCCGACGTTGAGGCCGTATCGGGCCAGGGCCTCGCGGTCCACCTCGATCCGCAGTTCGGCGACGCCGGACACGATCTCCATCTGTTCGTCGGCGGCGCCTGGAACGGTGGAGATGACGCGCAGGGCGCGCTCGGCGAGCTGCTCGAGCACGCGCGGATCCTCGCCGAAGATCTTCACGGCGACATCGGCCTTGATGCCGGAGATCGTCTCGTCGAGCCGCATGGCCATCGGCTGCGTGAAGTTGTAGCTGACGCCGGGCACGACTTGAAGGGCCTGGTCGAGGGCGTCGATCAGCTCCGCTTTGGTGCGAAAGCGGGTCCACTGCTCGCGGGGCTTGAGCAGAACGTAGACGTCACCCTGGTTGATGCCCATGGCCTCGGTGGCGACGTCGGGCCTGCCGATGCGCGTGACGACGCCAGAGACTTCCGGGAAGGTGAGGATGATCTTCTCCACCTGGTCGCTGATCTTCACCGAGTCAGTAAGCGAAATGCCCGGCATTTTGCGGGTCTCGATCAGGATGGAGCCCTCGTCGAGCCGGGCGATGAATTCCGAGCCAATGAAAAAGATGGATCCAACCGCTGCCGCCAGGATGACGGCGCTCCCGCCCACCATCCACGCGCGGCGGCGCAAAGCCCGTTCGAGGAGCACGAGGTAGCGTGCGCGGAGCCACTCCATCCAGCGCTCCGAGTGCGTCTTCATGCGCGGGCGAAGATGGACGGAAGCCGCCGCGGGCACCACCGTCAGGGCCAGGATCAGGCTGCCCAGCAGCGCCGAGCAGACAGTGATGGCCATGGGGCGGAACATCCGCCCTTCCAGACCTTCCAGAAAGAAGACGGGCAGGTAGACGGCGATGATGATGGCGACGGCGAAGACGATGGGGCGAGAGACTTCGTGCGCGGCGACGCGGATGCGCTCGAGGCAGGCGGACTGGTCCTGGGCGCAGTTCGAGCGGCGCAGCCGGCGCACCGCGTTCTCCATCATGACGACGGAGCCGTCGACGATCATGCCGAAGTCGATGGCGCCCAGGCTCATCAGGTTGGCCGAGACGCCGAACACGGCCATGCCCATGAAGCCGAAGAGCATGGAGAGCGGAATGACGGCGGCGACGATCAACGCCGCGCGGACGTTGCCGAGGAACAGGAAGAGGACCAAGATCACCAGCGCGCCGCCCTCGACCAGGGCGCGCGTCACGGTGTGGATAGTGCCGTCGATCACCGTGCTCTGGTCGTAGAACGGGACGACGCGCACGCCCTCGGGCAGCCGCAGCGAGGCGAGTTTGGCCTTCACGCGCTCAATGACGCGCTTGCCGTTTTCGCCTTTCAGCATGATGGCCATGCCGCTCACCGTCTCCCCTTTGCCGTCGCGCACAGTGGCGCCCTGCCGCGGCATGGGCATGAGGCGGATCTCGGCCACGTCGCGCAGCAGTACGGGCGTGCCCGCGCGCGCCAGCAGGACGATGCTTCCCAAATCCGCAAGGCTTTCCACGCGCCCGAGCCCGCGGACGGTGTACTGCTCCATGGCGTGCTCGATGAAGCCGCCGCCGAAGTTGGTGTTGTTGTCACGGACGCGCTCGAAGACCGTGCGCAGGTCCAGCCCGTAGCGCTGGAGCTTGACGGGATCGACGACGATGGCGTACTGCTTCGTCTCTCCTCCCCAACTGTTGACTTCGTTCACTCCGGGCACGGTGCGCAGGGCGAAGCGGATTTGCCAATCGTGGATCGTCTTCAACTCCATGGGCGAGTAGCCCTCGCCTTCCACCGTGTACTGGTAGACCTCGCCGAACGCGGTGGCCATGGGGCCGAGCACGGGGTCGAGCCCCTGCGGGAGCCGCCCGCGCACCTCCTGGAGCCGCTCGTTCACAAGCTGGCGCGCGAACCACGTATTCACGTCGTCGTCGAAGATGAGCGTGACCATGGAAAGGCCGAGCTTCGAGATGGAGCGGATGCCCTGCGTGCGGGGGATGCCCATCAGGGCGCTTTCGATGGGGAAGGTGACGAGCTGCTCGACCTCGCCGGGGGCCATGGCCGGGCATTCGGTGACGACGACCACCTGGTTGTTGGTCAGATCCGGGAACGCATCCACCGGGATGTTCCACATCACCCAAACGCCGAAGGCGGCCACCAGCAGCGCGCCGAGCAGTACGAGCCAGCGGTTGCGCAGATGAAAGTCGATGATGCGCTGGAGCATGCGCTAGTCCTCGGAGAGCGTCGACTTCAGCAGGTGGGACTTGAGCACGAAGCTGCCTTCGGTGACGACGCGTTCGCCGGCGGCGAGGCCGCGGCGGATCTCGATCAGACGGTCGAGCGTCCGGCCCGTTTCCACTGGGCGGGGTTCAAAGCGGCCGGGGCGTGTTTCGACGAAGACGGAGGGCTGGCCGTTGAGATCCAGGATCGCCGTCTGAGCGATGAACAGCCCGTGCTCGCTCGAGCCGGCCTCCAGTTCGACGACGGCGTACATTTCGGGACGCAGAAGCCCGTGGCGGTTATCGATCTCGACGATGGCCTGCACGGTGCGTGTTTCGGGATCGAGCTTCTCGTCCACGCGGATCACTCTTCCCAGGAAGCGGCGTTCGGGATACGCCTGCACGGAGACCAGCGCGTGCATGCCGGTGCGCACACGGGACAGGAACTCCTCTTGCACGTTGGCGATGACCCAAATGGAGGAGAGGTCGCTGATGACGAACAGCTCTCCGGAAGGCTGCACCACGGAGCCGGCAGTGACCATGCGGCTGAGCACGATGCCTGCCGCGGGGGCGCGGATCGGGATCAGGTCGTCGTCGGAGAGAGCGGCTTCGCCGGGCACTTTGTGTTCCGGGCCCTCGACCGGGATCTCCAGGAACTCCACAAGGTGCTGGCGCGTGCGGGTCATTTCGATCTCGGCGGAGCGCAGGGCCGTTTCGGCGTTGCGGAGTTCGTTTTCAGCGGTGTCGAGTTGCTCCTGGCTGGCCGCCTTCATTTCAAACAGCCGCCGCATGCGGTCGCGCTGGCGGCGCGCGAATTCGAGGTTGGATTGCAGTCGGTGGAATTCGGCTACGGCGCGGCGGTAGAGGGCGCGGGACTCGTGGACGTCGTGGCTGAACATGCGCGCCAGAACCTGGCTCTTCTGCACGGTGTCGCCGACGCGCACCAGCACGCTCATGATGCGGCCATCGGTGATGGCGCCAACGCGCCAGGTGCGCTCCTCGTTTGCAGATAGACGGCCGTTGGCGCGGACGGTCAGAGGAACGGAGCGAAGTTCGGCAGACTCGATGCGCAGCCCCGCCTGCCGGAGCGCGGCTTCGTCCAGCTCGACATAGCGCGGGGCAGACGCTTGCGGAGCGGCCTCCTGTGCCGCCCGCGGCGGCTCCTTCTGGCAAGCGGCCAGCAAGCAAAGGACAACGGGGAACAGCCCCCCCCTTTTCATGGCTTCACCCCCAGCGCGTAGGCAAGCACTTCCATGCTCTGGCGGTACTCCATCCACGCGCGATAGTGGACAAGATCGATTTCGATCCGGAGCCGCTCGGCATCGAGCAGGCGTAGCAGGTCGGCGCCGCCGAGGCGGTAGGCGGCCTGGGCGATTTTCGAGGTTTCCCCGGCCTGCTGGCGCAGGCGCCCCACGAAGTCGCGGATCTGCGCGCGCCTTGTTGCATACTCGGCCGCCGCTGCCTGCACCTCGGCGCGGATGATCGCCTCGGTGGCGGCAAGGTTGGCCTCGGCGGCCTTGATGTCTGCCGTAGCGCTCTGCACGTTGCCCTGGTTGCGGTTGAGCACGGGCAAGTCCCACTGAAGGCCGGCGATGAGAGTGTTTTCTCCCATGGACCGCTTGTAGCCGAACAGGGCGTCGAAGTTGGGCGTGGCGTTGGCGCGCTGGAGGACGAGGTTGGCACGCGCCTGCTGGAGCCGCTGGCGCGCCAGCCGGGCCTCGGGGCGGCGTTCGAGGGCCTCTTCGACAGCGGCCGAGGGAGGGCCGCCGAGTTCGGTCTGCAACGGTTCGGCGAAGCGGACCTCGGGAAACGCAGCCTGGCCCATGGCGCGGAAGAGTTCGATGCGCGCCCTGGCGGCGTCGAGGGCGGCGTTGTTGGCGGCTAGTTCGATGCGGCCCAGCTCCAGGCGGACGCGCAACAGGTCATTTTCGGCCATGGCCCCTTCGCGCACCCGGATCACGTGATATTCGACGATTTTCTGGAAATTGCGGACGCTTTCCAGCAGCAATTCGTGCATTCTCTGGGATCCGAGGGCGGCCCAGTAGGCCAGCGAAACGTCGCGGGCGATGTTGCGGCGCAGGACTTCCAGCTCGAGTTCGGCCGAGCGCAGGCCGCGCGAGGCCAGCTCGGCGCGCTTGCCTCGCTTGCCCGCGGTTTCGAAGGTCTGCTGGAGGTAAGCAAAGTCGTCTGTCTCGCGGCTGGTGAGGATGGGCCGCGGGCCCCAGTTACGGTAGTTCTCAGCCTGAAGCACGAACTTCGGGTTGAATGTGAGCGGCGCCTGCCGGAGCTGGCCGCGGGCGGATTCGACGCGCTGCCTGCCCTCGGCCAAAAGCGGGTGGGACGCAAGCGCGCGCTCAACGGCTCCATCCAGCGTGAGCGTTTCCTGCGCGCTGGCCGGGGCCATGCAAGCCAGCATCACCAGCAGGCGCTTCATGAGAAGATCTCGAAAGACATACTCTAGCAATTCAAGGATGCGATCCATGCTCATCCGTTACGCGGCCCTGCTGGCGGCGGCGTGCGCCTGCGCGGCGCCGCCGTGGATCGAAAAGCCCGCTCAGCCCTCAAAATACATGGCCGCCAACGGCCGGCGCGCGGCGTTGCTGGGAAGCGAGGACGGGCGGTTGGAGGCGTGGATTTTCCCCATCAAGCTGGTGCGCGGTTTCCGCCTCTCCGTGTATGTGGACGGCGCGCTGGATCCGGTTCCATTGGGCGAACTGGCGGAGACCGCCGAGATCCGTCCCCATGCGGCATCACTCGTGCACGTGCATCCGGCGTTCACGCTGCGGCAAACGTGGACGGCGTCGCCATCCAGAGCCGTGGCAGCGGTTCTGCTGGATGTGGACACGTCGCGCCCGCTGCGGTTCCGCGCCACCTTTGTGCCGGAGATGCAGCCGATGTGGCCCGCCTCGTTCGGCGGGCAGTCCACGGCCTGGGACGCCAAAGCGGGTGTGCTGACGTTTAGCGAGGGACAGCGCCGGTTCCGCCCGGTGCTGGGCTCGCCGGCGTTCCGGCGCATCAGCGAGCAGATCGGGCATCAGTTGCCGGACCGCACGGTGTCGATCGAGTTTGAAGTCGGGAAATCCGGCACCGTGCCGATTCTGTTCGCCGCTTCCAGGAAGGAGTATGACGAGGCGATCACGGCGCCGGAGAGTATTCTGCGAGCGGCCGAGGAGCACTACAACGGATTCCTGAGGCGCACGGCGCAGCTTGAGTGGGCGGCGTTCACGCAGGCCTACGACTGGTCGCGCGTGGCGATCGAGCGGGGATGGGCCTGCAACGAGGGAGTTGGCTGCGGACTGGTGGCTGGCTGGGCGCCCTCCGGCGCGAGCCAGCGGCCGGGCTTCGGCTGGTATTTCGGCGGCGACACGATGATGAGCGTGTGGGCGATGCTTGACTACGGCGACTTCGACGGCGCCCGGGCGGCGCTGGACTTTCTGCTGGAGCGGCAGCGCGCCGACGGCAAGATCATGCACGAGTGGACGCAATCGGCGGCGCTGATCGACTGGCCTTCCTATCCTTACGGCTACTATCACGCCGACAGTACTCCGCTGTTCCTGCACACGACGGAACTCTACCTCCTGCAGACGGGGGACAGGGAGTGGCTCGAACAGCACTGGCCGCAATTGCAGCGCGCGTGGCGCTTCGCACACACCATGCTGGATGACGACGGGCTGCTCTTTAATTTGAAGGGCGGAGCGGCGGCTGTGGAGACAGGCGCGCTCAGCGGCAAGGTGGCGCGAGACATCTATCTGCAAGGGGTGTGGCTGGCGGGGCTGCGAGGATGGTCCAGGATGGCGCGGTGGAAGGGCGAGGAGGCAGCGGCGCGCGAGGCGGAAGCCCTGCTGGCAAAAGCGCGCGCCGCAGTGGAGAAGTGGTTCGTGCCCAGCAAGGACGTGTTCGCCTTCGCCGAACTGAAGGACGGCACGCGCTACGAGGCGAACTCGGCCTGGCAGGGCATGCTGCTTGCGGAGGGCGGCATTAATGAAGCGCTGGCGCGGCACGCCACAGCTTCGCTTGTGTCGGACAAACTGATGACGCCCTGGGGCGCGAGGCTGTTCGCCACGGATAGCCCGCATTACAATCCGCTGGGTTACAACGATGGCAGCGTGTGGCCGTTTGTCACCTCGCAGGTGCTGCTAGCGCTGTTCCGCCACGGGCAGCCGGCGGCGGCGCTGGCGGCGCTGGACGGCATGCGGCAGGCCACCGGGCTCGCCGGAGCGGGCTTTCTGGCCGAGTACTTCAGCGGCGACCGGCTGGCGGCAGGGCCGCGGGCCGTGCCGCACCAACTATTCAGTTCTGTGGCGTTGATCCGGCCGGTGTTCGGCGGACTGCTCGGCCTGGAGCCCGATGCGATGGAAGGGCGGCTTGTGGTGGCGCCGCAGCTGCCGTGCGGAGGCGCGCCGGTGGCGCTGCGGGGCTACCGCGTGGGCGGCGCCATGCTGGACGCGGACTTCCTGCCGGGGCGGCCTACTCGGGTCGAGATCCGTCTGCGCAGCGGCAAGATCGAGGTGCAGACTCAACAGACGGCTTGCTTTGAGCCGGCGGCGGCACGAAGGCTGACGCCGGGCATGCGCCCTTGAACGCGCCGCCTTAGCACTTTCGCCGGAGCGGATTCTCAGGTTTTGTGGATAAGAAACTTCGGGCGGCTCCGTAGTTTACTTTAGTACTAGGTCCTCCTAGAATTGAACTGAGGAAGCCTGGCCGGAGGTACTATGAATCCGACAGAGAAGCCGGAGATGCAAGAACAGACAGCAGGCTCCTCCATGACCGCCAAGATCCGCGTGATGATCGCCGACGATCATCCTATCGTGCGCGACGGGCTGAAGAAGATGCTGAGCCTGGAGGACGACATCGAGGTGGTGGCGATGGCCTCGGACGGGCGCGAGGTGCTGGACCAGGTGGCGCAGCATCAGCCGGACATCATCCTGCTGGATCTCCGGATGCCGAACCTGGATGGCATTTCGACGTTGCAGACGCTGCAGCAAAAGAACTGCCCGGCGAAGGTGATCATCCTGACGGCGAGCGAAGACAAGAACGAGTTCGTTCAGGCGATGAAGCTCGGCGCGCGGGGAATTGTTCTGAAGCAGACGGCTTCGGAACTGATCGTGAAGAGCATTCGCAAGGTCTACACCGGGGAGATCTGGCTGGACTCGCAGACCACGGCGGCCGTGATGCGGCAATTCGCGTCGCCCTCGTCCGAGCCGGCGCCCGTGCAGGGAGGGCGCGTGCGCGAGCGTTCGCCGCTGAGCGCAAGGGAGCGCGAAATTGTAGCCTTGGTGGCGCAGGGCTACAAGAACAAGGAGATGGCGGAGAAGATGTTCATCAGCGAACAGACGGTAAAGAACCATCTCCACAACATTTTCGACAAGCTGGGGGTTTCAGACCGGCTGGAGCTGGCGCTGTATGCCATTCACAAGGGGCTCCACGTGCCGGATTCGGAGCGCTAGCCGGCGGCGCAGGCGCGGCCGGGCGGCCGCGAGCGAATTTTGTAACCTTTGCAACCCATTCAAGAAACAAGGGATGAATGTGCGCCGGCGCCGGGCCGGTGACGGGTGGGGAGCGTGCGGAGAGCAAGATGTAGGAATCTTCCTCGAAATCCTGACTCTTCCCTCTTGCATTCGGGGACGGGCAAGCCTAGCATCGAAGTAAGAGGATTTTCAGATGCGGTTGTCTTTCATGTTGCTGGCGGCGCTGCTGGTGGGAATCCTTGCCGCTCCTCCTGTGCCGGCCCAGGAGCCGATCCCTCGTTGCACGTCGGTGGAGCCGATGAGAGGAAAAGCCGGCACCGAGATCGTCGTGACGGGCGAGAACCTGGACAAGCAGTTTGTGGCCAAGCTGTACTTGACCAATGGCCAGAACGATATTGAGATCCCGATCAAGGAGCAGGACGCCACCACGATGAAGAGCGTGATCCCGAAGACGCTGAAGCCCGGCGCCCGCTACCGTTTGATGATTTTGACCCGGGGCAAGGAGCCCAAGCTGATCGAGCAGCCGGTGCGGTTCGAAGTCGAGGAGTAGGGCTCGCGCCCCGAGCGCTGCTGGCGGTGGGGCAAATCCGGGGTGCGGTTCCGCCTGGGACCGGTCCGGCGGCAAGGCCGTCCTGTAGCCGCATATCCTGAGAGGAGAGATGCAGAGCATACTCGCCATCCTTCTGGCCGGAGGGGTGGGCGAGCGGCTGTATCCTCTCACCCGGCGGACCGCCAAACCCGCCGTTCCCTTCGGCAGCTTCTACCGGATCATCGATTTCACGCTTTCCAACTGCGTCAATTCCGGCTTGCGGCGGGTTTTTTGCCTCACGCAGTACAAGTCGCTGGAACTGGCCCGCCATATTCGCGAGGGCTGGGATCTGTTTTCCGGCGAAATCGGGGAATTCATTGAAGCGATCCCCCCGATGAAGCGGGTGCATTCGGACTGGTACCTGGGCACTGCCGACGCAGTGTACCAGAACCTGGAGAGCATCGCTGTCGAGAAGCCGGATCTGGTGCTGATCCTGGCCGCGGACCACATCTACAAGATGGATTACATGGAGATGGTGGACTGGCATCTGCAGCACTCGGCGGATGTGACCATCGCCACCATCCAGACGCCGCCATCAGAAGCGGCGCGGTTCGGCGTCGTCGACATCGAGCCGGGCACATACCGTGTGCGGGGCTTCGAGGAGAAGCCGCAGCACGGGCGGCCGGCGCCCTCGGCGTTCGACCCGGAGATGATCTCGGCGTCGATGGGCATTTACGTCTTCAACACGCGCGTGCTGGTGGAGGCGCTGCGCGCCGACGCCGCCGACGCAGGCTCCGAGCATGATTTCGGCAAGAACGTGCTCCCGGCGCTGATCCGCTCGCACCGGGTGACGGCGTACGATTTCCGGGACCTGAACCGCAAGTGCGTGCGCTACTGGCGCGACGTCGGCACCATCGACGCCTACTACGAAGCCAACATGGACCTGGTGAGCGTGACGCCGGAGTTCAACCTGTACGACACGGAGTGGCCCATCCGCACGCGGATGCCGCAGGCGCCGCCGGCGAAGTTCGTCTTCGCACAGGGCGGACGGCGGATGGGCGTGGCCACGGATTCGATTGTGGCGCCGGGCGTGATCGTCTCCGGCGGCAGGGTGCATCATTCGTTGCTGAGCCCGGGCGTGCGCGTGAACTCCTACTGCGACATCGAGGACTCGATTCTGCTCCACGGGGTGAACGTGGGGCGGTATTCGCGCATCCGCCGGGCGATCATCGACACGGGCGTGCAACTGCCCGAGGGCACGGTGATCGGCGAGGACCCGGAACGCGACCGTGCGGCGGGCTACCATGTGACGCCGGGCGGCGTCACCGTGGTGAGCCTGCCGGAGGAGGCGCAGGCCTGGTAGTTGAGTCTGGCTGCGGGCCGCTTAGCCGCCTATAATCCGGATAGAGACATCCGATATGCGCCTGGTCACCAAGCTGATGATCGCCGTGGCTGGTGTGGTGGCGGTCATCGCCGTCATTTCCGGCTATACGATCTACCGGGCCGAGGAGCAGCACATGATCGACGTGGTGATCGCCGGCGCCGACCAGCTCTCCAGCAGCATCACCGCCGCCACCTGGCACGCGATGCTGGCCGACCGCCGCGATGACGTCTACCAGACGATGCAGACGATCGCGGAAAAGCAGGGGATCGACCGCTTGCGGCTGTTCAACGGCCAGGGCGAGGTGACCTTTTCAACCAACCCGGAAGACATCCGCCGCCGGTTCACACGCGACGAGCCGCAGTGCGCCTACTGCCACAGGCAGGGGCTGGAGTTGACGCAGCTGACACTCCGGGAGCGGACGCGGCTTCAGCAGCTGGCGGCGGGTCCCAGACGGCTGTCCGTGATCACGCCCATCCCGAACGAGCCGCAGTGCAGCAACGCCGCCTGCCATGCCCATCCGCCCCACGTGAAGGTTCTGGGGCTGCTGGAAGTCAGCCTCAAGCTCGACGTCGTGGACGAGGAGCTGGCCAATATGCAGACTCGCATCGCCGTGCGTGCCCTTGGCGAGATTCTTCTGATCCTGCCCATGATCTACTTCTTCGCGCGTCGCTTCTTCACTCGCCCCATCGGTCATCTGATCGCCAGCACGGAATCCATCAGCCGCATGGAGCTGGACAGGCCGGTGCACATTCCGGAACAGGCTGGCGAGATCACCGACCTCGCGCGCGCCTTCGAGGCAATGCGCGTGCGGCTGAAGGACGCGGTGGACCGCATCAATTCCTTCACACAGGAGCTGGAAGACAAGGTGGAGCTGCGGACGCGGGAACTGAAGAGCGCCCACCAGAAGCTGTTGCAAAACGACCGGCTGGCTTCGCTGGGACAGCTTGCCGCCAGCGTCGCCCATGAGATCAACAACCCGGTGGCGGGCCTGCTGAACCTGGCGAAGCTGCTGGAGCGCCTGCTGCGCGACGACGGGGTGCCTCCGGAGAGGCTGGCGGATTTTCGGCGCTACCTGGGGCAGATCGTATCGGAGACGACAAGGGTGGGCCGCATTGTGGGCGATCTGCTGGCCTTTTCGCGCCGCTCCTCTCCGCATCATGGCGAAACGGATCTGAACCAGGTGGTCGCCTCAACGCTTTCGCTGGTGGCGCACAAACTGAAGCTGGCCAACGTCGGGGTGGACCTGCAGCTCGATCCGAAGTTGCCGGTGGTCTACTGCGACCGCTCGCAGATGCAGCAGGTGGTGCTGAACCTGGTGCTGAACGCAGCCGAGGCGATGCAGACGCACGGGAAGGGCACGCTGCGGATCGAGACCACGGCGAAAGATGGCGAGGCCATTCTCCGCGTGGAGGACGACGGGGAGGGCATCCCGCCGGAGGTGCTGCCGCGGATCTTTGATCCGTTCTTCACCACCAAGCCGGAGGGCAAGGGCGTGGGGCTGGGGTTGGCGGTGACCTATGGCATCATTCAGGCGCATCAGGGCGACATCGAAGTCTCCAGCCGGCCGGGACAGGGAACGGTGTTCACCATCCGCCTTCCGCTGCGCAAGGCGCCCGAGGCTGAACCGCTTGGGGCGGTGCGGGGGTGACGGTCTTGGGCCTCATGGAGATCAGGACGCCGGACGCGGAACCGCTGCCTCCCCGGGTGATCCCCGCCATGGCAGCGGCGCTGGAAGCCTGTCTGCCCGTGCGCGTGGCCGGTCTGAAGCCCGTGACGGCCCCGCTGGAGGCGCTGGACCGCAGGCGCTCGCAATGGAGCGCTCCGGCGCTGCTTGAGGCGGTGCTGGCTTCTCTGCCGGACGGCATTCCGAAGGCGCTGGGCGTCATCGGCGTGGATCTGTACATTCCGATGCTGAGCTTTGTCTATGGGCAGGCGCAGCTGAACGGGCGCGCGGGCGTGGTTTCGATCGCGCGCTTGCGGCAGCAGTTTTACGGGCTGCCCGGAAGCGATGCGCTGCTGGAAGAGCGGGCGCGCAAAGAAGCGGTGCACGAGGCGGGCCACCTGTTCGGGCTGGTGCACTGCGCCGCCCCGGGCTGCGTGATGCGGCTGTCGGTTCAGCCCGGCCAAATTGATCTGAAGGGTGAGGCGCTCTGCGAGGCTTGCGCCGCGCGCGTCCGGGAGGTGAGGAAATGAAACCGCAGTGGCAGATCCTCGTGGTCGACGACGAGGAGATCATGTGCGAGTCTCTCGCGGCATGGCTGCGCGAGGACGGCTATCTGGTAGACACCGCCTCGAGCGGGCGCGAAGCCGTCGAGCTGGCGAAGAAGACCGACTACGCCATCTACTTCATCGACCTGAAGATGCCGGGTGGCATGGACGGCATCGACACGCTGATGGAGATCCGGCGGCTGCACCCGGACGCTTCCGTCATCATCATCACCGCTTACGCCACCGTGGACACCGCCATCACCGCCATCAAGGAGGGCGCGCAGGAGTACATCGTCAAGCCCTGCAACCCGGAGGAAATCTCCCTGTTGGTCAGCCGGACCATCAAAGTGAAGCGGCTGCAGCGCGAAAACCTGATCCTCCGGAAGAAGCTGCAGCGGCGCTACCAGTTCCACGACATCATCTGCAAGAGCCCGCTCATGCAGCAGGTGCTCGAGCTGGCGCGCGAGGTGGCGAGCCTCCGCAGCACCGTCCTGATCCACGGCGAAAGCGGCACGGGCAAGGAGGTGGTGGCGCGGGCCATCCACTTCTCCGGCAGCCGCGCCCAGAAGCCTTTCATCGCCGTCAGCTGCGCGGCGCTGGCCGAGACGCTGCTCGAGAGCGAACTGTTCGGCTACGAGAAGGGCGCCTTCACCGGCGCAGCGGAGAGGAAGAAGGGCAAGTTCGAGCTGGCGGACGGCGGCACAATCTTTCTCGACGAGATCGGCGATATCGGGCCGAAGCTTCAGGCGGACCTGTTGCGCGTGCTGCAGGAACGGTCCTTTTACCGGGTGGGGGGCACGGAAGAAGTGCATGTGGATGTGCGCGTGATCGCCGCCACCCACAAGGACCTCCGCGCAATGGTGGAAGAAGGCAAGTTCCGTGAAGACCTTTACTACAGGCTCAACGTGATCGAGATTGTGATTCCGCCATTGCGCGAGCGCCGTGAGGACATCCCGCTGCTGTCCCAGCACTTTGTGGAGCGAATCGCGCATGAACTCGGCAAGCCCTTGGCGGAGATCTCTGACGACGCAATGCGGCTGCTGATGGACCACTCCTGGCCGGGGAACGTGCGCGAGCTGGAGAACGCCATCGAACGCGCGCTGGTGAGCTGTCGCGGCGAGGTCCTGACGGGGGAGGATTTCGCCTTCCTGCGCGGCAACGGGCCACTGCGGTTCCAGGCGCCCGACAACATGACGCTGGCCGAGATGGAGAAGCTGATGATCGAGGCCACGCTGCGCCGCACCGGCGGCAACGTCAAGGAGGCCGCGGCTTCGCTCGGAATCGACCGTTCCACACTGTATGAGAAGCTGAAGCGTTACGGAATCGAACGCTGACGCTCAGACGTCCAGGAACGCCAGCCCGCAGGCGGTGTCGAACTCGCGCTGCCGTAGGCAGCGGCCGAGATCCTCGGCCACCGCGCCCCCGTCGGCCAGGGTGGCAGCGCCGCAGGAAGCCGCCAGCGCCATCTGAAGACGGTCCAGTTCGTGGCGCATCCACGACACCGCTTCCCTGCCCCGCAGCAGATGCACGGTGCGGAAACCCGGGACGGGGCGGACCCGGATCAGCGCTACACCGTCCCCCACATGTCCCTCCACGGTGCCGTCGACGGGTGACAGAATCCTCGTCTCAATGCCATTGCGACGGACGCGAAACGCCGGCTCGTTGACTCGTAACTCGGTGCCGGGCGGCGGCAGTTCCACGGTGCCGTCGCTGCCGAGGAGGCGGCGGCCAAGATCGTCGATCCCCACCAGCAGGACGCCGTCTTCGCCCTCGCGCACCCAGGTGTGGCCGCGATGGTAGTAGCGGTCGAGCGGAACGGAGATGCCACAGACCTCTGCCTGTTCTGGCTCCGCCGTCCGGGCGCACCCTTCCTCAGAGTAGAGCAGGCGCGCATGCATGCGGCAGCCGCGGCAGTCGAACTCCCGGTCGCAGCACTGCTCCGGCAACTCGCCCGTGATTGCGTGGCGGCAGCGCCGTTCTTCCGGAGTGAGTTCCTCGAAGGACGTGTGCCAGTAGATCCGGCCGCCGTGCTTCTTGCGCACGGCGGTGAAACTGCGCCACAGAGCCACAAGCACCGTGCCCGCCACCACCACGGCCACCGTGAAGAACACGCCCAGGAAGATCAGGTAGCCAGCATGCCATTCAAAGCCATAGACCCAGGGAAACATGATTCACCTCTTCGCCTCTGTCATCGCCAGCTCCCGCTCCTGCGGAAAGAGTTTCAGGTAGCGGTACGAGAACGAGTACACCAGCATCCCGTATGCCAGCACGAAGCCAAACGCGGCGAACTCCTGCCACGAGGGCCAGTACAGCAGCAGCCGGTCGAAGGGCAGCGTCGGCAGCGCCAGCGTCTGGATGGTGAACACGAAGCGGTTCAGCGTCACGCCCAGGCAGGCCATGGCCGCACCCGCAATCAGCAGCCCGCGCCGCGCGCGCCACTCCGGCTTCAGCAACAGAAGGGCGGGCACAAGCCCGAGCAGCGCGATCTCTGTGAACAGAATCCACGTGCCGAACGCGCCGCCGTATTCATAGAAGCGGTGCGCCGGGAAGCCGCGCTCCGGCGCCGTCTGGTTGATCCACAACAGCGTGTCCAGCGACTTGAAGAACACATAGGCCAGCAGCAGCTTGCCCGAGATCCGCCCCAGCGTCTGATACACCTCGTCCTTCACCAGCCGCCGCCGCGTGATCTTCTCCGCCATCCATGTCGTGAACGCGACAAACGACGGACCCACCGCCATCGCCGACAGCACGAACAGGAAGAACGTGCTCGGCCAGATCAGCAACCCCTCGCGGAAGGCGAACGGCCGTCCGCGCAGCACGCCGAACAGCCCTCCCAGCGAACCCTGGTGGAAGAACGACAGCAGCGTCCCGATGAGCGCGAACACCACCATCACTTTGTGCAGGTTGTACTCGAAGACGAGCATCGATGGCTTCATCTTCAGCCGGCGGTTCTTGAGAAGGATCGGGACGTACTCGATCAGCAGCACCGTCAGGTAGCAGGTGATGCAGAAGGTGACCTCTGTGAGCATCGAATGCACGTTCGGATGGTAGAAGGTGAACCACGCGCGCAAGGGCTGGCCGACATCGACGGCGAGGATCAGCACCGCGCCGCTGTAGCAGACCAGGCCGATGACCACAGCGCTGTTGATCACTGCCCTGAGCTCGGTCTTCCGAAGGACATAGAGAAGACACCCCGTAAAGAAGGCGCCGGCGCCGAGCGCGATCACGGCCAGGTCCAGAAAGATCCACAACCCGAACACGTAGCGGTTGTCCATGTTGGTGTGGTAGAGCCCGTCGCGCAGGCACAGGAAGATCGCATAGGCCCCCAGCGCCAGCAGGGCCGCCCAGGGTATTGCCCAGAGCAGGAAGCGGCTGAATGGAGCGCGCTGCAAGCCGCGCGCGATCCAGGCTTCGTCGATCCTGTCAACCACGTTTCACGTCCCCGAATCCACGCGTGGCTTCCCTCACTTCCGCACGCGTCGTCTTGTAGAAAATCTTGGGCCCAGTGCCCAGCGAATCCAGCAAGCCGAACGCCCCTCCGTTCTGGCACGCCGTCGCAAAGTCCGGATCGTTCAGATCACCGAACCGGATCGCCTGCGCGGGGCAGGCTTCCACGCACGCCGGGGTGTACTGCACGGGCCCGGATTCCCCGTCGTACGCCGCTTTTTCTAGCGCCGCCTGCCAGCGGCCGTGGCAGAAATTGCACTTCTCCACCGTGCCGCGCTGCCGCACGCTGACGCGCGGGTTCAGGGCCTGCTCCATGCCCGCCGGCCACTGCGGGTCCCACCAGTTGAAGACCCGCGCCTGATAGGGGCAGGCGGCCATGCAGTAACGGCACCCGAGGCACCGCTCCGGGATCTGTCCGACGATGCCCGTGACGGGATCCAGCTCCACCGCTTTCTGCGGGCAGACGCTCTGGCACGGCGTCTCGTCCCCGCACTGCATGCACATCACCGGGATGAAGGCGTCACGGCCGCCGGTGTTCAGGCGGAACACGCGCAGCCAGTTGAGCCCGGTGCGCGAAGTGGCGTCGGGCTGCGGCGGCGGCACATTGTTTTCCACCGCGCAGGCCACCATGCAGGCGCCGCAGCCGTTGCAGCGGTCCAGGTCGATGAGCATCGCGTAGCGCGCGGCTCTGCTATCTGCGCCCTGCTTTCTCATGACTTCACCACCTTTGCTTCACCCAGAGTCCAGGTGCCGTCCGGGCGAACCTCGCAAGAGAGGGTCAGCGCCGGCCCGCCGCAGACGGCGATGACGTCCGGCCTTGTTGCCGCCGCCCGCACGCGTACAGGCCAGGCGCCGCGCGGCGACATCAACCGCGCCAGCACGCCTTCCTCCATGCCGTGGCGGAGGAGCAGGTCCGGGTGGGCGGCGGCCTGCTGCGGCCCTTCCCGGAGCCCGGACTCCTGCCAGAGCTTGCCCAGCATGGGCGAGACCGCCGCCAGCCGCCAGCCGAAGGTGACGATGGCCGGCGAGGCAGCTGCGGGCGCGGCGGCGCGAAGCCACGCTCCCGCGGTCCAGCTTTCCGGTGCAGCCCGGGCCACGGTCAACGCCGCCACGCTGCCTGTATCGCTCTGCCAGTGGAACCCTTCTTCGGCGAGCTTCTCGCCCGAGCCGCCAGCGGCTTTCCCCAACTCGGCGAGTTCCTCTGTCCATGCCGTCTCGAGGTTGGCGAGCCGCGCAGTGACTTCGGCAGCAGCCATTGTGCCGGGAGGCGGCGGCATCACTGCGGGTGCGACAGCGATCTGCGCGCGTGGCGCATCGTGGGGCTGCGGCGCGTCGAGCGGCGCCTCGAGCCACACCGGCGCCGGGATGAGCCACTCCGCCTTGCCCGCAAACTGCGCGCGGTTCCAGGTGACGGCAGCCACCACGGCGCCGCGCGCGAGCTTCTTCTCCACAAGCTGCCAGGGCACGGAGACGCCGGGCCAGGGCTCGTCGAGGATCAGCACGCCGATCGATCCGTCGGCTGCCTCTTCCACGCTCTGCACCTCGGCGAGCGTCCAGTCCTTGGGCACAGGGAGCACAGGGCGCGCTGCGAAGCCTTCCGCCCCAAGCATTGCGTTCAGCGCGGCCGCCGCGGCGCGCGCCTCGCGGCACAGCGGCCCGCCCACCGGATCGCCGTCGGCGAGCACGAGGGCGGGGCGGTTGTCGAGCAGCCGCGCGGCGGCGGCTTCGATCCGCGCCGCCTCGATGCCTGCCGCCTCCGCGGCGCGGACGGGCGGCATCGCCGCCGCGGCTTCCCGCCAGGCGTCCGCACTCTTGAGTCGCGCCAGCCGCTGCTGCATCTCTGGCCTGCGAAGCCAGCAGTGCGCGATGGCCAGAAGCAGCGCGGTCTCCCCGCCCGGCTTCAGCGGCAGCCATTCATCGGCCAGACCCGCGGTACGCGAACGGTGCGGCTCCGCCTGAATCAGATGGAAGCCGCGTTCCAAGGTGAAGGAGGGGGAGGCCCAGCCGTCGAGCACGGGCGTGCCGAGCGAGAGCACCGTTTTGACGCGTGCCAGGTCGGCGGCGAGTTCCACGGGCCGGTCCAGTAGCTGCGCCACCGCCTGCGCCGTGGAGCCTTCGACGGCGGGCGGTGTCAGATACGCACCGCCGATGGCGGCCATATGGCGGCGGTGCAGCAGGGAGGAGGCGCGTCCAGGCGCGAGGTCCAGAACCGCCACCGCTCCGCGGCGGCCTTCGATGGCTGCCCGCAGCGCCTTGAGCGCCTCTTCGGGTGCGGCGCTCTTGTCCCTGCGGCGCCACTCGCGCAACCGCAGCGGATGCCAGACGATGTGATGCGCGGCGAAGCCTGCCGGGCACAGCGCCGCGCCGTTCGGCCAGACGCCGTGCACCAATCCGTTCGTCATCCGCAGCTTCACCGGACATGCCGCCGGGCAGAGCGTGCAGCGGCCTTCCGTTTCGTTTACGGCGCCTCGCGGCACGCGTGGCATCCAGCGCCAGTTCTGGCTCCAGATGGCCGTGTCGCCCAGCAGCCGCCAGGGCAGCGGGGAGACGGCCAGTCCTGCGGCCGCGCCCGCGGCCAGTAACAGCAGGTCCCTGCGTTCAATCTTCATCGGTGTCGGCCTCCCGCGTTCACTTGTGGCAATCGAGGCAGCTGTGCTCGATCCGGTTCTGCCGGTGGCAGGCCACGCAATCATCCATCCGCATGCCGCCCGCGCGCTTCAGGCCCAGCGGCCCGGCGCGCTTCCCCATCACGTCCTCCGGATAACCGGTGAAGCGGTGCACCCTGTAGGCGGGCAGTTTGTCTGACTTGCCAATTCCGCCGTGGCACTTCTCGCAGGCCACCTTTCCCCTCAGCACATGGGCCGAATGCGGGAACCAGGCATTGTCGGGCTGGCGCGTGTAGCTCTTCCATTGCGGCTCGATACCGGGCTCGACGAAGCGTGCGATGAAGTCCTTCTCCGCCTGCGTCTCGCCCATCGGCGCGCTGTGGCAGGCGGCGCACGTTTCCAGCTTCGGGATGCCGGCGAAGGTGCCGTCGTCGCGGAAGGAGTGGCAGTCCCCGCAGCTCATGCCGCCCTTTTCGCCCGTGTGGGCGATGTGGCTGAACTGCGCTGGCTGCGGCTCCTCGCGGTAGAAGATCCGCGGGACGCTCCACCAGCCGGCGCTGAGCGCCAGGCTGAAGCCTGCCAGAAACAGAATGCCGGTTCTCAGCATGCTCGTCTATCTCCAGGGATTCGCGGGCGCAGAAAGGATTGCGTGCAACAGCCGGTGCGCCTCTTCCGGCTCGATCATGCCGAGTACGCCCGGCTCGAAGAGTCCGCCGTCGGCCATCGCCGCTGCGCCCGCTGCGTGCAGCGATTGCAGCATTTCGTTCACCCGGCGCGCGTCCTCCTCCATGGCTCTCCTGGCTTCCTCGGGGCCGATCAGCACCGCTTTCAGGGCCGGCAGCTGATCCTCGGCGGTCCTGGCGCGGAAGAGCCACCCCGCCGAATACGGTTCTCGCAGCAACCGCCGCGGCTCGATGCGGAGATGCGCGTTCGCCGCCTCGATACGAAGCTCGGCCGGAAACGCCAGAGTGAAGTCCGTGCCGCGGCAGGTGAAGACCGCCGCCGGATGGGTCGTGCCGCGGGGCGTCAGCACGCCGGCGCGTTCCGTGCCGTCGAGCAGCCGCGCCAGCAACGCGTCCACGCCGATGTGGCACATCCCCTCGTCTTGCAGGTCCACCCACCAGTGATTACGGGTGTACAGCAGGTCGGCGGGGGCGGAGAACTCGTGGTCCCGCAGCGGCGGCCTGGCCGCGCGCAGAATATCGACGTAGAAATCGCAATAGCGGTGCGCGCTGCTGCCGCAACGGGTCAGCAACGGCTCGCTGAAGGGCACGAATCGCGTCAGCGGCGCCGCCTCGCAGTACTGCACGAGCGCGTGTTCCAGGTGCGGGCAGGGCGGCTCGGACTGCCGGAACTCCGGCGAGACCCAGCGGCAAGCGCGGAAGCGCTCGTCCAGGCAGCGGCAGGCCGCATCGTCGCTCTGCGTTTCGGGAATCGGCTTGCGGATTCCCGCCGCCCGGCACCAGCGTACGCGCGTCTCTTTCAGGAACGGGCACTGCATCGGCTCGCCCTCCCTTGCGCCCGTCCTCAGGACTGGCGTGTCCTGCGGCGCTTCTTCTCGTCCACAGGCTTCTCGGGCTCGCCGCCATCCGCCATCGTGAAACCCAGCTCCGGCGAGTGGAACCCGTGCGTCGCCAGAGTCGCGTCGGCCTCGGTCTCGGCTGCCGGCGCCTTCTTCCAGCGCGCGGCGAGCTCGGCGAATCCGGCATACGCAGCCACTCCGACGCAGATCAGCGTGATGATGCCCAGGCCGAGATTCGTCAGGTTCAGCCAGAGCGTTTGAGGATCGCTCCAATCCACTCCAAACATCGAACACCTCCTGAGCGGTTTTTCCGCTCGTCCTCGTTTCGTGCAGTCTGATGGCCAAACCCGCGCGCATTGCATTTACAGGACTTGCGGCGCGCGGGCGGCACGGGCCATGGAGGAATTTCAGACGCGTGAGTCTGAAAACAAGACGGGCCAACTGGCCGGCGCACCGGCTACAATTTTACGGAGACGGGCCGACGCCTGTGCCACAATGGAATTTCGGTGCTTTTCATCCCCACTCGCGAACAGAAAGGACTCCTATGACCGAGATCGTCGATATCGTTGCGCGCGAGATTCTCGATTCGCGCGGTAATCCCACCGTGGAAGCGGATGTGTTCCTCTCAAGCGGCAGCATGGGCCGCGCGGCCGTGCCGTCGGGCGCGTCCACGGGAGAAAACGAGGCCGTCGAGCTGCGCGATGGCGACAAATCGCGCTATCTCGGCAAGGGCGTGCAGAAGGCGGTGAAGAACGTCGTCGACGAGATCCTGCCCGCGCTGGCCGGCATGGACGCCGCGGCGCAGCAGGAGATCGACGCGAAGATGATCGAACTGGACGGCACGCCGAACAAGGGCCGCCTGGGCGCCAACGCCATCCTGGCCGTCTCCATGGCCTGCGCCCGCGCCGCCGCCGACGCCTTTGGCATGCCGCTGTACCGCTATCTGGGCGGCGTCAACGCGCGCACGCTGCCCGTGCCCAACATGAACATCATCAACGGCGGCGCGCACGCCGACAACAGCGTCGACTTCCAGGAGTTCATGATCAGCCCGCACGGCGCCGGCTCTTTCGCCGACGCCATCCGCATGGGCGCGGAGGTGTTCCACAACCTCAAGAGCGTGCTGAAGAGCCGCGGCTACTCCACAGCCGTCGGCGACGAGGGTGGCTTCGCCCCCAACCTGAAGTCGAACGACGAGGCCGTGGAGGTGATCCTCGAAGCCATCGTCAAGGCCGGCTACAAGCCCGGCGAGCAGATCTCGATCTCGCTTGACCCCGCCTCCAGCGAGTTCTACGACCGCGAGAAAAAGAAGTACGTCTTCAAGAAGTCCGACAAGCGCGAGCTTTCCAGCGACGAGATGATCGCCTTCTGGGCGGACTGGTGCGACAAGTACCCGATCCTTTCCATCGAAGACGGCATGGCGGAGTTCGACTGGGAGGGCTGGAAGAAGATGACCGAGGTGCTCGGCTCGAAGATCCAGTTGGTGGGCGACGACCTGTTCGTCACCAACCCGTCGATCCTCGCCAAGGGCATCGAGCAGGGCGTGGCGAACTCGATCCTGATCAAGCTCAACCAGATCGGCACCGTGACGGAGACTCTGGAGTGCATGGAGCTGGCGGCGAAGAACGGTTACACCTGCATGACGAGCCACCGCAGCGGCGAGACCGAGGACTCCTTCATCGCCGATCTCGCCGTCGCCACCGGCTGCGGCCAGATCAAGACCGGCTCGGCGTCGCGCAGCGACCGCATGGCCAAGTACAACCAGCTGCTTCGCATCGAGCAGGAGCTCGGCGCTGCCGCCCGCTACGCTGGACGCAAGGCTTACAAGCGTTAAGGAGATCCCGCAGCGATGTACAAACTCGTTCTCATCCGCCACGGCGAATCCACGTGGAACAAGGAGAACCGCTTCACCGGCTGGACGGACGTCGACCTGAGCGAGAAGGGCATCCAGGAAGCCTTTGAAGCGGGGCGCGCGCTGAAGGAAGCGGGCTTCGAGTTCGACTTCGTCTACACGTCGGTGCTAAAGCGCGCCATCAAGACGATGAACATCGTGCTCGACGTGATGGACCAGGACTGGCTGCCCGTCGAGCGCCACTGGCGCCTGAACGAGCGCCACTACGGCGCTCTGCAGGGGCTGAACAAGAGCGAGATGGCGGCCAAGTTCGGCGAGGACCAGGTGAAGATCTGGCGCCGCTCGTATGACGTGCCGCCGCCGGCGCTGACGCCCGACGACGAGCGCTACCCCGGGCGCGACCGCCGCTACGCGTCGCTCAAGAAAGAGGAACTGCCGCTCACCGAGTGCCTGAAGGACACGGTGGCGCGCTTCCTGCCGCTGTGGCACGAATCCATCGCGCCGCGCATCAAGACTGGGCAGCGCGTAGTGATCGGCGCTCACGGCAACAGCCTGCGCGCGCTGGTGAAGTTTCTCGACAACATCAGCGACGCGGACATCGTCGAGCTGAACATCCCCACGGGCATGCCGCTCGTCTACGAGCTGGACGCCGATCTGAAACCCATCAAGTCCTATTACCTCGGTGATCCCGAGAAGGTGAAGGCAGCGATGGAGGCGGTGGCGCGGCAGGGCAAGAAGCAGCCCTGAGGGCACGCGAAAAGGCAGAGATGCAAGAGGCGCGGGGCGCCGCCCGGACGGTGCTTCGCGCCTTCTTCGTTTCCAGCGGCTCGCGCTTCAGATACGCTCGAAGCGCCCGTCGGTGAGCAGGCGGTAGCGGCGTCCGCGCCACTCGATTGTGTTTCCGAAAAAGCCCGCCAGCCAGAAGGCGAACGCCAGCAGGTCCTGCAAGGGGATCAGATACCAGCAGCGCCGGCAGAGCGGATCGCGGAGCGCCGCCTGCGAGACGCTCCACGCGGCCAGCGCGCGAAAGAGAAGAGTGACGGCGAGAATCGCCGGAGCATGAGAGGGGATTGCCAGCGCCGCGGCGATGCCCAGCGGGAGGGGGAACGTAAACAGCTGCCCGGCATAGCCCCACGGGCGCGAGCGCCGAGTCGAGCGGTTCCACCGCAACCGGTGCGCGAAGTTCGCCCGCAGGGACTGCGCGCCGATGCGGTGCTCGATCACATACGAAGACAGGATGACGCCGTGGCCCCGTTCGGCAGCGAACTGCCCGAGCACGAAGTCTTCCGCAAGATACTGGCTGAGCCGCTCCCAGCCGCCTACGTCTTCCACCCCACGCCGCCGCGCTGCGATGGTAGGCCCCACGGCGAAGCGCACGCCGCGCTCCACCAGTCGCGCCGTGAATGCGCCACCCCAGAAATCCGTATTCATCCCCAGCGCCTCCAGCAGCGACCAGAAGCTGTCGCCCGGAGCAGCGCGGTAAGGGCAGGTGGCGACGCCGAGGCGCGGATCGGAGAACTCGGCAACGAGCGTGCGCAGCATGTCCGGCGAGACGCGGATGTCGCTGTCGCTCATCACCAGCAGGTCGTGCGCCGCCTCTCGCGTCATGATCTCGAGGCTCCACGCCTTGGCGTTCACCCACGGCGGTTCTCCGGTGACAAAGAAGCGCGCCGGCGCTTGCGGGTATTCCTCGCTCAGACGGCGCGCCAGAGCCAGCCCGGGATCCTCCGCGCTGCGCGCGGCGAAGAGGATTTCATAGCGCGGGTAGTCCTGCTCGAAGAACGAGCGCAGGTTCTGCTCGAGCCCGTCATCGAGCCCGTGGAGCGGCTTGAGGATCGATACGGGCTCCTCGCCCGTGGCAGCCGGCGGCCGCTGGCGCAACCAGCTCCGAACGGCCGCCATAGTGAGCAGGCAGAAGGCCCACGAGCCGGCGGCCAGGGCAAGCAGCGGCCAGGCGAGCCAGTCCATGGGAGCGGCGCTAGTCCTCGGCCGAGCGCGCGCGGTCCTTCCCGGCGATCATCGCCACCACTTCGTCCACCGGGCGCGCGCCTTGGTCGCCGCCCTTGCGGGTGCGCAATGCCGCTTTGACCTCGGCCGCCTCGCGGTCGCCGACGACCAGCATGTAGGGGATCTTCTGGAGCTGCGCCTCGCGGATCTTGTAGTTGACCTTCTCGCTGCGCTCGTCGACCTCGGCGCGCAGCCCCGCGGCGGCGAGCCGCGCATGAACTTCGCGCGCGTACGCGATGTGCCGGTCGGCGATGGGCAGCACGACCGCCTGCACAGGGGCCAGCCACACCGGGAATGCGCCGGCGTAATGCTCCAACAGAATGCCGAAGAAGCGCTCCACGCTGCCATACAGGGCGCGGTGCACCATCAGCGGCTGGTGCTTCGCGCCGTCTTCGCCGACGTATTCGAGTTCGAACCGCTTCGGCAGCGTGAAGTCGAACTGCACGGTGGAGAGCTGCCACGGACGGTCGAGCGCATCCACGAGCTTCACGTCAATCTTGGGTCCGTAGAACGCCGCCTCGTCCTCCATGACCCTCGCTTCCAGCCCGACTCGCTCGACGGCGCGGTGCAGAGCGCTTTCGGCGAGCTTCCATTGATCCGGCGTGCCGTCGTACTTGCCGCTCGCGCCGCCGTCCCAGGTGCTGATCTCCGCCTGGTAGCGGTCGAAGCCGTAGGTCTTCAGCACGTCGACGGCGAACTCCAGGCAGTTGACGATCTCGTCCTCGATCTGGTCCGGGCGGCAAAAGATATGCGCGTCGTCCTGCGTGAAGCCGCGCACGCGAAACAGCCCGTGCAGCGTGCCGGAGCGCTCGTAGCGGTAGACGGTGCCGAGCTCGCCCAGCCGAATGGGCAGCTCGCGGTAGCTGCGCTGCCGGTCCCCGTAGATGAGGATGTGGCCAGGGCAGTTCATCGGCTTCAGCCGGTAGCGCGCGTCGTCGAGTTCCATCGCCGCGTACATATTCTCGGCGTAGTGGCTCAGGTGCCCGCTGGTCTGCCAGAGCTGCTCGCGCATCACATGGGGCGTGTTCACGAGGTCGTAGCCGCGCTTCAGGTACTGCTCGCGCATCCAGTCCTCAAGCAGCTTGCGCACCAGCGCGCCCTTGGGGTGGAAAAAGATGAGGCCCGGACCGGCCAGCTCCTGGATCGAAATCAGATCCAGCTGCTTGCCCAGCGTGCGGTGGTCGCGCTTCCTCGCTTCTTCCAGCTTGTGCAGGTAGTCCTGGAGGTCCTTCTCGCTGAACCACGCGGTTCCGTAGATCCGCTGGAGCTGCTGGCGGTGTTCGTCGCCCTTCCAGTAGGCGCCAGCCACCGAGAGCAACTTGAAGGCCTTCAGCTTCTTTGTGCTGGGCACGTGGGGGCCGCGGCAGAAGTCAATGAAGTGGGGCCCGAGCGTATACTCGCTGAACACAGCGTCGGCGCGCTCGTCGATCAGCTCGCACTTCATCCGCTCATTCATGGCGCGGTACTTCGCCAGCCCTTCCTCCTTGGGCGTGAGCTTGCGCTCGAAGGGCAGGTCGCGGTCGCGCAGCTCGAGCATCTTCTTCTCTATCCGCTCGAGATCTTCGGGCGTGAAGGGTTCGCTGCGCTCGAAGTCATAGTAGAAGCCGTCCTTGATCGGCGGGCCGATGCCGAGCCGGGTGCCTGGAAAGAGTTCGAGCACGGCGGCAGCCAGCAGGTGGGCGGTGGAGTGGCGGTAGACCTCGAGAACTTCCGGATCCTTTGTGGTGAGGATTTCCACGCGCGCATCGCCTTCCAGCGGGCGGGTAAGATCCCAGAGTTCGCCATTGACGCGCGCCACGATGGCGTCGTCGGCGAGGCGGCGGCCCAGAGAACGGGCCACTTCGAGCGGCGTCGTGCCGGGAGGGAATTCTTTCTGGCTGCCGTCCGGCAGCGTCACCTGGATCGGACTGCTCATGGGGAACCCCGGTAAATTTCAGACTAGCACGCAGCCGCCGCAGCCCCCTCCAGGGAGTGGTTGCTATGCTGGAAGCGGAGCTGAAAGCTCATGCCGGATCAACCCTTGCAGGCCAGCCGGACGCCGGTTTCCGCGGGTGAAGGCGACCTGGTCGAGCGCGCCCAGTCGGGCGACATGGAGGCGTTTGCCGAGCTCGTCCGCCGCTACGAGCGCCGCATCTACCGCATGGCACGGCAGATCACGCAGAACGACGAGGACGCCGAGGATGTGCTCCAGGAGAGCTTCCTCAAGGCCTTCCAGCACCTCGATTCCTTCCAGGGCCAGAGCAAATTCTATACCTGGGTGACAAGGATCGCGGTCAACGAGGGCCTGATGAAGCTCAGAAAACGCAAATCCGACAGAACCGTTTCGCTCGACGAGAACATCGAAACAGACGAGGAGCCCATCGTGCGGGAGATCGCCGTATGGGACGATACTCCGGAATCGAAATACAGCCAGGAGGAATTGCGCCAGATCCTGGACAAGGCCATCGAAAGTCTGAAGCCGATCTTCCGGACCGTTTTTATCCTGCGCGACGTCGAGGAGCTGAGCACCGAGGAAACCGCCGAGGTGCTGGGGCTCTCCGTCGCCGCCGTCAAGAGCCGGCTGCTGCGGGCGCGCCTGCAACTGCGGGAGAGGCTGACGCGGGTTTTCAAACGGAAAGGGGACGGGATCTTTGGCTATGCCAAATAGCATGATCACCTGCAAGGATTTCCTGCGCGAGTTGAGCGACTACCTCGACGACGCCACCGACCCTGTGCTGCGCGCGGAGCTGGAGAAGCATATCAACGAATGCCCCAACTGCTGGGTGATCTGCGACACCACGCGGAAGACCATCCAGGTGTACAAGGGCATGGACCTGCACCCCCTGCCCGAGCGGGTCCACCAGAAGCTGATGGATGCCCTGGCACAGCACGCCGCGAAACGCACGCAGAAGAACGGGAACGTTTAGGCGAAACTCAGCGCTGAGGCGGCTTGGCGCTGCTCGTAGCGCCCGACTCGACTTTTTCCTCTTTCAGCTTGTCCTCGGGAATCGGCTCCAGGTTCGGGTCGAAGGTAATGATCGCTTCGGCGCCGAACTTGCGGTAGCTGCGAAACTCCACCTGGTTCCTGACCAGCAGCCTTCCCTCGCGCATTCGCATCTCCGACCGCAGCGGCAGCAGGTACTCGTTGCCGGCGATGTCGACGAAGTCGTAGTCGAGCATCGTCCGCGCTTCCTGGATCGGGAAGGACGGAGGCAGATCGACGGCTTCCATGGTCACCCGCAGCACCATGGGCACGTCGCGGTCGATATAGAGGAGGCCGCGGTAGCCGGGGACGGCTTCCAACTGCCGCTGCCAGCTGATGTGCCACTTCGATTTCGGCTGCCGTACGTGGAAGCGGTAGACATGGCAGATGCGCCCGCGGAGCTTGCCCCAACGCTCCCATTCGAACTCGGCTTCCGTCGCCGACTCGAAGATCTCCCTGAGCATGGTGCCGAACTCGCCGCTGGAGGTGGCGCCGCCGAGTTTCCAGCGGTCGGCGTCGGTCCACTTGCCGTTGATCGAGATCAGCTTGTAGTCTTCCTTCTGCTCGAAGTAGCTGAGCCGCTCGGCCACGGTGTCCATCAGCTGGAACATCTCAAGCCCCGAGGGGTCTATGTAGCGGCGCGTCACCTGGAGGCAGATGAAGTCCGGCAGCCGCTTGGTGTAGCTCAGCGCCATCTCGCGCGCCTCGCTGATGACGCGCGCCTGCTCGATGGAAGAGGGCGGCGGCATGAGTACCGGCTTCACCGGGGCGGGCTCCCGGACCGGCGGGGGCAGCGAGGCCGTCAAGGGCACCAGCTTGCGCAGCTCCTCGGCGGCGCGCGGGCCAAGGCCCTCGCCCAGCAGGTCTTCGACGTCGCGGTGCGTGATCCGTTCGGTGAGCTGGATCTTGCGGATGTAAGCGGCTACCTGTTTGTCGTCGTGCTGGAGGCGGATGGAGGAACGCAGCACGGACTTCAGCTGCGCCACGCTCATCTTCTGCTGCGCGAAGACCAGGAGCGCACAAAGGAAGACGGCGGCGGCGAGGTGGCGCAACATGCCACTAGAATAGACGCCGCCGGCGCTCGGCCGGTTTTGCCGGACCCAGAGCTTTCTCGATCGCCGCCAGCGCCAGCGGGGCCATCACGCGGTATCCGGCGGCGTTCGGGTGCAGCCCGTCGTCGGCCAGATTGGGGGCCAGCTGGCCGTCAGGGCCGGCCAGAGCTGGGTAGTAGTTCAGGTAGACGTAGCCGCGCTTTTCGCACAAGCTCTGGATCCAGCGGTTCATCTCCAGAATCGCCGGCAGCGGGCGGCGCCGGGTCTGTTCGTAGACGGGGTTGACGTCTTTGTGGTGGTCGGAGACAGGCAGGATGGAGGCGAGAATCACCTTGATTTTGTGCGCCTCGGCGAGCTCGCATATCATCGTGAGGTTGTTCTGGATGGCTTCCGGCGAGACTCCCCGGGCAATGTCGTTCGTACCGGCCAGGATCAGCACCGCCGCGGGCTTCAGCGCCACCACGTCTGCGTAGAAGCGCCCCAACATCTGTCCTGTGATCTGCCCGCCGATACCGCGGTTGACGAAGTCGCGGCCGGGGAAGTATTCATTGAGCCGCCAGCCGTCGGTGATGGAATCGCCCAGAAAGACGACGCGAGGGTTGGAGGGGTTCGGCGGCCCGAGCGAGAGGTTGGCGTCGCGGTATCGGCGGAGGTTGTCGCGGTCCGGCTGGCGCAGCTCGTTTTCAAGCCGTTCGATCTGCGCCAGGAAGTAGGCCTCGACGCTGAGGGAATGGTCCCGCAGCTCGGCCAGTTGCTGCTTCGCCATGGCGGGGAAGTTCACCGGCTTGGGCACGGACTCGGCCAGCAGCAGGTAGGCGCGGAGGTTGGCCAGAAAGCGGTAGTGGAGCTGCGGCTGTCGCACACCCAGGAACTTCAGGCTCTCGAGCGCCATGCGCATGTTCTCGGCCAGGGGCATGCCGGCGCGGCCGAGTTCAGGGCTGGCCAGCCCCCCCGCTTCTATGAGTTGCAGGCAGCGTCCATAGAGGGGCAGGATCTGCTGGTCCGTAGGAGGCTTGGCTTCCTGCCAGGCGAATCCGGGGGCGGCCAGCAGCGCCGCCAGGGCAAGGCTTCTCCACATGGCTTATTCGACCTTCTCGAGTTGCAGCGTTACAGTGCCGATGTAGAACGGCATCTGGATGCGGATCTGCACGGGCAGGCGCCGTTCGTCCTGGCTGATCCAGACAAAGAGGCGCCCCTTTCGGCGGTACAGCACGCCGCTCATCAGGAAAGCTTCGTAGCGGACCGCCTGAAATTCGCCTACCGGCGTGCGCACGCGCTCCGTTCTTTGCGCCTCCACACGCGCCATCACGGTCTTCTTGCCGTCGCTCACGGGTAGCTCGAACACCGCACCCGGCTGCGGCAGCATCTGGCGGAGCCTTTGCAGCCCGGCGGTGACGTCGTGCACGCAGGCGGGGATGTCGATGGAGTTCTCCGCCACGACGGCGTTCTTCTCCAGGTCGCGCTCCAGGTAATGCGCCTTCCGCGCTTCGGCATCGTAGCGAACCTTCGTCTCGCGGTGGCGCTTGCCTTCATGCGCCTCCAGTTCCGTGGCGGCAGCGCACCAGCCCGGCAGGTACGACGCCCGGAACCGGTTGTCCACTTTGATGAACGTGCGCACCAGCCCGGCGGTGCGGAGCCCCATTTTCAGGCTTTCCGCGCCGCTGGATTCCACCTCGACGTCGCCCGCATGCACCAGCCGCCACTCGGCGGAGAAGTACAACTTTTGCGCGATGGGCGGCTGCCAGGCGGGCACCTGCGCGAACGCAGCCGGCATCACAAGCAGCGCCCACCACGGCGCGAGGCGGAACAGCATCGCCCCTTCAGTCTCTCAGACGCGCGCCGGGAGCCGCAAACACGGCCTTCAGCCGAGCAACGCATGCGCGATCCACGCGCACACCCACGCCATCGTGCCCATGTAGAGGAACTGGATGGCGGGCCACTTCCAGCCGCCGGTCTCCCTCCTCACCACCGCCAGCGTGGACATGCACTGCATGGCAAAGGCGAAGAAGACCAGCAGCGCCACAGCGCCGCCGAAGCTGAGCTCCTTTTGCAGAGCCGCTTGAAGCCCGGCGCTATTGTGAGCGGGATCCATGCCGTAAATGGCGCCGAGCGTGCCGACGATGACCTCGCGCGCCGCCAGCGACGTGATGAGCCCGATGCCGATCTTCCAGTTGAAACCCAGCGGCGCGATCAGCGGCTCGACGGCGCGCCCGAGCGTGCCGGCGAGGCTCTGCTCGATGGGAGGAGGCTGGCCGTTGGAGGGAGGCACGCTGGCGAGGATCCAAAGCAGCACGGCCACGCCCAGAATCACCGTGCCGGCGCGCTTCAGGAACGCCAGAGTCCGGTCCCAGAGCCGCAGCCCGATGCTTGTGAGCGTCGGCATGCGGTAGGGGGGCATCTCTAGGACGAACGGCGCGCGGTCGCTGTGCAGCACGGAGGATTTCAGCAGCTTTGCCGTGCCGATGGCGGCGAGGAAGCCGAGCAGATAGAGCCCCAGAAGGGCGGCGGCACGCGTACCAAGGAACGGACCGAGAAAAGGCTTCTCGGGAATGAAGGCGGCGATGATGAGGGTGTAGACGGGCAGGCGCGCCGAACAGGTCATGAACGGCGCGATGAGGATGGTGGCGATGCGGTCGCGCCGGTTTTCAATGGTGCGCGTGGCCATGATGGCGGGCACCGCGCAGGCATAAGCCGACAGCAGCGGGATGAAGCTCTTGCCCTGAAGTCCAACACGCGCCATGGTCCTGTCTGCGATCAGCGCGGCGCGCGCCAGATAGCCGGAGTCCTCCAGCACGGCGATGAAGAGAAACAGCAGCAGGATCTGCGGCAGGAAGACGACGACGGCGCCCACGCCGCTCCAGGCGCCGTCCACCGCCAGGGACTCCAGCCAGCCGTCCGGCAGCGCGGCGCGCATCCACGCGCCCGAGACCGCCACGGCAGCCTGAATGGCGTCCATTATCGGCCGCGCCCAACTGAAGATGCTCTGAAACACCGCCGCCACCACCATCGCGAAGACCAGCGGACCAGCCAGCGGATGAAGGAAGACAGCGTCCAGCCTCCGGCTCCACAGGGGCGGCGCCGGGTGCGTGTATCGAGCTCCATGAGACACCTCACGGGCCCACTGCCGGCAGGCGGGTACGTCCTGCAACACCGGAAGTTCCACCAGCCGCGGAACGGCGATGCCGCCGGTGAGGAACTGCGCCACGCTTTTCACGCCTTCGCCCGTGGCTGCGCTCACCAGCGCCACGGGCGCGCCGAGCTGGTTGGCCAGCGCTTCCGTGTCCACCGCGCCGCCCCGCTGCCGCAGGTCGTCGGCCATGTTCAGAACCACCAGCGTTGGCAGCCGCAGGCTGAGGACGGCGGCAGCCAGGGGCAGGTGGCGCTGGAGGTTGGTCGAGTCGAGCACGAGGATCACCCCGTCGGGTCTGCGCAGGCCCGGCACGGCGCCGTGGAGGACATCGCGCGAGACCTGCTCGTCCTCCGAGCGCGGATTCAGGCTGTAGATACCCGGCAGATCGATGATGTCGACAGCATGATGACCCGGCAGATGGGCCTTTCCGATGTGGTGTTCGACCGTGACGCCGGGGAAATTGGCCACCTTCTGGCGGAGGCCGGTGAGCCGGTTGAACAGCGTCGTCTTGCCTGAGTTGGGCGGGCCGATGAGCGCCACCAGCCGCGGCTGGACGGCGCTGGCTGGAGGGCTTGGCAGCCCTGCTGCATCCGCCCTGCCGTGGCAAGAGGGCATAACGCTAGTTGTTCCTGACGAGGATGTGACGCGCCGTCTCGCGCCGTAACGCCACTTCAGTGCCGTCGATGCGGAAGACGCGCGGGTCGCCGCCGGGCGCGCTCAGCGCCGCGGAAACGCGGTGCCCGGGAATGAAACCGAGTTCCATCAGGCGCGAGGCGAACTCTTCCGGCAGGTCGAGCCGGTCAATCACTGCCTCCGCTCCCGCAGGCAGTTCCGCGAGGCTTGCGGCCGCCCGCTTCCGGGATGCCGCCTTGAAACCAAGTTGCATATGGAGCGCTTGCGCCTCCTGCTTCCATCGTATCTCATCGGCGGCGGATTCACGGTGCTACAATGACTCGCGTGCTCGGACGGCCCCCCAAGGCGAACTACACCCGCGACGAGGTCTGCCGCCTGCTGGGCATCCGCGAGTCGGTGCTGGAAGACTGGGAAGACCACGGCTTCGTGCACCGGGCCGAGCATTACGCCTTCAAGGACCTGGTGGCGCTGAAGACGCTGCGGCAGTTGCGCGCGCGGCGCATGCCCGCGGCGCGCATCCGGCTGATCCTCGAATCCCTGCGCTCGAAGCTCCACAACATCGCCGATCCGCTCCAGGAACTGAAGATTTTCACCGACGGCAAGCGGCTTGCCGTTCAGGTGGACGGACGCAAGATGGAGCCGCTCACCGGACAGCTTCTGCTCGACTTCGATCAGGAGGAACTGCGGCGGATGCTCGAGTTCCCCTCGCGCCGAGCCGAGCGCACGCTGGCGGAGGAGATGGAGCACCGCATGCGCGAGGCGGAACAGTGGTTCGAGCGGGCGGTGGAAATGGAGCAGGTGGGCGCTCCGCCGGAGCAGATCATCGCCGCCTACGAGAAAGCGCTCGAGCGCGATCCCGACGCGCCGGCGCCGCACGTCAACCTCGGCACGCTTTACTTCCACATGCGCCGGTGGAAGGAGGCAGAGGAGCATTACCGCGCCGCCATCGCGCTGCGCCCGGGCTATGCGCTGGCGTGGTTCAACCTGGGCAACCTGCACGACGAGCTGAGCGACGCTGACAGTGCGCTGGATTGCTACCTGAGGGCGATGGAAGCCGACCCGAAGTTTGCCGACGCGCACTACAACGCCGCCCTGATCTATCAGTCGAGGCGCGACACGCTGAGCGCCGTGCGCCACTGGCAGCAGTATCTCAAGCTGGATCCCACAGGATACTGGGCCGGCATCGCGCGCCGGGAGCTGGCGCGCCTGAAGGCGGAGACGCTGGTGCCAGGCGCAAAGGGCTGACCTGCAGCAGCGGGGTGCCGGCGGGCTGCATTGTATCCTGAAGGTTTGGAGGTGACCCTCACTTGAGCCGCATCAGCATGGCCTTTCGCGCCTTTTTCGGCATTCTCGGCGGCACGCTGCCGGCCGACATCGCGAGCGCGCACGGCTACGAAAAGGCGGCAGCGAAGCGGCCAGAGCCCTCCCGGGAGCTGCCCAAGCCAGAGACAGGCGCGCTCCATCTGCTGGGACTGATGCAGCGCGAGGCGCGCCTGATCGACTTCTTCCTGGAAGACATCTCGCCCTACACCGACGAGCAGGTGGGCGCGGGCGTGCGCTCCATTCACGCCCAGTGCCAGGAGGTCCTGCGCAAGCACTTCCGCCTGGCGCCGGTGATCGACGGCGTCGAGGGCACATTTGTGAAGGCGGAGTCCGCCGGCGCCCTGGCGCGCGAGCCCGGCGCCATCCGCTTCACCGGCAACCTGCCTGCGCAGGGCAAGCCCACGGGCGGCGTGCTGCGGCACCGCGGCTGGCGCGCCGATTCCGTCATGCTGCCGTCGGCCAGCCCGAAACAAAATCTTTTGATTCTGGCGCCGGCCGAACTGGAAGTGGAATAGCCCGCCTTGCGTTACTTCGGCATCGATCTGGGAACCACCAACTGCGCGGCCGCCTCGGCAGCGGCGGGACCTGACACTCCGGTGGAGCAGTTCGCCATCCCGCAACTGGTTGCGCCGGGCGAGGTGTTCGCCGAAACGGTGCTGCCTTCGGCTCTCTATCTCGCCGCGGATGAGGAGTTTCCCCCGGAGGCGCTGCAACTGCCGTGGGGCCGCGGCAGGCGTATTGCCGGACGGTTCGCGGCGCGGCGTGGCGCGGAGACGCTGGGCCGGCTGGTGACTTCGGCCAAGAGCTGGCTTTCGGCGACGCAGGCTGAACGCACGGCGCCCATTCTGCCCACGAACGCGCCGCCCGGACTGGAGCGCGTGTCACCGGTGGAGGCCAGCCGCGCCTATCTGGAGCACATTCTGAACGCCTGGCGGCACCTGCATCCGAATGAGCCTTTGCGGGACCGCGCTGTGGCGCTCACCGTGCCCGCATCTTTCGACGAAGTAGCGCGGCAGCTCACGCAACAGGCGGCGGAACAGGCGGGGCTGCCGGATCTGATCTTGCTCGAAGAGCCGCAGGCGGCGCTCTATGCGTGGATCGAAAGTAATCCGGACTGGCGCGAGCGGCTGCGCCCGGGCGACCTGATTCTGGTGGTGGACGTCGGCGGCGGCACCACCGACTTCACCCTGATCCGCGCAACGGAACGCGAAGGCGGACTGGAGCTGGAGCGCATCGATGTGGGAGAGCATCTCCTGCTCGGCGGCGACAACATGGATCTGGCGCTGGCGCATACCGCGGCGCAGCGGATGCCGAAGCTCGATGCGGCGCAGTTTCACGCGCTATGGCAGCAGTGCCGGCTGGCAAAGGAGACGCTGCTCGAAGATCCATCGCGGGCGGAGGCGCCGCTGGCGCTTCCCGGGCGCGGGTCGTCACTGATCGGAGGCGCGATCCGCGGACGTCTGGAACGCGCCGTGGTGGAGTCGATCCTTGTGGATGGCTTCTTTCCGCGGGTGGACAGCAATGAGGCGCCCGTGCGGCGGCGCCGGGCGGCGCTGGCGGAGCTGGGGTTGCCCTACGAGCAGGACCCGGCGATCACAAAGCACCTGGCGGCGTTCCTTCGCCGCGGCGGCGAACTGGCGTGCCCGTCGCATGTGCTGTTCAACGGCGGTGTGTTCCGCGCCGCGCGGCTGCGCGAGCGAGTGACTGAAGTGCTGAACGGCTGGCTCGCCGAGGAAGGGCAACCGCCCGCGCAGGTGCTGGAGGGCGGCGACCTGATGCACGCCGTCGCGCGCGGCGCGGCGTTCTACGCGCGGGCGCGAAACGAGGGCGGCATCCGCATCCGCGGCGGAATTCCGCACTCTTATTACATCGGCATCGAGGCGGCCATGCCCGCCGTGCCGGGGCTGAAGCCTCCGTTGAAGGCGCTCTCCGTGGTGCCGTTCGGCATGGAAGAAGGCACGCAAGCCGCCGTGCCTGGACGCGACTTTGCCCTCTATGTCGGCGAGCCCGCCGAGTTCCGCTTCTTTGTTTCTTCCTCGCGCAAGCACGATCCCATCGGCGAGCTGCTGGAGGAAATCCCCGAAGAGCTGGAAGAACTCGCCCCGGTGGAGATCCGTCTGGATGGCGAACCCGGAACCGTGGCGCGGGTGACGCTGGAAGTGCATGTGACCGAGACGGGCGTGCTGGAGCTGTGGGCGAAAGGCTTGCCTGGCACGCCATATGAAGGGCGCCGCTGGAAGCTGGAATTCCAGCTTCGGAGGCAACGCACATGAAAGTTGGCATCGACCTGGGCACCACGAATTCCGCTGTTGCGTTCATCGATCCACGCGAGGCGGAAGGCGCGGATTTTCCACCGGTCCATGTGCTGCCCGTGCTGCAGAAGACCGCATCTGGCGCCGTGGAGCCCCGCCGCACGCTGCCTTCCTTTCTGTTGCTGGAAGGCGACGGCATCGTGGGTGAATACGCGCGCGAACAGGGCACGCTGGCGCCGACGCGGCTGATTCATTCGGCGAAGAGCTGGCTGTCGAACCCGGAGGTGGACCGCCGCGCGAAGATCCTGCCGTGGGACGCACAGGAGGCGGGCCGGGTGATGTCGCCGGTGGAGGCTTCGGCGCGCTACTTGGCGCACCTCCGCGAGGCGTGGGAAGCGGCGGGGAAAGGACCGCTGGCGGAGCAGGAAGTGGTTCTCACCGTGCCCGCCTCGTTCGACGAGGAGGCGCGGGAGCTGACCGTCGAGGCGGCGCGCATGGCGGGAATCGGAAACCTGACGCTGCTCGAGGAGCCAGCCGCCGCGTTCTATGCGTGGATCGCCAATCATCTGGCGCAGTCGCAGAAAGCGCTCTTCGACGGGATGACGGTGCTCGTGGTCGACGTCGGCGGCGGCACATCGGACTTCACCGTGATCCGCGTCAGCCGGGAAAACGACCGCGTGTCGTTCACGCGTACCGCCGTGGGAAGGCACCTGCTGCTGGGCGGGGACAATCTGGATCTCACGCTGGCGTGGCTGGCGGAGACGAAGCTCGAGCGGCAGCTGGCATTGCGGCAGCGCGCCGCGCTGAGAAGACAGTGCTCGGCGGCGAAGGAGCAGTTGCTGGCGGTGCCCGGCGTGCCGCAAGTGGAGATTACCGTGCTGGGCGCGGGCACGTCGCTGATCGGCGGCACGCTGAAGACGGCGATCCTCCGCGAGGAGGCGATGGAGCTGGCGCTGGACGGGTTCCTGCCCTTCTGCGCGCTCGACGAGAAGCCGCAGGAAGACAAGCGAAGCCTGTTCCGCGAGGCGGGGCTGCCCTATGTGAGCGACCCCGCGGTGACGCGCCACCTGGCGGCGTTCCTTTCCGCCAGCGGCTCGCCGCCGCCCGACGCCATCCTGTTCAACGGCGGCTTCTTCATCCCGGAGCTGCTGCGCCGCCGGCTGGCGGACGTTGTCGAGAGCTGGTACGGGAAGCGCCCGCTGATCTTCGAAAACAACGAGCTGGACCTTGCTGTCGCCATCGGCGCCGCATACTACGGCTATGTGCGCGGCACCGGCGCCGGCGTGCTGGTGCGGGGAGGGCTGCCGAGGGCGTATTACGTGGGAGTGGAGTCGCCCGCGGCGGATGTCATTCGAACCGTTTGCCTGGTGCCGCGCGGCACGGAAGAGGGCACGACGCTCGAGCCCGAGATCGAGAGCCTGCAGCTGGTGGCCAACAAGGCGGTGAGCTTCCGCCTGTATTCCTCGTTGACGCGCACGGAAGACCGGTGCGGTGAAGTGGTGGAGTTCCCCGCCGCAGCCGCAGGCGAGGAAATGCACGTGCATGCGCCGCTGGAGGCCGTGATCCGTTTCGGCAAGAAGGCCGAAGAGCGGCTGATTCCGGTGCGGCTGGGCGCGCGGCTCACCGAGATCGGCACGCTGGAGCTCTGGGCGGAGTCACGGATCAGCGAACACCGGTGGCGCTTGCAGTTCGAGTTGCGCAAGCCGGTGCTGGCCGAACAGCAGAAGCGCGCGCGGCCGGCGGCGGTGATCAGCGCCGAGGCGGTGGAACGCGCCTGCGCCGCGGTGCGCGAGGTCTTCGAAGCGGGTGCCGCTCCGCAAGAGGAGTTGCCCGCGCGGCTCGAACAGATCCTGGCGCTCGGGCGCAACAGCTGGCCGCTGGAGGTGATTCGCCGGCTGGCTGATGTGTTCCTGGAGACAAGCGCGGGGCGGCGGATCTCGCCAGGGCATGAAGTGCGCTGGCTGAATCTGGCGGGGCTGTGCCTGCGCCCCGGGTTCGGGCACCCGGCCGATGAGTACCGCATTGAGCTCTCGCGGCGCGTGTGGGCGCAGGGGCTCGCGTTCGACAACCGCGTGGAAAACGAGACGCAGTGGTGGATCTTCTGGGGGCGCGTCGCCGGCGGGCTGAACCGCAACCAGCAGGCCGACGTATTTCAGCGCATCGCCTGGGCGCTGCTGCCGAAGGGCAAGCCGCCGCGGCTGAACGCGAGCCTCGAACGCGAAATGTGGCGCTGCGCGGCGTCGCTGGAGCTGTTGCCCGCGGGCACGCGGACCGAGCTGGGCAACGGGCTGGTGAGGCGGCTGCGCGCGTCCCCCAATGCAAGCGACTTCTGGTGCCTGGCGCGCATCGGCGCGCGCAAGCTCTTCTATGCGCCTGCCAATCAGGTGCTGCCTCCGGCGGCGGCGGCGCGCTGGATCGAGAGCATCCTGAAGCTGCCCGGCTGCGAGGAGTGCCTGGCGCGGCTGGCGCAGGTGACAGGCGACTCCGTGCGGGACATTCCGCCGGCGACGCTGGAAACGGTGCGCCGCGCGCTTGCCGGCAGCCCGGAATGGATGAGGATCGTGGAAGGCGAGGCGGGCGCGGACCTGGAGTCGATGGCGCGCGTCTTCGGCGAAGAGCTGCCAGAAGGTCTGGTGCTGGGATGAACGAGGATGCCTGGATCGCCGCAATTCGCCGCTGGACAGCGGCGCGCCCGTGCGCCGATCTGCGGCTCGGCATCGGGGATGATTGCGCCATCGTGCGCCCGCCGGCGGGGCACGAGCTGCTGATCACGACCGACCTTCTTGTGGAAGGCGTGCATTTCCGGCGAGGCTGGCTGACGGCGCGGCAGACGGGCAAGAAGGCACTGGCGCGCGGTTTGAGCGATGTTGCCGCCATGGGCGGAACGGCGCGCTTTGCGTTGCTGTCACTGGCGCTGCCGACGTGGGCGGGCGCGAGGTGGGTCAAGGACTTCTACAGCGGAGTCGGAGAGCTGGCGCAGCATTGGGATGTGGAAGTGATTGGCGGCGACCTGACGCGAAGCAGGATCCTGACAGCGGATGTGGTCGTGGTTGGCTACGCCCGCGCAGGCGAGGCGCTGCGGCGCAGCGGGGCGCGCCCGGGCGATGGCATCTTCGTCTCCGGCGCGCTGGGGCGAGCTGCCGCCGCAGGGTACAGGGATGTACCGGAACCGCGGCTGGAATTGGGCGTGAAGCTGCGCGGAAGGGCGACGGCGTGCATGGACTTGAGCGACGGGCTGGCCCTGGATCTGCACCGGATGTGCGTGGCTTCGGGCACGTCCGCAGAGCTGGACGGGGTGCTGCCCAACGCTCCGGGAGCGTCACTGGAAGAGGCGCTCTGCGGGGGCGAGGACTACGAGCTGCTCTGCACGCTGCCGTCCGGCGCCAGGCCGCCGCGCGGTTTTACGCGCATCGGCCGCATGGTGGAAGGCCGTCCACCGGGCGCCGTCTGGTTTGCGGGAGTCCGGCTGGCGGCGCGCGGGTGGGATCCGTTCAGGCGGCGCTGAGGATGGAACGGAAAGGGCGGGCGCCTGAACGCCGCAGCCGTGCCGGAACGGTATTGATTGTCGCGGCATTACGGCTGGCACAGCTCCGCGCACGCGGAATAGGGCCCTCGGAGTTTTCCCGGGCTTTGTGATTCGCGATCCCGCCGCCCGCCCGTCAGGACTCCTCAGACGTTCTGCCCGCGGCTGTGTCGACGGCGCGCAGCAGCTTCTCGGCCTCAAACGGCTTCGGGATGTAGCCGTCCATTCCCGCTGCCAGGCAGACCTCTTCATCGCCGCGCATAGCGTTGGCAGTGAGGGCGAGGATCGGGCTATGGCGGCCGACGGCCCGCTCCAGCGCACGGATTTGCCGCGTCGCCTCCAGCCCGTCCATGTCGGGCATCTGCACATCCATCAGGATCACATCGAAGCGCTCGCGCTGGGCAAGTTCCACGGCCTTGCGGCCGTTTTCCACGCTGACGACCTCGTGCCCCTGCCGGCTCATCAGCAGCTCGACCAGGCGGCGGTTCACCTGATTGTCTTCCGCCAGCAGGATGCGGAGCCGCGGAGGCCTGGCCCCCTGCCGCGCCGGAGCGTCTTCAGGCTGGCCGGACACTGGCTGCGGCGAAAGAACACACGTGGCCGACGCGGATCTGGACTGCGCCGCCACCGGTTCGGCGCAGACGCCCACCAGGATTTCCACTGTGAAAGTGGAACCCTGCCCCGGCTGGCTCTCCACGCGAATCCCGCCTCCCATCAGCCGTGCGAGGCGAGAAGAGATGGCCAGGCCGAGGCCCGTTCCTCCGAAGCGCCGCGTGATGGATCCATCGGCCTGGCGGAAGGCCTCGAAGATAGCGTCCTGCTGGTCCGGAGGTATGCCAATCCCGGTGTCCCGCACCAGGAGCCGCATCAGGAGCCGCGTTTTCGTCAGCGGTTCGGTTTCTATACGCAGCTCCACGCCTCCCTCCTGGGTAAATTTCACGGCGTTGTTCAGAAGGTTCAGCAGAATCTGGAAGACTCGTTGTTCGTCGCCCACGACGCGCTGCGGCACGCCCGGAGCACAATTCATGGAGAGATGCAGCCCCTTCTCGAGAGCGCGTGATACGGCGGACTGAAGCGCGTGCTCGGCGACGAGGCGGGGCTCGAAGGGCTCGGCCTGAATCTCCATGTAGCCTGCCTCGATCTTGGAGAGGTCGAGGATGTCGTTCAGGAGGTGGAGCAGGCGGTCGGCAGAGAGCTTCACCGTTTCGAGATATTCCCGCTGCTCGCTGGTGAGCTCGGTGGTCAGCGCGAGATCCGTCATCCCCAGAATGCCGTTCATGGGCGTGCGGATCTCGTGCGAGACGTTGGCGAGGAACTCGTCCTTCAGGCGGTTGGCACGTTCGCTGCGCTCCTTCTCCTCGCGCAACTGCCGGGTGCGCTCCTCCACCGCGCGCTCGAGCTTGGCATTCTCCCGCTGGTGGCGGACCTTCGACTGCTGCAGGTACAGCAGCACCAGCGCCACCGACAGAAGAATCCCCAGCAACCGCGTCACCGGGTGCGCCCACCACGGCGGATGAATGCGGAACTCGAACACCGCCGACGCCTCGCTCCACGTGCGGGTGCCGTCAAAACCGCGCACCTCGAGCCGGTACTTGCCCGCAGGAAGGTCGGGGAACTGGATCTCGGACAGGTGCGTCTCCTTCCACTCTTCCGATAGCCCTACCAGCCGGTAAAGGTATCTCTGCGCCGAAGGGCGGGCAAAGCGGAGGACCGCGAAGCGAACCGTCAGCGTGTTGTCCTGGTGACGCACTTCGGCGCGGGCGGAGGGATCGAACGCCCGCTTGCCGAGACGAACCGAGGTGAGAACCGTTCTGGGCGTTCCCGGAGAAGGCTTCCCCTCCGCCTCGCGGAACCGTGACAGCCCCCCGCTGGTTCCGATCCAGACTCCGCCATCGGAGGCCGCAGCAAAGGCGTCCGTGTTGCAGTCGTCCCAGATCAGGCCGTCCCCGCGCCGGTATTGAAGCCATGTCTTGCCATCAAACACGGCCAGCCCACGGTCCGTACCCGCCCAGAGATGTCCCTTCGAATCGTGCCGGGCGAAATACACGAGAGCGGACGGAAGGCCGTCGGCGGGAGTGAAATGCTGCAACCGCAACCGCCCCGATTCCAGAATGCCTCTGGTCAATCCCGAGGGATCCATGTAGACCACCCACATCTCGCCCCGTGCATCAAACGAGATGCCATGGATGGCCTCGTGGAGTAACCCGTCGTGCTTCCCGTAGCGGACCCATCCGCCATCTTTGTACCGGTACAGACCGTCTCGCGCTCCGAACCAGATGGAACCGTCCGGTCCTTCCGCGACAGCCAATCCACGGCGCGGCCTGCCATCAGGGAAAGGAATGTCGCTGGTTCTACCGTCCGGCTCGATGATCCACAGCGCGGAACGGTTGGAAACGGCGGTGTAGATGCGCCCGTTCCGTCCTTGGCGAAGCCGCATGACAAAAGCCCCGTCCTCGGCAGCCGGAATGGCGATGTGGCGGACGCGGCCCGTGCGAGGGTCCCGCCGGTACAGCCCGCCCTCCAGCGGCCCCGCCCAGATGGTGCCGTCCGATGCAGCCAGCATCGCGATGATCGCCCCCTTCGGAAACTCTGGCGCCAGGCGAAACTGGAATCCCTTACCGCTCCACTCCCCGCGGTAGACTCCATCACCCGTGCCTACCCACACTGTCCCGTCCTTGCCCTCCACCACTTGCCACACCGTTTCGTTGCCCAGCCCCTCCGCCTCCGAGTAACCCTCCCACTCGCCATAGCCGATCCACCGGGCCAGCCCGCGCCCGTTCATTCCGAGCCAGAGGGATCCCTCCCTGTCCACGTAAACGCTCGAAACCGAGTCTCCGGGCAGACCGTTGCGCTTGGAGATCTGCTGCCACCGACCGTCGTGCAGGATCGCCAGCCCTCCCAGCACCGGAATCAGAAGCCTTCCTTTGTAGTCTTCCCCGAGCTGGGGCACCCAGGGACTTCTCAGGTCCAAGGGGCCGGGCGCCGGCTCGAAGCGGGAGCCCCCTTTGCGAAGAACCTCAAGATGCGATTCGCTCCTGATGTAGAGGTCCCCCTGCTGGTTCTCGAACAGAAAGCTCCACGGGCCGTGTTCTTTGTCGGGTTGAATGCTCAGCAGCCGGATACGGTCCCGTTCGTCGAGTTCACAGAGGCTTTTCACGCATCCGAAAATCACCCTGCCGTCCCGGGTCACCGTCACGCCTGCCACTGCCCGGCTGGTCCGTCCCTCGCCCTCGGTGCGCGTCACCAGCTTGAAGACCCAATCCTGTCTGGGGCCGACCCGTTCGCCGATGGCAAGCCCGAGCCTGGTCGCGGCGTAAAGACGGCCCCTCGAGTCGGACGCAAGGCCGCTCTTCCCGTTGACTCTTTGTTCGTCCCCGCCGGGCAGCACCGCTTGTACAAAGCGCCCTGCCTCCTGCCGGTAGAGCCCGTGCGTGGTTCCGAGCCACAGAGTCCCGTCCGGGGTCTGATGGATCGACAGGATGAAGGCCCCGCTCGCGATCTCCTTTGGCCCGAATTCCGTAAAGCCGCGGCCATCGTAGCGGAACAGCCCGTTCTGCGTCCCCACCCACAGAAATCCCTCGCGGTCCTGGAAGATGCTCTCCACGGCCAGGTTGTTCAGGCCGCTGTCGAAGTCGAAAGTTTGAAAGGAATACTGCTGGGCCAGAGCGTACTGCGAAAGCACAACCGCCAACAAAACAAAGCGGGCGTGCAGGCCGTACCGCATCAGCCCATCTATCGGCGGATCGGGACTGCCGCTGCAGATCCTCCTCCGCAAATGCGGCTCGCGCGGGCCGCCGCGCCCGGCTACCATGGAATCGCATGGACAGCCCCCCGGAAGAGCTGGTCGACCATATCGTCACGCACGTGAGCGAGGAGCATCCGGAGCTAATCGCCGGGCTCGCCGACGCTGAGGTGGCCCGGCGCGTCGCCGCCGGGATCGCCCGAGCGAACTCCCACTCCTTCGTACAGCCGGAGTCGGTCACCGCCTATGTCACGCTGATGTTTCTGGTCGCCCCGGATTTCGACTCACACCCCGCCATCGCCCGCGCGCTCCGGCTCCACGGAACCGAAGCCGAGCGGTTGCGACTCCTGTTCGAGCGCACGCGCGAAGAGGACTGGGACCAGGCGGCCGCTGGTTCGAAGGGATGGGAGGGTCTGCTGGCGCAAGCATGAGCCGCCCGCGCGCTGTCATCTCGTGGTCGTCAGGCAAGGACGCCGCTTGGGCCCTTCATGTCATCGGCCAGCGCGGCGAGGTGGAGGTGGCCGGGCTTCTGTGCTCGATCAACGCCTCTTTCCAGCGGATTTCCATGCATGGCGTGCGCCGCCAGTTGCTGGAACGCCAGGCGCGCGCCACCGGGCTGCCGCTGGAAATAGTCGAACTTCCCTGGCCTTGTCCAAACGAGGAATACCAGCGGCGGATGGGGGCGGCGTGTGAGAGGCTCCGCGCCAAGGGCGTCGAGGCTGTGGTGTTCGGCGACATCCATTTGGCGGATGTGCGCGAGTACCGCGAAAAGCAGATGGCGCGCGCGGGGCTGAAACCGCTGTTTCCGCTCTGGGGCAGGGATTCGCGCGAGTTGCTCGGGGAGATGCTGGACGCCGGCATGCGGGCGCGGATCGTTTGCCTGGATCCCCGGCGCCTGAGGCCGGCCATGGCTGGCGCGGAGCTGTCAGCCAGCTGGCTGCGAGCCCTGCCACACGGCGTGGATGCGTGCGGCGAGAACGGCGAGTTTCACACCTTTGTCACCCACGCGCCTGTCTTCGCCGAGCCAGTGGATGTCTCGCTCGGAGAAGTTGTCGAGCGGGATGGATTCGTGTACGCCGACTTGCTGCCCAGAGCGCGCAATAGCGCTGCTGATAAAATTGGAGATCAGCGGGCCCGTAGCTCAGCCGGATAGAGCGTCTGGCTTCGAACCAGCAGGTCGGGGGTTCGAGTCCCTCCGGGCCCGCCATGGATTTTCTGCGCTGCCCGGATGAAAGAGGTTTGGTGGACCTGGAGGGATTCGAACCCTCGACCTCTTCCATGCCATGGAAGCGCGCTCCCAACTGCGCCACAGGCCCACGGGTCTCCTTTCACTATAGCATGGCGTCCGGGCGCGCCTCCGGCGGGATCGGCTAGCATGGGAGATCATGATCACGCGGCAGCAGGCATGGGAGATCGTTTGCGAGTTCATCCAGAACGACGCTTTGCGGCGCCACTCGCTCGCCGTGGAGGCTTGCGTCGCCGCGTACGCGCGCAAGTTCGCGGCGGAAGGCAGCGATGGCGTGGATCCTGAAGTCTGGACTGTGACAGCGCTGCTGCACGACTTCGATTGGGAGATCCACCCGCAAGCCCCTGATCACCCGGTGAAGGGAGAGCCGATCCTGCGCGAGCGCGGCGTGCCCGATGAGATCCGCCGGGCGATCCTTTCGCACGCCGCCTACACCGGCGTGCCGCGGGAATCGCTGCTCGAGAAGACGTTGTTCGCCTGCGACGAACTGGCCGGATTTCTTACGGCCGTGAGCTATGTGAAGCCCACGCGTTCGATCCACGAAGTGGACGCGCGCAGCGTGCGGAAGAAGATGAAGGACAAGGCGTTCGCTCGCGCCGTGAACCGCGAAGACATTGTCAACGGCGCGGCGGAGCTGGGCGTGGACCTGGACGAACACATCGCCTTCTGCATCCAGGCCATGCAGGAACGCGCGGAGGAACTTGGACTTCAGGGAAGCTGGAGCGAAGGCGGGAATCAGGGCTGATTCTGCCGCCTGAGTCCGGAAGAGCCGGTGGAGGGAAGAGAAGCAGGCGGAAGGCGGGATTAGTGTGTCCGCAGATCCTGGTCTTGACAGCGAGCCGGGAAGCCGCTTCGGGGAGTTCTTCCGGGGACGCAGGCCATGCCTCGCGGCCAAGGATGAGGAGCACCATGCAGCAAACCGGCGCCGCCGAGGGATTCGAGTTCTTCGTTCTTGAAGTGGTGCGCTGCACGGCGAGCCGAGGCCGGACAGGAAGGCGGAGCGGCAGAGCGGGCGAGCTTCAATCCCGGGGGGAGCGCTCGAGGAAGACCCTCAGGCGGTGGCTGCGGCTGGGGTGGCGGAGCTTTCGAAGGGCTTTTGCTTCGATCTGGCGGATGCGTTCGCGGGTGACCGCGAAGTGCTGGCCGACCTCCTCAAGCGTATGCTCGCTGCCGTCCTGAAGCCCGAAACGCATGCGGATGATCTTCTCCTCGCGCGGGCTCAAGGTTTTCAGGACCTCGGCGGTCTGCTCGCGGAGGTTGAGGTTGATGACGGCTTCCGAGGGGGAGGCGACGCGCTTGTCGACGATGAAATCGCCGAGATGGGATTCTTCCTCCTCGCCAACCGGCGTTTCGATGGAGATCGGCTCCTGGGCGACACGAAGCACCTTGCGGACCTTGTTGACGCTCATGTCGAGACGGCGGGCGAGCTCTTCGGTAGTGGGTTCGCGGCCGAGCTCCTGCTGCAGGAGGCGCTGCGTGCGGATGATCTTGTTGATCGTCTCGATCATGTGCACGGGGATGCGGATGGTGCGCGCCTGGTCGGCGATGGCGCGGGTGATGGCCTGGCGGACCCACCATGTTGCATAGGTGGAGAACTTGTAGCCGCGGCGGTAGTCGAACTTGTCAACGGCTTTCATGAGCCCGATGTTGCCTTCCTGGATGAGGTCGAGGAAGGCCATGCCGCGGTTGGTGTAGCGCTTGGCGATGGAGACGACGAGGCGGAGGTTGGCCTCGATGAGCTGTTTCTTTGCGGCGTCGGCCTCGCTCTCGCCGCGCTCGGCGAGGGAGAGCGTGCGGCGCAACTCGGTGCAGGAGACGCCGAAGGAGCGCTCGAGGGCGGCGAATTTCTGGCCAGTCGCGCGGAGATCGCGCTTTAGCTCCCGCGCAGCGGCGGAGCCTTGGGCGGAGGCTTCCTCGATAGCGCGCTGGAGGCGGGCGATATCCTTTTCGAGCGGAGTGACCTGATCGAGGGCGGCGCGCACCGTGGAGGTGAGATGGCGGTAAACCGCAGAGGAAAGCTGCATGTCGCGGATCGACCGCGAGGTGGCGACCACGAGCCGCGTGAGCTCCCAGCGAGTGGCGCGGAAGAGCTTGAGCTTGGCGCGGGGCATGGCCGTGAGCTTGTTCCGCAGCTGGTGAATCTTGCGGAGATTCCTGGAAAGCGTTTCGATCTGTTCCTCGAAGGCGGCCTGGAAATTCTCGAGGTTGTCGTCGGAGGCCATCAACTCGGGGATGGCAAGGACGTCGCGGAGCTGGCGTTTGCCATCGCGAACCTCGGCTGCGATTTCCAGAATCTCCCGCATGACGAAGGGCGAGCGGGAGAGGGCGCGGGCAGCGGTCTTCTGGCCGTGTTCGATGCGGTGGGCAAGTTCGATTTCCCCTTCGCGTGTGAGGAGGCTCACCGACCCCATTTCCCGCAAATACATGCGCACAGGGTCGTTGGTTCTTTCGGAAAACTCGGCGAATTCAGCGTCGGAAAGATCCTCTTCGCCCGCCTCTTTTCTCTCCTCGAGACGAGGTTCTTCCAGCAGGTCGACGCCCGCCTCATCGAGCCCGGCCAGCAGGTCCTCGAGATTCTGGCCGGTGGCGAGGTCGTCGGGCACGAGTTCGGCGACGTCATCATAGAGGACGTAGCCCTTCTCTCTGCCCAGGTCGATGAGCTTCTGGAACCGGCTGTAGCGATCCTCGCTTGCCACGGTGACCTCGACGAGCGACCCCTCGAATTCGCGTCCTTCCTATCCTACACCACCGGATGAGGCCTGGCCGCGGCGCTCGAGCTGGCGCAATTCCTCCAGAAGACGCAAAGCCTCCTCGACATTTCCTCCGCGTTCGGCCTCCTGGATGCGGCGGCGGAGGCGGCTGCGGCGGGCCTCCTTTTCGGCCGCGGCGAGCTTGTGAATGCAAGACACGGCCAGTTCCGTGGAATAGCCTTCGCCGAGCGTGTCGTCGGCGAAGACGAGAGCGGCGAGGCGCTCGCGGGCCTCGTCGCGGAGGCGCGCCTCAAGAGCATGGTAGGTGAGCGGTTCGCCGGCTTCTGTGATGCGGCGAATGGCGTCGAAAATCTCGTGCGACGGGGAGGCTTCGAGCACGGAAAGCTGCTCGAGAAGCGGGGCGATCTCGGCGCGGGCCTCGGCGTCGTGCAACAGGGCGTGCAGCAGCAGGACTTCGTTGGGATCGGGCAGCGGCGCCTGAGGCGCCCGAATCTGCTGGCGGCGTTCGGCGGCCGCCTTGCGGAACTCGTCGAGCACCACGCCCGGCTCCATGTGCAGATACTCGGCGACGTCGTTGGCGACAGCGAGGCGGCCGAGCCGGTCCGGCATGCGTTGGATGGCGGGCAGGAGAAACTGGAAGGCGGCAACGCGGCCTTCGGGCTTGCGGAGGTCGAAGCGGGAGCGGGCGCGGTCGGCGAGCCAGTGGAAATAACTGCGCGCGTGTTCGAGCACGCCCTGATAGGCAGTGGCGCCGTGTTGGCGGACGAACTCATCGGGGTCGAGGCCGCCCCGGAGCTCGAGCACCTGGACGCGCATCCCCTCCTCTAGCAGGACGGGGATGTGCTTTTCGGTGGCTGCGGCGCCGGCGCTATCGGGATCGAAATTGAGGACGACCTCGGGCGCGTGGCGGCGGAGGCTGCGGACCTGGAGAGGTGTGAGAGAGGTTCCGCACACGGCGGCCACGTTCGGCACGCCGGCCGCGTGGACGCCGATGGCGTCCATGTAGCCTTCGACGAGAACGGCGCGGCCGGCCTGCTCGATGGCCTTGCGGGCGCGATTGAGGTTGTACAGCACCTGGCTCTTTCTATATATCGGCGTCTCCGGCGAATTCAGATACTTCGGCTGGTCGTCGAGGGCGAGTGCGCGGCCGCCGAAGGCGATCAGCTTGCCGGACTCGGAGTGGATGGGGAACATGAGGCGGCCGCGGAAGCGGTCGTAGAGGCCGCTGCCGTCGCTGCGGCGGAGGACGAGTCCGCCTTCCTCCATGAGGTCCGGAGAGAAGCCGGCGCGCTGGAAGGCGCGGACGAGCATCTGGCCGGAGCGGTCGCTGAGGCCGAGGCCGAATTCCTCAGCCACGGCAGAGGAGACGCCGCGGCGGGCGAGGTAGTCACGCGCCTCCTGGCCGGCGGGCGAATGGAGTTGCTCCCGGAAGAGCTTGGCCGCCAGCTCGTGCATTTCATACAGAGCGGCGCGGCGGCGGGTCTCTTCGTCGGTTTCGGCGCCCTGCTTGGGCAAGGGGATACCGTGGCGTTCGGCGAGGAGCTTGACGGCCTCCCAGAAGGTAAGGCGCTCGATTTCCATGACGAACTTGATCACGTCGCCGCCGGCGCCGCAGCCGAAGCACTTGTAGAACTGGTGCGTGGAATGAACCGAGAAGGAGGGGGTTTTCTCGTGGTGGAAGGGGCAGAGTCCGGTGTAGCGGGGGCCGGAGCCGGCGCGCTTGAGGCGGACGTAGTCGCCGACGACGCGGACGATATCGACGGACGACTTCAGGTGCTCGATGAAATCCATGCCCCGCCCCGCGTCCTCCGGATTTCTATTATCGCGCCCGCGGCAGCGCGCCGGGAGCGGCGCCGTAGACGGCGATGAGCGATTTGGGAATGCCAAAGACGCGCTCGCGGAGGATGCGGGCCTCAGGGAACAAATCTTGCAGTTCCCGTTCCCGAAGCAGGCGGATTTCTTTGAGAAAGTGGCGAAAGTAGAAATCGCGCTGCTCTTCGGAGGCGCTTGAGAGTAGAGACCACAGCGAGAAGCGGGGCGCCAAGGCGCGCTGCCACGACGGGGGAAGCCAGTGGAGGAAGGGCGTGTAGAGGTGCGGCTCGACGGGTGAAGCGGCGTCGGGCGTCTGAATGAAGTAGCGGCGGGCGGTGCGGCGCACTTCGGCGGCGAAGCGAGCCATAGCTTCTGGCGAGCCGACGTGCTCGATGACGGAGTTGCTGAAGACGAGATCGAAGGATTGGTCGGGAAAAGGAAGGGAGGCGCCGTCGCCGTCCACGTAGAGAACACCGGAAGGGACAGGCTCGCGGGCGCGCGGCTGGTTCAAAATGACGAGGCGCGGGCGCACGGAGCAGAGGTCCCAGATGGCGGGGGTGCCGCCGACGTCGAGGACCAGCCAGTCCGGCTGCATCTCGAACAGACGCGCGAGCAGGCGCATGCGCCGGCGGCGGAAGCGTGCGCCGATCCGCGCTAGCGCGTCGAGAGCCTCCATGAAAGGTAGTGTAGGCGGAGGCGCGGCGGCGCGGGCTCCCATGGCAGGTCAGCCGGAAGTTGCCGGTCTTGACGGGCGCGGGCAGGGGACAGCAGACCCGCAGCGTGCGACAATGTGCGGCGTGAGAGGCGGCGAGACAGCGGCGCGGAGCGGGTCCCCGGCGATCCTCCATGTGATGTGGGGCTTCGAGACGGGAGGCGCCGAAATGCGGCTGGTGCGGCTCGCCAACGCGATGGGACGGCGATTCCGGCACCTGATCCTGCCGCTTTCGGGGCGAGCTTCCGCACAAAGCCTGCTGGAGCCGGGCGTGGACTGGGAGATCGTGGATGCGCCGGCGAAGACAACCCCGGTGGAACTGGCGCGGTTGATCCGGGAACGGCAGCCGGCGCTGGTACAGACTTACAACTGGGGAGCGTTCAACGCGGCGCTGGGGTGCGTGCTGGCGCGCGCGTGCCCGCTGCTGCACACGGAGGATGGCTTCGGGGCGGACGAGGCGGAGGGGCTGAAGCTTCGGCGTGTGCTGGCAAGGCGCGTGGTTCTGCGGTTTGCGAGGCGCGTTGTGGTGCCGTCGCGGACACTGGAGCGGATCGCGCGGGAGCAGTACATGTTGCCGGAGCGGATCGTGCAGCGGATCCCGAACGGAGTGGATTGCCTGCGGTTCCGCCCGGGAAGGAACGATGCGCTGCGAAGGGAGCTGGGCATCGGCGTGGAGGAGTTTGTGGCGGGCACGGTGGGGCACCTGCGTCCGGAGAAGGACTACGGGCTCCTATTGCGGGCGTTCGCGTCTTCGGGGATCGAAGGCAGGCTGGTGATCGCCGGAGAGGGCGCGGAGCGGGAACGGTTGAGGAGGACGGCGGGGGATCTGGGGCTGAGCGGGCGGGTGCTGTTTCCGGGGGTGGTGGATCCGGCGCCGTGGTACCGGATGTTCGATCTGTTCGTGATGTCGTCGATGACGGAACAGATGCCGCTGGCGTTGCTGGAGGCGATGGCGGCGGGGCTGCCGGCTCTGTGCACGGACGCTGGCGACACGGCGTGGATGCTGGAAGAGACGGGCGCTCCGGCAGTGGTGCGCCGTGGCGACGTGGAGGGCTACGCGGCTTCGCTGCGGCGGTGGGCGGCGGACCCGGCGTTGCGGAGAGAAGCGGGCGCGAGGAACCGGGCGAGGTGCGAGCGCGAGTATTCGCTGGAGCGGATGGTGGAGCGGTGGCGCGAGCTGTACGAGGAGTGCCTGGCGGGGCGTTGATCAGGAGCGCGCGGGCGCGCCGGACCAACGTTCGCGGAGCGCCGTGAAAGCGCGGCGGAGCAGCCGGAAGATCTTGACGGCGAGCCAGGCGAAGACGGCGAGAAAAACCAGCGCTGCCGAGAGCGTCAGCAGGGGGTGAGTGAATGTGAGCCAGAGCAGGGCGGGGACCACGAAATCGCCGGCGAGGCTGAGCAGCCAGTTGGAGAAGGGCTCCGGGCTGTGATTCACGGCGAAGCGGACGGCAGCCTTGGAGGCGTGAGCCGAGAAGGCTGCGCCGCCGGTGAGCAGGGCGAGGGAGGTTCGGGCGGCAGGATCGAGAGTGGCAAAGGCGGCGGCGCCGAGCATGGCGGCGCCGACGGGGCGGATGAAGGTATGGACGGCGTCCCAGAAGGTGTCAAACCACGGGATCTTGTCGCTGATGAACTCGGCGACATACGCGACGGCGGCTGCGGCAAGGACGGCGGGGTGGGCGAGGATCTCGAGCCCCTGCAAAGACACGGGCAGCTGAAGCCAGCCGAGGCGGATGGCGATGCCGAGCCCGAGCACGGTGGCGTAGAGGCGGAGCCCCGCGGCGATGCCGCCGCCGAGAGCAAGAGCGAGCGTGTGCAGAGGGTCCATGGTTTCTTCCGCCGGTTTCACCCAGGATACGCAAACGGGTTGGCCGCGGTTCGGCCCTTGGGTATGCTGGGACGCATGAAAACGGTGATGGCGTGGATTGGAATGTCGGTGCTTGCGGCTGGCGCATGGGGGCAGGCGGAGGTGCGCGCCGGGCTTCCGGCGGGACAGAACACGCTGTATCCGGGCAACCGGGCGCCGCTCCGCGAGCTGCCGCTGGTGAAGCTGCCCGCGGGGGCGGTGTCGCCGGGCGGGTGGCTGGGCGAGCAGCTGAAACGGATGGCGCGGGGCTTCAGCGGACGTCTGCCGGAGCTGAGCCAGTATTGCCGGAGAGAGGGGAATGCGTGGCTCGATCCGCGCGGGCACGGGCGGTTCGGTTGGGAGGAGTTGCCGTACTGGCTGAAAGGCTACATCGAGCTCGGCTATGTGCTGCGCGATCCGCGAATCCTGGGCGAGAGCCGGCAGTGGGTGGAGGCGGTGCTGGCTTCGCAGCGCGAAGACGGCTACTTCGGACCGGCGACGAACCTGGTGGGAGAGCACACGCTCGGGCGGCTGGAGGCGCTGGACCTGTGGCCGAACATGGTGATGATCTACGTGTTGCGAACCTACCACGAGGCGACGGGCGACGAGCGTGTGCTGAAGTTCCTGCTCCGCTATTACCGCTGGTTTCACAGCCAGCCGCTCGAGAACTTGCTGCCCGCGAGCTGGCAGAAGCAGCGGGGCGGCGACAATCTGGATCACATTTACTGGCTGTATTCGCGCACAGGAGAAGCCTGGCTGCTGGACGTGGCGCGCGTGAACCATGAACGCACGGCCGACTGGACCGGAGGCATCGCCTCGTGGCACGGAGTGAACTTCGGGCAGTGTTTCCGCGAGCCGGGTCAGTACTTCCAGCAGACGCACGATGCGCGCTATCTGCGGGCGGCGGAGCGAAATTACGAAACCATGATGCGGCTGTATGGCAACGGACCGGGGGGCGGATTCGCGGCCGATGAAAACGCCCGGCCAGGATTCCGGGGGCCGCGCCAAGGCACGGAGACCTGCACCTGGGTGGAGCTGATGTTCAGTCACGAGATGCTGCTCGGGATCAGCGGGGATGCGAAATGGGCAGAGCGCGCCGAGGAGATCGCCTTCAATTCGCTGCCGGCAGCGATGACCGCGGACCTGCGCGGGCTGCACTACCTGACGGCGCCGAACCAGCCGCAACTGGACCGCAAGAACAAGGCGCCGGCGATCGACAACAGCGGCGACATGTTCAGCTACAACCCTTACGGATACCGGTGCTGCCAGCACAACACGGCGATGGGCTGGCCCTACTACGCGGAGCGGCAGTGGATGGCGACGGGGGGCAACGGCCTGGCGGCCGTGTTCTATTCAGACAACACGGTGCAGGCGCGCGTGGGACCGGGCGAGGAGGTGACGATCCGCGAGACCACCGAGTATCCCTTCGGCGACGTGGTGCGGATGACCGTGCATGCGAAGCGGCCGGTGCGGTTTCCTTTGGCTCTGCGGATTCCCTCATGGGCGCGCGGGCCGAAGTTGCGGGTGAACGGGCGCGAAGCGCGGCTGCCGGACAAGAGCGCGTGGGCGACGGTGGAGCGCGAGTGGAGGGAGGGAGACACGTTGGAACTGGCGCTGCCGGCGGAGCTCGAAGTCCGCCGCTGGCCTCAGCAGAGGAGCGCAGCCTCCGTGCATTACGGCCCGCTGGCGTTTTCTTTGAAGATCGGCGAGGACTGGCGCGCCTATGGAGGCGAGGGTGACTGGAGGCAGTATGAAGTGTTTCCGGAGACACCGTGGAACTACGCGCTGGAGCTGAAGGCACCGATGCGGCTGGAGCGTGCGAAGGCGGTGGCGGCGCAGCCGTTTGAGCCCTCATCGGCGCCGTTGCTGATCCGTGCGCGGGGCAGGAGAGTGCCGGAATGGCGGCTGGAGCCGAACGGGCTGGCCGGAGAGATCCAACAGAGTGCGGTGAAGACGGAAGAGAGGGAGGAGGAGATCGCTCTGATCCCGATGGGGGCGGCGCGGCTGCGGATCACCATGTTTCCGGTGGCGGGCGGAGAAACGAAGTGGGAGGAGAACGCGCCCATAGTACTGGCATCGAGCGCAACGCACGAGGATCCGCCAGACCGGGAGGGATTCCGCTTTGGTGGCGCGCGGGGATCGGTGGAATGGATCGAATACCGGTATCCGTGGCCGGGCAGGTTGCAGAAGGCGGAGCCGGAGTGGAGCGAGGGCGCAGCGCCCGAGTCTTGGCGCGTGCTGGTGATGACTGGAGGCGAATGGAGAGAGTGGGACGGCAGAGAAGCGGAGACGCAGGCGGTACGGCTGGAGGCGAAGCTGGCGCCGCGGCGCGGAGTGGAGCTGAAGCGGTGGAGAGTGGAGCTGGTTCAGCGTAGAGTAGAGAGGGAGAACAAGGAATGATTCAACTTGGATTCGTCAGCGCGATTCTGCCCGATGTGGACTTGAAGCAGGTGCTCGAGTTCGCAGGCGAGAGCGGCTTCGACTGCGTGGAGGTGATGTGCTGGCCGGTCGGCAAGGCAGAACGGCGGTACGCCGGCGTGACGCACATCGACGTCAACGGCTTCACGAAGAGCAAGGCGCAGGAAGTGTTGGGGCTGTGCGACGAGACGGGGGTCGGCATCAGCGGGCTTGGGTATTATCCGAACCCGCTGGCGGCGGACGCGGCGGAGGCGCGCGTGTATGTGGAGCACCTGAAGAAGGTGATCCGCGCAGCGGAGCTGCTGGGGGTGGGCGTGGTGAACACGTTCATCGGGCGGGACCCGTCGAAGACGGTGGACGAGAACTGGCCGCGGTTTCTCAAGACCTGGAAGCCGCTGGTGAAGTTCGCCGAGGACCATGGGGTAAGGATCGCGATCGAGAACTGCCCGATGTTCTTCACCCGGGACGAGTGGCCGGGGGGCAAGAACCTGGCGACGTCGCCGGCGATCTGGAGGCGGATGTTCGCCGACATTCCGTCTGCGAATTTCGGATTGAATTTCGACCCCTCGCACTTCGTGTGGCAGGGAATGGACTACGTGAAGGTGCTGCGGGAGTTCAAGGACAAGCTGTTCCACTTCCATGCAAAGGACGCGCGCCTGGACCGGGACCGGCTGAACGAGGTTGGGCTGCTCGCCTATCCGCTCGAGTACCACACGCCGAAGCTCCCGGGGCTCGGCGACGTGGACTGGGGCAGGCTGTGCTCCGTGCTGGTGGAGGTTTATGACGGACCGGTGTGCATCGAAGTGGAGGACCGGGCGTACGAGGGGAGCCTGGAGATGCGGCAGGCGGCACTGTTGCAGAGCGGCGGGTATCTGGCGCAGTTTCTGCCGTAGGAGAATCGAAAAGCGTACTTTGGCGTCATGCAACAGGCGCGCGCGCTATAGTACGCTGGGATTGAAGTCGGAATCAGATCTGGAGGTCTTTTAGATGCTGCGCACGATCCAGCAAGCAGTGATGTGGGCGGCGGTCTGCGCCGTGAGCGCGGGACTCGCCAGCGCCCAGATGGGAACTTTCATGGGCCGGGTGATCGGCGAAGATGGCAAGCCAGTGCAAGGCGTGATCATCAAGATCGAACGCAAGGACATCAAAGGCAACTGGCAGACGAAGACGAACAAGAGGGGCGAGTGGGTGTACAGCGGCATGCCGATCGGCGGCACGTTCGCCATCAGTTGCGAGTACAACGGGCAGGTGATGGACATCCTGAACGGCGTGCGCAGCCAGATGGGGGACCCGGTGGAGTTGAAGGACTTCTGCGACTTGCAGAAGCTGATGGCGAAGCGCAAGGCGATGGAGGCGGCGCAGCAGACCGGGCAGGTTTCCCAGGAAGTGCTGAAGGAGATGTCGCCGGAGCAGCGCGCCGCGATGGAGAGGCAGCTGAAGGAACGCGCGCAGCAGATGGCGAAGAACAAGGCGCTGAACGACGCCTTCAACGCCGGCTACGCGGCGCTGCAGGCGAAGGACTATCCGGCGGCGGTGGAGAACCTCCAGAAGGCGGGCGAGATCGACCCGAAGCAGGTGGCGGTGTGGGTGCAACTGGCGGCAGCCTACGACGGGCTGTCAACGACGAAGACCGGCGCCGAGAGAGACGAGGCGCTCCAGAAAGCCGCAGATGCCTATTTGAAGGCCCTGGAACTGCAGCCCGGCGATGCGGGCATCCACAACAACTACGGGCTGGTGCTGGCGAAGATGAAGAAGTTTGAGGAGGCTACCGCGGAACTGGAGAAGGCGACGGCGCTCGATCCGCCCGGAGGCGGCAAGTATATGTTCAACCTGGGTGCGGTCTACATCAACACCGGGCAGGTGGAACCCGCGGCGGCTGCGTTCAAGAAGGCGACGGAACTGGACCCGAAGTACGCGCCGGCGTGGTTCCAGTATTGCAGCGCGCTGAGCGGCAAGATGACGCTGAAGCCTGACGGGACGCCGGTGCCTCCCGAGGGCATGCGCGAGGCGTGCGAGAAGTACCTGGAGATCGACCCGAACGGGCCGAATGCCGAAGCGGCGAAGGGACTTCTCCAACTGATTACGGGCAAGATCGAGACAAGCTACGAGAACCCGGACGCGAAGAAGAAGGGAACCAAGAAGAAGAAGTGACCCGGGCCGGCAACTGAAGAAAGGGGCGCCCCGCGCGGGCGCCCTTTTCGCTTGAGAACGGGAAGCGCCATGATGCGTCTGCTGGTTTTTCTGCTGCTGTTCATCCTGGTGGTGCCGCTAATCCGGATCTTCGTGGGAGCGGCGGCGCGGGCGCTGTCGGACTTCCTCGGACGCGGAGACAGCCGGAAACGGCCTGAAATCGGAGGCAAGCTCCACCGGGACCCGGTTTGCGGCGTGTATGTGAGCGAGCAGGCGTCCGTGAAGCGGGTGAAGGACGGCGAGACGCGCTACTACTGCTCGGAGGAATGCGCGCGGAAGGACGAGCGGGCGTAGGCGGTTGGAGACGCTCGCCAGCGAACGGGCTTCGGGGCTAAGGCGGACGGCGGATCTGCGGCAAGGCGGTGGCAGCGAGAACCGCGAGGCGGGCCGGGGGAAGGGCTCAAATGGAAAGCCCGCAGCCGCGCCGTGGGGCGCGGCCGCGGGCTGGAGGTGGCGGTCAGCGCGAGATGGATCAATAGTCCATGTCAGGGCCGTGGCCGCCGGGCGCCGGAGCAGGCTTCTTGTCCGGAATCTCGCAGACCATCGCCTCGGTAGTGATCATGAGCCCGGCGATGGAAGCTGCGTTCTGCAGGGCGGTCCGGGTGACCTTGGTGGGATCGATGACGCCGGCCTCGACGAGGTTCTCATACTCGCCGGACTGGGCGTTGAAGCCGAAGTTGGCGTCGGAGTTGGCGAGGATCTTGCCGACGACGATGGCGCCTTCGAAGCCGGCGTTGCCGGCGATCTGGCGGACCGGCTCCTCGCAGGCGCGCTTGACGATGTTGATGCCGATCTGCTCGTCGTTGTCGCCCTTGATGCCGTCGAGCACGCGGGCGGCGCGCAGGAGAGCGACGCCGCCGCCGGGCACGATGCCCTCTTCGACGGCAGCGCGGGTGGCATGCAGGGCGTCCTCGACGCGAGCCTTCTTCTCCTTCATCTCGGTCTCGGTGGCAGCGCCGACCTTGATCACAGCGACGCCGCCGGCGAGCTTGGCCAGCCGCTCCTGGAGCTTCTCGCGGTCGTAGTCCGAGGTGGTCTCCTCGATCTGGGTGCGGATCTGCTTGATGCGGCCCTCGATGGCCTTCTGGTCGCCGGCGCCATCAACGATCGTGGTATTGTCCTTGTCCACGACGACGCGCTTGGCGCGGCCGAGGTCATCCAAGCGGACGCCTTCCAGCTTGATGCCGGTCTCTTCCATGATGGCCTTGCCGCCGGTGAGGATGGCGATGTCCTCGAGCATGGCCTTGCGGCGGTCGCCGAAGCCGGGGGCCTTCACCGCGCAAACGCTGAGCGTGCCGCGGAGCTTGTTGACCACCAGGGTGGCCAGAGCCTCGCCCTCGACCTCTTCCGCGATGACGAGCAGGGGCCGGCCGGAGCGGGCGATCTGCTCGAGTAGCGGGAGGAGGTCCTTCATGTTGCTGATCTTCTTCTCATGGATCAGGATGTAAGGCTCCTCGAGCACCGCCTCCATGCGGTCCGGGTCGGTGATGAAGTAGGGCGACAGATAGCCGCGGTCGAACTGCATGCCGTCGACGGTGATCAGCTCGGTGTGCATCGTCTTGGACTCTTCCACCGTGATCACGCCGTCCTTGCCGACCTTCTCCATGGCCTCGGAGATCTTCTGGCCGATCTCGGTGTCGCCGTTGGCGGAGATGGTTCCGACCTGGGCGATCATGGACCCGGAAATGGGCTTGGAGAACTTCTTGATCTCTTCGATGACGGCATCCACGGCGCGCTCGATGCCGCGCTTCAGGGCCATGGGGTTGGCGCCCGCTGCCACCGACTTCACGCCTTCGCGGAAGATGGCCTGGGCCAGGATGGTGGCGGTGGTGGTGCCGTCGCCGGCGACGTCGGAGGTTTTGGAGGCCACCTCGCGCACCATCTGGGCGCCCATGTTCTCGAGCGGGTCCTTCAGCTCGATCTCCTTGGCGACGGTGACGCCGTCCTTGGTGATGGTCGGGCCGCCGAACTTCTTCTCGATGACCACATTGCGGCCCTTGGGGCCGAGGGTCACCTTCACGGCATCGGCGAGCTGGTTCACGCCGCGCAGGATGGCCTGACGAGAACTTTCGCTGTATACGATCTGCTTGGCTGCCATAGTCTTCTTCTCTCCTCGTCTAAAACTCTTCTAGAAACTCACTTTTCCAGCACGCCGAGGACTTCGTCCTCGCGCAGAATGAGGAACTCCTCGCCATCAATCTTGATGTCGCTGCCGGAGTACTTGCCGAACAGAATCCGGTCGCCCACCTTCACGTCCAAAGGAACCACAGTGCCGTCCTCGAGCCGCTTGCCGCGGCCCGCGGCAACGACTTCGCCTTCCTGGGGTTTCTCCTTGGCCGTGTCGGGGATGATGATGCCGTTCTGCACCGTCTCCTGGGCTTCGATCCGGCGCACGACCAGCCGGTCATAGAGCGGACGAATCTGCATCGCTTTGTTTCACCTCCACGAAATGTGTCGAGTCGCGTTTCGGCGCGAAGAATCTCGGTGGAGCCGGAGCGGCTCCTCGCACCGACCACAATTATTAGCACACTCGGCCAAGGAGTGACAAGTGGCGCTTGCAACTCAAACATATGAAATGGATTCTTGATTCAGCCTGCAGAGCGACAGCGCAGACGCCGACACAGAAACCATCGGAGATGCGAATAAATCTTAGTCTGGTAGACTCAAGGGGGCATCCATGGTGAGTGGAAGGGCGGGCTGCCGATTCGGTGCAGTGTTATGCTGGCGGTATGCTGCGGCGGGTTCGCTGGTTGCTGGTGGCAGCGATGGTCGCGGTGGCGGGCGGCGTGGGATGGGTGTACTGGCGGGAACGGGCAGCGCGGGAGCAGGCGCGGGAGGTGCCGCCTCCTCCGCTGCCGCAGAACACGGCGGCGGTGGCCTCGCAGTGGGAATACGAGATCAAGAGCGGGTCGCAATCGCGGATTCTCATGCGGGCGCAACGTTTCGAGCAAGTGAAGGAGCCGGCCGAAATCCGTCTGGAGGGGCTGGAAATGGAGATCCGGCAGCTGGACGGGCCGAGGTACGACCTGGTGAAGAGCCCGCGGGGAACCTTCCGTCAGAAGGAGGGGTTTCTGACGGCGGAGGGGGACGTGGAAATCACGCTGGGGCTGACTCGCGCTCCCGGCGCGGAGGCGGGACGGGTGATGCGGATCCGGACGTCGGCGGTGTCACTGGACGTGCAGACGAACCGGACGTGGACGGACAAGCCGGCGGAGTTCGATTATGGGGCGGCGCGCGGCCGCTGCGTGGGGGCATCGTTTGATCCTGGCACGAGGGAGATTGTGATGGAGGGCAAGGCGGAGCTAGAGTGGCTGGCAGGGGAGGGCAAGCCCCCGTTGCGGGTGCAGGCGGCGAAAGTGACTTACAAAGAGGCAACGGCGGACGTAATCCTGGCGGCGCCGTCGCGGCTGGAGCGGGGAGGATTCGAGCTGCGCGGGCAGGACGCGTTCGTGAAGCTGAACGAGGAGGGGCAACTCGCTCATGTGCAAACGACCGGGGCTTCGGGCACCGACCGGATGCCGGGGCGCCGTCTGGATTACACGGCGGGCGAACTGATTGTGTATTTCGGCCCGAAGGCGGAAGTGAGCAAGATCGAAGCGACGCGTGGAGCGCGGCTGGTGTCGACGGCAGGCACTGGGGTGACGGAGGTGACGGCGGACCGCCTGGATTTGGAGTTCGGCCAAGGGAAGGAGGGATCGGAACTGAGGCACGCCTTGGCGATGGGGCGAGGCCGGGTGGAGAGCCGCCCGGCGGCGCGAAAAGAGCGGCTGAGGGAGGCTTCGCGGGTGCTGGAGAGCGAGGTGATCCACCTGGCAATGAGGGCGGGCGGGGAGGAAATGGAAAAGGTGTGGACGGAGGCGCCCGGCAGGATTGAGTTCCGCCCGGCGCGGGAGGGGGAGCCGTTCCGTGAGGTAAAGGGAGAGCGGTTCACCTTCGACTACGGCGCGGAGAACGTGCTGGAGCGGTTCCGGGCGACGAAGGCGGAGACGCGGACAGTGAAGCGGGGCAAAGATGGCAAGCCGCTGCACACAAGGACGCGCAGCGACGATCTGTTGGCGCGTTTCGATCCGAAGAGCGGCGAGCTGGCAGAGATGGAACAGTGGAACGGATTCCAGTATGAGGAAGGGCAGAGGAGGGCGTCGGCGGACCGGGCGCGGTATGAAGCGAAGACGGAGCGCGTAGAGCTGACCGGGGCGGCGCGGGTGTGGGACGCTGCCGGCGTGACGGCTGCTCCGGTGATCGAGATGGATCAGAAACAGGACGTGATGACAGCCGGGGGCGGCGTAAGCTCCGTCATGCAGCCGCAGGGCAAGGGAGGCGGGCTGATCGAGGGAGGCGAGCCGATGCGGGCGACGGCGGAGCGCATGAAGGTGGAGGAGAGCAACAACCGGATTCAGTTCGAAGGCAACGCGGTGCTGTGGCAGGGCGAGATGCGGTTGCGGGCACAGCGGGTAAGGATCCTGCGGAAGGAGGAGCGTCTGGAGGCGGAACAGGAGGTGGTGGCGGAGATTCCCGATGCGCGGGGCGGAGCGAAGGGCGCGGGGGCGCAGCGGGTGTCTGTGGTCCGGGCGCCGTCGATGGTGTACGAGGGCAAGGCAGGGCAGGCGCGCTTTGCAGGGGGCGTGAGGCTGCTTCGGCCGGGGATGACGGTGGAGGCGAAGGAGATGCGGGGCTATTTCCGGCAGGAGGCGGCAGGGGGCAAGACCGAGACGCGGCTGGAGCGGCTGGAGGCGGAGCGGGAAGTAGTGATCCTGGAAGAGGCGCGCGGGCGGAAGCGCACGGGGCGCGGCGAGCACGCGGACTACTTCCTGGAGGAGGAGCGGATGGTGCTGAGCGGGGGAAATCCGAGCGTGGAGGATGCGGTGCGCGGTGTGACGCGAGGGGCGGTCATCACCTGGTATGGGCGGCAAGACCGGATGATCGTGGACAACGAAGGGGGCGGACCGGCAGTGAGCCGGGTGAAACAGAAAGGGAGTTGAGCGCCGCACCCGGGCGGATGTGCGCGGCCGCATAATGGGAGACAGTGACCGGGATCTTGGGCAACGGCAGGCGCGTGCTGCGGACGGAGGAGGTCAGCAAGACCTACCGCAGGAGGCGCGTGGTGGACAACGTGAGCGTGAGCGTGGCCACGGGCGAAGTGGTGGGGCTGCTGGGACCGAACGGGGCGGGCAAGACAACAACGTTTTACATGATTGTGGGCATGGTGTCGCCCGACGGGGGGCGGATCTTCCTGGACGACCGGGAGATCACGGACCTGGCGATGTATGAGCGGGCGCGGGCGGGGATCAGCTACTTACCGCAGGAGCCGTCGGTGTTCCGGCGGCTGAGCGTGGAAGACAACCTGATGGCGATTCTGGAAACGCTGCCGTTGCGGGGCGAGGAGCGGCGAAAGCGGCTGGAGGAGCTGATCGAGCAGATGGGACTGGAGCCTGTCAGGAAGAACAAAGGCTACGCGCTTTCGGGCGGTGAGAGGCGGAGGGTGGAGATTGCGCGGGCGCTGGCAATCGAGCCGCAGTTCCTGTTGCTGGACGAGCCGTTTTCGGGGATCGATCCGATCCAGGTGCTGGAGCTGCAGAAGATCATTTCGGAGCTGCGCGGGCGGGGCATCGGGATCCTGATCACGGACCACAACGTGCGGGAGACGCTGGCGGTGACCGACCGCGCGTACATCATCAACCAAGGCCGGATCTTCCGCGCCGGGACGCCGGAAGCGCTGGCGCTGGATCCGGAGGTGAGGCGCGTGTACCTGGGGGACAATTTCCAGCTGCCCGGGTAAAAAGAGGCTCAAAAGCAGGTTCCAAAACGGAGGATGGAACCGGGGGCGGGTGGAGTATGATGGGGGCAGATGAGCCTGATTTCGCAGCGCCTGCAACTGGGAGTCAAGCAGCAGCAGATCCTGACGCCGGGGCTCGTGCAGATGGTGACTGTGCTTCAGCTGAACAAGCTGGAGTTGCGGGAGAAGATCACGCAGGAGATCGCCTCGAACCCGGTGCTGGAGGTGAGCGAAGAGGGCGAGGAGCTGACGCCGGCGGAAGTGCAGTCGCTGCTGGAGGCGGAGCGGGCGCCGAATCCGAGCGACACCGAAGTGCTCCAGGTGACCATGGCCGCGGCGGAGGAAGCGGCGGTGGACGCGGGTGAGCGGACAGCGGTGGAGGAAGCTCCGGCGGAGACAGGCGGGCCAGAGGCGGCTGCCGAAGAGGAAGCAGCGGCTGGAGCGGCGGAGAAGGCGGCGGACGCGTTCGAGCAGGTGGACTTCGGGGATTATTTCGACGAGTGGATGGACCCGGGTTTCCGGACGCAAGCAGCGGATGACGCCGAGAAGCCGTCCTTCGAGCTGTTCCTTTCCGCCCCGGTGACTCTGAGCGAGCACCTGCGGCAGCAACTGGCGCTGGTGGTGCTCGATGAGGAAGTGCGGGCGGCGGCAGACGCGATCATCGGGAACCTGGATGAGACGGGCTACCTGTCGGTGCCGCTGGAGGAGATTGCCGAGTCGGAGGGCTTTTCCCCGGCAGCCTTGCAGGAAGCGCTGGAGGCGGTGCAGCGGCTGGACCCCGCGGGCGTGGGGGCGCGGTCTCTGCAGGAGTGCCTGCTGCTACAGCTGGAGCACCGGGGGGCGAGGGGCGGGGTGGCGTGGCAGATCGTGGAGAACCACCTGAAGCTGGTGGAGTCGCGCAGCGTGAAGGAGCTGGTGCGGCTGCTGGGGAGGCCGCAGGAGCACATCGAGATCGCGCTGGAAGTAATCCGGCATCTGGACCCGAAGCCGGGATTGAAGTATTCGGGATCAGGGGCGCGGCAGGTGGAGCCGGACGTCTACATTTTCAAGAACGGGGACGAGTACGTAATCCAGATCGCCGACGAGGACCTGCCGCCGTTGCGGATCAACGGCAGCTACCGGCGGCTGCTGGAACCGGGGCAGGGGACGGACAAGGAAACCCGGAACTACGTAAAGGAGCGCTATCAGTCGGCGCTGCAACTCATCCGGAACATCGAGCAGCGCCGGCAGACGATCCTGCGGGTGTGCGAGTCGATCGTAAGGCGACAGAGGGAGTTTCTGGAGAACGGGATCGACGCGCTGCGGCCGATGATGATCAAGGAAGTGGCCGAGGAGATCGGGGTGCATCCTTCGACGGTGAGCCGGGCGGTGGCGAACAAGTACGCGCACACGCCGCAGGGCGTGTACGAACTGCGGTATTTCTTCTCGGAAGCGGTGCAGGGCCCGTCGGGCGGCTCGATTCCGTTGCTGACGCTGAAGCGCATGGTGAAGAAGATGATCGAGGAGGAGGATCCGAGGAAGCCTCTCACCGACGATCAGATAGCGGCGGCGTTGCAGCGGCAGGGCATCCAGGTGACGCGGCGCACCGTGGCCAAGTACCGGGAGGACATGAAGATTCCCTCGACGCACCATCGCCGCGTGAAGGACTGACGTCGGGTTCTTCGCGCGGGCGGAATCGCGCCGGGAATGGAAAGGCAAGTCCATGAAGATCACATTCAGCGGAAAGCAGGACAAGCTGACTCCATCGCAGGAGCGGAAGCTCGCCATGGCGTTCGCGCGCCTCTCGAAGCTGCTCGAGCGGCGCGGCGAGAAGGGAGCCCAGGTCATCTTGACTGAGGAGCGGCACCTCCGCCACGCGGAGGTGCGGGTGAACTTCTACGATCACGCGCTGTTCGGCAAGGGCTCGGCGCCGGACCAGTTCACGGCGGTCATGGATGCCGTGGAAAAGGTGGAGAAGCAGGCGCTGCGGCTGCTGGAGAAGAAGCGGGAGCTGAAGCGGTCTGATTCGCCGCGGAAGCAGGCGGCGCTGAGGGCTGCGGAGGCGGTGGAGGCGCCGGAGCCGGCGAAGAAGGGGAAGAAGGCTCGGGCGGCGGAAGCAGAAGAGGAGCCGGCGCGTCCGGCGCGGGTGGTGAAGGCTGCGTCGCGGGCGAATGGCAAGCCGATGACGCTGGAAGAGGCCATGCTGGCCATGGAAGGCGGGCGCGACTACCTTCTGTACCGCGACGCGGACACCGACAAACTGCAAATCCTGATCCGGCGCAGCGACGGAGCGGTGGACCTGGTGGAAGCCTGAAGATGACGGCACGGTCCCCTGCGCCCGAACTGGTGATCATCACGGGTGTGAGCGGTTCGGGCAAGGGGACCGTACTAAAGACGCTGGAAGACCACGGCTACTACGCGGTAGACAATCTGCCGCTGGACCTGATCGAGAAGTTCGCCGAGCTGACGCGCGATTCGCCGAAGATCCGGCGCGCGGCGCTGGTAGTGGACATCCGGGAGCGCGAGCAACTGCAGCGGCTGCCGGACATTGTTGCCAAGCTGCGCGGGCAGCTGCGGACGCGGCTGCTGTTTCTGGACGCCGACGACGAGGCGCTGGTGCGGCGCTACAGCGAGACGAGGCGCCCGCACCCGCTGGGCGGCCGGCGCAGCGTTGTTCGGAGCATCCACCTGGAGCGGCAGCAACTGGCGCCGATCCGGGGGATGGCAGACTTCGTGCTCAACACGAGCGAGCTGAACGTTCACGAGCTGCGGAAGAAGGTGTCCGAGACGTTTGGCGCGCCGGAGGCGGGCGGGCTGCAGATCTATGTCCTGAGCTTCGGCTTCAAGCACGGGCTGCCGCCGGAGAGCGACCTGGTGTTCGACGTGCGGTTCCTGGCCAACCCGAATTACGTTCCGGAGTTCCGCAAGCTGACCGGAAGGCACGCCGCCGTGGCGCGCTACGTGCGCGGCTTTCCGCAGACCGTGGAATTCCTGGAGCGGATCACCGGGCTGCTGCTTTACCTGATCCCGCATTATGTGAACGAGGGGAAGAGCTACCTGACGATCGCTTTTGGCTGCACGGGCGGGAGGCACCGCTCGGTGATGATCGCCAGCGAGGTAGAGCGGCGGCTGAAGAAAGCCGGGTTTTCCGTCCGGGCGAGCCACCGCGACATCGGAAAAGAGTAACCGCCGGGGCCGCTTTCATGCGGCTGTTACAATAAGGGCAGGGCCTTGAAGCGGGAGATGCCGGTTCTCCACACCATTGCCGACGAAATCTGCGAGCTGAAGAAGCAGCGCAACGCCATTCTGCTTGCGCACCACTACCAGGAGCCGGAGATCCAGGAGTTGGCGGACGCCGTGGGCGACAGCCTGGAGCTGGCGCGGCGGGCGCAGAGCTTCGACGGCGAGGTGATCGCATTTTGCGGCGTGTGGTTCATGGCGGAGACGGCGAAGATCCTGAACCCGTCCAAGACGGTGATCGTGCCGGACGCCGAAGCCGGATGCAGCCTGGTGGACTCGTGCCCGGCGGAGCAGCTCCGGGCGTGGAAACGCCGGCACCCGGATCACGTGGTGGTGAGCTACATCAACACGTCGGCGGATGTGAAGGCCGAGAGCGACATTGTCTGCACGTCGCGCAACGCGGTGAAAGTGGTGGAGTCGATCCCGGCGGACAAGCCTGTGCTGTTCGTGCCCGACGTGAACCTTGGCCGGTATGTAAAGGAGCAGACAGGGCGGGAGAATCTGACACTGTGGCAGGGCACGTGTATCGTGCATGCGACGTTCGCGGCGCGAAGGGTGACGGCGGCGAAGATGGAACACCCCGCAGCGGTGGTGGCGGCGCACCCGGAGTGCCCGCCGGAGGTGCTGCGGATCGCGGACTTTGTCGGGTCGACTTCGGCGATCATCGACTGGATCGTGGCACACCCTGGGCGGGAGTACATCGTGATGACGGAAAGCGGCGTGCAGCACACGCTGAGGAAGCGCGGTCCCGAGAAGCGCTTTTACTTCGTGCCCAACGAACAGTGCAACTGCAGCGAGTGCCCGTACATGAAGCGCAACACGCTGGAGAAGCTGCGGGACTCTCTGGAACTGCTGTCGCCACGGGTGGAGCTGGCTCCGGACGTCATGGAGCGGGCGCGGCTGCCGCTCGAGCGAATGCTGGCGCTGCGGTAAACTTTCCATTGAAACCCTGGGCAGAGCCGCCATGGAACCCACGCATTCAGCCCTCGTCGACGGCTACGGGCGGTTGCACGATAATTTGCGCGTGAGCGTCACGGACCGTTGCAACATCCGGTGCTTCTATTGCATGCCGGAGAAGGACGTCGAGTTCGTGCCGCGGGCGGAAATCCTGGCGTTCGAGGAGATCGAGCGGTTCGTGCGGATCGCGGCCTCGCTGGGCGTGACGAAGGTGCGGGTGACGGGGGGCGAGCCGCTGGTAAGGCGGAACCTGGACGTGCTGGTGCGGCGGCTGGCGGGGATCGAAGGCATACGGGACATCGCGCTGACGACGAACGGCGTGCTGCTGGCCGAGCAGGCGGAGGCGCTTCACCGCGCCGGTCTGCGGCGGCTGAACGTGCACCTGGACACGCTGGACCGGGAGCGGTTCCGGCAGATGATGCGGCGCGACGAGCTGGGGCGCGTGCTGGAGGGGCTGGATGAGGCCAAGCGGCTGGGATTCGAGTCGATCAAGATCAATGCCGTGGCTGTGAAGGGGCTCACCGAGCCGGACATCGTGCCGCTGGCGCACTTCGGGCGCGAGCACGGCTTCCAGATCCGCTACATCGAGTTCATGCCGCTGGACGCGCAGGGGCTGTGGGATAAGGGCCGGGTGCTGCTGATGGAGGAGATGCTGGAGATGCTGGGCCGGGAATTCGGACCGCTGGAGGCGGTCCCCGATCCAGACCCGCGGGCGCCGGCGCTGCAGTACCGGTTCCCGGACGGGGGCGGAACGGTGGGATTCATTGCCAGCGTGAGCCGCCCGTTCTGCCTGAACTGCAACCGGATCCGGCTGACTGCCGATGGGCACCTGCGCTATTGCCTGTTCGCGCTGGAAGAGACCGACGTGAAAAGCCTGCTCCGCGGCGGCGCCGGGGACGGCGAGATCCGGGAGGCGATCCGGCGGACGGTGGCGAAGAAGTGGCTGGGGCACGAGATCCAGCAGGCGGGCTTTGTGCCGCCGCCCCGGCCGATGTACGCAATTGGAGGATGATGAAGTTCCGCGAGCGCCTGCCCGTCGCCGGGGCGCTGTTGCTTTGCGCGTTCTTCGTGTCAGCGGGGCTCCTGTTCCTGCCTTACCCTGGAGCCCAATACGACGAACTCCTGTTCCTGAATGGCATTGTCCGGCCTGAGGTGGCCGAATCTTGGGTCCGGTTGCCCTGGATGGGGCGCGTGCCGACGATGCAGATGGAGTATCTGGGCACGCTGAAGGCGCTCGTCTATGCTCCGGTATTCCGCATCTGGGGATTGAGCGATTGGACGCTGCGCGTGCCTGTGTTGGCGCTGGGGGCTGCGTCATTACTGCTGTTCTTCCTGCTTCTGCGGCGCGTGGGGCAGCCGATGGCTGCATTGGCGGCGGCGGCGCTGCTGACGACGGACGCCTGCTACCTGCTGACGTCGGTGTTCGACTGGGGGCCGGTGGTTCTCCAGCATTTGTGCCTGACGGCGGGGCTGTACGCGATGGTGCGCTTCAGCGAACGGTGGCAGGCAGGGTGGCTGTTCGCAGGAGCGTTTTTCGCCGGGCTGGGCGTGTGGGACAAGGCGCTGTTTTTGTGGATTCTCGGAGGCGCTGCGGTGGGCGTGGCCCTGGTGTTTCCCCGCGAGGTGGCGCGAGTGGCGCGCGACCGGCGGCTTGCCGGCGCTGCCGTGCTGGGCTTTGCGCTGGGCGCGGCGCCGTTCCTGCATTACAACCTGAAGAGCGGCTTCCGAACGTTCCGCGAGACCGCCAAACGGGACGATCTGCGCAACGCCTTCCTGAAAGCCGTGGTGCTGGACCGCACGCTGGACGGCAGCGGGCTGTTCGGCTATCTGGTGCGCGAGTCGCCCGAGGGGCCGCCGGCGGATCTGACGGAGAGCGAGAAGGTGTTTCTGGGGCTCGGAGAGCGGCTCGGCATGCCGCGGCGAAGCTGGCAGGCGCCGCTGCTGGCGCTGTCGCTGGTGGCGGCGCCGCTGTTGAACTGGCGCGCGCGGAGGCGCCGGCTGGCATTGTGGGCAGCCGTGGCCATCGCGGTGGCATGGGCGCAAATGGCGTGGACGCGCGACGCGGGCGGCAGCGTGCATCACACGATTCTGCTGTGGCCACTGTTCCATTTACAGGCAGGACTGTGCCTGGCGGGGGTGCTGGAGTCGTGGAACCGGAAGGCACGGGTTGTTGCGCTGGCCGTCTGCGGCTTTTGCGCAGCATCGAACGCGGCGGTGTTGAACACGTACATGGCGCACATGATTGCGTGCGGGCCGTGGCAGGTGTGGACGGACGCCTCGCGGACGCTGGTGCAATATCTGGAGGCGCAGCCGGGGCGGGCAGCGTTTGCAGCGGACTGGGGCGTCTTGCACGAGGTGATCCTTTACGGGAAGAACCGGATTCCGATGATCGGCGACGCCGACGGGCTGGTGCTGCGGGCTGGGGAAGATCCGAAAGCAGCGAAGCGGCTGGAGGAGGCGCTGGCGGATCCGCGGCAACTGTTCATCACGTTCACCGAGGGACGGGATGTGTTCCCTGACACGCGGAAGAAGCTGATCACGTTTGCGCGCGAGCGGGGGTATCAGTGGCGTTCGGTGGCGTTGATCGCCGACAGGCACGGGGCGGCGATGTTCGAGATCCATGAATTCACCAGATGAGGAAGCGCCCTTCGAGGAGCCGTTGCCGCTGGAGATCGGCGACGTGTTGGATCTTCACGCCTTCGCGCCACGGGATGCGAAGGCGGCGCTGGAGGCGTGGCTGGAGGAGGCGCGGGCGCGGGGCTGGCGGCACTTGCGGGTGATTCACGGGCGGGGCATCGGAGTGCAGCGGGAGATGGTGTGGAAGGTGCTGGCGATGTGCGAGTGGGTGGAGTGGTTCGGCGACGCGCCGGCAGAGGCGGGCGGCTGGGGGGCGACGGTGATTACGCTGCGGGCTGGCGCGGGCGGCGAAGAGCGAAAACCGCTTCCAGAGTGAGCCACGAAGAAGCGACGACGAGCAGGGGCGCGGTGTAGGCGCCCGGGATCGCCTTCTCGAGATAGAAGGCGAAGGCGAGCTTCGCCGCGGCGTATAGAAAAGCGATGTCTCCATAGGCGATGGCGCACCAGACCACCCAACGGGCGGGAGCGGCTGCGAACCAGACAAGACCGTAGAGCGCGGCAAGGATGGCGATCCATGCGCCGAGCCACGCAGCGAAAGTAAAGGTGGGCATCCACGTCCACAGCAGCATGTCGCGCAGCGACATGGCGAGCGGGTTGTAGAAGGCGAGGTAATCGCGCAGCACGCCCTCCGCGACATGGAGAGTGAGAGCGAGGGTGAGGGTCAGCCAGGCGTGCGAAAGCCGCGAACGGCGGGGTGGCATGCGGGGACTCCCGCATGGCATTGTAAGCCCCGCTGGCGCCGGGAGGCAAAACGCGCGAGGATGTGCGGGGAAGGCGATGGCGAAGCGGACGCGAGGCGTGCTGCGGGCGGGCACAAGCGGCTGGTCCTATTCGCACTGGCGCGGCGTGCTGTATCCGCCGGAAGCGAAGCCCGCGGAGTTTTTCGGGCACTATGCGCGGGTGTTTCAGACAGCGGAGATCAACCCAAGCTTCTACCACGCGCCTCGGGCAGAGACGTTCCGGAAATGGGCGGAGGCGGCGCCTGAGGAATTCATCTTCGCAGTCAAGGCGCACCGCGGAGTGACGCACGAGGGGAGGCTGGAACGAGTGGAAACAAAGTGGCAGGCCTTTGTTTCCAATGCGCTGGAGCTGGGCGGGAATCTGGGGCCGGTGCTCGTGCAGTTGCCGCCGTCGCTGCGTTGCCGGACGGAGCTGCTGGAGGCGTTTCTTGAACAGCACCGGCGCGCATTCGGAAACGCCGTGCGGCTGGCGTTCGAGTTCCGGCATGCGAGCTGGTTCGAGGGCGGAGCGGCGGAGCTGCTGCGCCGGCACGGGGCGGCGACGGCGATTGCGGACAGCTCGCGCTATCCGCGGGCGCCGCTGGAGAACGCCGGGCCGTTCGTGTATCTGAGATTCCATGGCCCCGGCGCGCTGTTCGCGTCGAGCTACTCCGACGAGCAGTTGCGCGAATGGGCGGAGCGGATCCGGGCGTGGCTGGCGGAAGGGATGGACGTCTATGCGTATTTCAACAACGATGCGGAGGGATGCGCGGTGAGGAATGCGCTGCGGCTGCGGGAGCTGGCGGGGATGTGACTCCCGCCCGGAGCCGGGGCGGCGGCGCGGCTCCGGGCGCGGAAGCGGCGAGGATCAAACAGAAGGTTCCTTCTTCGGACCGAGCGGGTGGTTCTTGCCGTCGCCTTCGTAGGCGGGGCGCGTGGAGGCGCGGCGAGTGCGCTTGCGGGCGGCGGGGTCGTAGAGTTTCAGCTCTCCCTGGCGGTAGCTTTCGCATCCGAGCATGACGGAGAGCATGATCTGGTGCGCCAGTTCGGGGCCGAGGACGGGGGTCTTGCGGGTGCGCATGCACTCGAAGAAGTTGTCCGTATGGCGGCGGTTCATTTCGCGCTGGGCGTTCTTGAACTCGAAGGTGCGGGACTCCGTCGAGCGGTTCAGGGCCTTTGCGACGAACATCTCGGGCGTGACGACGACGCGGTCGTTTTCGACGACGATGGTGCCGGAGTGGCCGTAGATGGCCTGCGGGAGGTAGCGGTTGGGTGCGCTGTTGGCCATGGATCCGGCGACCATGATCATGAAATTGGGGTATTCGATGAGCATGGCGAGGGTGTCCGGCACCTCGCGGTCCTTCTGGACGTAGATGCCGCCGGCGCCGGCGACGCGGGTAGGCCAGGTCGGCCCCATGGCGAAGAGCATGGGGCCGACGCGGTGGTAGTAGAGGTCGCTGGCGATGCCGTTGGAGTAGTCCCAATACTTGCGCCAGCGGAAGAAGCGCTCCGCGCTGAAGGGGCGCTTCGGCGCCGGTCCGAGCCACCGCTTCCAGTCGATGGTTTCCGGGGACGCCTCTTCGTCGACGTAATAATTCCACTCGCCGGCGACAGAGTTGCGGCTGTAAGTGGTCTGGCCCCAGAGCACCTCGCCGATGGCGCCTTCACCGATGAGCTCCTTCACCTTGTGCCAGCGGGCATCGGAGAGGAACTGGCTGCCGACCTGGAGGACGCGGTTGTAGCGGGCGGCAGCCTGCATCACCTGTTCGCTTTCGTCGACTGTGAGCGTGCTGGGCTTCTGCAGGTAGACGTCCTTGCCGGCGGCGAAGGCGTCGATGGCCATCTGGGCGTGCCAGTGGTCGGGGGTGGCGATGAGGACGCAATCGATGTCGGGGCGGGCGAGGAGCTCGCGGTAGTCGACATAGATGTCCTTGTCCTCGAGTTTGGAGATGGCCTTGGCGCGTTCGCGGTGGCGCTGGTAGACGTCGCAAACGGCAGCGACCTCGATGTCGTTGTCCTGCTCCTGCTGGCGGACGAAGGCGCGAAGGTGGCCGGTGCCCATGATGCCGACGCCGATCATGCCGACGCGGATGTGGTCGTTGGCCCCGAGCGTGCGAGGAGCACTGCGGGCGGAGATGGACGGCTTGATTTTCTTCGCCTGCGCGGAGCGCGCCGCGGCGAGCGAGCCGGCGGCGGCAAGGAACAGGCGGCGGGAGGAGATGTTTTCGGTGCTCATGACGGAGAAATCAGAACCTCAGCTTTATGTTTCCACACGGCGCGCGGCGGCGTTCCACTTCAGCCGGCGGCCGCTGCGGAGCGAATCGAGCGCCATCGACAGGACGATGACGGCGGAGAGGCCGGCCTCGACGGGCGCGTTGGGTTCGCGGCGGGTGCGGACGCAATCGAGAAAATCGCGGATATGATCGCGCGTCGCGGCCGCGAACGAACCCGGCCGGTTCTCCTCCCGTTCAGGCGTGAGTTCGGGGTCTTTGGTTTCCGGATAGACGCGGAAGAACTCGCGGCCGACGTCGAGGCGGGCGCGGTGGCCGTGGAACTGGGCGAGCTGGTCCAGGCGCGGGTGGTAGCGCATGGCCTTATAGCCGAGCGTGAAGACGGCGAAGTAGTCTTCGGGGTACTCGATGAGGATGGAGGCGGTGTCGGTGACCTCCGCGCCTTCCAGATTCACGCGCCCTCCGGAGCAGGTGACGGCGAGGGGGGCGGAGGAGTTCATGAACCAGTGGAAGACGTCCACCATGTGGGCCGCCTGGCCGATGAGCAGGCCGCCGGAATAGTCGAAGTAGTAATACCAGTTGAAGAACCGCATCGGATCGAGCGGGCGGCGGGGCGCCGGGCCGAGCCACTGTTGCCAGTCGAGTTCGCCCTCGAGTCTGCCGCGGCTGAGAGAAGACTGGTGGTTGAGCCACCAGGAGTTGACGAGGCGGACGTCGCCGAGGCCGCCGGAATCAACGGCACGTTTGGCTTCCAGGAAAAGCGGGGCGCTGCGGCGCTGTGTGCCCACCTGAACAACGCGGCGCGTGCGGCGGACGGCATCGACAACCTGGAGGGCTTCGTCGATGGTGTGGGTCAGGGGCTTCTCGACGTAGACGTCTTTGCCTGCCTCGACGGCGTCGATGACCATGCGGGCGTGCCAGTGGTCGGGAGTCGCGATGACCACGGCATGGAGCGACGGGTCTTCCAGAAGGCGGCGGTAGTCCTTGTAAGCGCGGGCACCGGTGCTGGCCGCCTGGAGCCCGGCGTCGAGGTTGGGCTGATAGACGTCGCATACGGCGGCGATTTCGGCTCCGATCTCCTTGAACTCGGCGGTGAGAAGGCGCCCGCGGCCGCCCGTGCCGATGACTCCTGCGCGAACGCGGTCCGGCGGCTGGAGAAAGGCGCCGGCGGAGCAGAGAAAAGTGCGGCGCTGCATGGGCTCAGTCTACAACGCGACGGAAAGCGCGGCTTCAACGCAACGCCTCTGCCACCGATTCAGCGAGATTGTCCGGGACGAGATGCCGCCACGGCTCGCCGCTGCTGATGCGACGGCGCACTTCTGTGGAGGAGATGCCGTCGAGTGAAGCGGGGACGATCAGCGTGTGGCTGCGTGCGCGGAGAGGATCGGGCGGCTGGAAGGGTAGAGGGCGCGGGGCAACCAGCAGTTCGTACTCCTCCAGCTGCTTCTCGATCGGGGGGAGGGCGCCGTAGTCCCAGCCGATGATACGGGCGGCGGCGTCGCTGCCGCAGACGAGGAAGACGCGCTGCGCGCCGAGGGCGCGCGCCTCGCGCGCCATTTCGAGGAAGAGTCCGCCCTCGCTGACGGCGGCGGCGAAGCGCGGATCCAATGCGGCAAGAGACCGGATCCACCGCACGCGCAGATCGAAGGGCGCGCCTTCGAGCGGCTTGTGGGGGAAGGCGCGGGGCAGAACGAAGGCGGCGCGGCGCGCCCAGGACAGGGCGGTACGGGCAAGCTCCAAATGGGCGCGCGTCGGCGGATTCCACGCGCCGGCAAGCAACGCCGTGGAAGTGGCGATGTCACCGGCAAGCACTTCCATGCCATCATCGTAGCGAGATGAAGATCCGGGAAGTCGAAGCACTGGCGGTTTCGATTCCGCTGCCCACGCCGGTGGCGGACGCAGTTCGGAGAATCACGCACCGCGACCATCTGATCGTGAAGATCCGCACGGAGGAGGGGCTGGAGGGGCTCGGGTTTGCGCTGGGCTACGACGGCTCGCGCGCCATGCTGGCGCTGATCGAAGAGATCTACCGTCCCGTGCTCCTGGGCGCGAATGCGCTCGAGACGGAACATTTGTGGGCGGAGATGTACCGGCTGTCGATCCAGGCGGGGCGGCGCGGGGCGGCGTTGCGTGCGATGAGCGCCATCGACATTGCGTTGTGGGACCTGCGCGGGAAAGCGGCGGGGCTTCCGATCATGGAGTTGCTGGGCGTGCACCGGCGGAAGATGGGCTGTTATGCCACGGGCGGGTATTACCGCGCCGGGCAGACGATCGAGGAGCTCGTGCGCGAGGTGGAGGCAGTTGCCGAGCAGGGCTTCACGGCAGTGAAGCTGAAGGTAGGGGCGTTGAGCGCGGCGGAGGATGCGCGGCGGGTGGGCGCGGTTCGGAAGTCGCTGGGGGAGGAGTTCGACATCCTTCTGGACGCCAACGGGGGCTGGAAGAGCGCGCCGGAGGCGATTTCGGCGATGGCGCGGCTGGAGGAGTTCCGTCCTTACTGGATCGAGGAGCCGGTGCGGGCGGACAACGTGTCGGCGATGGCGCGGATCGCGGAGTCGATCCGGACGCCTGTGGCGACGGGCGAGCTGGAGGCGACGCGGTGGGCTTTTGCCGAGCTGGTGGAGCGGCGCGCGGCTTCGATTCTTCAGCCGGACGCGACGGTGTGCGGCGGGGTGAGCGAGTGGCTGAAGATCGCGCACATGGCGGCGGCGTTCGACATTCCGGTGGCGCCGCACTATCACTGGGACGTGCACACACAATTGTGCGCGACGCTGCCGAACGCGATTTTCATCGAGTATTTCCCGGCGGCTTCGGGAGTGAAGATGTTCGATGCACTGCTGAAGGAGCCGATGAAGCCGGTGGACGGGTGGATCGAACCCAGGACGGCGCCGGGGTTCGGGATTGAACTGGACCGGGAGGCGGTGGCGCGGTACCGCATCGGATAAAGCAACAGGGGGCGCGGCGCGCGCGTCCGAAAGTAGGAGAGCCAAGAGATGTTCACCTGGATCTGTCCGGTATGCGGGGCGGAGGTTCCGCCTTCGCAACAGGAATGCCCGCGCTGCGCGGAGCGGCAGAGAGCCGGGGCGGCGCCGCCGGCACCAGGCGCGCCACCGCCTGCGCCTGTGCCGCCTCCGCAGGCGCCCGCCGCATGGGCGCCTCCCGCGGCAGCGCCTCCTCCTCCGCCATTTGCTCCGCCGCCGGGCGCGACATACGCCGCGCCCGCGCCGCCGGCGGGACAGGAGCAGGCGATGTATGTGATCGGCGCTGCGCCGCAACGCCGGGCGATGCCGCCCTGGCTGGCGGCGGTGCTGACACTGGTGGTGCTGGGAGGAGGATTGTTCCTTCTGTACCGCTATCTTTCGAAGGGCCACAGCGCTCCGGAGGCGGTAAAGCAGGCGGCACCGTTCGAACGTCCGCAGGCTCAGGGCGCGGCGCACCCGTTCGCGAAGTACGTGGAAGTCACGGGCGTCCGCCTGCTGGAAGGACCGGACAAAAAGCTGATGGTGCGGTTTGTGGTTGTGAACCATGCGCCGGCGGAGCTGTCCCGGTTCCGGCTGCGGATCTCGCTGGAGACGGCGAACGCGGCGCCGGGCGAAGCGGTGATCGCAGTGGTGGATGCCGCGCCGGGCACGATTCCCGCGCATGGAGTGAAAGACATGGAGGCGCCGCTGGTGACGCCGCTGAAGGTGTACGAGCTACCGGACTGGCAGTACGTGCGGGCGCGGGTGGAGATCATCGACGCGAAGTAGCGCCGGCGAGGGCGAGGCGCTGTGCGCGCGTCCACGGGCAGCCGGAATCCGCAGGCAGAGAACCGCCGAGACCCGAGAGCGCTACGCGGGCGTACAGAGAACAGGGCTGGAGGGCGAGGGCCTTGAGGAGGGCGGCGCGCGCTTCTTCAGGCTGGCCGAGTGCGAGCCAGGCATCGGCGCGGCCTTTGAGGGCTGAGTGGGAGGCGGGATCGAGGCCGGAGGCAAGATCGAACTCGGCCAGCGCCTCGCGCGGCCGTTGCGCGCGCAGAAGCGCGTGGCCGGCGGCTTCGGCCAAGCGGGAGTCAGAAGGAGCATGACGGCGCGTTTCGGTGAGAAGTTCGAGCGCCTGCGCCGCGGGCAGGTGCGGAGCGAGGGCAAGAGCCGGAGCAGTGAGGCGCGGAGCGAGCCGCACGGCCTCCATGTAAAGCGCCACGGGGTCCAGCCAGAGGCGCGCGTAGTTGAAGGAGATCAACGCAAAGGCGGCGACGTAGACCACGGAGAGGCGCGAGTCGGCGTGCTCGAGCATCAGCGCCAGGAAGGCGCACAGTGCGGCCAGCGGAAGGGCGAGGCAGCGGCCGGCGTCTCCCACGGGGAGGAACCAGACCGAAGCGAGCAGCATGACGCCGGAGAGGAGCCACGCGCCGGGAGCGTGGCGGCGCCCGGCGGTCCAGGCAATCCAGGCGGCGGCAGCGACAGCGAGAGCGGCGAGGGCCGCCTCCAGCGGGGAGCCGCGCAAGTCGGGAGCAGGTGTAAGACCGAGCGGAAAAAAAGTCAGGAAGATGGTGCGTAGCGCGAAGATGCCGAGGAACGGCCATTCCGCAGCCGCGTGATCCCAGGCAGGGCGGAGAGCCGCGAGCCATGCCGCGGCGCCGGCGATGCCGAGCCAGAGCAGCCTTTTGCCGCCCGCTTCGCGCCCGGCGAGGAGGAGGAGCGCGGGCGGGATGGCTGCAGCGGCCGGATCAAACAGCAATGCAATGAGTGCGAGTGCCGTGCCGGTGTGCCAGCGGCCGCGAAGAAACGCGAGTGCGGAAGAGAGGGCGAGCACCGCGCCGGACAGGGTGGAAGCAAGGTCCGGGACGGCCAGGGAATCCGTATGCAGCGGGTGGACGGCGTAAATAAGCACGGCAAGGACGGTGGCGCGAGAGGTGAACAGGGCGGGCAGCAGGGAGGCCAGCAGAACGCTCGCGGCGGCGTGCAGTCCGAGGGCAAGCGCGGGGGCGGCCCAGGCGGGCAGGGCCGCGAAGTGGAAGAGCCAGAGCAGGGCTGCGGCGCCCGGGCGGCTGAGCCATTCGATGCGCGGGGGCGTGTCCGGCACGGGCGGAGCGGGCAGCCCAAGCAGCGGGAGGAAGGCGAGAATCGCCAGAACGGCAGCGGCAACGCGGAGGCGCAATGCTACCATGTTAGATCGGCGGCGAGGACCGAATGGCAAAAGCAGCCGCGCCGCGCAGGGCGGCGAAAAAGAAGCCGGAAAAAACCGCTTCTGCGGCCAGTGGAAAAGCCGGTGCAAAGGCGAGGAGCACTGCGCCGTCCGCCGGGCGGCTGCAGGCGGTTCTCGAGACGCTGGACCGGCTGTATCCGGACGCGACCTGCGCGCTGAACCATCGCAACGCCTGGGAGCTGCTGGTGGCGACCATTCTCTCCGCGCAGTGCACCGACGAGCGCGTGAACATGGTGACGCCGGCGCTGTTCGCGCGCTTTCCGACTCCGGAGGCGATGGCGAAGGCGCAAGTGGGGGAGGTGGCGGAGATCGTCCGGTCCACGGGCTTTTTCAACAACAAAGCGAAAAACATTGTCGGCGCAGCCAAGAAAATCGTGGCCGAATTCGGCGGGGATGTGCCACGAGATATGGATCAACTGCTGACAGTGCCGGGGGCGGCGCGCAAGACGGCGAACGTGGTGCTGGGCACGGCGTACGGGATCGCCTCCGGAGTGGTGGTAGACACGCACGTGGCGCGCATCGCGCAGCGGCTGGAGCTGACGCGGGAGAAGACGCCGGAGAAGATCGAGCAGGATCTGATACGGCTGCTGCCGCAGCAGAAGTGGATCCTGTTCTCGCACCAGGTGATCCATTTCGGCCGCGACATCTGCAAGGCGCGGAAGCCGGAGTGCGGGCGGTGTCCGCTGGAGCGGATCTGCCATGCTCCGAACAAGACACTGCCGTGAAGCTGGCGCGGTGGATGAGCCTGCTGATCCTCCTGCAAGCAGGGTGTGCGCGGCTCCCCGGGCCCATGCCGCCGCCCGCGCGGAGAGGCGTTCTGAACGATCATCCATTGCATTACGCCTTCATGCGGGAGCCGGCGGCTGAAGAACGCATCGTGGAGGGAATTGGCAGGGAGATCCACGACGACTGGCGCTGGGCAGGGCGCCGCGCCGTCCTTCGGTTCCAGGTGGAAGAGACACGGGGCGTTCAATTCCGCGTCGTGCTGACCATACCCGAGGAGTTCGTGCGCGCGGGAGGCAGGACAATCGAAGTGCGCATCGGCGGCAAGCCGCTGGGCACGATTGATGCGGGCCGCGCCGGCTATATCGACTGGAAGCAGCCGGTGCCCGAGGAGTGGCTCGCGCCGGGCAAGGAGATCCTCGCGGAACTGGAGGCGGACGCCGAGTGGAAGCTGGGGAACGAGCGGCGCGGCTACATCCTGGGCAGCGCGGGGTTCACGCTGTAAGGGAAGGCAATGCCCAAGGCGCTGTCAGTGCTGTTCGGTGCGGGCTTCGTGGTGCTGTGCGCGTGGGCGCTGGGGCGGATGGCGCTGAAGCGGGCGCGGATGGGGCTGTCGCCGGAGGAGCGGCATTTGCTCGCATTCGTGTGTGGCGCGCCGCTGGTGAGTCTGCTGATGACGGCGTTGTGCTCCGCGGGGATCGTGTATGACGGCGTGCTGCTGGCGGCTGGCGCGTTGATCCTGGCGGCGGCATGGAAGGATGGAGCGTTTCGCAACGAGGAGGGCGAGAGGCTTCCCGCGCTGCCTCGCTTGTGGCAGTGGCTGTTCGGCGCGGTGTTCATGAGCTATGGCGTGACAGCGCTGCTGGCGGCGATGGCGCCGGAGATCAGCCCGGACGGCAGCGGATACCATCTGGGCATCGTGTCGCGCTACTACCGCGAACACGGCATTGCGGGGATCGGCACGAATATGTATGCGGCCCTGTCGCAGGGGCTGGAGATGCTGTTTTTGTGGGCGTTTGCCTTCGGGCGGCATTCAGCGGCGGCGGTGGTGCATTGCGCTTTCTATCTGGCGCTGCCACTGCTGATGCTGCGTTTCGGGCAGCGGCTCGGAAAACCGGCGGCAGGCGCAGCGGCGGGGTTGTTCTTTCTGTGCGCGCCGGTGGCGCTGATCGACGGCACAAGCGCCTACACGGATGCGGCAGTGGCGTGCGTGGCGTTTGCGGTGGTGTACCTGACGGAGCGCGAGGCGCCGGCGTGGCTCACCGGCATGATGTGCGGCTTTGCCTACGCACTGAAGTACACGGCTTTCGTGGCGGTGCTCTACCCGCTGGCCCGGCATGCGTGGCGGAGGCAGTGGCGCGCGGCGGCGCTGCTGTGCCTTGTGGCGGCGCTGACGGTGGCGCCTTGGCCCTTGCGCAACTGGATCTATTACGGTAACCCTGCGGCGCCGCTGATGAACCGCATCTGGCCGAACGAGTTCGTGCATGCGAGCTTCGAGCAGGAGTATGTGGAGCTGATGCGGCGCTACCCCGAGATCGAATCCTACGCGCAACTGCCGCTTGAGCTGACCGTGAAGGGGCGTCTGCTGGCGGGCTTCTGGGGACCGCTGTTCCTGCTGGCACCGCTGGGTCTGCTGGCGCTGCGAAGCGCGGCCGGGCGGCGCATGCTTGCAGCGGCAGCGCTGTTCGGCGCTACCTATTTCGCCAACGTGGGTGCGCGCTTTCTGATGCCGGTGGCGCCGTTCGTGAGTTATGCGATGGCCCTGGGGCTGCCGGCGCCGGTGCTGCCATTGCTGGCTGTGGCGCACGCCGTGGCGGGATTCCCGGACATGCCGTCGAAGTACATGGACGCGCCGGGGTGGCGGCTCATGAAGATTCCGTGGCGCGCGGCGCTGCGGATCGAAGACGAGCAGGAATGGCTGGCGCGGCAGTCGGATGGATACCGCGCGGCGCGCATGGTGGAGATGCTGACGCCGCCGGGGTCGCTGGTGCTGGCGTTTTCGTCAATGCCTGAAAGCTACACGACGCGCGAGATCGCCGTGGGATTCCAGAGCGGGCGAGGAGAACGGCTGCTGGATCTGATTCAGGCGGCGATGTACAGCGACATGCGTCCGGTGACGGAGGCTGTGTTCCGCGTGCCGCGGCAGCCATTGTCGGGAGTGCGCGTGGTGCAGACCCACACGCCGCGGCGCGGAGATGAGCGCGAAAAGGACCTGTGGAGCATCTTCGAGATGCGGTTGTTTGAGGGCGGCAAGGAAATTCCGCCTTCGACGGACTGGAGGATCCGGGCGCAGCCGAATCCCTGGGGCGCGGGGCTCGCCTTCGACGGGCTTGCCGTGACGCGGTGGCGCAGCTGGGAACGGATCCGGGCAGGAATGTTCTTGCAGGCGGAGTTCGGCGGCTCCGTGGAGGTGGACGAAGTGCGGCTGCTGATGAGCGAGGACCAGCATGGCGTGAGGATGCGGCTGGAGGGAAAGGCACCGGGTGGAGAATGGCGCGAACTGGCAGGAGAACCGCTCAGGCAGGGCTTTCCGGTGCCGCTGACGTTGAGGAAGCTGGCCATGCAGGAGGTGCGGCGTGGCGGGGTGACGTATCTGCTGGTGCGGGAGTCCGATCCGCACTGGGAGGATCTTTCGAGGAACCGTCAAGCGTGGGGGATTCGCGAGGCAGCAGCGGTGGACGCTTATCATCTGTTTCAGTTGGAATAGAGAAATGCCGAAATACTTTCTTGGCGTGGATGGGGGGCAGTCTTCGACGACGGCGCTGATCGGGGACGAGACGGGGCAGGTGTTGGGACAGGGGCGGGGCGGTCCGTGCAACCATGTGTCAGGCGATCAGGCGCGGGAGAAGTTCCGCACGGCGATCGGCGGGTGCGTGAAGCAGGCGGCGGAGGAGGCGGGGCTGGCGGTGGAGGGGCTGGAGTTTGAAGCGGGCTGCTTCGGCTTTTCCGGTGGTCCGGCGGACAAGGACGCGCTGATCGCCGAGATGTTCCGGCTGAAGAAGCGGATCGTGACGCATGACGCCTGGATTGCGCTGAGCGGTGCACATGCCGGGCAGCCGGGCATCATCACGATCGCGGGAACGGGTTCCATCGCGTTTGCGCGCAACGCGGAAGGGAAGTTCGCGCGCGCCGGCGGCTGGGGCTTCATTTTCGGCGACGAAGGCGGCGGCTTCGACCTGACGCGGCAGGCGCTGCGGGCGGCGCTGCGGATGGAGGAGGGTTGGGGGCCGCCAACGCCGCTGCGGCAAAAGCTGCTGGAGGCGACCGGCGCGCGCGACGCCAACGACCTTCTGCACCGCTTCTACACGCCGGAGTATCCGCGCCCGCGGATTGCGGAGCTATCCCGCCTGGTGGAAGAGGCGGCGGAAGAGGGCGACGATGTGGCGGCCGACATCCTGATGGAGGCGGCGCAGCATCTGGCGGGGCTGACCATGGCGGCGAGGATGCAGGTGTTCACTCCGCAGGACCATGCGCGGGCGGCGCCGATCGGCGGCGTCTTCAAGTGCTCGCGCCTTTACGAGGAATACAAGCGGCGCGTGGAGCGGGGGGGCAACACCGAGGTCCACCCCGCGCGGTTCGGACCCGCGGCGGGCGCTCTGCTGGAGGCCTACCGCGCGGCGGGGCTGGCGGTGGAGCTGAAGGGCGCGCCGGCGGAGAAGTGAGGCGCAGAAGGCCGATTCCGGATGCTACCATCTGGATGAGGTCTTCATTCCATGCCGCAACTTTCCATCCGCGATCTTGATCTTCAGGGCAAGCGCATTTTCATGCGCGTGGACTTCAACGTGCCGCTGGCTGCCGGAGGGCAGGAAATCACGTCGGACAAACGGGTCCGCGCGGCGCTGCCGACCATTCAATACGCGCTGGAAAAGGGCGCTGCGCTGGTGCTGGCGTCGCATCTCGGACGGCCCAAAGGCAAGCCCAACCCGGAGATGAGCCTGAAACCGGTGGCGCAGCGGCTCAGCGAACTTCTGGGCAAGTCCGTCGCCATGGCCCCGGATTGCATCGGCGAGGAAGTGGAGAAGATGCTGCCGAAGCCGGGCGAGGTGCTGCTGCTCGAAAACCTGCGCTTCCACGCCGAGGAGGAGAAGAACGATCCGGAATTTTCGAAGAAGCTGGCAAGGCTGGGCGACGTTTACGTGAACGACGCCTTTGGAACGGCGCACCGAGCGCATGCTTCCACGGCGGGCATCATCGAGTTCCTGAAGCCTGCGGCGGCCGGGCTCCTGATGGAAAAGGAGCTCGAATATCTGGAGAAATGCACGGCGAATCCCGAGCGGCCATGCGTGGGAATCCTGGGCGGCGCCAAGGTTTCCGACAAAATTGAGGTGATCGAAAACCTTTTGAAATTCGCAGACCGGCTGCTGATCGGCGGGGCGATGGCGTACACGTTCCTGAAGTCGCAGGGGAAGCCTGTCGGCAAGAGCCTGGTGGAAGACGACAAGCTGGAGCTGGCCAAGGGGCTGCTGGAGAAGGCAGGCGACCGGATTCTGCTGCCCTGCGATCACGTGGTGGCCGAGGTGCTGGAGGAAAACGCGCCTTCGGAGGTCGTGGAAGAGATTCCCGAGGGCAAGATAGGCCTCGACATCGGGCCGAAGACGCGCGAGGCTTACGCAGCCGTGATGCGCGGCGCGAAGACGATCATCTGGAACGGGCCGATGGGCGTGTTCGAGAAGAAGCCTTTCGATGAGGGCACTGTGGCCGTGGCGAAAGCAGTGGCCGAGAGCGGCGCGCTTTCCGTGGTCGGCGGCGGCGACAGCGAGAAGGCGGTGAAGGCTGCCGGCGTGGCGGACAAGATCAGCCACATCTCGACCGGCGGCGGCGCTTCGCTGGAGTATCTCTCCGGACTCGTGTTGCCCGGGGTGGCGGCGCTGTCCGACAAGTGAGCGGATTTCAGGCTTGCCGGGTGGAGCGAAAACTCCGCACGGTCCACTGGCTGACGGGCAGCCGCGCGGCGGCTGCCCGACTTGTTCTCCTGCGCTCCGCGCGAGAGGGAAAGGCAGGCGGCTGAGGCGAGATGACGCGGGCATTGCTGCTGGCGGCGCTGGCGTTGCTGTGCGCCGCAAGCGCGGACGCACAGACGGAGACGCAGCATGCCTTTGACGGAAGCATCAAGCTGACCCGGCGACTCGACGTCGTGCTGCATGCGCGGGTGCGGACGCAGCCGGGACTGCTGGGTTTTTATCAGGGGCGGCTGGGGCCGATTTTCGAATACAGCGCGAACGGGCGCGTCACTCTGATTGCCGGATATTATTACGCGCGGCAGGAGAATTCCGAGGCGGATTACATCGCGGGGCACCGCTGGTTCGGCGGCGGGGAGGTTTCGTTGTGGAGCACGAAGGGAACGGAAGCCGATGCGCGCGCGCTGGCGGAGTGGTTCGACCTGGCGCAAGGCAGCGACTACAACCGCTACCGCTTCCGTTTCCGCGTGAGCGGCAAGAAAAGGGTAGCGCCCTACGGGAGCGTGGAGAATTTTCTCGACGCCCACGGATGGCGATCCACGCGATATGCCGTGGGTCTGCGCCTGGGGAACGGGGCCCGTGTGGCCCTGGATTTCGGCTATTTTCTGGAACCCCGGCGAGCGGACGTCGGCAGGACACGGCATATGTTCATGACCGGAGTGCACTGGAGATTCGGTGCAAGGCGACTGCCCGGATCGGATCTGTAGACCGGGCCGAAGCGGCGGTCAGAGCCGGCGCCGGAGCTTGAGGGAGAAGCCGCGCCCAAGGGCGTCGATGCCCCATCCGATGCCGCGGTAGTTGCGGTCGCCGAGATTGTAGAGGTCGATCAGCAGGTCCGTGCGCGAATCGAGAGGAGCGCCGGCGCGGAAGCCGAAAACGGCGTAACCGGCAATGGCCGTGAACATCGGGGCGGTGCTTTCTCTGCCGAGAACGCGCTGTTGGACCTGCGCAAGCGTCTCGCGGGTGGCGAGCAGCATGACGCCATCGGTGAGACCGCGGACGCGCGCTCCGCGCGTGAAGAAACTGGCGATGTTGGAGCGGGAGCGCTCCGCTCCGATGCGGCGGTCGGAGAGAGCGAGCGAAGACAGGCGCGACTGGCGCATGGCGGCGTCCGTATAGGCTTCGACGTAGAGGCGGAGCCGCGCTGGAGCATAGCGCAGGGAGAGCCTGCCCTGCGGAGCGGGGATGCCGGGCTCTATGTCGGGCGGAGCGCCGGTGAGCGAATCTGCGGCGTGAGTCCACGACCATGTCTGGCGCAGGTTCCAGGAGTCGTGAATGCGCCAGTCGAGCGACTGCTCGACGCCGCGCAGCCGCGCGCCGCCAAGGTTGGCGCGGACGAGCACAGGGTTGGTCGCGGCGGGCACGTAGACGGCGCCGGTGGGCAGTTGCGCGGAGATGATCTGATCACCGAGAGGCAATCCCACGGCGCCGGGCGGGAGGATCAGCGTCTGGGAGACGATGGTGTTCGAGAGGCGGGACCAGAAGGCGTCGAGTCCGAGGCGGAGGCGGGAGGAGCGGAACGTGAAGCCGTAGTCGATGCTGGCGCTGGATTCGGGGCGGAGCTGTTCCACAGGGCGTCCGGTGTAGACCGCCGACGCGGAGGCATCCGAGCCGATGAAGCCGCCGAGATGGGCGATGGCGCTGTAGGAGGCTTCGTAGTTGCCATTCCCCTGCAAGCCGAGGGTGCCGAGATCGGTGATGGCGGGGGCGCGGAAGGCGCGCGCGTAGTTGAAGTGAAGCCAGAAGGGATCGGCCAGACGGAAAGTGGCGCCAGCGCGCCCGGAGAGGGCGTTGGCAGCGAGGGAATCGTCGGGCCAGAGGGGGCTGCCGGCGACGACGGGAGCGGAGGAGGCCCGCGAGACGTAGGACGCGCCGCCGAAGCGGAGGGCGCCCGTGAGACGCAGCCGCGGGAGGTTCTCGGGCTCCCATGCGTCCTGCACGAAGATGCCGTAGTTGAGGTAGCGCGCGCCGGACGGGATGCGGGGGCGGGAGAGGGTCACGGCGCCGGTGACAGGGCTCCAGGTGAAGGCGGGGGCGCGGCTGATTTCGCGGTAGCCTTCGCCGCCGATGTGGATCGAATGGGCGCCGAGGCGGCGCTCCGCGGAAAGCTGCAAGCCCCACACGGACATGCGCTCATACTGGTGCGTGATGGAAGCGGCGGGGTTGCCGTTGCCGCCCTGATTGACGCGCTCTTCACGCTGGGCGTTGTAGCTGAGCGAGGCCGAGGCGCGGTCGAACGGGCGGGCCGAGAGCGAGTGAAGGCGGACGTAGGCGAAGTCCGCCATGAGATTGCGCAGGTCGGCGATCAGGTTGCCGTCGCCGCCGATGAGCTGGTCGAAGCGCTTGGCGCCGTCCTGCTGCCCGCGGTCGAAGTGGGCGGCGAGGCGGAGCTTTTCGGTGATCGCAAATTGCGCATGAAGGCTGCCGCCATATTGCGTGAAGGCGGTGTCGGGGAGGCGCGAGAAGAGGATGGTGGAAGGGAGCCCAAGGAAGCGCGTGATGGCGCTGTGGGAGTCGAGACCCTGGCCGGCGCGGGCGGTGTTGACGCGGCGGGCGGCGAGGTAGGCGGCGATGGAGAAGCGGCTGGATGAGAGCGCGGGATGGAGCTGCGATCCGAAGCCCTGAGTGGCCGAGTCGTAGAAAGCTGCGCTGGAGGCGGAGAACGCCGGTGCCGGCGACAGGGGAGCGCCGCGGCTGATGATATGGACTGCGCCGCCGACGGAATCCGACCCGTACTGCGCGCTGTTGGGGCCGCGGAGGATCTCGAGCGTCTGGATGGTTTCCGGCTCGAGCAGGTTGAAAAACGTGCTGACGCCGCCGCGCTGCGCGGAGGTGGTGAGGCGGATGCCGTCGCGGTAAACGCTGACGTTCTTGCCCGTCAGTCCGCGGACGAACATGGAGCCCATGGCGGGGGCGGTGCGCTGCTCGGAGACGCCCGGCTCACCGGTGGCTGCTTCCGCGAGGATCCGTGTGGCCTGAATTTCCAGCAGCGAGCGGTCCAGCAGCGTGGCGCGCTGCGGCGTGCGGTGCGGTTCGAGGGGCTCTCCGGATTCGGCCGTGACGGTGATCTGGTCCTGACGCGGGCGGAGGGACAGGGTGATGTCGAGGCGGGTTTCGCGGTCCGCACGCAGGGCGACCGAGCCGGTCCATGGGGCGAAGCCCGGTTTGGAGACTTCGAGCAGGAAGGAGCCGGAGGGCGCGGAGGCGATTCGGAATCCTCCGTCTGAGCCTGTGCGCTCGACAGCGATGTCCGCCAGAGACGCACGCAAGCGGACGGTGGCGTCCTCGACGGGACGCCCGGACGGATCAGAAACAACTCCGAAAAGAATCGATAAACAGAGCGGAAGCAGACCCACAGCAGCCTTCCAATCCGAAACTCTTTTGACCATGATAACGGCCCAGCCGGATGAGGCTGCAGGTGGGCCGGGCAGAAGAGCCAGAGAAGCGCCAGATGAATTTTCGAGACTTCCGGCACACCATCCAGCACGTTGCCCGCAGGGATGCAGTCCCGGCGTACAACCGGAGCTTGCAATTGTCCGGGCGAATCACGTTCTGAAGGCCCGGCGCGCAGGATTCCCGGAGCAAAATCGGGGAGCCGTGGCGGTGCCCCGTTCTGTCTGACGGCGAACGGCGGGCGGAAGTCCGGCGGCGTCCGCGCCGACTGACCGAGAATGAAAAAGGTGCCCTGCGCGGGCCGGCAAGGCTTCCATCCGGGGCCGTTCCAGGCGCATCCGAAACAGGGAACACTTCAACGTTGTCCGCGTATTAAGGAACAGCATGCAGAAAGGATCGTCTGCGTCGAGGGCGGCGGTGGCCGCCGTGACAGTTGTTGCGCTTCTTCATGGTCTTGCCCCGGCGGCGCGCGGGCAAACGGCGGCGAAACTCGAGCCGCCGAAGGGCGGATGGGGCGTGCTGACGCGCCCGTATCAGGCGCGCACCGCACCGCCGGTGCAGCTGGTGAACTCGGCGAGGCTCGAGTCGTTGATCCGCGCCGGCAACTTGTATCTGTCGGCACAGGACGTGATCGCGCTGGCGATCGAGAATAATCTCGATGTGGAAGTGCAGCGCTACGGGCCGCTGCTGGCGCAGGAGGTGCTAAAGCGCGCCGAGGCGGGCGGCGTCTTGCGCAGCGTGGGCGCGCCGGTTGCGCCCGGGCCGCGGAGCGTAAGCCTGCAGGGGGTCACTGCCACGGCCGGAGCTGTGGCAGCGGCGGGAGCGGGAGTCGGCTCCGGCGGCGGAATTCTGACCCAGCTCGGTCCGCCGATCCCGTCTCTCGATCCCAACGTCACGGCAGTGGCGTTCTTTTCCCACCAGACCACACCGCAGAGCAACACGGTGCTCACCGGCACCACATCGCTTGTGCAGGACGCGCGCGTCTACCAGTTGCAGTACTCGCAAAACTGGGCCACGGGAACCAGCGCGCAGCTCGGCTACTCGAGCCAGCGGCTGAAGGTGAACAGCCAGTTTTTCAGCCTCAATCCGTTCACGCAAGCAAGCCTGGACCTGCAGATTACCCAGAACCTGCTGCAGGGCTTCGGGCGCAGCGTGAATATGCGCAACATATTGGTTCAGCGGAACAACCTCAAAGTGAGCGACCTGCAGTTCAGGCTGCAATTGATCGAAACGGTTTCGGCGGCTCTGAACCTGTACTGGGACCTGGTGAGCTTCCACTACGAGGTGCGGGCGCGGCAACAGGCGGTGGAGACGGCGCAGAAGCTGTTGAGCGACAACAAGCGCATGGTGGAGCTGGGAACGCTTGCGGAGATCGAGGTAACGCGCGCGGAATCGCAGCTCTATGCGGCGCGGCAGGATCTGGTGGTGGCGCAGACGAACCTGATGCAGCAGGAGGTGATCCTGAAAAACGCGCTGAGCCGCACGGGCGTGGCTTCGCCGGAGCTGGCTGCGGTGCGGATCGTGCCGCTCGACACGATGGTGAAGCCGGCCGACGAGCCGCTGCCGGATCTGGAGAAGCTGGTGTCGGAGGCGCTGGAGAAGCGTGCGGAAATCCAGCAGAGCCGCCTGAACCTGGAGAGCAACCGGATGAACCTGGCGGGCATCAAGAGCTCGCTGCGCCCGTCGTTGCAGGCGTTCGCGCAGCTAACCAACAATGCGCTCACCGGCGACCTGACCACGCTGGGCGCCATGGCGGGAGTGCCGGAGATCTTCGTCGGCGGGTATGGCAACCTCTGGAAACAGATCTTGCGGCGCAATTTCCCGAACTATTCGGCCGGCTTTTCGCTCAACATTCCGCTGCGCAACCGCGCCGCGCAGTCCGACTATGCGGCGAGCCTGTTGGAGATCCGGCAGAACGAGCTGCTGTTGCAGAAAAACGTGAACCAGATCCGCGTGGACGTCCAGAACGCGGTGATCGGACTCGAGCAGGCGCGCGCCCGGTATGAAGCGGCGGTGAAAGCGCGCGAGCTGGCCGAAGCGACGCTGCGGGCGGACCAGAAGAAGTACGAGTTGGGCGCCACCACAGCGTTCCAGATTGTGCAGGATCAGCGCGACCTGGCGGCGGCGCAGAGCGCCGAGGTGCAGGCGATGGCGAACTACAGCCACGCGAAGATCGCACTGGACCAGGCGCTTGGGCGCACGCTGGAGGCGCACCGGATCTCGGTGGAGGAAGCGCTGCGCGGAGAGATGACCGGGATCCAGTCGAAGGCTCCGGAGGAGGTGCGGCGATGACGCGGCTCCGGCAGTCAGCGGCAGCGGGACTGGCATGGCTCATGGCCCTGCCCGCCGCGCCGGCGCAGGTGAGAGCGGGCATTGAACCAGTGAAGCCGCAGACCAGCGTCTTGCTGCGTCCCTATCAGGCGCAGACAGTACCGCCGGCAAGGCTGGCGAATTCGCCGCGGCTCGGAGGATTGATCCGCGCCGGACACCTCTATCTGACCGTGCAGGACGCCATCGCTCTGGCGCTCGAGAACAACATCGACGTGGAGATCGCGCGCTATGCGCCGGTGCTGGCTCGCGTGCGGTTGACTCGCGCCGAAGCCGGTGGCGCGCTGCCCGGCGTGCCGAGCGCGGCGGCGCAGGCGGGCAACGTCGCCAGCGGGCAGGGCGTGCTCGGCACGCAGAGCGCGGCGGGCGTGGCAGGCGGCGGCACGGAGCGGGTAAGCCGCGGAGCAGGCAACGCGCAGATCACGCAGCTCGGACCTGTTACCCAGAACCTCGATCCCATCGTGCAGTCCACCACCACCTACGCCCACCGCAGCATTCCGCAGCCCAACGCCGTACAGAGCCTGACGCCGGTGCTGGTGCAGGACCTTGTGAACACGTCCTACTCGATCCAGCAGGGGCTTCTGAGCGGCGGCAACTTCACCCTCAGCCTGCGCGGCAACTGGCTGGAGGAGAATGCGCCTTCGAACCTGCTAAATCCGTCGTGGGCGACAACATTGTCCCTGAGCGTGCAGCACAACCTGCTCCAGGGCTTCGGGCGCGCCGTGAACGCGCGAACGATCACGGTTTCGCGCATCAGCCTGCGGACGTCGGACGAGCAGTTCCGCCACCAGGTGATGAACACGGTGGACGCAGCGCTCAACGCCTATTACTCGCTACTGGCATCGGGCGAGGAGGTGAAGGCGCGGCGCAGCGCACTGGAGACGGCGCAGCGGTTCCTGAAGGAGAGCCGGCGGCGCTACGAGCTGGGCGCGCTGGCGGGTGTGGACGTGCTGCCGGCGGAGTCACAGGAAGCAGCGGCGCGGCGCGACCTCATTGTCGCCGAGACAACCCACGGGCAGAACGAGCTCCGGCTGAAGAACCTCATCAGCCGCAACGGCGTCGCGGATCCTGAGCTGCGGGCGGCGAAGATCGTGTTGCTGAATACGCTGTCGGCGCCCGGCGGCGAGAGGCTGCCAGAACTCAGGGGGCTGATCGAACAGGCTCTGGCGCGGCGCCCGGACGTGCTGGTGCGCAAGGCTGGAGTCGAGTCCGCCGAAGTGAACGCGTTGGGAACACGCAGCGCCCTTCTGCCGCGCCTGGTGGGGTTCGGAACAACCACACAACAAGGACTCGCGGGCACGGGGCGCACCGTGACGCAGGTGACGCCGGGGCAGCCCCCGCGGGTGCAACAACCCGACCCGTATTTTGTAGGCGGTTTCGGGACCGCGCTCGGACAGAGCTTCCGCAGGAACTTCCCGGCGATCAACGGCGGCGCGTTTTTCCAGGCGCCGCTGCGGAACCGGCAGGGATCGGCGGATCAGGCGATCGACGAGCTGCAGCTCAGGCAGTCGCAGTTGCAGCTGGCGCAGTTCCTGTTGCAGGTGCAAGTCGACCTGACTAACGCGCTGGCAGCCGCCGAGCAGGCGCGGACGCGGTGGGAGGCGGCGGCGAAGAACCTGGATCTGGCGCGGGCGCTGCTCGCGGCGGAGGAGAAGAAGTTCGCCACGGGCGTGGCGACCCCGTTCGAAGTGGTGCAGCAGCAGCGGCAGTTGGCGCAGGCGGAAGCCGCGGAAGCCGCTGCCCGCGCCTCGTGGCATTCGGCACGGCTGGCGCTGGAGCGGGCGGCCGGCACGACGCTGGAGACCTACGGCGTGTCGCTGGACGAGGCCAGGAGCGGCGAGGTGGCGCGCCAGTCGGCCGCGCCGCCGGCGGCAGAAAACAAGTAGAAGCCGGATTGGTTGAAACATTTTTTCTTGGTTTTGTTGCAATCTGCCGGCATCCGCGTTATTCTGGAGCCAGCCAGGAGACCGGGACGGATTCATCCACTCTCCTCGCCTGAGGCCCACTCCGCCTCGTCTTCTTCCTGCTGGCCGGCCGACTCTTGGAAACGGCCGGCCAGTTTTTTTCGTCTGGCCTCTCGCTCGTCACCCGGCTGTGGGCCGGTGAGGCCTCTCCTCCGGCGCCATTTCCACAAGAACCAGCACTGAGAACTGACAACGGCGGCAGTCTCCCGTCTTGATCCAAAATCCAGCCGGATTCCGGTTTTCTATGCAAGGGAGCGCCGGGTGCGGAACAGCTGCCTGCGAAAGCGGCCGGCCCGTGCCTCCGGAATTCGGGGCAAGGAGGGATGACGATGGCAAGAGTGCTGTCATTGGGGTTGTTGGGGTTGGCGCTTCTGCGCGCGCAAACGTTTCCGCCAGAGTTCAAGACGGACGATACGGCAGTCGTTTCCAAGCTCCGCTCCTTGCTGGAAGCGAGAGCGGGGCTCGAAACTGCCAGCGACGGGCTGGAGGGGCTCGTGTCCGTCCCGGCAAACCGCGTTTACAGGCAGCTGGACGCCCAGGCAAGAGCGGCAGCCCTGCAAACAGCGTTGCCCCTGGTGAAACAGATCGTGATGTCGGACGCAGTCCTGGGACCGCACGACCGGAAGATTGCGCTGAAATACGGCGCCTTCAATCACGGACTCCGCCTGCCCCCGCCCGGGTCCGATCCCAAGAAGCGGCTGGACGAGATGCAGCGGCAAATCAACGCCAATCCTGCCGTCCTGGGCAACAAGAAGTTCATGCAGGAGTACCTAGATCTGCAGCAGAAGGCCGGCGCCGAGGGGCTGGAACAGTCGCTGGACCAACTGCTACCTCTCTTTAACAGGCCGTTGGATGAGGCGAAGGACGACATACGGAGGCATCGCGACATCCTGGCCAATGTCTCTCCCTCGTCCAGGCAGTGCTTTGACGCGGCAGCCGCGCTGGAGACGGCCAACCCGGAGCGCTTCCGCCTCCAGGCCTTTCGATGCGCGGCTAACGGCTACCTGGAATCGTACGGCAAAACGCTGTCCGAAGCCGAAGCAGACAAGGTGCGCAAAGAGCGGGCGCAGCGGCTCTACGACCGCCGCTGCGCCAAGGCGCAGGTTTTTGCTCGGCTCGAGGAGTTCGTCCAGACCGCCAGGACGGTGGACTTCGATGCGCAGACGGCAACACGGGGAGGCGTGCAGGTCTTCGTCGATCCGAAGTACGAGAAGCGCGGCAATCTCTGGAAGCTGATCTACCGCAACGGCAAGGAGCCGACGGCGGTGGCTGTTCAGTTCGCCCAGGCTTGGTTGAACGAGCTGCAACCGCCAGCGCCCGCGCCGGCGCCCGCTTCTGCGGCTGCGAAGCCCGCTTTCGCGGCGAAAGCCGCGCCGGCGAAAGCCGCGGCCAAGAAATAGGCCTGCAAATCAGCTCAGGGCGCGGAGCGGCAAGCACCCCAGCCGTGAGCCGGCTAGTTGCCCCGGAACGGGTTCTTTCGAGCGGGGCACGACTGTCGCAAGGAGTGCAAGTCTGAACGCCGGAGCGGCGCTCCCGCGCCCCGGCTAGCTGCGGGCGAAGTACAGGTGCACCGCGCGCTCGAGTTCCGCCTTTGTGATCTGCACGGCACGGTTCTCGTACTGGCAAATCGAAGTGATAATGTTGAGAACGTCCAGCGGGTAGCAGGCGCGCAACTGCGTGCGGCCATCCGAGAGGCAGAGCTTGCGCAGGTATTCGGCGCTGTCGTAGTCCGCAGGCACGTTGCGCGTGCTCACCACGCGCTGGAAGATCATGTCGAACACCTGCGGCTGGACCGGCTCGATTTCAATCTTGTTCTGGATGCGGCGCAGGAAGGCCTCATCCGCCAGGTCGGACGGATCGAGGTTGGTGGAGAAGACCACCATCAGCTCGAACGGGATCTGGAACTTCACGCCGTAACGCAGCGTGAGGTAGTCGACGCGCCGGTCCAGCGGCACGATCCAGCGGTTCAGCAGGTCGCGCGGGCTCATCAACTGGCGGCCGAAGTCGTCGATGATGAAGATGCCGTTGTTGGCCTTCATCTGCAGCGGGGCGGCGTAGATGCCGGAGCTCTCGTCGAGGCGAAGTTCCAGCATGGAGGGAATCAGCTCGCCGCCGACGACGATGCACGGGCGCTTGCAGAGCACCCACCGGGGGTCCACATCCGGATCTTCGAGTTCCACACGGTGGTGGACCACCGGGTCATAGAGACTGATGATCTGGTTGTCCACCTCGACGGCGTAAGGGATGAACACGGCGTCCTCGTACACGCGCAGCATTCGCTCGGCGATCGAGGTCTTGCCGTTGCCGGACGGCCCGTACAGGAAGATCGAATTCTGCGAGATCAGCGCGGGCCCCAGTTGATCCAGCAGCCGGTCCGGAACCACCAGGTCGGAGAACGCCGCGCGCAGCGACCGGCGGTCGATGTGCACGCGTGCCGTCTGCCGCTTGGTGGCTGCCGTGTAGTCCCGCAGTGACACCGGACATGCGCCGGCGTACTGGGAAATCTGAAACCTGTCGGCCGCCATCTGCTTGCCGGACTGGGTCAGCACGAACTGGTAGTCGTTGCCAACCATTCCCTTGACCTCGACGATCTGCTGCTGGCGCAACTGACGGAACACTTGGTCCACAATGGCGATGGAGACGCGCAACGACTTGCTGAGGCTCTCCAGTGTGCTGAAACCCTCGATCAGTGTGCGGCGTAGGAACAGGTCGATCACGAGGGACTGAGGCACGCCCAGCTCGTCGAATGTTTGGGGGATGGGAGGGGCGAATGCCGTACGGGGTGCTGCCAGGGAGGACATCACCCCTGAGATCGGCAGAAGCGGCGGGGGAGTTTAGCCCGCCATCTGCACGTTGCGGCGGGTCCGCGCGTCAATGCTTACGGATCCGTGGTGCAGAAGTGTGTCATCCGGCTGGCTTTTGCCCTCCTGGCCGTGCCTGTGGCCGCGCCCGGGGCGGACAAGGCAGCGTCTTTGTACGAGGCGGCTCGGCGCGCCGAACGGCGCGGCGACGTGGCGGAAGCGTATCTGAAGGCGTCTCAGGCCGTGGCGCTGGCGCCGAACACCGCCGAATACTGGAACTACTCGCAGGCGCTGCGCACGCGCGCGCTGGCCGCGCTGTCCCCGGCGCCGGCTCCTGCGGCGACAGATGATTCTGCGCCCGAAACGCTGGCGCCTGAGTTCGCCATCACGCCTGCCGAAATGGCCGAGGCGCGACGGATGCTGCCGCCGCCGCAGTTGCAGGGCGCTGAAACCCCGCAGAGCTTCCGGCTGCGAGAACCCCCGAAGCGGTTGTTCGAGCAGGTGGCCCGCGCCTACGGCATAGAGACCGTTTTCGATCCGGACTACCCCGAGGGGCCGCCGGTACGTTTTGAACTTCCGGATGCCGGCTGGCGCGAGGCCTTGCGCGCGGCGGAGGCGGTGACTGGATCCTTCCTGGTCCCACTCGGGCGCCGGCGGGCAATGGTCGTGAAGGACACGCCCGAGAAGCGCAGGCAGCTGGAGCCGGTGATGAATCTGCTGGTGCCGTTGCCTGAGTCGCTGAAGGCGCAGGATGTGCAGGAAATGGCGCGTGCTGTGCAGACGGCGATGGACGTGCCCCGCATCGGCATTGACATGAACCGCCGCCTGGTTCTCTTCCGCGACCGCGTGTCGCGGCTGCGTCCGGCGGTGCTGCTTTTCGAGCAGCTCCTGAGCCACAAAGCGCAGGTGACCATCGAAATGGAACTGATCGCCGTCACGGAGCGGTCGGATCTGAACGCGGGGCTGCGGGCGCGTTCGTCGTATCCGCTCGCTTTCGCCTCCAATCCCACGCCGTTCGCCAACGAGCCGCAGGCGGACGGATCGCGGATGGCGGCTTTTGGCGGCGGAAACACTCGCGTGGCAGTCACCGTGATCGACGCCGACCTGTTCGCGGCGCTCTCCCGCGGGCAGAGCTACACGCTGCAACGGAGCTTGCTCAGAACGCTCGACGGCGAACAGGCGACGCTGCACCTTGGCGACCGCTACCCGATTCTCACAGCGGGCTTTTTCGGCCCTTCGGATGACGCCGGCGGCTACCGCCCTCCTCCCACGGTGAACTTTGAAGAGCTGGGCGTGGTTCTGAAGGTGACGCCGCGGGTTCACAATGCACGTGAGGTGACGCTCGAATTGGAGGCGGAGTTCAAGTCGTTGACTGGCGAGGCGTTGAACGGAATCCCTGTCATTTCGCAACGCCGCTTCGCCTCGCGGCTGCGCACCACGTTTCAGGAAACGGCCATCCTGGCTGGCGTGGCCAGCGAGGCGGTCACGCAAAGCTGGAGCGGGCTGCCACTGTTGTCCCTGCTGCCCGGGCTGCGGAGCGACAGCCGGGCGCTGGAGCGCACGCAGCTGTTGCTGGCTGTGCGGCCGAGGCTGGAGGCACTGCCGCCTGTGGAGACGCCTGCCTACCCTCTGCGGACGGGCAGCGAGGCGCGACCTTTGACTCCGCTTGAATGAATCGGGCGCGGCCGCGGAATGCGATCATAGTGACTTCAGCGTGAGTGGCACAGAGCCCCTGTGCCTTTCCCGGGAGGTTCAAACCATGTCCATCATGCTCGAAGAGATCCGCCAGCAGCCGGAGGCGCTCGTAAGGACGTTGCGGTCCGGCTTGCGGCAGGCGGAGGCGCTGCGGCGCCGCTTCGAGAAGCAGCGCCCGCGGCTTGTGGTGCTGGCGGCGCGCGGCACGTCGGATAACGCGGCGCAGTTCGGCCGGTACCTGATCGAAATCGCCACGGGAATTCCAGTGGCGCTGGCAGCTCCTTCGGTTTCCACGCTGTACCATGCCCCGCTGCAACTGGAGGAGGCTCTGCTGGTTGGCATCTCGCAGTCGGGCGAATCCACTGATACGAACATGGTGCTGGAGGAGGGACGCCGTCACGGCGCCGTCACGCTCGGCATCACCAATGAGGCGGGCAGCAGCATGGCGAAGCTGTCCGATCATCTGCTGCTGGTTCGCGCCGGCAAGGAGAAGAGTGTCGCCGCCACCAAGACTTACACAGGCCAGCTGATGGCGTTCTATCTGCTGGCGCGGGCGCTGGGCGCGCCCATCGAGGTCCGCGACCTTGAATCCCTGCCCGCCGCCGCCGCCGCGGCGCTGAAGCTCGAGGCCGTGGTCGCCGCACTCGCGGAGCGCTACCGCTTCATGGATCATGCGGTGGTAGTGGGGCGCGGGTTGAACTACGCGAACGCCTTCGAGTGGGCGTTGAAGCTCATGGAGACTTGCTATATCGTGGCGGAACGGTTCTCGCAGGCGGACCTCCTGCACGGACCGATCGCCATGGTGGGCCGGTCGTTCCCCGCCTTCCTGTTCGCGCCGGCGGGCGTCACCTGGCCCGGCATGCGGGCGCTGATCGAACGCCTCGGCCAGATCCAGGCCGAGACGCTCGTGGTGACGGACCGCTCCAACCGCGAAGCGCCGCGCGAGGCCATCACTGTGCCGGCGCGCCTGGGCGCTGGCGGCCGGAAATCCGCGTCCGGTTTGCCGGAGGACGTCTTCACTCCGATCCCGTACATCATCCCGGCGCAGCTGTTTGCGGCTTCGCTGGCGCGCGTCAAGGGTTTGAATCCCGACCAGCCGCGCGGCCTGTCCAAAGTCACGCAAACCGTGTAGCGGACCGGACCGGTCCTTCGTTCCAGTTCGGTGGCGCACTGAACCTTTTCTCGTAACAAAAAGACAGCCGAATCTGTAAATTCTTGATGCCACGCCGTTTGCGGGCTCACGCCCCCTTGACACGCGCTCCCGGATGTGTTTTACTGCCGCTCAACCGGCTTCAGGCCGGCACATCAGGTTTCAGGAGGTTCCATGCACGCAACGAAGAGGCTGATTCTCTTTGCATCCGCGTTGCTGCTGTTGCCAGTCATGGCCTTCGGGCAGCTGGCTACAGGTTCCATTGCCGGGTTGATCTCCGACCCCAACGGCGCTGTCGTACCGGCGGCAAAGGTCGTCGCCACCGACGCCGTGCGGCAGACAAAGTATGAAGCTATCACATCCGAGGCAGGCGTGTACGTCTTCCCCACGCTTCCTGTGGGCGCCTACACGATCTCGGTGGAAGTCACAGGGTTCAAGCGGCTGACGCGGACGGGCGTGGAGGTGCGCGTGGCGCAGCGGCTGGATCTGAATCTGCAACTTGAACTCGGCGATGTGCAGCAGACGGTGGAGGTCACCGCCGAAGTTCCCGTTCTGGAAGCCACCACCAGCGAGCGCGGGCAGAACTTCTCCCCCCAGTTCATGGACAATCTGCCGCTGTTCACTGGCGGCATCCGCAATCCGCGTGTCTTTGTTCAGTACATGCCGGGCTATACGTCGGGCTTCGGCGAAATGTCGGTTTCCGGATCCGGCGGGCGCGCGCAGGAGGTAATGGTCGATGGAGGATCGCTGACCATCCCCGAGTCCGGCGGCACGGTGTTCAACTTCCCGTCGGCGGAGATCTTCGGTGAATTCAAGCTGATCACCGGCACATTCAGCGCCGAGTATGGCCGCTTTGGCGGCGGCGTGGAGATGTATGTGAGCAAGAGCGGCGGCAACTGGGTCCACGGCACCGTCTTCCACAACATGCGGCGCGACATCTGGAACGCCAACAGCTGGCAGTTCAACTCGCTCGGGCGGGCGCGTCCGAAGGAGCGCTTCAACGAAACCGGCGGCGCCATTGGCGGCCCCGTTTACATTCCCAAGGTTTACAACGGCCAGAACAGAACGTTCTGGTTCTTCACCTACACAAAGGATATCCGTCCGGCTTCGCTCAGCTTCCCGGTGCTTACCGTGCCAACAGCGCGCATGAAGCAGGGCCTCTTCGACGAGGCTGGCGTGCCCACCATTTACGATCCGCTGAATGTCAGCAACGGCGTCCGCGCGCCTTTCCCCAACCAGCAGATCCCGCAGGCGCGCTTCAGCACCGTCTCGAAAAATCTGCTGCCTCTGATCCCGGACCCCAACGCGGCGCGCCTGGCGCAGAACTACAATTTCGTCACCACCAGCGTCTTTGACCGCACCATCTGGAGCTTGAAGTTCGACCACAACTTCTCGCCCACGCAGCGCGCCAGCTTCTTCCTGACGCGCGAGGACCAGATCCAGGACGACACGACCAACTTCTCCGGACCGATCGGCAACGGCCTGCAGAACGGCCAGAAGCCCTGGAACGTCCGCTTCAACCACGTTATGAGCCTGAAGCCGAACCTGCTGGCGGTGACCAATATTTCAGCTTCGGCCACGCGCCAGTACTGGCGGAACCCGAACCAGCGGGGCTGGGGCTCGAAATTGGGCGTGCCAGGATTGACGGGCGATTGGGACGCCATGCCGCGCATTCAGTTCTCGGGCGCCGCCGGACTGTCGCCATACGGCGTGCAGGACGGCAAGGTGGACAACGGCGGACAGGACAACGACACGTTTATGGTCACGCAGGGCTACAGCTGGCTCCGCGGCAGGCATGAGTTCAAGTTCGGTTGGGATGCCCGGTGGCTGAGCACGCTAGGGCGCGACTACGCGGGCGCCAACGGCCGCTACATCTTCAACCGCCGGCAAACAGCCATGTCGCTGGCCACCACTGGCTCCACCGGCCACGAGTTCGCCGGCCTGCTGCTTGGCGCCGTGGACGCCGCCGACCGCGTGGTCCCGCCGGTGCTCTTCGACCCGGTGAAGTACCGCTACGTGGCCGGCTACTTCCAGGACAACTGGCGCGTGAACGACCGCCTGACGCTGAACCTCGGCATGCGTTATGAAGTGCCCGTCGGCTGGCACATCCCCAATGGCTATTCCACCTTCGATCCGCGCGTGGCTAATCCCGGTGCTGCAGGGCGGCCCGGCGCTTACATCTTCGCCGGACAGGGTGCCGGCCGCACGGGCACGCCGCGCACCTTCCCCACCGACTGGACCAATGTCGGGCCGCGCGCAGGTTTCGCCTACAAGTTGTTCGAGAAGACCGTGCTGCGCGGCGGCTACGGCATCTATTACCAGACACTCGGCAACGGCGGTTGCGGCTGCCGGCTCGGCTTCTTCGCCCAGAACGCGCTCGAGAGCGACGGCTTCAACCCCGTGCTGAACTGGGACGGCGGCATCCCCATCCGGCCCGGATACAGGCCTCCGCCGAACCTCGACCCGACCATCGCCAACTTCCTCAACGCCGACTACATGGGGCCGACCTTCGGGAAAGCGCCCCGCATCCAGACCTGGAGCTTCAACATCCAGCACGAGTTCAAGAACTGGCTGTTCGACATCGCCTACCAGGGCAACCGCGGGCGCTTCCTGAACTCCACCGTGAACCTGAACCAGTTGCCCACCAGCTTCCTGCAACTGGGTTCCGTCCTCGGCCGGCCCATCAACAGCCCGGAAGCCGTGGCGGCAGGCATCACCGAACCCTATCCCGGCTTCATCGCCGGCTTCCAGGCTGCCAACGCGGGCCGCATCCCGTCGGTGGCGCAGTCGCTGCGCCCCTATCCGCAATACCTGTCGGTGTTTAGCCGCAACGCCGGCGTGGGCCGCACTTGGTACGATTCGCTTCAGCTCAAGGTGGAGCGCCGCTACGGCTCTTTCCAGATGCTGGGCACCTACGTCTGGTCGAAGTCCCTCGGCCAGGCCCACTTCCGGCAGATCTTCTCGCAGTTCGGCACGGCCACTCCGCAGGACTATTACAACGTCGCGGACTCCAAGAGCCATATGCCCTTCGACCAGCCGCACGTGGGCACCATGCTGCTCACCTACACACTTCCGTTCGGCAAGGGCAAGAAGTGGCTCGGCAACACCAATCCGCTGGTCAACGCTCTGGTCTCGAACTGGACCCTGAGCTCGGCGCACCGCTGGGCGGTGGGCAATCTGATTCAGATTGTGACGCCCGGCAACCCGCTTGGATCGGGCGTGATCTTCGCCGGACAGACCAAGGCAGTGCAGGTCCCGGGCGCGGCCGTCCGCACCGGCGTCGACCGCACAACTCTCGATCCCAACAACCCCTCCACCCGTTGGCTGAACGCCGCCGCCTGGCAGCCCGCTGCGCCGTTCACACTCGGCACCGCAGCGTTCTTCCACAACGAATTCCGCCAGCCGCCGGTCTTTTCTGACAACATCGGCATCGTCAAGAAGACCACCCTCTGGCAGAATGACAAGAACCCCGTGACGCTCACCTACCGCGCCGACGCCTTCAACGCGTTCAACCGCACCAACTTCGGCGGCGTTGTGGGCACCATCGGCAACGCCAACTTCGGACGGCCGACTGCACCGCAGCTCGGCCCGCGCCTCATCACCATGGGCCTCCGGCTGGATTTCTGATGCCGGCACCCAGCCTTGGCATTCCGCGAGGGCCCGGGGCAGCCGCCCCGGGCCTTTCCTTTGCGCGTGTCCCCGTTGTGATATAACACGTGATTCGCAGGTCTGTTTTATGGCCCTTCACTTCGTCGATTACATCGTGCTGGTGCTGTATTTCGGCTTCGTGCTCGGCATCGGCTGGTTCCTGCGCAAGCACGTGCGCACAAGCAGCGAGTTCCTCACCAGCGCCCACTCCCTGCCGCTCTGGATCACATCCCTGGCGTTCCTGGCGGCCAACATGGGGGCTCTGGAGATGATCGGCATGTGCGGCTCCGGCGCCAAGTACGGCATGCTGACCTCGCACTTCTATTGGGTCGGCGCGATTCCTGCGATGCTGTTCGTGGGCGTGTTCATGATGCCGTTCTACTACGGCAGCAAGGCGCGCAGCGTGCCCGAGTACCTCAAGCTGCGCTTCGACGAGAAGACGCGCGGCTTCAACGCCATCACCTTCGCCGTGATGACCATCTTCAGCTCGGGCATCTCCATGTACGCCCTCGGCATCCTCCTGCAGGCGATCTTCGGCTGGAGCTTCACCTTCTCCGTGCTGATGTCAGCGGGCATCGTGCTTGCCTACACGTACCTGGGAGGGCTGTCGAGCGCCATCTACAACGAGGTCCTTCAGTTCTTCCTGATCGTCGCCGGCTTCGCGCCATTGGCGATTCTCAGCGTGCAAAAAGCGGGCGGCTGGGAGGGGATCACGCAGAGGCTCAGCCCGCAGATGACGCAGACCTGGCGGCACCTGTCGAGCCCCGCGGACAACCCCATGGGCGTGGAGGTGTTCGGGCTGATCATGGGGCTCGGCTTCGTGCTCAGCTTCGGCTACTGGTGCACGAACTATCTGGTGGTGCAGCGCGCCATGGCGGCGCGGTCGATGACCGACGCGCGCAACACGCCCATCGTCGGCGCCTTCCCCAAGATGATCATCCCGTTCGTCGTCATCGTGCCCGGCGTGGCCGCGGCGGCTCTGGCGCAGATGGGCGCCGGCTACTCGATTCCAATCAAGAACGGCGGACCGGACTACGACAAGGTGCTCTTCAGCCTGATGGAGCAGTTCTACCCGAGCGGGATGTTGGGCGTCGGGCTCACCGCACTGGTAGCCAGCTTCATGAGCGGCATGGCGGGCAACGTTACGGCATTCAATACGGTCTGGACCTACGACATCTACCAGAGCTACATCCGCAAGAATGCCCCCGATTCCCACTACCTCTGGATGGGGCGCATGGCGACAATCTTCGGCACGGGGCTGTCCATCGGCGCGGCGTATCTGGCGACGCAGTTCAACAACATGATGGACTTCCTTCAGCTGATCTTCGGCTTCGTCAACGCGCCGCTGTTCGCCACCTTCCTGCTGGGGATGTTCTGGAAGCGCGCCACCGGCAACGGCGCCTTCACCGGGCTGCTCACGGGCACCGCCGCCGCCGCGCTCACCTACAGCCTCACGCTCGCCGAGGGAAAGGGCGGCTGGCTTGGCGTCGTGCACGAGTTTCCGTCCTCGATGGCGCAGAACTTCTGGGTGGCGATTAACGCCTGGACGGTGTGCTTTGTCGTGACGATCGCCGTCAGCCTGTTCGGAAAGGCGCGCCCGGACGAAGAGCTGGTGGGCCTTGTCTACGGCGTGACGAAGCACGAAGCCGAGGCGGCTGTCTGGTACAAGCGCCCGGCGATGATCGCCATCCTCGCCGCCGTGCTCTGCCTCGGGCTGAACCTGATCTTCTTCTAGGGAGCCTGCAATGCTGGACCTGCGCAAACCCGCCGGCTGGTTCTTCTTGCTGCTTGGGCTGATCCTGAGCGTGACGGGGCTGGCCTTCGACTTCAAGGCGCCGCTGCTCGACCGCAACCTGAACCTGGAGTTCGGGATCTTCTCGCTTGCCTTCGGAGGAGTCTTCCTTTGGCTCGCCCGGCGCGCGTAAAGAAATGGTTCGCGCCCGGGCGCGTCAACCTGATCGGAGAGCACACCGACTACAACATGGGCTTCGTCATGCCCGTGGCGCTCGACATGGGCTGCACGGTTCGCTCGGCGCCCGCGCGCCGCGCCGTGCTCCATCTCAGCTCGAAACAATATCCCGGGGAAATGATCTTCCCTCTGGACGCCATCCCGTCCATGCGCAAGACGGGCGCATGGGTGGACTACGTGCTGGGCGTGGCGCGGGAACTCGTGCAGCTCGGCATCGAGCTGCGTCCGCAGCGCCTGGAAGTGGACGCCTCCGTGCCCACGGGAAGCGGGCTCAGCTCCTCGGCGGCGCTGGAGGTCTCCTCGGCGCTCGCGCTGCTCGACGGACGGGAGATGCCGAAGCTGGAACTCGCGCGGCTCTGCCAGAGGGCGGAGCGCGAGTTTGTGGGCATGCCCTGCGGCATCATGGACCAGTACGCCTCCGTGTTCGGCGAAGAGCACAAGGCGATCCTGCTCGACTGCCGCTCGACAACGCACGAGTATGTTCCAATCCCGCAGGGCGAGGAAATCGTGATCGCCAACACGATGGTGAAACACGAGCTGGGCTCTTCCGCCTACCGCCGGCGCGTCTCCGAATGCCGTGAGGCGCTGTCGCATTTCCCGGGGCGTGAATCCCTCCGCGACGTCACGCTGGCGGACCTGGAGCGCGCCTCGCGCCAGATCCCCGAGATCCCGCTGGCGCGCGCCCGCCACGTGATTCTGGAGAACAAGCGGGTGCTGGATTTCCTCGCCGCCGCGCAGCGCAACGACCTGGCCGCCATGGGGCGGCTGATGGTGGAGAGCCACCGCTCGCTCCAGCACGACTATGAGGTGAGCTGCGAAGAGCTGGATTTCCTCGTCGACACGGCGCTGACCCTCGAAGGGGTGTACGGCTCGCGCATGACCGGCGGCGGCTTCGGCGGTTGCACGGTGAGCCTGGTCGATCACGGCGCCGTCGAGGACTTTCGCAGGCGGCTGTCGGACGCCTACCAGCAGAAGTACGGCATCGCCCCGGCCATTTACAGATGCGCGCCGTCGGCCGGGGCGCGGCGCATCGGCTGAGCCATGGACGCCCGCCGCTGGCGCGTCTTCCTGGCTCTGCTGCTTGCCCTGCAGGCAGGGCGCTGCCTGTACAACTCTTGGCGCGAGACGCAAACCGTCGACGAGGGCATCCACATCGCCAGCGGGTACACGTTCCTCAAGTCCGGGCGGTACGAACTCGACGTCGAGCATCCCCCTCTGGCGCGCGTGTGGTTCACGCTTCCCCTGCTGCTGATGAAAGCGGACGCGCGCCTGGACGCCCCGAGCTGGCAGCAGCGCGACATGATCGAACACGGCAAACAGGTGCTCTACCGCCAGCCCCGGTGGAGAGCGGAGCCGCTGCTGTTCGCCGCGCGCGCCATGGTGGTGCTGCTGGCTCTCGCCCTCACTCTGGCCGTGGCTCTTTGGACGCGCGGACGTTTCGGCGCGGCTGCCGGCCTTGCCGCCGCCGTGCTGGTCTCCTTCGACCCCACGCTTTGCGCGCACGGCCACTACGCCACCACGGACGCAGCGGCTGCGGCGTGCGCGTTTCTCGCCATGATCGCATTCGAGTCCGCCCTTCTTCACGGCGGATGGCGCCGCATTTCACTGGCCGGCGCGGCCGCGGGCGCGGCTTTCGCCGTCAAGCTCTCCATGCTTTTCCTGGCTCCCTGCTTCGTCTTGCTGGCTCTCGCGTTGCGCGCGGGCTGGCGGCGCAGCGCGGGCGTTCTGGCCGCCACGCTGGCGCTGGCCGTCCTCGCCGCCCTCGCCTCCTACGGGCCTGCCGGCTGGCGGGTCGGCGAGCTCGGCCGGCTCGATGAACGCGTCTCCGAAGGCGGCCCCGTGAACAACGCCTTCCGCTGGATAGGCGCGAAGTGGAGAGTCCCCGCGCACCCCTGGCTCACGGGCCTGGCTTCGCACTTTCAGCACCAGGACGCCGGCCATGAGGCCTACTTGCTTGGCGAGCTGTACAAGGGCGGCAAGTGGCAGTTCTTCCCCGTGGCCTTTCTTGTAAAGACACCGCTGGGCGCCTTGCTGCTGCTTGCTCTCGCACTGCCGCTGCTGTGGTTTGCCCCGCTGCGTCAGTGGGCCGTTCTCCTCATCCCGGCTGCAGTCTACTGGACCATGGCCATGCAGAGCCACCTCAACATCGGCGTGCGGCACCTGCTCCCCGTGTTTCCTTTCACCTTCGCTCTCGCCGCCGGGCTGGTTGCAGCCTATGGGGAGCGCTTGTACCGCCGCTTCACGCCCATCCTGCTGGCGGGCGCCTGCCTGCTCGCGGCCGCCGAAAGCACCAGCCGGTTCCCTTTCGACATCTCCTTCTTCAATCTCGCCGCCGGGGGGCCGGAGAACGGAGCGCGAATCCTCCTCGACTCCAACATCGACTGGGGCCAGAGCCTGGGCGAGGCCATCGAGTGGCTCGGCGATACTCCGCGCCAGGATGTCTGTCTTTGCTACTTCGGCGTCGTGCCACTGGACTACTTCGGCTTCGCCGAATGCGGCGTGATGCCGGACGAGGAAATCCGCCGCGGCCTTCGGCCGCAGCGGCGGTGGTATGTCATGAGCGTCACGCTGCTGGAGGGCGTATACCACAAGCGCGAATGGTACGGCTGGCTGCGCGCCATGACACCGGTGGCGCGGACCGGGTATTCCATGTACGTTTTCGACGTGTCAGGCCTGAAAAAGGCCGAGGAAAAGCCTTAGTTCCGGATGGATATCCTCAATCTGCAAGAGTTCCCCCGAAGAACCTGGCGCCAGTCAGCGTTTTGCAGCACCCGCGCCGTTGCGCGGTTGCAGATGCTTTTTTGCAAGGTATTCGGAGAGTTTCAACAACGTGCGCCCGCCCCGCTCTACGTACTTGTTGGCCGCCTTCTGGTAGCGCTTCAACAACTCCCGCTTGTTCATCTCCGTCAGGTTGCAGGAGTCGATGTCCAGCAAAATTTCAATTTCCCATGGCTGGAACGTGTTCCGGTTCAGACTGCCACGCAACAGCTCCTGGATCAGCTTGTTGAACTGGCGCAGTCTTCCCTCGAGCTCGTAAGCGCTCAATTCCATCGGGTCACCGTTATTCTACACCGAAATTCCGCCGCTTGACGGTGGAATTAGCCGCGGGAGGCGAGCCGCAGCCACTGCGCCACAGCCGCAGCTTTGTCCACCTCGCCGCGCCGCCAGTAGGCGCCGTGCAGGTTGTGCAGCATGCGGGCGACGATGCGGCTGCGGGGAGCGGGTGCGAAGAGCGGTTCCGCGGGCGGCAGGCGCGCTCCGGTGATCTCCTCTACCAGGCGGAGGCAGTCCTCCTCGGTGAGCAGCCTGCCGCCATCGAAGGGGTCCACCATAACGCGCACACCGTCCTCTTCGTCGTACCGGCAGACGAAATGGCCCGGCAGGTTGACGCCTGATAGCCACAGTCCGGCGCGCCGCCCCACTTCGATGCAGATCACCGAGAGAGTGATGGGCAGGCCTTTGCGCCGCGCCATCACGAGATCAATGCAGCTGTTGGCAGGGGAGTAGTAGTCGTCGCGGTCGCCTGCGAGCTTCTCCTCTTCGAAGAGCACGTGGTTCAACGCATGCAGCAGCGCGGCGCCACTGGCTCCGGGGCCGGCGGCGGACAGCATGCGCGACGCCCACAGGTCAAGTTGCCGGAGCACGGCCCGCCGGGCGAAGTCGCTGTGATCGATGGCCGCCACCTCGATAGCGGCCTCATCCAGCTCCATGGCTTCTTCATCGCCGTTCAGCAGGGCGGTCAGGCGGTGCGACGGCTCCATCACGGCTACTTCCGCCTCCTTGTCCTGAAAAGAGTCTCTTCCACCGCTTTCGACAGCCTCTCGATCTTATCAGGCGTCATCAGGCAGCTTTCGCGGAGTTCTGCGAGCCGCCGTCTCGCAGGCTCCTCCAGCCCTTCTTCGGCCAGCAGCAGGATCTCCTCGGAACGGTAGAGATGATTCGACGGAAAGGCGGCGGCCAGTTCGCCCATCAGTTCGGCGGCGCGCGCATAGTTCTTCTCGCGGCGATACACCACTGCGAGCATGACACGCGCTTCCACCGCCGTCTTCACCCCGTTCGCGGCGGCTCGCTCCATGTGTTGGATCCCTTCCTTTCGGTGTCCCCGGTAGCCCGCCAAGAACGCCAGCGCCTTCGCATACCACGGCAGGCTTCCCGCAATGTACTCGTGCAGCCCGGGCACCAGGCTGGCATCGGCCAAACCGGGCGCCAAGCGCAGCAGCTTCTCATGCGCCTGACGGCTCTTCGTGCCTAGCCGCAGCGCCTCGCGCCAGGATTTTTTCACGAGCAGCGCCATCTGCGCCTGATGCGCGTGTGCTACCCCGGAGGCGTACAGGCAGCCTTGGTCCTCCGCTCTCGCGCGAAGCCGCTCTTCGCAGATCGAAAGCGACTCCCGGATCGCCGCTTCGAACCGCGTTTGTTCTCCTTCGCTCATGGGAACCTTCGGGCGGCGCAAGAACGGGCTGCCCGGGCCGAACGCCGAAGAGTCCATCGCACCGGCGGCGTACAGCGCACGGTGCAACAGCGCCTGCGCCAGATGGTTCCAGGCCTCGGGATCATCGGGCCGCTGCCGCGTCTCTTCCTCGAAGATGCGGATCGCCCGGTCATAGTCGAGGCTGTACAGCGCGCGGAAGCCATCCGGAAGAACGGGCAGCGCACCTTTCGCGCAGAGCATCCCTTGCAGGACAAGCACGGCCACCCTCACACCTGTTCAGATGCCAACTTGAGTCCGCCCGTTCCGGTTATCTCAGCGAAAGAAGATATCGATCAGGTTGGTGTTCCTGCCCGAGGCGTCCACGCAATAGCCGAACGGGCTGTAAGAGATGTGGCGGTTCTGCCGGTCGACGTAAAGGAGGACCTCGTCTCCCGGAGCGTATTCGAGAATCTGGATCACGCCGTCCTCGCACGACCTCGTACGGCGCACCCTCGCCTTGGCCACATTCCCGTAAGGACTCTTGGGACCCCAGTCCTCGAGGAACTTCTCCATGCTGTAATCTCGGCACGGGCGCGCCGGATCGCAGCCCCACAACCGGTAGGCGTCCTCGTACTTCTTCTCCGCCAGCAGGTCGAGAAACACCGCCACCTGGCGCTTCTCCCTGAAGTCATGGATGAACCAGTAACCAGCCAGCCCGATCACGGTTGCTGCCAGCGCGCACAGCAGCCCGCGTTTCAGGCGCCGCTCGCGCCGTGCGTCTGCCTGCCCGTAGCTGTCCAGGAAGCCGCTCATGATCCGCCTCCCCGGCGGCGGCCCGGCTATTTCTTCACCGGGTATTTCTTGTCGTAGGCCGCCGTCACGTCAGCGGAGATGTCCAGCGCATCCTTGCTGAAAAGAAGGTTGCCCGCATCGATGATGACATCAAGCCCCTTCTCTTCCGCCACCTGCCGCAACACCTCCTGGAAGCGCTGGCCCACCCGTTGGAGGATGTCCTGGCGCTCACGGTTCACCGCGTCCTGCAAGCCTTCGCTGTTTCGCTGGTACTGGCGCTGCTTGATCTGGATGCGGCTGATCAACTCGTTCATCGCCGCTTCGGTGTACTTCTCCTGGTTCGCCTGCGCCTCCTGCTGAAGCTTGGCGATCTCCTTTTCAAGCTGCGCCAGTTCTTCCTGCCGGGGGCCGAAGCGCGCTTTCAGATCCGCCTCCGCCTGCTTGATTTCCGCCGTGTCCTGCAACGCCTTCTGCAGTTTCACGACGCCAACTTTCACCTGAGCCCCGGCGGCGCCCGCCAGCAGCATCATTCCGGCAGCCAGCGCCGCCAGCCGCGCCCACATTCTCGTGTTCTTCATCGGCTCCAAGTCTCCGCTTCATTCCGCTGCGGGCGCCGGGCTCAACCCAGGACCGCCAGAATCTCGTCTTCTCTCAAAACCAGGTAATCTTCACCGTCGATCTTCACTTCCGTGCCGGACCACTTGCCCACCAGCACCTCATCGCCCGCCTTCACGTCGAGCGTCGCGCGCTTGCCGTCCTTCAGCACCCTGCCGTCCCCGACGGCGACGACCTTCGCCTTCTGCGGCTTCTCCTTCGCAGTGTCGGGAATCACGATGCCCCCTATCTTTTCCTCGCCTTCTTCGATACGTTGCGCCAGCACACGGTCATGCAAAGGCCGGAACTTCATGGCGAACTCCTTGTTGTTCTCGGATTGGCCTGAATCAGGCTCCGCGCGCCGGCAAGCAGCGGACAGAGCCAACCACTCCCACCTAACATTGTAGAATCACAATCCCTTGGGGCTCAACAGGAAGCGCCGCCCGCAGGCGCCCGATTTGAGGCCCGCGGCCAGCCTCTGGCCCGCCACCCGCTCCGCAATCTATTGATACCACTAGTACTTCTTTGCAGATGTCCGGCGGGCCCTTTTTGGTATAATGGTAGATGTCTTTGGGCTGCGGGCGTTGCGCCCGCAGGGGCGCGCCGGAGAGGGCGCGCCGGAGGAGCCGGTTCGCAGCGACCGGAACCCGGACGAGAGATCCGGGCCCTGCGAACCATGCGACAACCGGCAAGGAGCCTCGACACAGAGGCGTGATTGCGAGCGGCACAGCCGACCCTTGCCAGCCCCGGCCCCGGAGCCGGCGCCGTGAACGATCCAGCGGCACACCCTCGGACTGTCTGTGTGCTCAGACCATGCAACCGGCTGGAAACAAACAGGGGAGGAAGATCGCTTGATGTCCGGAAAGCTCACCCGCAGTGTGATCCTGATGGCAGGGCTGCTCCTGGTCCAGCAGCCCGCCGACCCCGGTCCCAGGCCGCAACCGGCAGGGCCCGACCCTCGTGACCCACGCCTGTTCTGCGTGCGGCAGTTCTTCCTGTCCAGAGACTGCCCCGCCCACGTCTACGCCCCGGACTTCATCGCCGCCGCCGACGAAAACGGCCTTGACTGGCGCCTGCTGCCCAGCATCTCGTTCGTCGAATCCACCGGCGGCAAGGAAGCGCGCAACAATAACATGTTCGGTTGGGACAATTGCGACCAGTGGTTCTCCACGTCCCGCGAAGGAATCTACCATGTTGCTGGCAGGCTGGGCAATTCGCCGCTGTACCGCAACAAGCCGCTCGCCCAGATTCTCCGCACCTACAACCCGAATCCCGAGTACGCGCGCGTGGTTCAACGCGTCATGAACCAGCTGGGCCCTGCCCACCTCGTGGGCGCCGGGAGCCTGGCGCGTTAGCCTATCTGCACCCGGGCGCCTGCGCCCGTCAAGACAGAACAAAACGGCTCCGTTTCAGGGAGGGTGGTATACTCAATCCGCGGCAGCCGCGTCTATACGCGCAGGACGGCTGCCGCCGTCAGTCCGTTTGCAGGAGTTGCCAGTGTACGATCTGTTGCTCATCCGGGCGGTTTTCGTGCTCATCCTGGCAACTGCGGCCTGGTACCTTCAACCTTTGGGGCTCGCTCCACTGCCTGGCGCGGCCGCGGGCGCTATTCTCGGGGCGCTAATCGTGCTTGCGGAGATCCGCCTGAAGCAGGTGAGCCTGAAGAGACTGATCGGGGCCGCAGTCGGCTCGGTTCTGGGCATTGTAGGCGCCTTTCTCATCGCACTTGTCATCTCGTGGGCCTTGCCCGGCTCGCGAGGCACGGTCTCATTCTTCCAACTGCTGATCCTTCTCGTGATGGCTTACGTCGGCCTGGTCGTTGGCGCGGCCAAGGGCGACATGCTTAACCTCTCTGCTCTGGGCGGACTGTTCGGGGGCGAAAAAGCCCAGAAACAGCCCTTCAAGATCCTCGACACCAGCGTCATCATCGACGGCCGCATCGCCGACATCGCCGAAACCGGCTTTCTCGACGGCACCCTCGTGGTGCCGCAGTTCGTCCTTCGAGAACTTCAATTGGTGGCCGACTCTGCCGACTCGATGAAGCGCAACCGCGGCCGCCGCGGCCTGGACGTCCTCCAACGCCTCCAGAAGATGGCCCACCTCAACGTGCAGATCCTTGAGGACGACTATCCACACATCCGCGAGGTGGACCTGAAGCTCATCGAACTGGCCCGCGCATACGACTGCAAAGTCATCACCAACGACTTCAACCTCAACAAGGTGGCCCAGTTGCACGGCGTCGAGGTGCTCAACATCAACGAGCTGGCCAACGCGCTGAAGCCCATCGTCCTGCCCGGCGAGACGATGCGTGTGTTTATCCTCAAGGAAGGCAAGGAGTACAACCAGGGCGTCGCCTACCTTGACGACGGCACCATGGTGGTGGTGGACAACGCCAGGAAGATGATCTCAAAGACGATCGACATCTCCGTCACCAGCGTTCTCCAGACACAAGCCGGAAAGATGATCTTCGGACGCTTCGACGAGCGGATGCATCACGTCTATGACAAGCCGCCGGCGCCGGAGCGCTCCAGCCGCAGCGCCGATGCCGCGCCTGCGGAGAGGTCCGCCGCCCCGCCCCGCGGCTGACAGCCAGCGGAGCCCGGCAACCACCCAGCGAATTCCATGAAAGTCTCCGTCATCCTCCCCGCCGCCGGCCTCGGCACCAGGATGCGCGCCGCCGCCGAGAGCACGGGTACCAGCCGCAAGCAGTTCATGCTCCTCGAGGGTGTCCCTATCCTCATCCACACCGTCCGCAAGTTCGTCGCCTCTTGCCACGTCTCCGAAGTCGTCATCGCCCTCCGCCAGGAGGACATCCCGTGGGTGGAGGAGATGATCGCTCACGAGAAGTTCCCCAAACCGGTTTGCTGCGTGGAGGGCGGCGAGACGCGGCAGGAGTCGGTCGCCAACGCCTTGGCCTCGCTCGGTCCGGACGTCGACCTTGTGGCCGTGCACGACGCAGTCCGCCCGTTCGTCTCCCAGGAGATCATCTCCGCCGTCATCCTCGAGGCGGCGCACCACGAGGCGGCTATCGCCGGCATCGTCCCGGTCGACACCGTCAAGCAGGTCCACCGTCACGTTGTCCGCGGCACCCTGAACCGTGACCGGCTGGTTCTGGCCCAGACTCCTCAGGTCTTCCAGGCGCCCATCCTCCGCCAGGCGTTCGCCCGCGCCCGCGAGGACGGCTTCACCGGCACCGACGAATCCAGCCTCGTCGAACGCCTCGAAACGGTCGAGATCCGCGTTGTGCCCGGCTCGGACCGCAACATCAAGATCACCCGCCCCTCCGACATGGAACTCGCCGAGCTGTTCCTCTCGCTCGAGCGCGAACAGGAGGCCGGCTGATGGATCTCCGCATCGGGCTCGGCTGGGACAACCACCGCCTTGCCCCGGGACGCGCGCTCATCCTCGGAGGCGTGCGCATTCCTTGCGAATTCGGCTTCGAAGCGCACTCGGACGGCGACGTGCTCCTCCACGCCGTCACCGACGCCCTCCTCGGCGCGCTCGCCCTCGGCGACATCGGCATGCACTTCCCCGACTCCGATCCCCGCTGGAAAGACTGCGATTCGGGCGTCTTCCTGCGCCACGCCGCCTCGCTCGCCCGCGAGCGCGGCTACCGCATTTCGAACGTCGACGCTACGGTCATCCTGCAGCGCCCCAAGCTGAAGGACCACCGCGGCGCCATCCGCGCCAACCTCGCCTCCCTGCTCTCGCTCGAGCTGGAGCGGGTCTCGGTGAAGTTCAAGACCGCGGAACTGGTCGGCCCAGTGGGTGAGGGCAAGTCCGGCGAAGCGCAGGCTGCCGCGCTGCTCATTCGGGATTGAGCAGATCCGCGCCCCACCGCGCGTCTTCCACCTCTGCCACCACGGCGCTGTCTTCCAGGCCGGCCAGCAACTCCTCCACCGTCTTCCCCAGCAGCGGGTGCCGGCACCCGGGCGCAACCGCCGCCAGAGGCGCAAGTACAAACCGCCGCAGATGCATCCTCGGGTGCGGTACGGCGATCCCCTCTTCTTCGATCACCTCTTCCCCGTATAGCAGCAGATCCAGGTCCAGCGTACGCGGCCCATCCTTCTCGCGCCTCACGCGCCCGCGTTCCGCCTCCGCCTCCAGGAGCGTGCGAAGGAGTTCCCGCGCCGGAAGCGCCGTCTCCAGCTTCACCACCGCGTTCAGAAACGCGGGCTGCTCGCGCAGCCCCACCGGCTCGGTTTCATACAGCGGAGACACCGCCAGCAAACGCCCTGCGCGCCGCAGCGCAACCAGCGCGGCACGCAGGTGCCCGCGCCTGTCGCCCAGATTCGACCCCAGAGCCACGCACGCCTCAACCACTCCGGCGCCTCACGATCTCGACTCCCGCCCACTCCACACCATGCGCCCGCAGCGCCCCCGGCTTGCGCACAAGCACGCGGGCTTCCTCTGCGGGAAAGCCCTCCAGCATTGCGGAGGCGATCCTCTCCGCCAGCGTCTCCACGAGCGCGTACGGCTGCCGCCTCGCCAGCCCGTCCACGAGCCGCCAGACTTCCGCGTAGTCCACCGAAAGCCGCAGATCGTCCGTTCGTGCCGCGTCTCGCACATCCAGCGCCAGCTCCACATCGACCACCAGCTCCTGCGGGCGCGTCCGCTCTTCTTCGGTCACCCCGATCCGCGCCTCCAGCCTCGCCCCGTGCAGGATCACCTTGTCCATTCCTGCCCCCGCACTGCGTCCACCACGCTCAGCGCCTTCTTCACCGCCCGCACGTCATGCACACGCACCACCGAGGCTCCGTTCCACGCGCCCAGTACCGCCGCGGCGATCGTCCCCTCGAGCCGCTCTCCCACGTCCTCCATTCCCGGCAGAACGCCCAGAAACGATTTGCGCGACGGTCCGATCAGGACCGGGCAGCCCAGCGCGCGCATCTCCCCGAGCCGCCACAGGATCTCGAAACTTTGCGCCGGGGTCTTGGCGAAGCCGATTCCCGGATCCACGTAGATCTCGCGCACGCCCGCCTGCCGCGCCTGCTCCACGCGGGGACGCAGCTCCTCGCAGATCTCCTTCATCAAGTCGGTGTACGACGCGTGCTGCGGCATCGTCAGCGGCGTGCCCCGCATATGCATGATCACGACGCCCGCCCCCGCTGCCGCCGCCACGCGCGCCATCTCGGGATCCGACAGCCCGCTGACGTCATTCACGAGCGTCGCCCCCGCCTGCAGGCACGCCGCCGCCACCCGCGGCTTCGTCGTGTCCACCGACACCCGCACGCGCGGGTCCAGCGCCAGCAGCTCCACCACTGGCGCCACCCGCCTGAGCTCCACCTCTTCAGGCACCGGCAAAGCCCCGGGACGCGTGCTCTCGCCGCCCACATCCACGATGTCCGCGCCCTCCGAAATCAGCCGCCGCGCCTCTTCCACCGCCTCCTCCGGCGTGGCGAACCGCCCGCCGTCGGAAAACGAGTCCGGCGTCACGTTCAGCACCCCCATCACCAGCGTCCGGCTCATGCCGCTCCTCCCGCGCCGCGCGCGGCTGCGCCCAGATACTTGGCACGTGATTCGGGATCGAGCAGCGGCGCCTGCAACCGCACCGGCTCTCCTCCCGCGCTCCACAGCAGATCCCCGTTGCCCAACAGGTTCTCCGCGCCCGCCACGCCCAGCACCAGCCGGGATTCAATCGCCTCCACCACTCGCAGGCAGACGCGTCCCGGCAGGTTCGCCTTCAGCACGCCCGTCACCACATCCCGGCTGGCGCGCTGCGTCGCCAGCACCAGATGAATCCCCGCCGCCCGAGCCTTCGCCCCCAGCCTCGCGATCCGCGCCTCCAGCTCCCGCCGCGCGCCCGCCGCCTGCACCAGGTCCGAATACTCATCGCAGAGGGTCACGATTCGCGGCGGCGCATCCCTCCCTGCCCGCTTCCATGCGGAGAGGTCAGGCAACCCGCGTTCCTCCAGGGCACGGTAACGCCGCTCCATCTCCTCCACCAGCGCGTCGAACGCCTCTGTCATGTTGTCTTCAGGCGGCATCAGCACCGGCAGCCGCTCCCACAGATAAGGCGAGCGGCGCAACTCCGGAAACGCCGTGCGCTTCGGGTCGATCAACACGAGCCGCAGGTCCGCTGGCACGTGCGTGGCCATCAGCGCCGCCGCCGCCGTGCGCATCCATTCGCTCTTCCCGCTACCCGTCGCGCCCGCCACCAGCAAATGCGGCGCCCTGCTGTCGGCCAGATCCACAAAGTGCGCCCGCCCAGCCAGGCCGACTCCAACCAGCAACGGCGCTTCCATCCGGGCCGCCTCATGGAATCTCACGGAACGGAACCACAGCGTCTCGGCGTCTTGCCGCGGAATCTCCACCAGCACGCAGCCCTCGCCCTTGCGCAGGATCGGCGCCGTTTTCAGCCCCAGTTGCAATTGCAGGTCGTGCGCTTCCGCCAGCACGCGCCTCACGCGGGTCCGCACCCCCAGCCGCACTGGCACTTGCAGGTAGGAGGGCCCGGCATGAACCAGCTCGCCCAGCTCCACGTCGTGCCCGCGCTGCTGCAACACCGCCACGGTTTTCTCCGCCAGCTTCTGATGCTCCGGGGAAACGGGCTTCGGCTTGGGCTTGCGTTCCGTCGGCGCAAGGGCTGCCTTTCTATCCTCCGTCACTCTCGCCAGCCTGCCAATCAGCTCCTCCAGCCGGTTCTGGGCCTCGGCCATCTTCGCCGCTTCGAAGACCGTCTGCCTCACTTCCGGATCGAAGCTCACCAGCGCCGCCGCCCCTCCCTCCCCGTTCATCTCCAGCATCCGGTGATACAGGCAGAGTTGCGCCACGTCCGCTTCCGGCGACACCGGGGCCAGCTTCCACTCGATCACCGCCCAGCGCCCGCTCCCGGGATCGCGGAACAGTGCGTCCAGGGTACCGCGCACCTCCACCGGCGCTTTCCATCCCGCGCGCTCCAACCGCCACGCCAAAGGCATCTCGGTCCGCGCCAGCTCCTCCGCGCCCCGCCAGCCGCGGCTGCCCTCCCACTCGATCAACCCGCGCCGGCGGCACTCCCGCAGTGCGCCCGCCAGCCATTCGGCGAAACGTTGCACGCCGCGCCACAGCCGGAGGACAGCCTCCGGGTTGTCCTCAAAGGCGGCCCGTCCAGCGGTGAGCTCCGCGCCAAGCACAGAGTCATACAGCGCCGCCGCGTAAGCCGCGGCGGCATCGCCGGCCTCCAGTCGTCCCGCATCGAACCACCTGTGCCAAACGGCGTCGCCTTCTCCACCGAGCGCCTCGGCTGCCGTGAGATGAAACAGCCTGCCCGCCTCGGCGCCGGCACCGCCGGAGGCGCCCCCGGCCGCGCGCCAGATTTCGTCGCGGATCTCGGAGACCTGAATCGCTCTCAACTGCCCGTGCCCGCTGTCGTCAAGCCCCTCGCCGCTCAAAGAGGACCCTCGCCGGTGTCCCCACGGCGGCCACGGCATCTTCACCTTGATCCGCACAGCGCCTCACCTCCTCGATCCCTGCGCCCAGCCTCGCAGCCGCATCCTCCACGGAAATCACCTTCACCGCCCGCAGCAGTTCCACCACTTCGTCCAGTAGCCCGGCCGGCTCGGCCGCACCGGACTCAAACCCGTCCGCCACACTGGCCAGCTCCTCGGGCAGGTTGTCCCGCAACCACTGCTCGACGAACTCCAGACCCAACGTCTCCCCGTCGTTGTGCAGATCCCCGGCGGCGGCATCGGCCAGCAGCGTCCGGCACGCCTCCAGCGCCGCCAACGTCTCGGCCGGAAGCCGCGCCAGCCGCGCTCCTTCCGCCTCCAGCTTCGCCAGCTCCTCCCGCGTCTTCGCCGCCGACGCGCTCACCGGCAGCGCCGCTGCACGCACCAGCCGCACAGTGCCCGCCGGCGCCGCCATGCGGATCTTCCGCAACCGCTGCGCCGCCCCATGCAACCTTGCGCGGTTGAACACCACGACCGCCACCCGCCTGCCCTCCCGCTCCAGCAGCAGATCGATCCCCTTCGGACGCGGCTCGACCGCGCTCCACCCGGCCAGCGGCATCAGCCGCCGCAGACCGTCCAGCAAGAACTCGTTGCCCTCCGTTGCCGCCGCCTCTCGCGCCTGCTCGATTCTTTCCCTCAACTTGCTGTGCAGGAAGGCGCCGGGGCTCCTCCCCCGCCCGTTCTCCCCTCGCAACTGCTCGAACAATCTGCGCGCCTCTGCAATCAGTTGCCGCGGCGTCACCGGGCTGCCCTTCATCAGCAGATGGCGGACCGCATAATTCGTGAACGGCCAAAGCGGCTGCTCGCCCCGCCGCGGATTCATCCGCATCGCCGGTTCGGCGTCCAGCCGCGCCCTCAGCACCGATTCCGCCTGATGCTCCTCCAACGGCAGCAGTTCCAGCCGCACCTCTCCCATCCGGTCCATGTCGGCGCGCAACACGACTTCGTGCAACCGCGGCAAAAAGCTCGTCTGCACGCACGTCACCAGCACCAGATTGGGACTCTCGTCGCGCAGCGCCGCCGCTGCCGAACCGAGCGCCGCCAGCCCGCGCGCATCCTGCGGGTCCGCCTGCAAGGCTTCCACCTGATCCAGCGCCAGCACCACGGGCGCGGGCGCTGCCAGTGCGATCAGCTCCTTCAGCACGCGCCGCGCCTCATCCTCCGCCTCCTCTTCCTCCTCCGGGCTCGTGTCGGCGATCCCCAGCGCCCGCAGCGCCGCCTCCGGCAGCCGTTCTCCTCGCAGCCAGGCTTCGCATTCGTGCAGCAGCCTCCCCTCGCGCCACCGTTCCACAACGCGCGCCAGGCTGTAGTCGTGCGGCTCGCGCCCGCCCGCCTCCGCCAAAGCCAGCAGGCGGTCCATCTGTGTTTCGCCATCCGCCAGGCGCCGCAACAGGTTGCGCGCGAACTCCCGCCGCATATGCCGCCACATCGTCTGCGGGCCGCATTGCAGACGGAAACCGGCAAACAGCGCCCCCTCCTCCACGCACCACCGGCGCACACGGTTCAACAGGTGTGTCTTGCCGCTGCCCGGCTCGCCGAACACCAGCATCCCACAGCCGCCGCCAGACGTTCGCGCTGCCGTCGCCTCCCGGCACACGCGCGAAGAAGCCGCGGCGTGGATCTCCGGCACATCCACCCAGTCCGGATCCCATGCGTCCCGCGTAATGCCGCTGCGGAAAGGGTTCGGGATCGCCCTCAGTTCAATGGCGAGCGGTGATGCTGACATAGTAATGACCCGCGCCGTCGGTCACCAGACTGCGGCGCTCTTCCCCGGTCAAACGCATCGCGTGATCATGCGGCGCCATGTAGACCCTCCCGTGCCGCAGCAACTCGAGCGCCGCACGGTCGAACTCCTCCTTGGTCATTTCCGCCAGTGCTGCCCGCATTCGCAGCAGCGCTACAGGGTTCGGCGGCGGGCTCTCCCGCTCCAGCCGCCGCAGCTCTGCCAGTAGAAGTTCAGCCCCCGGTTCGCCGCCGCCGGCGAGAAACCGCGCCACGTCCCCGTCCCGGATGCCCAGCCTGCGCCACTCTTCTTTCAGGCGCTCGATCACCGGGCTGTAAAGTTCCAGCAGCGCGGCGCGCCGCTCCGCGCGAACGCACGCCTCCATGCGCTTGCCCCCGATCCTCGCCACGTGCGCCACGACGCGCCCTGAGGTGATCAGCTCGTCGCACGCCTTCTGCCATTCCGCCGCGGTGCGCCCCTTCAGGCGCGCTTTGGCTTCCCGAACCCATTGCGCCCGCAGCAACGCGCGTTGCCCTAACGTCTCCAGCAGTACGGCGCCCAGCGCCTCCTGCGGCCCCAGATGCCACCATGCCGGCGCCTTGCCCGGCCACGGCTTCAAGAGGCCGGCTTGCTGCAACTCAGCCATGCGCCCGCGCAAGGGCGCCGCGTCCAGATCCTTGGGCCACGCAGCAGCCAGCAGCTTCTTCTCCGGCACGGGCCCCGGCGCGCCGCGAACCATCTCCATTACGCGCTGGCCAGCCTCGTCCAGCCATATCTCCAGGCGCGCGCTGCTCCACAGCGCCGTGCCGCGCACGCCCGCCAACCGGTGCGCCGCTCCGCGCGCCTCCAGTTCCTCGAGCGCCGCCGTAATCTCTGCCAGCTTGGGTGCCGGCTTGCCGGGCCAGTTCTTCCGGATGCCGGCCGCCGTCCACGGCCCGCGGCTCTCAACCAACACCGCTTGCACCGCCTGCGCGTGCATGGAAAGCACGGGCGCAGGCCCGGCGGCGGCGCCGTTCGAAAACAGGGGCAGCGTCTCGCTCATCCCACGGCCTCCTCTACAGAATAATGCGCCTCGCGCCCGGCCACCGGATGGGGACAAAGCAAGCGGGTATACTTCCAGTTAGCCATGATTCGCACCCGCGCCTACGCCCGCGCCGGCCTGATAGGCAACCCCAGCGACGGCTACTTTGGCAAGACCATTTCTCTGATAGTGAGGAATTTCCGGTCAGAGGTCACTCTGTACGAGTCGCCGCGCCTGCGCATCGTGGGCGGCCACCGCGACCGCCTGGAATTCGAGGGCGTCGGCGATTTTCTCGAGGACGTCCGCCAGAACGGCTATTACGGCGGCGTCCGTCTCATCAAGGCGGCCATCAAGAAATTCAGCGACTGGTGCCGCCGCGCGGGCGTGCCCATGGACCGCAATTTCACGATTGAATACGACACCGACATCCCCGTCCGCGTCGGCCTGGCCGGCTCCAGCGCCATCGTCACAGCCACCATCCGCGCGCTGATGCAGTTTTACGCCGTCGACATTCCCAAGCCCGTGCTCCCGAACCTCATCCTTTCGGTGGAACTTGAGGAGCTCAGCATCGGCGCCGGGCTCCAGGACCGCGTCATCCAGGTCTACGAGGGCGTCGTCTTCATGGATTTCGACAAGACCCGCATGGAACGCGACGGGCACGGCCTCTATGAACCCCTCGATCCGGCCAACCTGCCTCCGCTGTTCGTCGCCTATCACGACAACCTCGCCGAAGGCACCGAACTCACCCATAACGATCTCCGCAGCCGCTACCAGCGCGGCGAACCCGCCGTCATGGACGCCATCCGCCAGTGGGCCGCCTGGGCGCAGGAGGCGCGTGACCTCATCGCCGCCGGCCGCGGCGCCGAAATCGGGCCTCTTCTCAACCACGCTTTCGACCTGCGCGCCCAGCTCATCCGTATCAGCCCAGGCAACATGGAACTCGTCCAGCACGGCCGCGACCTCGGCGCCTGCACGCAGTTCTGCGGCTCCGGCGGCGCCATCATCGGCGTCTACGACGGCGACCCGGAGCGGCTGGAACGCCTCCGCGCCTCCTATGCGCAGATGGGAGCCCATCTCCTCGTCCCCCGCATCCTGCCCTGACGCCTGAAGGTGATCCCCATGCAAGTCCGCAAAGCCGTCATCCCCGCCGCCGGCATGGGCACGCGCTTCCTGCCTGCCACCAAGAGCATGCCGAAGGAGATGCTGCCCATCGTCGACAAGCCCGTTCTCCAGTTTGTGCTCGAAGAAGCCGCCGAAAGCGGCATCGAGGATGTGCTCATCATCACCGGCCGCGGCAAGCAGGCCATCGAAAACCACTTCGATTACAATCCCGACCTCGAATACTTCCTCCGCAACTCCGGCAAGTCCGAGCTCGCCGACCGCGTCCGTGACATCGGCGAGACCGTGCGCATCCACTACATCCGCCAAAAGGAGCAGCTCGGCCTCGGCGACGCTATCCGCCTCGCCCGCCACCACGTCGGCCACGAGCCCTTCGCCGTTCTGCTCGGCGATACCATTATCGATCCGCCCGAGGGCCAGAAGCCTGGCCTGCGCCAGTTGATCGACGCCTTCGAGCAGGTCCGCTCGAGCATCGTCGCCGTCCACTGCGTCCCGGCCGAGCGCGTCTCTCTTTACGGCATTGTCGACGGCGAGCCCGAACCCTTCGATCCCAACCTGCTCCGTCTGCGCCGCCTCGTCGAGAAGCCCGGGCCCGGCGAAGCCCCTTCCAACCTCGCCATCGCCGGACGCTACGTCTTCACCCCGGAGATCTTTGAGACCCTCGAGTGCACACCGCGCGGCGTCGGCGGCGAGATCCAGTTGACCGACGCCATGAACCAGCTCGCCGGAGAGCAGCCGGTCTTCGCTTTGGCCTGGCAGGCCCGCCGCTTCGACATCGGCAACCGCCTCGAATACGCCAAGTGCTTCGTGGAGTTTGCCTTGCGCCGGCCCGATACCGGCAGCGAACTCCGCGCCCACCTGTTGCGCCTCCTCTCGAACGCCTCCGGTCCGCTGCTATAATGGGAAAGCCCGCTGAAAAAGCGGACGTGTGTCGGTTCCTGCGTTTGCACGCGCGACCACCTAGTTCGCGCGGCCTTGTACCCCTGACCGGTTTGGCATCCTCGGGGCGTTGCAAAGCGCAGGCGCGTGTGTGCGGCGGTAATACCGATGTTCGATACCTTGAGCGACAAGCTCCAGCGGGTCTTCAAGAACCTGCGGGGCGAGGGAAGGCTGACGGCCGAGAACATGGAGGCGGCCCTCAAGGAGATCCGTGTGGCTCTCCTCGAGGCCGACGTCCACTTCAAGGTCGTCAAGGCGTTCATCGAGGCCGTCCGCGCCAAGGCCATGGGGCAGGAGGTGCTCACCGCCCTCAGCCCCGCCCAGCAGGTCATCAAGATCGTCCGCGACGAACTGGTTCATATCCTCGGCTCGCACGCCTCCCGGATCCGCACTGCCAACCAGCCACCCACCGTCCTGATGATCGTCGGCCTCCAGGGCTCCGGCAAGACCACCACCACCGCCAAGCTGGCCCGCCACCTCGGCAAGAACGGCCACAGGCCGCTGATGGTCTCCGTTGACGTCTACCGCCCCGCCGCCCGCGAACAGCTCGCCGTCCTCGCCCGCAGCCTCGGCCTGCCGGTGTATGAGGGGACTCCGGGAGAAAAACCTCTCGACTTGGCCAGGGGCGCGAAGCGCGAGGCCGAGATCACCGGGCGCGACCTCGTCCTGATCGACACCGCTGGACGGCTCCACATCGACGAGGAACTGATGGTCGAACTCGAGGAGATCAAAGGCGCCCTCCACCCCACCGAGATCCTCTTCGTCGCCGACGCTATGACCGGCCAGGACGCCGTCCGCAGCGCCGAGGAGTTTCACAAGCGGCTCGGCATCACCGGCGTCATTCTCACCAAGATGGACGGCGACGCCCGCGGCGGCGCGGCCCTCTCCATCCGGCACATCACCGGTCAGCCGCTCAAGTTCGTCGGCACAGGCGAAAAGCCGGATGCCCTCGAGCCCTTCCATCCGGACCGCATCGCCAACCGCATCCTCGGCATGGGCGACGTGCTCAGCTTCATCGAAAAAGTGGAGCAGACCGTCGACCAGAAACAGGCCGAAAAGATGCAGCGCAAGCTGCTCGAGGACGATTTCACGCTCGAGGATTTCCGCGACCAGCTCAAGCAGCTCCGCAAGCTTGGCTCGCTGGAGTCCATCCTCGGCATGATGCCCCAGATCGGCCCGCTCAAGGAGCTCAAGAACGCCAAGGTCGACGAAAAAGAGTTCACCCGTATCGTGGCCATCATCGACTCGATGACGCCCGCCGAGCGGGCCAATCACATGCTGATCAACGGCAGCCGCCGCCGCCGCATCGCGCGCGGCAGCGGCACCTCCGTCCAGGATGTGAACAATCTGCTGAAACAGTATTCGCAGGCGCGGAAAATGATGAAGTCCATGTCCGGCAGCCTGCTTGGGAAGAAGTCGGGGAAGTTCAAGCTGCCGTTCTCCAACCCGTTCGGCATGTGAGGGCGGGCGGCGCAAGGATTCTTCAGGAGAAGCAAACACCATGTTGATGATCCGTCTGGCGCGCTTCGGCGCCAAGAAAAAACCCACCTACCGCGTGGTGGTCATCGAGAAGCAGCGCGCGCGGGACTCCAGGGCCATCGAGGTCGTCGGCCACTACAACCCGGTCGCCGATCCGGCTGTGGTCGAACTCAAACATGACCGCATCGAGCACTGGGTCCGCAACGGCGCGCAGCTTTCCGATACCGTCGCCCGGCTGCTCAAGCAGAATCCCGCTCCGGCTGCGGAACAGCCCGTCGCCTGAGCCTCCCCCTCCCCGCGCGGATGGCTGTTCGTCCACAGCCGTTCGTGCTAGGATCGAGGCAGAAAGAGGTCCTCGCGATGGCTGGCATCAAAGAGTTGGTCGAGGAAATTGCGAAAGCTCTGGTCGATATCCCGGAAGAGGTGCACGTTCGCGAGGTGCAGGGAGAGCAGGTGACCGTGCTCGAATTGCGCGTGGCCCCCAGCGATCTCGGCAAAGTGATCGGCAAGCAGGGCCGCACCGCGCGTTCGATCCGCACCTTGCTGGGCGCCGCCGGAATGAAATTGAACCGGCGTTTTACGCTGGAAATTCTGGAATAAATGCCGGACGAGCTCGCCCGCGGGGCCGGCTGGATTTCGGTCGCCCGGCTGGGAAAATGCCGGGGGCTCAAGGGCGAGGTTTTCGGCGATGTCTGGAATCCGCCCGAAAGCTACCGCTGGCTGAAACGGGCCTGGATCCGGAATCCCGAAGGAGAATTTCTTTTTCAGGGAAGCCCTCTGGAGGTGCTCGAGGCGCGCCCTTGGCGCGGCCGCCTCGTCCTCCGCTTTTCGGGCGTCGATACTCCCGAGGCGGCCAGGGTGCTGGCAGGCTGTGAGGCGGTGGTTCCCCGCGCGGAGCTGCCGGCGCTGCCCGATGGCGAGTTCTATCTGTCGGACCTGCTCGGCTGCGCGGTCATGGACCGCCGCACCGGCGCCCTCGCAGGCACGGTCTCGGGCTGGCAGGACTTCGGCGGCGCTGTTGTGCTGGAAGTGACGCCCGCCGGCGCCGCCGGCGGCGATCCGGTCTGGATTCCCTTCACGCGGGCCATCTGCGTGGAAATCCGGCCCGAACAGGGCCGGCTGGTGATCGATCCGCCGGAAGGTTTGCTGGAATTGAACCGTTCTGAACAGGCTGCAAACGAGCCCTACGATGATCTTTCACGTGCTGACGATATTCCCGGAATTCTTCCGCGGCCCGTTCGAGCACGGCGTCGTCGCCCGCGCCCTCACCGCGGGCCGGCTCAACATCCGCATCCATAATCTGCGCGACTGGGCCCACGACTTCCACCGCACCGTCGACGACCGTCCCTTCGGCGGCGGCGCCGGAATGGTGCTGAAGCCAGAGCCTCTGTTCGACGCCGTGGAATCCATCCTCCCGGCGCGCGACCCCGCCCGCCACCGCGTCGTCCTGCTCTCGGCGCAGGGCCGCTTGTTCACCCAGCCCGGCGCGCAGCGGCTTGCCGCCTTCGACGAGGTCGTCCTGATCTGCGGCCGCTATGAGGGCGTCGACGAGCGTGTCAGCCTCTATCTGGCCGATGAAGAGATCTCGATCGGCAACTACGTCCTGAGCGGCGGCGAACTCGCTGCCGCTGTCGTCGTTGATGCCACGGCGCGCCTCCTGCCCGGCGTGCTGGGCAACGAGGAATCCTCCGAATGGGAGTCCTTCTCCTCCCCGGACCCGGACCGCCCGTTGGGCATCCTCGACTGCCCCCACTACACGCGTCCCGCCGAGTTCCGCGGCTGGCGCGTCCCCGATGTCCTGCTCGGCGGCAATCACGCCGAGATCCGCAAATGGCGGCGCCAGGCCGCCGAAGAGAAAACCCGGCGAATGCGCCCGGACCTGCTCGCCCCCCAGGCCTCTCCGGCCCCGGCCGGCGGGTCCGGCAGCCAGACGCCCCAATGTGACACCATAGAAAGAAGCGAACACTGAGGAATCCGTCCCATGATCAGCCCGTACCTGAGCAAAGTCATCAACAAGCGCAAGCGGACCGATCTGCCCGAGATCCGCATCGGCGACACCGTGCGCGTCCACGTCAAGATCAAGGAGGGCGACAAGGAACGCCTCCAGGCCTTTGAAGGCACCGTGATCGCACGCAAGAACAGCGGACTCGGCGAGACCATCACCGTCCGCAAGATCAGCTTCGGCCAGGGCGTCGAGCGCATCTTCCCGATCCATGCGCCCGTCATCGACCACATCGACGTCGTGCGCAGCGGACGCGTCCGCCGCGCCAAGCTTTACTACCTCCGCAACCTCCGCGGCAAGGCCGCACGCCTGCGCGAGCGCGAACAGTAAGCCGGGAAGCGCCGCCGTGCGCGCGACCATGCTGCTGGAAGACCGGTTGCGCCGGCAAGGTTTCACACGCGTCGCCGGGGCCGACGAGGCTGGCCGTGGCTGCCTCTTCGGCCCCGTCTTCGCCGCTGCCGTCATCCTCGATCCCTCGCGCCCCGTGCCCGGTCTCGCCGACAGCAAGACTCTCACGCCCGAACGCCGCCAGTCCCTTTCCATCCTGATCCGCGAGCGCGCCCTCGCCTTCGCCGTCGCTTCCGCCTCTGCCGCGGAAATCGACCGCCTCAACATCCGCGAGGCCTCCCGCCTCGCCATCCGCCGCGCCGTCGAGAGCCTCCGCCCGCCGTGCGATTATCTTCTTGTGGACGCCCTCCCCATCGATTGCCCCGTCCCCCAGCAGGCCCTCGTCAAGGGCGACGCCCGCGTTGCCTGCATCGCCGCCGCCTCCATCCTGGCCAAGACCGGGCGCGACGCCCTCATGCTGGAACTCGACGCCCGCTACCCCGGCTACGGCATCGCCCGCCACAAGGGATACGGCACTCCGGAGCACCTCGCCGCCCTGCGCGCCTTCGGCCCCACGCCGCTCCATCGCCGCAGCTTCTCGCCCGTTCTGGAGGCATTGCAGGGCGCTCTATGAGTTCCTCCCCGCCCGCTCCGGCGCCACCGCAGGATCGTCTCACCTGGTTCGAAAAACTCTCTTACGCCGTCTTCTGCATCTTCACTCTCGAAGTCGGACTCTTTCTGCTCATCTATCCGTGGATGCATCCTGTCTGGTCGCAGAACTCCCTCTTCCACCTTGTGCCCCAATGGCACCCCTTCTTCATGAGCAACTACTTCCGCGGCGCCGTCAGCGGCCTCGGCCTCCTCAACCTCATCATCAGCGCCTCCCACACCCTGCGCCTCCCCCGCGTTCTCTTCCGCCGCTGACCCGCGCTTACGCCGCCGTGTAGCTGCCCGCTCCGGCGCGGAAACACAACCGCCCGCCATCCCCGGCCGGTTCCACCTGCACCACTTCGCCCGGGCGCGCCAGCCCCTCCAGCACCACGCGCGCCAGCGGCTGAATCACATGCCGGTGCATGGTCCGCTTCAGCTCCCGCGCCCCGTACTCCGCGCTCGTCCCCTGCTCGAGCAGAAACCGCCGCGCCTCGGCCGTCAGCGAGAGCCGGAAGGCCGCCTCCCCCAACCGGCCCTCGATGTGCCGGTGCAGCTCCTCCAGTTGCAGGTCCAGGATCCGCTCGAACGCCTCCGCATCCAGCGGACGGTAGGTGAGAATCCGGTCGATGCGGTTCACGAACTCCGGCGAAAAGCGCTTCTTCACCGCGCCCAGCGCCACCCGCTCCAGCGTCCGCTCCGCCGCCTCCGCCGGCGCCGCCGCAGCCAGCCCGAACCGCTGCCGCGTCTGCCGCGCCATCTCCCGCGCTCCCAGGTTCGAGGTCAGGAAGATCAGGCTGCGCTCGAAGTTCACCGTCGTGTTGTCGCCCAGCTTCAGCGCCGCCTTGTCCAGCACGCCCAGCAGCAGCCGGCCTAGCGATGCCGCCGCCTTCTCGATCTCGTCGAACAGCACGATCGAAAGGCTCGACCGCTCGCTTGCCACCGCGTTCAGCTTCGTCTGCGTCAGCATCGGCTGCGTCTCGCGGTGGCCGATATAGCCCGGCGGCGCCCCGATCAGCCGCGCCACTTCATGCTCCAGCTGGAACTCCCCGCAGTCGATCCGCAGCACGTGCCGATCGCTGCCGTGCAGCGCCTCGGCCAGCGCCTCCACCGTCCGGGTCTTGCCAGTTCCTGTCGGCCCAAGCAGCAGAAACACTCCCACCGGCCGCCCCGCCGGCGAAAGCCCCGCCTCATACAGCTCAACATACGGAACGATAGCCCGGATCGCCTCCTCCTGTCCCACCACGCGCCTCAACAGGCGGTGCGCCAGCGGCGGCGGGCCGCCGGCCGGCTCTTCCCGCCGCAGCGGGATCACAGGGGCTCGCATGCGCGCCTTTCACCTCCGCGCGCATTGTACACGCGCCCGGCAAGACGCCCCGCCTTCTCCGGCCCCGCTCCTCACTCCGGAACCGCCGCTTCTCAGGCCCCGGAAGCCGTCAGAAATGAATGAATTGCCCGCAGAATCCGCTCGCTGGCGCGCCCGTCCCCGAAAGGATTGCGAACTCGTGTGAACGCCTCCCTCGCTTCGGCCGAATCCAGCAGCCGCCCGGCGCTGAAGACGATCCGGTCCGGATCGGTCCCCACCAGGATCGCCGCGCCCGCCTCCACTGCCTCCTGCCGCTCCGTCTTCTCCCGCATCACCAGAACCGGCTTGCCGAACGACGGCCCCTCCTCCTGCACTCCGCCGCTGTCCGTCAGCAGAATGTCCGCCCGCCGCATCAGGTCCACAAAGGGCACGTAGTCGAGCGGTTCCACCAGGCTCACTCCCTCCACCCCGCCCAGCATCCGCTCCACCACTTCCCGCACGTTCGGATTCGGATGCACCGGGTACACAATCTCCACGTCGCCCCGTCCAGCGAGCCGCCGCACCGCCTCGCAGATCCGCACAAACCCCTCGCCGAAGCTCTCCCGCCGGTGCGCCGTCATCAGGATCAGCTTTTTTCCAGCAGCCGGCACAGCGCCGTCAAAGCCCTGCCACTCGCCTCTGTCCAGCCGCTCGCGCACATACAGCAGGGCGTCGATCCCCGTGTTGCCGGTGACGTGGATCCGCTCCCTTTCCACGCCCTCGCGCAGCAGGTTCTCCGCCGCCCGCGGCGTCGGCGCAAAGTGCAACGCCGCCAGCCGCCCCGCAAGCACCCGGTTCATCTCTTCGGGAAACGGCTGCGTCAAGTCCCCTGTGCGCAGCCCCGCCTCCACATGTCCCGATGGAATCCGCCGGTGGAAACTGGCGAGCGCTCCCGCCATCGTCGTCGTCGTGTCGCCCTGCACCAGGACGAAGTCCGGCTGCTCATCCTTCAGCACCGGATCCAGCCGTTCGAGGATTCGCGCCGTCAGCGCGTTCATCGGCTGGTCCGGCGCCATCACGTCAAGATCATGATCCGGCGCCACCCCGAACCGCCCGAGCATCAAGTCCAGCATCTCGCGGTGCTGCGCCGTCACGCACACCCGCGCCTCGAATTCTTCGCGCTCGCGCATCCTCAGGATCACCGGGCACAGCTTCACCGCCTCGGGACGCGTGCCGAAGACGAATAGAACCTTGTACCGCTTCATCGGATCAGCCGCGCCGCTCGGCGTGCGGCCCTGCGTTTCGGAGGGGGCTTACTTGTGACGGTACGTGATGCGCCCTTTGGTCAGATCGTACGGCGACATCTCCAGGGTCACCCGGTCGCCCGCCAGCACCCGGATGCGGTTCCTTCTCAGTTTCCCCGCCAGATGCGCCAGCACCACCCGGCTCTGGTCCTGGTCGAGCTGCACGCTGAAAAGCCCGCTGGGGAATTTCTCCACCACCGTGCCGGTCACCTCAATGCAATCTTCCTTGCTCATCGTCCTCCTGTGAAACGTGGATCTTGGCGCGCGGCGCAAAGGCCGGATTCGCGCATTCCCAGTATATCCCACCCCCATTTCAACCGAATTTCCGCGCCGCATCACCCGCGCCCGAGGTATTTCGCCGGATCCGCCTCGTCGAACGCCGTCCGCCGGAATTCCTCCTTCATCGCCCATGGAACCGTGCAATCGAAGATCGTCTTGCACGAGATCCCCTCGGCGCGGATCGACGGGCTGAACGCGGGCGACTGCGACGGATCCAGCGGATGGCACCGCACGCCCGGGATGAACACCGTACTCGCGTCGCCCTGGTAGCGCGTCGTCATCGCCCACAGCACCTCGTCCGTCTGGAACAAGTCCACGTCGTCGTCCACCAGGATCACGTGCTTCAGCTCCGGAAACGCCGCAAACGCCACCAGCGCCGCCTGTCTCTGCCTCCCTTCGTCGCGCGGCTCCGCCTTGCGGAATTGCAAAATCGCCAGATACTTCCCGCCCCCCGCCGGGTGGCAGTACACGTTTCGCACACGCCCCGGCATGGCGCGCTCCGACATCTGCAAGATGCTCGCTTCGGTCGGAATCCCCGCCAGTTGGCAGTGCTCCATCCCCGGTCCGACGATCGTTTGCAGCACCGGCGAGCGCCGGTGCGTCACCGCCGTCACGCGGATCACCGGCAGCGCCTCCTGCGCCTTGCCCATGTAGCCAGGAAACTCCGGCATGCTGCAGCCCGTGCCGGTCTGCACGTCTTCCCGGATCCGCTCGCCCGGCAGAATCTCGCCCTCGATCACGAACTCTGCATCCGCCACCGCCTCCACCGGCTGCGACGCGCACCGTGCCAGCCGCACCGCCCGCCTCCGCAGCCCGCCAGCAATCGCCAGTTCATCGAAGCCCAGCGGCGTCGCCGGCGGCTCGAAGCACGCCGCCAGATAGATCGCCGGGTCCATGCCGATGCTGATCGACACCGGCAGCGCCTCCCCGCGCGCCTCCGCCTTGGCGCGGAACACGTCGATGTGCCGCCCCGGCGCGAAATACACGCTCAGCCGGTCCGGTCCCTGCACGCACAGCCGGTGAATGGTGACGTCCGCCTCCCCCGTCTCCGGATCGCGGGCCCGCAGCAGCCCCATCGTGATGTACGGGCCCGCATCGAGCCGCGTATTGGTCGGCGCGGGCACGATCCGCCTCACATCCAGCGGCGCCCGGATCACCACCTCCTGACACGGCGCCTCCTCCACCATCTGCGCCTCCACCGGATGCTCCAGCGCCCCGAGCATTTGAAATCCAAGCCGCGCCGGCTCCGCGCCCAGCAGCAGCGCCACCCTGCGCCTTGTGCCCAGCACGCCTGCCACGACGGGCACGTCGAATCCCTTCACGCGCCGGAACAGCATCGCCGGCCCCGCCGGCGCCGGCGGCAGCACCGGAACCCCTGCGCCTACGCGCCGGTACACCGCCGCCAGTTCGGCTTCCGGGTCCACTTCCACGGTGGATTCCACCAGCTCGCCCGGCACGCTCGCCAGGAACTCGAGCGCCGTCCGCAGGTCGCAGATCTCTTTCGGCTTCATGGATGCCCTCCGTCCATCGCGTCTCCGTTCGGAACGCGGGTCTTCGAAGCTCCCATCTTACGTCCCGCCCCGCCGCCGCGGTCGCCTCAGCCGAATAGAATGAAACCGCGGAGACCGCCGTATGCCTCCACGCCTCCTCGCCGCCCTGTTGCTCTCCGCTGCCGCCCACGCGCAACCGCTGCCCGGAACCGCGCCCCTCTCCACTTCCGAAGACGCCGCCGCGGAAACCGTCTCCGGCATCGGCCGCTACCTCCAGCGAATCCGCCCGTGGTTCGCCGACCGCCGCGACCCCGACCCCTTCCGCCTGCGCCGCCTCATCGGCGCCGTCGATCCGCGCGTCGAACCAGTTGCCATGGAACCCGTCGGCTCAACGGACCGCTCCCCCGTGCTCGCTGCCACGGAGTCTTTCGAGGCCTTCGCCGTCCGCTGGCCCGCCCTCGAAGGCGTCCACGGCGAAGGCATCTATCTGCGCCAGCTCTCCACCCCTCGCCACCTCGTTATCTTCCTCCCCGGTCCCGGCCGCCTCCCCGAGCATTGCCCGGAGATGTTCGAATTCGCCGCCGCCGGCGCCGACGTCCTCGTGCCGGTGCAGTTGCGCCGCGACGCCCCTCCGCCGCCCGCTCCCGGCGGATGGGCCAAACACATGAGCGAGCGCGAATGGATCCGCCGCATGGGCTTCCCCCTTGGCCGCCACCCGCTCGGCTTCGAGGTGCAGAAGGTGATCGCCGCCGTGGATTGGTGGAAGCAGCGCCACCGCGAAGCGCCGGTGTTCGCCGTTGGCGCCTCCGACGGCGCATGGGTGGCGCAGTTTGCAGCGATCCTGGAACCCCGCATCGCCCGCGTGGAGGCGCTCGATGGAAGCATCGAGCCCGCCGATCCCCTCCAGCAGCCGCTCGACCGCATCGTCTCCGGCCTCTCCCGCTTCTTTGGCGACGAAGACCTCCGCGGATTGCTCCGTTCGCGTCTCGCCGCCGTCCCGCGCCTGCCCGCCAAGCCCGTGCGGCTCGCCGCAACGGATCATGAATCCCGTGCCATCAGGCAGGTGCGCGAGATAGAGGACTTCCTCCAGCGCCTCGCCCGCCGCTCCCGCCGCGTGCGCGACGAGTTGTGGGCGTCGATCCGCGCCAGCGGCGCAGACCAGTGGCGCGCCGCCGCCGCCCCGCTCGAACGGCGCATCCGCGAAGATGTGATCGGCGAGGTTCCCCCGGAGCCCTGCCCTCCCGACCCCCGCACGCGCCTCGCCGCGGAAACCCCTCTCTACCGCGCCTGGGACGTCCGCCTCAACGCACGCCCCGAGTTTCCCGCCCGCGGCGTGCTCCTGCTGCCCGCGCGCATCGAACCGGGCGCGCGCCTGCCGCTCATCGTCGTGCAACACGGCTTGCAGGGACGCCCGCAGGACCTCTTCGGACAGAGCCCGGACTCCCGCGCCTTCGCCATCTACCGCAATTACGCGGAGACTCTCGTGCGCGAAGGCTTCGCCGTCTACCTCCCGCAAAACCCCCACACGGGCGATTTCCGCTGGCTCGTCCGTCTCGCCCACCCGCTCGGACTCACGCTGTTCAGCTTCATCCGCGAACAATACCGCGTCGCGGTGGACTGGCTCGCCACGCTGCCCCTGATCGACCCGGAGCGCATCGGCTTCTACGGGCTCTCCTACGGCGGCAAGACCGCCCTGCGCGTGCCCCCCTTCGACCCGCGTCTCCGCGCCGTCGTCTGCGCCGGTGACTTCAACGAATGGATCGGCAAGCTTACCACCACGGAAGAGCCCTGGAGCTACCTGTTCACCGGCGAGTACGACGTACTGGAGTGGAACCTCGCCCACGTCGCCAGCCACGCCGAGCTCGCCATGCTGATCGCGCCCCGCCCGTTCCTCGTCGAGCGCGGGCACGGCGATGGAGTCGGCATCGACGAATGGGTACTGGCCGAATTCGCCCGCGTCCGGCGCCTCTATGACGAAATGGGCATCGGCGAACGCGCGGCGATTGCTTTCTTCAACGGGCCGCACCGCATCGACGGCGAGGAGGCGCTCCGCTTGTTCCGCCGATGGCTCATCCGCCCCTGAGCCCCTACCGCAGCCGCGACGCCCACTTCAGGAACCGCCACAGCTCACCGCGGTGCTCCACGCAAAAGCGCCAGAACTCGCGCGCCCCGATGCTGGCTGCCTCCACCCCCCGATAGGTTTCGATCCGCCACCGCAGGTAAGGGCTCTTCCACGGTGCCAGACGGTATCCGCAGCTCGCCGTCCACAGGAACCGCAACGCGCGCCACATCGTCGCCCCGTTTCAGCGGCTGGCGCGCTTGTTCGGCTCCGGCGTCGCGTAGTAGCCGCTGCGCGTGCGCACGCTGTAGCGACCGCCCGTGGTCACCACCCGGATGGAGCGGAACGTGCCGTCCAGGTTCTGGTTCAGCGGCGAGTACGCAATCACATACTGGTTGCGGATGTCGTGCGCCACCTGTACGGCGATCTGCTCCACCTCCGCCACATCCCCGGGATAGTAGCTCGCCCCGCCCGAGGCGCGCGTCATCGCGTCGATCGCCCGCATGGCGCGTTTGCGGTCGCGCGCGTCTTCCTTGCCCAGGATGCCGATGCCGTAGATCAGCACCTCGCTGCGATGAACCTTCTCCACCAGCTTCTCCAGCGTCACCCCTGTCGATGCCGTGTCATTGCCGTCAGTGATCACCAGCAGGATCTTCTTGTCCTTCTTGCCTTCCTGCTTCAGGTAATCGATTGACATCGACACCGCGTCGCGCAGCGCGGTCCCGCCGCGGCTGTCGATCCGCGCTACGCCCTCTTCGAGCTTCGTGATGTCGCTCGTGAAAGGCACGTCGAGATACGCCTCGTCGTTGAAATTGACCACGAACACCTCGTCCTGCGGATTCGACGTCTTCGCCAGCCGCAGTGCCGCCGCTTCCACCCTCGCCCGCTTCTCCCGCATCGAGCCGCTGTTGTCGATCACGATCCCCAGGCTCACCGGCACGTCCTCGCGCTTGAAGAGCCGGATCGGCTGCTCCACCTTGTTCTCGTATACCTTGAACGCGCTCTGCGGAAGGTTCGTGATCAGTCCGCCCTTGCGATCCACGACCGCGCAATGCAGCACCACCAGCCGCGTGTCCACCCGGATCACGGTCTGGTCGTCCGGCGTGAGCGGCTGCTGCGCGCCCGCTGCAGCGGCCAGCGCCAAGCACGCCGCCAGTTTACTGAGTCGGAGCATAATACCCTTGCCGGTGCAGCGCCCGCAGAGGCGGCAGGCCGCGCGGCTGATTCAATTTTACCGAGATCCGCCGGTACTTTCCGTCCCGCTTCGGGTTCTTGGAGATGTACCCCAGCACGTACTGGTTTCGCAGCTCCAGCCCGATCTTGGCCGCAATGTCTGGCAAGTCGTTCAGGTTGTCCACCGGGAAGTGCCGCCCGCCGGTCATCTCCGCCAGGTCGCTCAGCAGCCCTGGCCCGGCCAGCTCCTCCGCCGTGCGCCCCCGCGCGCCAATGGGCTCGAAGATCCCGATCGCGTAAACCTGCGCGTCGGCTTCCTTCAACGAGTTGCGGATCTCTGTCTCCGTGTATCGGCTCGAATTGTCGCCTCCGTCGGAGATCACCAGCAACGCCCTGCGCGGATTACGCCCCTTCTTCAACGTCTGCATCGCCAGATAGAGCGCGTCCAGCAGCGCCGTGCGTCCCTTGGCCTGCGTGAACGTCAGCCGGTTCTGGATCTCCTCCAGTTCCCGCGTGAACGGCACCACCAGCAGCGGGCGCTCGTTGAACTGGATCAGGAAAAATTCGTCCTCCGGGTTCGCGGTCTTGAAGAACGCAGCCGCCGCCTGCCGGCTCTTGTGCAGCTTGTTGCCCATCGATCCGCTGGCGTCGAAGACCAGCCCGATGGAAATCGGCGCGTCAAAGCTGGCGAAATAGGTGATCTCCTGCTCCACCTTGTCTTCGTAAAGCCGGAAATTCTCCTTCTCCATGCCGGTCACGATCTGGTTCAGCGGCGTGGTCACCGTGATCGGCACCAGGACCAGGCTGGTGTCGATCCGCAGGTTCGGCGTGATGCGCTCGTTGTCCGGAGCCTCCACCCGCGGCTTCGCTCGTGGCGTGATGGAAGGCCGGGCTTCCTGCCCCCACAACCCCTCTGCCGCCCCGCAGGCGAGCCAAACCAGGCATGGCAGGATCCACCCCTTCATGGCCTGTCTCCTTTGCCCGCACCCTGAGTATACAGCACCTTTTTCGTGCTATGCTCGATTGTGCCCCCCAGGATCTTGGGTGTCATCCCCGCCCGCTTCGCTTCCACCCGGTTCCCAGGCAAAGCACTCGCCTCCATTCTTGGAAAGCCCATGATCCAGCACGTCTGGGAGCGGGCCCGGAAAAGCCGCCTCCTCGACGGGCTTGTCGTCGCCACCGACGATGACCGCATCGCCGCCGCCGCCCGCGCTTTCGGCGCCGAAACAGTCCTCACCAGCCCCGCGCACACCTCCGGCACAGACCGCGTGGCGGAAGCTGCTGCCGCCGCGGACGCGGAAATCATCGTCAACATCCAGGGTGACGAGCCGCTCATCGACCGGGCTGCCATCGACCTCGCCATCTCTACCCTCTTAGACGATCCCTCCTGCCGGATGGCAACACTAAAACGCCGCATCGAGCGCCCGGAGGATGTCACCAACCCCAACACTGTCAAAGTGGTCACCACGATCGACGGATGGGCGCTGTACTTCTCCCGCTCCCCCATCCCCGCCAACCGCAGCGGCGCAGCCCGCTGGTGGAAGCACATCGGCCTCTATGTCTACCGCCGCGATCTCCTGCTCTCCTACAGCTCGCTCCGCCGCGGCGAACTGGAAGAAACCGAAAAACTCGAACAGCTCCGCGCCCTCGAAAACGGCATCGGCATTCGCGTCGCCGAAACGGAGTACGACACCATCGGCGTCGACACCCCGCAAGACCTTCACGCTGTGCTGAAATTGTGGAGTTCACGGCAGAACCCGACCGAGAATCATGGCTAAGTTCATCTTCGTCACCGGCGGCGTGGTTTCTTCCCTCGGGAAGGGCATCGCCGCCGCCTCCATCGGATGTCTTCTGGAATCCCGGGGCCTGAAAATCACGCTCCAGAAGTTCGATCCCTACCTGAACGTCGATCCCGGCACCATGAGCCCTTTCCAGCACGGCGAGGTCTTCGTCACCGACGACGGCGCCGAAACCGACCTCGACCTCGGCCACTACGAGCGCTTCACGCACGCCTGCCTCACCCAGAACAACAACCTCACCTCCGGCCGCATCTACGAGCGCATCATCACCCGCGAGCGCCGCGGCGATTACCTCGGCAAGACCGTTCAGGTCATTCCCCACGTCACTAACGAAATCAAGGCCGCCGCCTGCAAGGTGGCCGACGGCGTCGACGTCGTCATCTGCGAAATCGGCGGCACCGTTGGCGACATCGAGAGCCAGCCCTTCACCGAGGCCATCCGCCAGATGCGCCACGAGCTCGGCCGCCGCAACACCCTCTTCGTCCACGTCTCCTACGTCCCCTGGATCGCCGCCGCCCAGGAGCTCAAGACCAAGCCCACCCAGCACTCCGTCAAGGAGCTCCGCTCCATGGGCATCCAGCCCGACATCCTCGTCTGCCGCTCCGAGCGCCCCTTGCCCGCCGACCAGCGCGACAAAATCGCCCTGTTCTGCGACGTCGACCGCAACGCCGTCATCAGCGCCTACGACGTCGACACCGTTTACCAGGTCCCCGTCATGTTCGCCGAGCAGGGCGTCGACGACCTCATCGTCGAGGCGCTCCAGCTCTCCGCCGGCCCGCGCGACCTTTCCCATTGGCAAGCCATGCTCGACCGCATGCGCAGCCCCCGCGACGAAGTCGAAATCGCCCTCGTCGGCAAGTACGTCGAATACGAGGACTCCTACAAGTCCCTCAAGGAGGCGCTCCTCCACGCCGGCATCCACCACCGGCTCCGCGTCCGCATGAGCTGGATCGAGTCCGAGCCCCTAACCGATCCGCAGCACCTCGAACAGCTCGCGCACTTCGACGCGATCCTTGTCCCCGGCGGCTTCGGCAAGCGCGGCGTCGAGGGCATGCTCGCCGCCATCCGCTTCGCCCGCGAACGACACGTCCCCTACTTCGGCATCTGCCTCGGCATGCAGACCGCCGTCATCGAGTTCGCCCGCAACGTCTGCGGCCTCTCGGGCGCCGACTCCACCGAGTTCGAACCCGCCACTCCCTACCCCGTCATTTACAAGCTCCGCGACCTGCTCGGCGTCGAGGAGCTCGGCGGCACCATGCGCCTCGGCGCCTACGAATGCCTGCTCGATGCAGGCTCCTTCGCCCGCGCCGCCTACGGCCAGGAAGTGATCAGCGAACGCCACCGCCACCGCTACGAGTTCAACCGCGCCTTCGAGGACCGCCTCGTCTCCGCCGGACTCCGCATCACCGGCCGCTCCCGCGACGCCAAGTTCGTCGAAATCGTCGAGCTTCCCAACCACCCCTGGTTCCTCGGCTGCCAGTTCCACCCCGAGTTCAAGTCCAAGCCCCTCGAGCCCCACCCGCTCTTCGTGGCCTTCATCGGCGCCGCCTTCGAGCACCGCCAGAAGCGCCTGCTCGATGAGACCAACCCCCTGTTCGCCGATGAAACCCGTTGACATCGCTCCCGGCCTCTCGCTCGGCGCTGGAACGCTCCAATTCATCTGCGGCCCTTGCGTCATCGAGAGCGAAGCCCACTGCCTCATGCTCGCCACCGCCATCCGCGAGGCGCTCGGCGGCCCATACATCTTCAAGGCCTCCTTCGACAAGGCCAACCGCTCCAGCCTCTCCTCTTACCGCGGCCCCGGCCTCCGGGAAGGCCTGCAGATCCTGGCCGAAGTGAAGCGCCGCACCGGCCTGCCCGTCCTTACCGACATCCACACCCCGGACCAGGCCGCTCCCGCCGCGGAGGCCGTCGACGTCCTCCAGATCCCCGCCTTCCTCTGCCGCCAGACGGATCTGCTCCTTGCAGCCGGCCGCACAGGCCGCGCCGTCAACATCAAGAAGGGCCAGTTCGTCGCCCCGCTCGACATGCGCCACGCCGTCGAAAAAGTGCTCTCCACCGGCAACCCGCGCGTCTTCCTCACCGAGCGCGGCGCATCGTTCGGCTACAACAATCTGGTCGTCGATATGCGCGCCATTCCGCAGATGCGCTCCCTCGGCGCGCCCGTCGTCTTCGATGCCACTCACTCCGTGCAGCTTCCCGGCGCAGCCGGCTCCTCCAGCGGCGGCGCCCCGGAGTTCATCGATCCCCTGGCCTGCGCCGCCGTCGCCGCCGCCGCCGACGCCGTCTTCCTGGAAATCCACGAAGAACCCGCGCGCGCCCTCTCCGACGGCGCCAACGCACTGCGCCTCGACTCCCTCGCTGCTCTCGCCGCCCGCCTCCGCCGTATTCACACCGCCCTCCACGATCCCGCCTCGCCCGGCGTCTAACATAGAGGGTAGGATTCCCCACAGGAGAAGGAACCGTCATGCCTTCCGCCCATCGCCGTTCGCGCCGCGGCTTTTCGCTCATCGAGCTGCTCATCGTCATCGCCATCATCCTCGTCATCGCCGCCATCGCCGTGCCCAAGCTCAACAGCGCGCGCATGCAGTCGCAGGAGATGGCCGCCATCCGCCAGATCAACACCATCCACACGGCCCAGACGATGTATATGAGCCAGTTCCAGAAGTTCGCAGAAAACCTCCAGCAGCTTGGCCCCCCCGCCTCAGGCGCGCCCGGTCCCGCCGCCGCCGACCTGATCCCGGGCGACCTCGCCGCCGGTGAGAAGACCGGCTATGTCTTCACCCTCACCGGCACCAAGGACGGCTACATCGTCACCGCCGTGCCCAGGGTCTACAACAGCACCGGCCGCCGCACCTTCTACTCCGACCAGACGCTCGTCATCCGCGAAAACTGGGGCCCCGAACCCGCCACTGCCCAGAGCCCGGAGATCAAGTAGGCCCGTCATAGACAGCCCAACGCGCCTGCTTCACGCTGGCAGTAGATCCGGGCCGCCCCCCGGAAACCCATCTTGGGGACGCTCACGATCCGCTGGTCACTGGCCGGGCCGATGAACCGGATCCGGCCCTGGAAGCATTCAATGACCTTGCGAACATCCTCCCGGTAGAGCACTTCAACGCAAGCGATGTCGCCGCCAACCACGTCGAGAATCAGCATCCCCTTGGAGGGCGTGAGTGCAACATTGCGATGATCCGCCCCATATGCTCCTGCTGGCTTCGGCGCGCGTAGAACGTGGCACAGAAGTCATCTCCGCAACGGCAGCGGTCAATGATACGCAAACTCGGGACTTGCGCCGCAAGTTCCGGCTCATCCTGTTCAATCAGAAGTTGCTGCAGTTCCTGCGCGAGCCCAGGAAGCACGCTGGCAAGCAAAGGTGGCTCCGGCTGATGATTGGCCGGTTCAGCCCGTTCCCGGCGTTGGAGGGCCGTTGGTTCTCTTGATAGCCCCCCCATCCCGGCATCCTCGTGGCCACATTGAGGACCGCTCGCCAAATCGCAGGCACCAGACCTCGCATCTTTCCAGATTTTCCGGTGCGCCTTGTGCGGTGGCAAGGCCGCAGTGGCTCTCTTGCAAAGCGGGGGATGCTTCGGGGATTCCCTCCCGCCGCCTCTATGGCCGGCCGATTCTCTGTGGCCGGGGCCGGACATCCCCTCGTGCCGGGCCCGTCGGAGTCTTTGCCTCCCGGGGCCGATGGGAACACTCCCGCAAATCCTGCGCTCAACCGTGGATGTCGCGTTGGCGGGCGGGCAGGCGATCTCTTCGCCGGAGCATCCGCATTCGAGCTTGGCCGGTTCCTGCGCTGCCTTCGTTGTTGCCCCGGTTCCTTCGCCTGGGAGAAGTACTTCAAACCGGAGGCTGGAATGGGGAATATCGAGAGTGTCCCCCTCGGGATTTCCATGCCTCTTTGGGCAGGGGTGCCGTCATCCAAACAAGTGCGAAGAAATTCTTGTCAGGGTAGAATAGGAGCATCGAACTTCCCGCCCGCGGGACGTTCTCTGTCTGGGCCTCTGGATCTCCGGACCGCCGCATCGTCATGATCTCGGCCACCGTGCACCTGCTGTCCGCCGTGCTCGCCCTCGCCACCCTTTTGGCGGCGGGCGCGGGACTGCCCGCCGCCGGCAGCCTCGGCTCTCCGGCCCTGGAGATCGTCGCCGCCCTCGCCCTGCACCTCCAGTTCGCCGCTCTCGCGCTGGTCTGGCTGGTCACCGCGCCCTTGTGGCGGCGCGAGCAGCCGCACTTCCGGGACTCCGGCTGGCCCTCGCTCCGCGCCATGGCCTGGATCGCCCCTGCCGCCACGCTCGCCCAGATCGCGCTCGGCGCCGCCTACCGCTACCGCGTCACGGGCGTCATTCCCCACGTCACGTTGGCCTTCGCCGTCTCCATCCTGCTGCTGATGTTCGGCTCCTTTGTACTGACCCAGGCCGGCGCCGCGCCTTCGCTCAAGCGAGCCGCCGCCGCGCTGGTCACTCTCGTCGGCTTGCAGGTCGTGCTTGGCGTGATGGCGCTTCTGTACCGCGTAGCGCAAATCGGCGGCGGTTGGATGGAATGGGCCTCGCGCGCGCACATGGGCGCTGGCGCCGCCGTGCTCGGCCTCGCCGTCATCTTGTCTGCTTTCGTCCTGCGCTGCGTCGAACCCGCATCGCAGCCCGCACCGCTTGCATCGAACGGAACAAACGCATGAGGGGCTACATCGAGCTCACCAAGCCGCGCATCACCTGGCTCATCCTCATGAGCACGGCCATCGGCTACTACTTCGGCCATTCGGGCTCGATCCACTGGAGCCTTCTGTTGCACTGCCTGCTCGGCACGGCTCTGATCGCCAGCGGCACTGCCACGCTCAATCAGTGGTATGAGCGCGACGCCGACTCCCGCATGCGCCGCACCTCCGCGCGCCCCATCCCCTCCGGACGCGTCGCGCCTCGCAACGCGCTGCTGTTCGGCATCGCCCTCGTCGCCGCCGGCGAAGTGGAGCTGGCGCTCGGCGTCAATCCCCTCACGGCGTGGCTCGGCTTGTTCACCGTCGCTTCCTACCTGCTCCTCTACACGCCCCTGAAGCAGAAGACGTGGTGGTCCACCACCATCGGCGCGTTCCCAGGCGCCATGCCGCCGCTTATCGGCTTCGCCGCCGCCCGCGGCGAACTCACCCCCGGCGCATGGGCCCTCTTCGCCATCCTCTTCCTCTGGCAGTTCCCGCACTTCTACTCCATCGCCTGGATGTACCGCGAAGACTACGCCCGCGCCGGCATCCGCATGCTGCCCGTCGTCGAACCCGACGGCCGCTCCACCGCGCGCCACGCGCTTGCCTTCGCGCTCCTCCTGATCCCCGCCAGCCTCCTGCCCGGCTTTCTCTCCATGACCGGGCACTGGTACCTGGCGGCCGCTCTTCTGCTCGGGACCGTCTTTCTCCACGCGGCAGCGCGCCTCCACCGCGAGCGCACGGCCCTCAACGCGCGCGGCGTGCTCAAGGCCAGCGTCCTTTACCTTCCGCTACTCTACCTCGCCCTGCTGCTCGACAGCCGCCCGGGGCTATTCTGAAGACAGCCATGAACCGCCGCGCCTGGCTTGCCGCCTCCAGCGGCGCCTTGCTCACCGGCTGTCTCCGCTCCGGGCTCCCGGTCATCCACCAGGTTCCTCCCTTTGAACTCGTCGATCAGGACGGCCGGCCCTTCCGCAGCGCCGAGCGGCTCAAGGACAAGATCTGGGTGGCGGACTTCTTCTTCACGACCTGCAACGGTCCCTGCCCCCGCATGTCCGCTCTCATGCACCGGGTGCAGGATGCCACGCTCGGCTTCCCCGAAGTCTGCCTCGTCAGCTTTACCGTCGACCCGAAGACCGACACCCCCGAAGTCCTGCGCGCCTACGGACGCCGCTTCCGCCAGGATCCCACCCGGTGGTTTCTTCTCACCGGCGATCCCGAAACCCTGCGCCGCCTCGGCGCTGAAGTCTTCTATCTCGGTGGCATGGGCCCCGAACACGGCACCCGCTTCGCCCTCGTCGACCGCAAGAGCCGCCTGCGCTCCTATTACGAAACCACCCAGCCTTCCTGCGTCGAAGACGTCGTCGCTGACATCCGCAAACTCAGAAGGGAAATTCTCTGAATGGACGTCCGCGACTTGCCCGCGCTGAACGCCCTGCTCAACGCGTCTTCCGCCGTCCTGCTCGTCGTCGGCTACCGCCTCATCCGCCAGGGCAGACGCGAGGCCCACCGCAAGGCCATGACCGCCGCTCTCATAGTAAGCGCGCTGTTCCTCGCGAGCTATCTCGTCTACCACGCGCAGGTCGGCAGCGTGCGCTTCCAGAAGACCGGCTGGATCCGCCCCGTTTATTTCTCGATCCTCATCTCGCATACGATCCTCGCCGCCTGCGTCGCCCCGATGGCCCTCATCACCGTGTGGCGCGCGTGGAAGGGACGCTTCGACCGCCACCGCCGCCTCGCCCGCATCACGCTGCCGCTGTGGCTCTACGTCAGCGTCACCGGCGTGCTGGTCTACCTGATGCTCTACCGTCTGTGACAATGAAGGCAGGCCCGCGCGGCCCTTGCGCATCATGTTTCCAAAGCTGATCGACTTCGGCGGCTTCTTCCTGCCCACCTATGGCCTGCTGGTCGCCGCCGGCTTCCTCGCCGGCATGGGGCTCACGCTCCGGCTGGCGCGCCGCGCCGGGCTCGACGTCGACGCCATCGCCAATCTCGCAATCTATTGCGCTCTCGCCGGGCTCGCCGGCGCCAAGCTCCTCATGTTCGTCATGGATTTTCCGTATTACACGGAAAATCCCGGCCGCATTTTCAGCGTTGATACGCTGCTTTCCGCGGGCGTCTACTACGGCGGTTTTCTCGCCGCCTTTCTATTCGCGTGGTTCTACATCCGCCGCCGCAAGCTCCCGTGGTGGAAGACCGCCGACGTCTTCTCCCCTGGCGTCGCCCTTGGCCATGCCATCGGGCGCCTCGGCTGCTTCGCCGCCGGCTGCTGCTGGGGCAGCGAGTGCACGCGTCCCTGGGCGGTCACTTTCACCAACCCCCACGCCCATGAACTCACGGGCGTGCCTTTGGGCGTTCCCCTGCACCCCGCTCAACTTTACGAAGCCGCCGCCACCGCGTTGGTCGCCCTGTGGCTTTATATCCGCAGCCGCCGCCCCCACGGCGAAGGCGAGGTCCTCGCGTGGTATTTCGTGCTATATTCCGGCGCGCGTTTCGCGATCGAATTCTTCCGCCACCACGACCAGCCGTTCCCCGTCGCCGCGGTTCCTCTTACCTGGACGCAGTGGATCGCCCTCGCCCTCTGCGCCTCCGGCGCCTGGCTCCTGGTCCGCCGCCGCGCTCAGCGCAGCGAAACGGCCAGTTCGTAGAGCCGGTCCGCCTCTTCCTTCGTCCGCGCCTCCACGGAGACCCGCAGCAGCGGTTCAGTGTTCGAGGCGCGCACATGCACCCATCCCTGCGGCAGCGTCAGCTTCAGCCCGTCGGTCCGGTCCGCCTGCGCGCCCGCAAGCGCCGCCTCCAGAGCCTGCATCATCATTCCCAGCCGCCCGTGCTCGAACGGCAGCTTGCCCGACCGCCGCCAGTAGCGCGGCAGCGACGCCGCCAGCGCGTTCATCGTCTCGCCCGTCTCCGCCATCCTCTCGAGCAGCAGCGCCATGCCGAAATACGAGTCGCGGCAGGCGTGGACCGCCGGAAAGATAATGCCCCCGTTGGCGCCTTCGCCCCCGATCACCGCATGCACGGCCCTCATCCGCTCCACCACGTTCGCTTCCCCCACCGGCGCGCGATACACAGGGCACCCGTGGCGCGCGGCAATGTCATCGACTGCGGAAGACGTCGTCAGATTCACCACCACCGGGCCCTTCTGCTTGCGCATCGCGCAGTCCACCGCCAGCGCCAGCACATCGTCGTTCTCCAGCACCCGCCCCGATTCGCCCGCCACCGCCAGCCGGTCGCCATCCGGGTCCTGCGCGAATCCTACGTCGGCACGGACCCGCACTACCAGGCTGCTGAGTTCCTCGAGCGTCTCCGGACGCGGCTCCGGATCCCGTGGAAACGGCCGCTCCGGATCCGTGTGAATCGAGTGCAGCTCGCAGCCCAGAATGTTCCGCAGCCACCGCATGCTCATCCGCGAGCCCGCCCCGTTCACTGCGTCCAGCGCCACACGGAACCGCCGCCGCCGGATCTTCTCCACGTCCACGTGCCGCATCACGCGCGCAAAGTGCCGCTCCGGCGCCGTCTCCGCATCTACCGCCACCCGGCGCATCTCTTCGTTCAGCGCATGGCGGAACTCGCTCTGGTGGTACAGGTCCAGCAGCTCCGCCCGTTCGTAGCGGTTGAAGAACAGCCCCTCGCCGTTGAACAGCTTCAGCGCGTTGTACTCCGGCGGATTGTGCGAAGCCGTCACCGCGATGCCGCCCGCGGCGCGGATGTCAGCCACGTAGATCTGCGCCGTCGGAGTGGGCACGATGCCAATCCGGATCACTTCGCACCCCGACGCCAGCAGCCCGCAGGTAACCGCATGCACCAGCATCTCGCCCGACGCCCGCGTGTCCCGCGCCACCACCACCGGCCCCGGCCCCACATACGTCCCGAACGCCTGCGCGAACGCGCACGCCAGGTTCGGCGTCAGATACTCCCCCACCACGCCGCGGACGCCCGCCACGCTGATCTTCAACTGGTGCGCCCGGCTCATGCCGAATAGCTCCTCACCAGGTCCATCACTTCATCGAACAGCCGCCGCGGCGCGCCGCCGCGCTGTTCGCAGATCACCCGGATCACCGGTTCGGTCTGCGACATCCGCACGTGCACCCAGCGGTCCTCCCAGTCCAGCCGCAGCCCGTCCTGCCGGTTTGGCCGCGCCTCCGGCCACCGCCGCTCCAGTTCGTCGAACAGCTCCGGAATGAACCGCGTCCGCACAGGGATCTTTCCCTTCAGGATCGTGTACGCCGGATATTCGGCGACCAGTTCGCCCAGCGTCCGCCCCGTCCGCTCCATCCGCTGCAGGATCCGCAGCATCGCCGCGATGCCATCGTAGACATACGGAAACCGCGGCATCATCACTGCGCCCGTGCCCTCGCCCGCCACCGCGATCTGCTCCATCCGGTAGCCCGAAAGAGCGTCGATCACCGCCTGCCGCCCCACCGGAAGCCGCACCACACGCCCCCCGTGCCTCGCTGCCACCTCCTCGAGCAGCGCCGTCGAGGAAAGGTTCGCCAGCACCGTCTTCCCTGGTCCGCGCTCCAGCATCTCGTCCGCCACCACCGCCATCACCAGCTCTTCGCTCGCCGCCTCTCCCTCTTCCGTGGCGAACGTCACCCGGTCGCTGTCGATGTCGAACAGGAAGCCTGCATCCGCTCCCACCGTCTTCACTAGCGGCGCCAGTTGCAGCTCCGCCATTTTCTTTGTTGTCGAGGGCTCGTGTACGAACGCGCGGCCCTCCAGCGCCTCGTTGATCAGAATCAGGTCCAGCCCGAACCGCTCCTGCATGCGGCGCAGGACCAGCGCCGACGTCCCATTCGTGCAGTCCACCAGCACCCGGAACCGCCGCAGCCGCTCCAGGGGAGACTCCGACGCCAGCTCGTCCAGGTATGCTTCCAGAGCCCCCACATCCTCGCTGCGCCGCCCCGTCTCCGCGTGCCCCGCGAAGCGGAACTTCCGCAGGTGGTAGATGTCCAGCAGCTCCTCGCTTTGCGCGCTGGAAAGATAGCTGCCCCCGCGCGTGAAAAACTTCAGCGCGTTCCACTCCGCCGGATTGTGGCTGGCGCCGATCGAAACGCCTCCGTGCGCGCCCAGCCGCCGGATGGCGTGCTGGATCACCGGCGTCGGCACGATGCCCAGATCCACCACGTCATGGCCCGCCGCCAACAGCGCGCTGGTCACGCCCTCGCGCAGCATCACGCTGGAGACGCGAGGGTCGCGCCCGATCACCACCCGTCCCGGCGCTTCCAGAAACGTCGCAAACGCCGCGGCGAAATCGAGCACATGCGTCGCCGTCAGCCCGTGGCCCACGACGCCGCGCAGCCCTGCGGGCGAAATCCTCAGCGTGGCCCCCGGCCGCGCCATCACTCCTCCAGCCGCAAAATGCCGAACGCTTCCGGAATGTGATGGTTGCCCGTCGGCCCCGTCGCCCGCCACGCTACGCTCTTCCGCGGCGGCGGTCCTTGCAGCCGGTAGAAATTCACGCGGAACTCAAACCCGGGCCCCACGCGCTTCTCGGTGATGGAACGGACCGGAATCTTGAACGCCCCGTACCACACCTTGCGCGTGGCGTCGATTCGCGCCGCCGTCTCAAACCCGGAATTCCACTGCCACCCGCCCTCCGGCTTCGGCTCCTTGCGGTCGATGTCAAGGTCCACCCACTCGCCCTGCGGCGATACCTGATATTCGCGGTATTGCCAGATCTTCTCGAAGTCCGCTCCGATGAAAATCTCCGCCACGTCGCGCTCCCACAGCCGGTTCGTCTCCCGGTCTGTCACCGGATTCGGGTTCACATAGAGCTCCCCGTAGGGGCAGATGAAAAGGAAATACAGATGTGTGTCGGTCCAGCGCGAGCGGATCTCGGTGCGGTGTCCCGCCGTCAGCTCTCCCTTCGCGCTGCGGTCCGCCACGACCACCGGCGCGCCAGACCAGAGTCCCGAATCCGGGTCTGTGTTCAGAACCACGTTCCCTTGAAGCCGCTTGCTTCGCGCCACCTCCGGCATCGCGCCCGGCGCGGCGAGCATCAATAACAACAGGCCTGCTGTCCACGGCATGGCAGTATTCATCATAACGGCCCATGAACCCGCCATCCGCATTCACCGATTTCCGGGAAGAACTCGAACGCCACGAGTTCCAGATGGGCGCCGAGGCGGGACGCCTCGCCGTCACGCTCGACATCCTCACCGACGCCCTCATCCTTGTTGGCCAGCACGGCGTCTACTGCCAGAGCGCGCGCCAGCCCGGCAAGCCCGCCATGGACGTGCAGATCATTTCGCAGAACATCCTGCAGGCCAAGGAGCTCGTCTCCAGCGTCATGGAACTCCTGCGCGCCCGCAAACGCGAACAGCAGGACTGACGCCCGTCAGTTCGACTCCAGCCGCGCCGACACCACCGGCTCATCCAGCGCCCGCTCGATGCGGAAGCCCATCTTCTCCGCCACGTTCTGCATGGCTGTGTTCTCGGCCAGAATGTCGGCCACAATCGCCTTCACCCCCTCCTTGCGCCCGATCTCGATCAGCCGGCGCAGCAGCTCCGTGCCGAGACCCATACCCTGGTAGTCGTCCGTCACCACGATCGAGAACTCGGCCTCCGGCTGACCGAACCCCTGCAACCGGCCGACGGCGATGATGCGCTTCTCCCCGGTCGCCGGATCGGTTCGCTCCGCCACCAGCGCCATCTGGTTCGCGTAGTCGATGAAGCAGATCCGGATCAGCCGCTCGTGAGCCACCCGCTGGCTCAGGTTCAGCACCTGCAGATAGCGGTGGTACACCGTGCGCTCCGACAGCGATTCGTGGAACTTCACCATCGCCGGCTCGTCCTCGGGCCGGATCGGACGGATCAGCACCGTCTCCCCGTTCCGCAGCGTCCACTCGCCCGTATACTCGGCCGGATACGGGCGGATCGCAGGACGCGGCAAGTCCTGCTCCCGCATGGAGGGATCGTGCAACACCACGCGCGCGTCCAGCGCCAGCAGGCGCTCCGGCGAAGCCAGCAATGGGTTGATGTCCAGCTCCTTGATCCACGGCTGCTCCACCACCAGCCGCGAGAACCGCACCAGCAATTGTTCCAGCGCCTCGATGTCCACGGGCTTCCGCCCGCGCACGCCTTTCAGCGCCGTGAAGATCCGCGTGCGCTCCATCATGCGCCGCGCCAGCGTGGTGTTCAGCGGCGGCAGCCCCAGCGCGCGGTCCCGGAACACCTCCACCAGCTGCCCGCCCATGCCGAACAGGATCACCGGGCCGAACTGCGGGTCGATCGAGGATCCCAGGATCACCTCGTAGCCGGCCAGCTTCACGAACGGCTGCACGTTCACTCCCTGGAAATGCTCCGCGCCCGCCTTCTCTTCCACGCTCGAACGAATGGCGCGGAACGCCCGCCGCACGGCTTCTTCATCACCCAGGTTCAGTTGCACGCCGCCCACATCGGTCTTGTGCGTGATGGTCAGCGAGTGCAGCTTCAGCACCACCGGGTAACCGGTCTCCGCCGCCGCCCGCACCGCATCGTCCTCGGCGGCGGCGATGATCGACGGCAGCACCGGAATTCCGTAGGCGGCCAGCACCTGCTTGGATTCGTGCTCGGTCAGGATCGTGCGCCCCGAGGCGCGCACGCTGTCCAGCAATGCGCGCGCCTTCTCCGCCGCCCCGCCCGCATCGTCGCCCGCGTAGCTTGGCGTCTCGTACAGCCCGCGCAGGTTGTACGCGTAGCGCCACATGTAATTGAACATCCGCGCCGCCGTGTCCGGATACGGGAACGTCGGAATGCCCGCCTGGTTCAGAATGTGCTCGCCCGCGGCCACCTCCACGCCGCCCATCCACGACGCCAGCACCGGACGGTCCCCCAGCCTCGCCAGCGCCCGCAGCAGTTGCGCCGTCTGCGTCGCGTCGGTCATCGCCTGCGGCGTCAGGATCACCAGCATGCCGTCGGTGTTCTCGTCCTTCGACACCACCTCCAGCGCCTTCGCATACCGGTCCGGCCCCGCGTCGCCAATGATGTCCACCGGGTTGCGGTGGCTCCACGTCAGCGGCAAGAACTGGTTCAGCTCTTCGATCGTCTTCTGCGAGATCTCGGCCAGTTCGCCGCCGCCCAGCAGCAGCGCGTCCGCCGCCAGCACGCCCGGGCCGCCGGCATTCGTCAGAATCGTCAGCCTCGGACCCTTGGGCCGCGGCTGCTTGGAGAGCACCTCGGCCATGTAGAACAGCTCGGCGATCGTCGTCACTCGCAGCACGCCGCTGCGACGGAACGCGGTGTCCAGCACGTCATCGGAGCCCGTCATCGCGCCCGTGTGCGACGCCGCCGCCGCCGAGCCCGCTGCCGTGCGCCCCGCCTTGATCACGATGATCGGCTTCGTGTAGGCCACCTCGCGCGCCGCCGATAAAAAGCTGCGCGCGTCGCCCACGCTTTCCATGTAGATCAGGATCGCCCGCGTCTTCGGATCATCGCCCAGGTAGTAGATCAGATCGCCCCAACCCACGTCCGCCATCGCCCCCAGCGACATGAACGCGCTGAACCCTACGTTCTCCTTCAGGCTCCAGTCCAGCACCGCCGTGCACAGCGCGCCGCTCTGGCTCAGGAACGCGATGTTGCCCGTGCGCGCCATCGCCGCCGCGAAAGTCGCATTGACGCCCGTCGGCGGGATCATGATCCCCAGGCAGTTCGGTCCGATCACGCGCATTCCCGCCGCCCGCGCGTTCTCCACGAGCTGCCGCTCCAGCTCCGCCCCTTCCAGTCCCACCTCCTTGAACCCTGCCGAGATCACCACTGCCGCCTTGATTCCCGCCTCGCCGCATTCCCGGATAATGCCGGGAATCAGTCGCGATGGCGTCACCACCACGGCAAGGTCCACCTCCGCCGGGATCTCTTTCACGTTCTTGTATGCCTTGATCCCCAGCACGCTCGGGCGGTTCGGGTTCACCGGGAACACCGCCCCGCCGAACGGCGAACTGATCAGGTTCCACAATGTCGTCCGCCCCACCGAACCCGGCGTCTCCGTCGCTCCGATCACCGCCACGTTCGTCGGCTTGAAAAACGGATCCAGAGGATGTTCCTTTTCGCCGAAAATGTTCTGCGCCGTCTTCAGCCCTTTTCCGCTTCCAGGTTTCATTGCAGTATTTCCGATCCAAAACTGAGTTCTATGACAACGCACTACTATCTTCCCGCCCGCGCGCAGCACGTAGCAAGCGGCCGCCGTGGGTGGCCGCAACCCCTATTGATAGCGCCCCTGCGTATAAGGCACGCCCGCAGCGTCCAGCGCCTGCTCGAACTTCCTCAGCTCATCGAGCAGCGCCTTCAGCTTCGCCGATTCCTCCGCCAGCTCCTCGCCCGCAATGCGCAGGTTCGCCTGCATCGTGCCCGTCGGCGGGCTTGTCATCCCGCGCGTCACCGCCACTGCGTTCGCCGCACGGGACTGAATCGTTGACGGCGCGCCGCTCTCCAGCCCGCGCAGCGTCTCGTCGCCGCGAAGCTTCCGCAGGATCGCCGTCACTCGCGCGTCCAGCTTCAGCGCCGTTTCGATCATCTCCGGCCGCGCCGGCCCGTCCAGCAACGCCCGCCGGATCGCCGTGAGTTTCGCCTTCGCCTGATTGGCCGAATCCAGCGCCCCCAGCACCTGCCGCTGCAGCCGCAGCGCCCGCTCGATGAACTCGTCCCGCGCCCGGCGGTCCGCATCGCTCATCGCCGAAGCCGCGTCCGCTACTACCGCGATCGTCTCCTCCACGTTCAACGGCGTCACCACTCCTCCCGCTTTCCGCGCCAGCGTCACTTTGTACGTGCCCGGCGCCACCAGCGCGCCGCCCGGCTGCTGCCGCCGTGGCTCCTCCTCTTGCTCCCCGCGCTGCCCCTGCGGCTGCGCGGCGCTGATCGCCGGCCCCCGCAGGTTCCACGTCACCCGGTGGATGCCCCGCGTCGCCGGTCCCGTAAGGTGGCGCACCACGCGCCCCTTCGCGTCCGCGATCGTCAGCAGGATCTGCGGCGGATCCTCGTCTTCCTCCGCCGTCAGCTCCGCCTGCGTGGGATACAACGACGGATCTTTCCTCGCCCGCTCCTGCCGCTCTTGCCGTTTCGTCCGCACCGTCTCCTTCAGCCAGTAAGTGATCGTCGCGCCATAGGGCGGGTTCTCCGCCATCCAGAGCTGCTCGCCCTGCGACCCGCGGCTCTTGCCCGTCTCCTGCACGAACGCCGTCGCCTTCTTCACGGGAAAGACGTGCGCCGCTTTTTCGAACACCTGCGCGTTCGCCTGCCGCAACGGCGAATAATCGTCCAGCACGTAGAACCCGCGCCCGAACGTCGCCAGCACCAGGTCGCCCTCGCGTTCCTGCACCGCCAGGTCCCGCACGGGAATCGTCGGCAGGTTGTTCCGCAACCGGATCCACTTCTTCCCTCCGTCCACGGTGAAATACAGCCCGAATTCCGTCCCGCAGAACAGCAGGTTCGGATTTAGCGGATCCTCGGCCAGCGACAGCGCCGGCCCGTTCTCCGGCAGGTTGCCCGCAATCGATACCCACGTCGCGCCCTTGTCCGCGGATTTCATCACGTACGGACGGAAGTCCCCGTTCTTGTGGTTGTCGAACAGCGCATACACCTTGCTCGCGTCATGCCGCGACGCCACCAGCCGCTGCACGTACACGCCGATCGAACCGACGGGCGAAAGGTCCGGCAGCCCGGCGATCTTGTCGATCTTCCTCCACGCCTTGCCGCCGTCTTCGGTCACGCTGATCAGTCCGTCGTCGCTGCCCGTGTAGATCAGCCCCTCCTTCACCGGCGATTCGCTCAGCGCCGTCAGGTTGCCGAAAGTGCTCGTCGACTGGTGCTTCGCAATCGCCTCCGGCGGCCAGATCTTGCCCATCACCGGCAGCTTGTTGCGGTCCACCTGCCGCGTCAGATCGCCGCTCACCGGCGTCCAGCCGTCACCCCGGTCATCGGAGCGAAGCAGCCGGTTCGCCCCGAAGTACAGCCGCTTCGGATTGTGCGGGCTGATGATGTAGGGCGACTCCCAGTTGAACCGCAGCGGGGGCTCGCCTTTTCCTTCCACCGGACGGATCGGCACGCGCTCGCCCGTGCGCCGGTCCAGCCGCACCAGCCCGCCGTACTGCGACTCGGCATACACGATGTTCGGATCCGTGGGGTCGATGCGCGCCACAAAGCCGTCGCCGCCTGTCACCACGAACCAGTCGTTGTTGGTCGCCCCGTCCACGCCGCGTGTCGCCGAAGGTCCGCCTACCGTGTTGTTGTCCTGCGTGCCGCCGTAGACGTAGTACACCGGCGACGAGTTATCCACCGCCACGTTGTAAAACTGCATCACCGGCAGGTTCGTCATGTGCCGCCACAGCCGCCCGCCGTCCCACGTCTCGTAGATTCCTCCGTCGCAGCCGGCCAGAATGTGGTTGCTGTCTTTCGGGTCGATCCACCAGGCGTGCGTGTCCACGTGCTTTGCGCGGTCTCCCACCACGCGCCACGTCGCTCCTCCGTCGTCGGACACCCGCACGATCACGTCCATCATGTACACGCGCCCGGCCAGCTGCGGATCGGCGAACACCCGCCCGTAGTACATGGGCTGCCCCGCCACGTTCGAGCGCCGCTCCCAGCTCTCGCCCGAATCGAGGGAACGGTACGTGCCCGTCCCCTCCCGCGTCGCCTCCACCACCGCATACACCAGCCCCCGCTGCGCGCGCGAAAACTCCAGCCCGATCCTCCCCAGCTCGCCGCCCGGCAGCCCCGTGGTGATCTTGCGCCACGTCTTGCCGCCGTCGTTCGACTTGTAGAGCGCCGATTCGGGCCCGCCGTGGATCAGCGTCCACACATGCCGCCGCCGCTGATGCGCCGCGGCCAGCAGCACGTCCGGGTTGAACGGATCCATGGCCACGTCCGTGACGCCTGTATTCTCGCTGATCTTCAGGATCTGCGTCCACGTCTGCCCGCCGTCGGTCGTCTTGTACAGCCCGCGCTCGCCGCCTGCCGACCACAGCGGCCCCTGGGCCGCCACATACACCACGTTCGAATCCCGCGGGTCGATCACGATCCGCCCGATGTTGCCCGACTGCCGCAGCCCCATGTTCTTCCACGTGCGCCCGCCGTCGGCCGAACGGTACACGCCGTGGCCGTAGCCCACGCTGCGCTGCGCGTTGTGCTCGCCGGTGCCCACCCAGATGACGTTCGGATCGCGCGGATCCAGCGCCACGTCGCCAATCGAATAGCTCCCCTCGTTCTGGAAGATTGGCGTCCAGGTCGTGCCGGCGTTGGTCGTCTTCCACACGCCGCCTGAGGCGACTCCCGCATACCAGGTGGCCGGATGGCCCGGATGCACCACGATGATATTCACGCGCCCGCTCAACAGCGCCGGACCGATCGACCGCAGCCGGAACGCGCGGAACGTCGACTCCTGCCACGGATCGTTCGCCTCGGGCTTCGCCGCCGCAGGCTTCGGCGCCTCCTGCGCCCCCAGAAAGGCGCAGGCCAGCAACAGGGCAACACTCTTCGTGATCCTCATACGGCGCACAGTCTATCGCAGCCCGGACCCGCCTCTCGATCTCCCTGCATTGCCGGCGCCCGCGGCCGCATCCAATCAGGTGCATTGGATACCATTGCTGTCACCGGCGCTACCGGCTATATCGGCGGCCGCCTTGTCCCTCGCCTGCTCGATGCCGGCCTCCGCGTCCGCTGCCTCGTACGCTCGCCCATGAAGCTGCGGGACCGCCCGTGGGCGGACTCGCCGGATGTCGAGGTCCTGCCGGTTACGCTCTCCGACGAGTCTTCCGCAGTCGCCGCATTGGAAGGCTGCAGCGCCGCCTGCTATCTCGTCCACTCGATGATCAGCGCCGGCAAGGACTACGCCGCGCACGATCTCCAATTGGCCCGCACTTTCTCCGCCGCCGCCAGGCGCGCCGGCGTCGAGCGGCTCCTCTATCTCGGCGGGCTCGGGGAAACCGGGGCACGACTCAGCGAGCATCTCTCCTCGCGCCGCGAGGTCGAAGCGGCTCTCGCCTCCTCTGGCCTCCCTGTCACCGTGTTTCGCGCCGCCATGATCATCGGCAGCGGCTCGGCGTCCTTCGAGATCCTCCGCTATCTGGTGGAGCGGCTGCCCCTTATGGTCACGCCCCGCTGGGTCCACACACCCTGCCAGCCCATCGCCGTCCGCAACGTTATCCACTATCTCGTGGCCGCGCTCGAATGCCCGCAGACCAGGGGCCAAACCTTCGATATCGGTGGACCGGAGGTGCTCACCTACCGCCAGATCATGGACATCATGGGCGAAGAACTCGGCGTCGGCCACCGCCTCATTCTGCCCGTGCCTGTGCTCACCCCGCGCCTCAGTTCTTACTGGATCCACCTGGTCACCCCGCTCCACCACTCCATCGCCCGCCCTCTGGCCGAAGGGCTCCGCAACCCGGTAGTCTGCCGCGACACCCGCATCCGCGAACTCATCCCGCAGCCCCTGCTGACCGTGCGCGAGGCCATCCGCTCTGCCCTGCAAAAAACGGAAAGCGGCGAGGCGGAGACCACATGGACCATGGCCGGCCCATTGCCTGGCGATCCCGGCTGGGCCGGGGGCAAAGTCTTCCTCGACTCTCGCAGCACCCCTGTGGAGGCGCCCGCCGCGGAAGTCTACCGCACCGTCTGCCGCCTCGGCGGCCGGCATGGCTGGTACGCCAACTGGCTCTGGCAGATCCGCGGCTGGCTCGACCGCCTCGCCGGCGGCCCTGGCCTCCGCCGCGGCCGCCGCAACCCCGAATCCATCGGTCTCGGCGGCGGCGCCCAGGTTCGCGCGCGTGTCGGTCTCGATCCGCCCCGGCTGCTGCGTCTGCGCGCCGAAATGAAGCTGCCCGGCGAGGCGGTGCTCGAGTTCCGCATCGAGCCTCGCTCAGCCGGCGCCTGCGAACTCACCCAGGAGGCACGCTTCCACCCTCGCGGACTCCTCGGGCTGCTCTATTGGTACGCCGTGGCGCCTTTTCACGCCATCGTCTTCCAGGGAATGCTCTCCGCCCTCAAGAAGGAAGCCGAGCGCGGCGTCCCTCAGCGGAAGCTCTCCAGCGCCTCCCGGTAATCCTCCCGGACGTCGAACACCGTATCGAGCCGCGTGATCCGCAGCAGCTCCCGGATCTTCGGCGGCAGACACGCCAGCTTCAGCGACGCCCCTTTCTCGTTCGCCAGCGACAGCGCACCCACCAGCTCCCCGATGCCCGTCGAATCCAGCTGCGTCGCCCCGCTGAAGTCCACCAGCAGCTTCTTCGTCCCGCCCTCCAATGCCTCTCGCATCTGGTTCCGTAGCGTGTTTGTCGCCAGCCCCAGCGTGATTCTTCCCTCGCAGGAGATGACCACCACGTCGCCCTCCAGGCGGCTCTCGATGCGGCACGGCGTGCTCTTGTCCATGTCTCTCCGTCCCCTCCGGTTCTCGCTTTGCCGTTCACTGCCGCGGCAGCGACGCTGCCACTGCCTCCAGCGCGTTCTCGCAATCCGCCCGGCTCACATCATAGTGTGTCACCGCGCGCAGCGTCGAGGGGCCGATGGGATTGATCAGAACTCCCGACTCCCGCAGCCTCGCGCTCAGCTCCGCCGCCGCCATTCCCGTCTCCCGGACGTCGAAGATCACGATGTTCGTCGCCGGCGGCGACACCCGCACCCCGCGCAAATTCCCGAAGCCCTCCGCCAGCAGCCGCGCATTCTCGTGATCCTCGGCCAGCCGCGGAGGCGTCTCTTCCAGCGCCACCAGCCCCGCTGCCGCCAGCACTCCTGCCTGCCGCATCCCGCCGCCGAGCCGCTTCCGGTACAGCCGCCCCTGCGCGATCAGCTCCTTCGGCCCGGTCAGCATAGATCCCACCGGCGCGCCCAGCCCCTTCGACAGGCAGAACATCACCGTGTCGGCGGGCTCGCACAGCTCGCGCACGCTCGCGCCGAGCGCCGCCGCCGCGTTGAAGATCCGCGCCCCGTCGATGTGCACCCGCAGCCCCAGCGCGTGCGCCCGCGCACACACCTCCCGCACCGTCTCCGGCGGATACACCGTGCCGCCCGCCATGTTGTGCGTGTTCTCCAGCTCGATGCAGCCCGTGTCCGCCGCGTGCGGACCCAGCGGCCGGATCGCCGGCGCGATATGGTCCCACGTGAGGATCCCGTCCGCCGCCTCCACCGCCCGGATCAGGCAGCCCGAAAACCACGCCGTCATCGAAAGCTCGTAGTTCAGCAGGTGGCCGCGCGACTCGCAGATCACCTCCTGCCCGTGCCGCGTCAAACATTTGACCGCAATCGTGTTTCCCATCGTGCCCGACGGCACGAACAGCGCCGCTTCTTTGCCCGTGATCTCCGACGCCCGCTCTTCCAGGCGGTTCACCGTCGGGTCTTCGCCGTAAACGTCGTCGCCGACTTCCGCCTCCGCCATCGCCCGCCGCATCGCCGCCGTGGGCTTCGTCACCGTGTCCGAACGCAGGTCAATCATCATCAGAGGAACGCCTCGAACACTTCATTGGACAACATCACCCCGCGCCGCGTCAGCCGCACCCGCTCCCCTTCGCGCTCGAGCAGTCCCGCCTCCTCCAGCCGCCGCATCGCCTCCCCGAACCGTTCGCCGTCCTCCGGCAGCACCCGCACCCCTTCCATCAGCCGCAGCCCCGTCAGATACCGCTCGCCCGCCACATCCGCCCGCGTCTTCTCCGGCTGCGGACCACTCTCCGCATAGCTCCTCACATCCTCCGTGTTCGCAATCCGCCACTCGCCGTCGAAACTGTGCGCGTCGGCCCCAAAGCCTGCATACGGCGCCATCGTCCAGTACTTCCGGTTGTGCAGCGACTCGGACCCCTCCCGCGCGAAGTTTGAAATCTCATACCGCCTCCACCCGCGCGCCTCCAGCCACTCCACCGCCATCTCGTAAAAGTCCGCCACGCGGTCTTCGGAAGGCGCCGCCCCCGCGCCGAACCGCGTCCCGCCCGCCAGCAGCTCGCGCCCCAGCCGCGAGTCCTCGTCCACCTCCAGCATGTACACCGAAACATGCGGCGGCTCGATTCTTTCGATCCATTCCAGCGACTCCCGCCAGCTCGCCTCCGTCTGCCCCGGCAAGCCTGCAATCAAATCGATGTTGAAGTTCCCGATCCCCGCCGCGCGCAGCATCTCCACGTCCCGCGCCACCCCCTCCGCCGTGTGCTTCCGTCCCGTGCGCCGCAGCTCTTCTATTACGAAACTCTGCACGCCCAGGCTGACGCGGTTCAAACCGCACGCCGCCCACTCCCGCGCCCGCTCCGGCTCAAATCCGCCCGGCGCCGCCTCCAGCGTCGCCTCCTCCCATGGCTTTCCAGGCACAAGCCCAAGCACGCGTCTCAGCGTCTCCACCGGCATCGAGCCGGGAGTCCCCCCGCCCAGATACACCGTCTCCGGCGTCCACCTCCATTCGTGTGCGCCCAGCTCCTCTAGCAGCCGTTCCAGGTAATTCGCTTCCAGCTCCCGGGGAAACACCCCCGAGGCGAAATTGCAGTACGTGCACTTCTGCGAACAGAACGGCCAGGAAATGTAGACGCCTGCCACCTAGAGGGAAAACTCGGGGATCCGCACCCGGATCGCATCCACGATCAGTTGTTCCAGCGTGCGCCCGTCGTCGAGCACGAACGCCGAACCATTCCAGTCGAGCTTGTAGCTCTTCACGTGCGCCGATACCCAGATCTGCCGCACCGGCGAATTCGGGCTCACCACGAACCGCTCGCGCTGCTCCTCGAACTCCACCGTCAGCGCGCCCGCGTTCATGTCCACGTCAAAGTCGTATTCATCGCTCGCCTCGGCGAGCCTCCGGTACAGGTCCTCGATCGCGTCGCCCGCAGCCTTGGAAAACTCCTGTTCGCTGAGCATCTCTTTCAGTGTAACGGCCCCTGCGCGGGCTGCCCGCGGCCCGCCCGTTCCATACAATGAAAGCGTGAGCTGGGCCCTCGTCTTTCTGCCGTGGCTCTTCCTTCAGGCGCCCGCCGCGCCGCCCGCCGACGCTCTGCGCATGATCGACGAGGGACGCCCGCGCGAGGCTATCCCGCTGCTCGAAGAAGCCGCCCGCAAGGAGCCCGAGTCCGCTGCCATCCAGTTCCACTTGGGCTACGCGCTCTCTCTCGCCGGCGACAATGAACGCGCCATCGCCGCCTTCCGCCGTACGCTCGAAATCAATCCCGAAATCCGCGCCGCCCGTCTCAACCTCGCCCATCTGCTCCTCAATGCGGGGCAGCCCGCCGAGGCGCGCACCGTGCTCGAAGAGTGCCTGAAGCAGGATCCCGGCGACGCCAAGGCGGCTTTGCTCCTCGGCCGCGCCCTCGCCGATTCCGGCCAGTGGCGCGCCGCCGCGGAAGCCTTCGAAACCGCCGCGAAAAAACAGCCCGCCGACCTCGAAACCGCCATGGCGCTCGCTCACGCATGGGAACGCGCCGGAGAACGGAAGAAAGCGGCCGAGGTGTATGCGCGCTTCCCCGAAGAGCCCGCCGCGCTCGAGCGGCTCGGCGTGCTCGAGCTCGAAATGGGCGCGCTCGAGGATTCCATCCGCCACCTCGAAGCCGTCCGGGCGCGCAGCTCCACGCCCGCCGTCCTCTATGCCCTGGCCACCGCCTACTTGCGCAACCGCCAGCCGGACCAAAGCATCGCCACTGCCGCCGCCCTCATCGCCCTCGAGCCTGCCAACCCGGAACTGCGCCTCTTCTACGGGCGCATTCTGCGCGACCAGAAGAAATACGCCGAAGCCGCGCCCCAGTTTCAGGAGGCGGTGCGCCTCGCGCCCCGCTCCGGCGAAGCGTGGAACGAATTCGCCGCCGTGCTCATGCTGCTCAAGCAGTACGAACCCGCCCTCGCCGCCCTCGACAAAGCCCGCGAACTGAATGGTCCCAGCCCCGCCTACGACTACTTCCGCGCCACCCTGCTCGATGCCATGAACCAGCCGAAGGCCGCGCTCGAGAGCTACCGCCGCTTTCTCGCCTCCAGCAACGGCGCGCATCCCGACGAAGAGTTCAAGGCGCGCCAGCGCGTGCGCATCCTCGAAAGGGCGGTCCAGCGATGAGGCTCGCAGCGCTCATGATCCTTGGCTTTGGCCTTCTCGACGCGGCGCCCCCGCCTCCGCGCTCGCTCGAAGACGTCCGCCGCGAAGGCGATCCGCTCCGCCGCTTCGACCAGTCTTTGCGCCTCGCCGAAGCGCGCATGAAGGAAGCGTGGAAGCTCGTGCGCGAAGAGGGCGGCCGTCAGCAGTTCGATGCCGTAATCTCGGATATTGTCTCATGCACGGAACTCGCCCTCGATTCGCTCCAGGCCACTGGACGCCGCCCCGGCAAGCTCACGCGCCAGTACAAGCGCGGCGAGATCCGCGCGCGCACCTTCGAAAAGGGGCTCAAGGAACTCGCCCTCGCCGTCGGGTTTGATGAGCGCGAACGCGTGGAAGCGGCCCGGCGCCGCATCGCCGAAATCCACGAGCAGTTCCTCAACGCCGTCATGACTGGCAGATAAGGAGGCCCGGATGCGCTCGCTGATTCTCGCTCTGCTCGCTTGCCTGTGCCTGCCCGCCGCAGTTCAGCGCGATTACCTCACCCCCGACGAGATCGAACAGCTCCGCCTCGTCCAGGAACCCGGACCCCGCCTCCAGCTCTATCTGAGATTCGCGCGCCAGCGCGTCGACATGCTCGAGCAGCTCTTCGCCAAGCGCCAGACCGGACGCAGCGGCCTCATCCACGGCACCCTCGAACAGGTCACCCAGATCATCGAGGCCATCGACATGAACATCGACGACGCCATCCGCCGCCAGAAGCCACTCGAAAGCCTCGATGCGCTCGTCAGCGGCCAGAAGGAACTCCTCTCCAAACTCGAGGCCCTCGCTCAAAAGGAAGAGCCCGACCGCGCCCGCTATCAGTTCGCCCTCGACACCGCGCTCGAAACCCTGCGCGACAGCATCGAGATGAACGAGCAGGATCTCAAGGACCGCATGCTCTCGGTCCAGGACAAGGAGAAGGCCCTCCGCCAGCAGCGCGACGAACTGCTCGCGCCGGACCGCAAGGAAGAACTCGAAAAGGAGCGCAAGCGCATCGAGGCCGAAAAGCAGGGCGTCGCTCCGGGCAAGAAGAAGCCCACCCTTCTCAAGCCCGGGGAGAAGCCGGGCCGCGTGGGCCAGCCTCAGGCGGCTCCGAAGAAGTGACCACTGCCGGCTCCATTTCACTCCGCAGCATCCGGAACACCGCCGCCGCCGTCGACAGGACCACCGGTCCCGCAAACAGCCCGAGGGCCCCGAATACCTGAAGCCCGCCCATCAGCGCAAAGAACACCAGCAGCCCGCTCATCCCCGTGCGCCCGCTCAGCACCCACGGACGCACGAAGTTGTCCGACATTCCCACCACCAGGGCGCCCCACAACATCAGGAACAGCGCCTTGCCCCACGCTCCCTGCCACCCCAGGATGAGCGCCGCCGGCAGCCACACGATCGCGGTGCCAATCACCGGGATCAACGAACACACCGCCGCCGCCACCCCCCAGAACACCGGCGCGCCCAACCCGGCGATCACAAAGCCGATCGACGTCAACGCCCCTTGCGTGATCGCCACCGCCGCCATCCCGTGAAAATTCGCCAGAATCGACTCCCGGATCGAACCCAGCAGGGCCCGCGTCTTCGCCTCGTCCAGCGGCGACCATGCATAGATCCCGTCCCGGATCTTCGGCCCCTCCAGAAACACGAAAAACAGGATGAACACCGCCAGCAGCGCGTTCCCGATCGTCCCCGTCAGGTTCCCCAGCAGCGACGCCCCCCACCCGCCCAGCAGCTTGACCACGTTTTGCGCCTGATCCAGCAGCGCCGCCTTCACATCCGGCGCCGCCAGCCCCGTCTTCTGCGCCGTCCACCGCACCGGCTGCTCCACCACCTCCGCAAACCACGCCGCCCAGCCCCCCTGCTCCTGCGTGTGCCGCGCCATCGCCTGATACACCGCGCCGGCTTCCTGAATCACGTTCACCGCTACCACCGCCAGCGGCGCGAGCACCAGAACCACGATCAGCAGCGTCGCCGTCACCGCCGCCATCCAGTTCGAGCCCAGCAGGCGCAACAGCCGTTCATACAGCGGCTCGAACGCCACCGCCAGCACCACGGCGAACGTGATCGGCTTCACAAACGGCACAAACAGCATCGCCGCCAGCAACCCGCACGCCACCGCCAGCACCCGCAGCGTCAGCGTCCCTCTTCCAGTCTGTCCTTCCGCCGTCATGGCAGCTCCGTCACTTCAATCCGCCGCGTCTCGTCGCCCAGCGTCTCAATTCTGACCTCGATCCGCTCCTCCGGCAACAGCCGCGGAAACCGCTCCGCCCACTCCATCACCACCACTGCCCGCCTTCCCAGGATCTCTTCCAGCCCCAGCGACGCCACCTCCTCCTCCGTCTCCAGCCGGTACAGATCCACGTGGTAAAACAGCCCCTCGCCGTGCTCGTGGATCAGCGCGAACGTCGGGCTCGAGATCTCGTCCGCCGCCGCCGCGCCCAACCCTTCCGCCACGCCCTTGGCCAGCGTCGTCTTGCCTGCGCCCAGATTGCCGATCAGCAGCACGCAGCGCGGCGGCGTCCACTCGCGCGCCAGCTCCGCGCCCAGCGCCACCGTCTCCTCCTCGCTCCGCGTGGTGAATGTCCGCATCCTCATCGCGCCGCTTCCCGGATCGCCTCCGGCAGATGCCGCACCAGGTCCGTCGCCGTCACGCAAAGCTCCGTCGACGCCTCCGCCGCCAGCTCGCCCGCGCGCCCGTGCAGCCACACGGCCGCCAGCAGCCCCTCTTCCCGGTGGTCAGGCCATTGCGCCAGCATGCCAGCGATCAGCCCGGTCAGCACATCGCCCGAACCGGCCGTGGCCATCGCCGGCGTCCCGGTCGGATTCACGTGCACACGCCCGTCCGGCAACGCGATCACAGTCCGCTGCCCCTTCAGCACCACCGCCACGTGCCTCTCCGCGGCAAACCGCCTCGCCACGCCCACGCGGTCCGCCTGAATGTCGGTGCTCGCGCATCCGGCCAGCCGCGCCATCTCGCCCGGATGCGGCGTCAGCACGCGCCACGGCCCGGGGCCGCGGAACTTCGTCCCGGCCAGCGCATTCAGACCATCGGCGTCCACCACCATCGGCAGCGCCGATTGCAGGAACAGCCGCTGCGCCATCGACACCATCTCCGGGTCGCGCCCCAGCCCGGGCCCCAGCGCGATCACGTCTTTCTCGCCCGGATCCTCGCCCAGCCCCTGCGTCATCAGCTCCGGCGCCAGCGAGGTCACCGTCCTCCGCTCCGCCTCCGCGCAAGCCACCGTCACCAGCCCCGCTCCCGCCTTCAGCGCCGCCCAGCCCGCCATCGCCGCCGCCCCGCCTCTGCCGTCCCATCCGCCGATTACCAGCACATGCCCGAAGTCGCCCTTGTGCGATCCCCGCGGCCGCGGCTCCAGCAGCCGCCGGAACTGCCGCGGCTCGATCAGCGACAGCCACAACTCCGCGTCCCGTTCCAGCATCTCGCGCGGCGTCCCGATCTCCGCGACATGCAGCCGCCCCACGCGGTCGCACGTCGGCGGCAGCACCTGCTCGCGCTTCGGCGCCGTGAACGTCACCGTATGCGCGGGCACAACGCTCTCGCCGTCCTCGCACAGCCCGCTCGGCATGTCCACGCTCACCACCGCCGCGCCCGGGAAACCGCGGTTGATCTTCCGGATCCATTCGAGCGCCGCACCCCGCGCCGGACCGGTCAGTCCCGTGCCCAGCAGCGCGTCCACCACCAGCGTCGCCGCCCGCATCCCCGGCGTGATCTCGCGGTGCATCTTCACCCCGTGCGCCGCCAGCATCCGGTAGTTGATCTCCGCGTCGCCGCGCAGCTCCTCCGGCGGCCACGCCAACACCACATCCAGCGACGCCGGGCGGAAGCGCACACGGAGCTGCCGCGCAATCGCCATCCCGTCGCCGCCGTTGTTGCCCTTGCCACACACCACCACCACGCGCTGCCGCTCCAGCGGCGCGTACTCCCGCTCCAGGAACTCCACAAAGCGGCACGCCGCGTTCTCCATCAGCACGATCGACGGCACGCCCGCTTCCACCGTCCTGCGGTCGATCTCGCGCATCTGCTCCGCTGTCAGGATCTTCATTGCCCGCGCCCTCCCGTCGCCCGCGCCTCGAACCGCCGCAGCGGCTCTGCTTCTGCCATCACCACCAGGCAGTCGCCCGCGTGGATCTCCGCCGCCGCCGGCGGATTGAACTCCAGCGCTCCACCCACCCGCCGGATCGCCAGCACAACCACCTGCATCTCGCCCCGGATGCGCGCCTCCGCCAGCGATTTTCCCACCAGGTCGCTCCGTCCATCCACTTCCACTTGCTCGATCCGCACGTCCCACTCCGGCGATGCCATCGCGAAGTCCAGAAACTGCCGCACATGCGGCTTCATCAGCGACAGCGCCAGCTGCGCGCCCGCCGTCCGGTACGGCGCCAGCACCGTGTCCGCGCCCGCCCGCGCCAGCTTCTTCTCCGTCGCCTCGTCCGACGCCCGCGCCGCGATCCGCAACTTCGGATTCAGCGTCCTCGCCGACATCACTACAAACAGGTTGTCGGCGTCCGTGCTCAGCGCCGCCACCAGTCCTGTCGCCCTTTCGATCCCTGCCTCCCGCAGCGCGTCGTCCGACGTCGCGTCTCCGGGCGCCGCGGCGCAGCCCTGCCTCTGCGCCCATTCCAGCCGCTTCTCGTCCCGGTCCACCACCACCACGTCCGCGCCGCTCTTTCTCAGCTCCGCCGCTGCGCCGCGCCCCACCCTCCCGTACCCGCACACAATGAAATGCCCGCGCAGTTTCTCGATCATTTTCCTTGCCCCTCTCCTGCCGAACACATCCCGCAACTCCGCCTCGAAGATCGCCTGCGTCATCACGCCAATCACCATCAGCATCACGCTGACGCTCAACACCATGTAAAACGAGTTGAAGATCCGCCCGGCCCGCCCCAGCGGATGGATCTCCCCGTAGCCCACCGTCGTCATCGTCATGATCGCCATGTACACCGCATCCACCAGCGGAAAACCGGCGATCCACACATACCCCGCTGCCCCCAGGCACAGCGTCACCGCCACTGCGGCGCCCAGAATCCACAGCCTGCGCCGCCGCTTCATCCCGCCTCACCCTGTCTTGCGCACCAGCAACAGCGTGAAGTCGTCCTGCAGCTCCGTCGACGCCGTCCAGCGCGCCACCTCTTCCACGATCCGGTTCCCCAGCTCGTCGATGTCCATCGCCGCATGCTCCGCCAGCAACGCCTTCAGCCTCGGCTCGCCGAACATCTCCCCGTAGGCGTTCTCCGGCTCCGTCACTCCGTCCGTGTAGCACACCAGCAGATCGCCCGGCTCCAGCTTCAGCCGGCTCTCGCCGTACTTCGCCCCGGCGAAGCAGCCCACCACCATGCCATTGGTGTCCAGCGCCTGAACCCGCCCGCCGCGCACCAGCAGCGGCGGTAAATGGCCCGCGTTCGTGTAGGTCAGCTCCGACGACGCCTCGTCGTACACGCTGAAGAAGAACGTCGCGTACTTCTCGGGCGCCGTCGATGCATACAGCTGCTGGTTCAGGTTCGACACCAGCCGCGCCGTCGACACCTGCGGCGGATCATACCCCGCCCCCCTCCCCGCCGCCGCCGCTTCCGCCGCCTCCATGCACTGCCGCAGCTGGCTTCGCATCGCCGATTGCAGCGTCGCCATCAGCAGCGCCGCCGAAATCCCCTTGCCCGCCACGTCGCCCAGCGCCAGCGCCAGCCGCCCCTCGCTCAGGGGCTGGTAGTCGAAATAGTCGCCCGAAACCATCCGCGCCGCGTTGCACACGCTCGCGATCCGCAGCGAACAAAACTCGCGGATCGGCTTCGGCAGCAGTTGCGACTGCACCTCCCGCGCAATCTCCAGCTCCGCCTGCAGCCGCTGCCGCTCCTTTTCCGCCAGCAGCAGCCGCTCCAGGTTCCCCGCCATGATGTTGAACGACGTGCCCAGCTCCGCCAGTTGGTCGTTCCCCTTCACCTCGATCCGGTGGCTCAGGTCCCCGCTGCGGATGCGCACCGTCGCCTCGTAGAGATCGTTCACCGCCGACGTGATCGTCCGCGACAGCGACACCCCGATCCACACCGAACTCACTTCCACGATAAAGAAGACGAGCAGCGCCGTCGTGAACAGCACCAGCATCGTCGGTCCGCTGCTGCTCGTGTCCACGCTGAACATGATCCGCAGCGGCCCCGAAATCCGCGTCGCCGCCCCCAGAAACACCGTGGCGGGGCTCTCCGGCTCGTCCCACACCGACGCGGGCATCGTCACGCCCCACTTCAACGGCAGATCCAGCATGTTCGCCGGCTCCGGCACTGCCGCCGTCCCCGTCGGCGGCTCGCCCTCCAGCGGCGGATGCAGCGACACCTCCATCGCCCGCACCCCTTGCGGGCCGATCGCGAACGGCGTCAACTGCACCGCCCCCAGCCCCGGCGCCAGCCCTTGCAGGAAGGCGTTGGTCACCGGAACCGCGATCACCACTTCGCTCCGCTCCCCGCCGCCGTGCGCCCACAGGTAGAACCGCCCCCCGCGGATCAGCAGCCCCGCTGTCCTCTCATGCCCCGCCGGCGGATGCGGCAACTCCGCCTCCTCCGGATACCGCACCTCGCGTCCGCCTTCGTCCCTCAGCAGAATCTCCGCCCCGGGAAACCGGTCCCGCACGAAGAACCCCGCGCGCCGCACCGCTTCCACGCGTACTTGCGGCGCCGCCCGTTCCAGTGACTCCGCAAGCGCCTGCAGCGAGTTCACCCGCCGCCCCATCTCCACGCTCAGCAGATACGCCGCGATCTGCCCCGAGATCACCCACGCCCCCGCCAGCGTCAGCACCGCCAGCATCAGCATCGGCACGGCGGCGATGAACACATACGCCACGATCAGCCGGTTCCGCAGCCGCCAGATCAGCCGCCGCGCCGCGCGCAGCCCGTGCCGCCATACAAGCAGGAATCCCAGAAGGAACGTGCCCAGTTGCAGCAGCACCGTGACAGTCCGCCCTGGGGCCGCCCACTGCGCGCCTAATACTGTAGACAATCA